>JBEHWX010000040.1:0-47641 GCA_048498995.1 Bacteroidota bacterium
GAAGCCCCCGGGGGAGATCCTCAGGAAGAAGGCACTGGCCACCCCCCGCTACCGTCAGATCAACGACTTCGAGCGGATCCTGGCCGAGAACGGGACGCTGATCGTGAAGTTCTTCCTGCTGATCTCCAAGGATGAGCAGATGCGGAGATTCCAGCAGCGGCTGGACGATCCGACGCGGCAGTGGAAGTTCTCGGTGAGCGATCTGGCCGAGCGGAATTTCTGGGACACCTACATGAAGGCCTATCAGCGGATGCTCGACGTCACCAGCACCGAGCATGCCCCCTGGTACGTGATCCCGGCCGACAAGAAATGGTACCGGAACCATCTGATCTCCTCGATCATCGTCGATCGTCTGGAGAATGTGAGCATGACGTTCCCCCCTCTCACGTTGAAGACGAGCTGAGCCCTCCCGATGCAGCTTCTGTTGACGCACGCATATTTCCTCGCGGCCGATCCGCGCGAACAGTCGATCATGCGCCCCTATCCGCCGCTCGGCATCCTGAGCATCGCGGCCTACATGGAGGAGCGGGGCGTCGACGTATCGGTCTTCGACACCACCTTCTCGACCCCGGAGGCCTTCCGGGAGCACCTGCTGGCCACGCGCCCGCCGTTCGTCGGCATCTACACGAACCTCATGACCAAGGTGAACGTGCTGGCGGCGATCCGGTTCATCAAGAGCCGGCCGGAGCTGGCCTCGACGCGCGTGATCCTCGGTGGCCCCGAGGTGACCCACCACGTCGACAGGTTCCTGGAGCATGGCGCCGACGCCATCGTGATCGGCGAAGGGGAGCAGACGCTCCACGAGCTGATCGAGGCCTGGAGCTCGATCCTCCCGATCTCCCTGGAGAACGTCCCCGGCATCGCCTTCCGGAACGATCGCGGCGAGGTGGTACGCACGGCGGAGCGGACGCTGATCAAGCAGCTCGACTCGCTCCCGGTGCCGAAGCGGGAGGCGATCGACCTCCGGCGCTATCTCGACGTCTGGAAGCGGCATCACGGCGCCAGCGCAATCTCGGTGAGCACCATGCGCGGCTGCCCGTTCAGCTGCCGCTGGTGCAGCCGCGCGGTCTACGGCGAAAGCTACCGCCGCCGCTCCCCGAAGCGCGTCGTCGACGAGCTGATGATGCTCCGCGAGCGCTACGCCCCGGACACGATCTGGTTCGTCGACGATGTCTTCACCATCAATCCCCGCTGGATGGAGGAGTTCGCGCGGGAGGTGACCGAGCGCGGGGCGGCGATTCCCTACGAGTGCATCACGCGCGCCGATCGCCTCAGCCAGCGGATGGTGGAGCTGCTGAAGCAGTCGGGATGCTTCCGCGTCTGGATCGGCGCCGAGAGCGGCTCTCAGAAGATCCTCGACGCCATGGACCGCCGCGTGAAGGTCGAGCAGGTGCAGGAGATGATCCAGTTGAGCAAGCGCCACGGGATCGAGACCGGCACCTTCATCATGCTCGGCTATCCCGGCGAGACCGAGGAGGATATCCTGCTGACGATCGAGCACCTGAAGCGCTCCGATCCCGATCAGTACACGACCACGATCGCCTACCCGATCACCGGCACCCCCTTCTACGAGGAGGTGGAGCACGATATCACCCTCAGGCCGGCGTGGGAGAGCTCCTCGGATCGGGAGATCGACATCCGGCGCCCGTACACGCGCCGGTATTACGCGTTCGCGCTGAGCAGGATCAAGCACGAGGTGGCGCTGCACAAGCTCCGCGGAAGCTCGCGCGGCCTGTCGCTGGCCGCCGCGCGCCACGGACTGAAGGCCGTTGCGGCCCGTATCGGCATGCGCCTGGAGCGCGGGCGCTCCCCTGCGCCCCCCGCCACGGCCGCATCCACGGAGCACTGAGGCGTCCGCATCGGCGACGCGTTTCGCGCGCCGACTGATCGCTCCGATGCCCGACACCTCGCGCCGCGATGCACTGATATACGAACGACGAAGGCGGGGACTTCCCCGCCTTCGTCGTTATTGGAGCCACGCAAACCGCCGATATTCACGTCCTGAAGCCGCATGTCGGTAGACGCACGTCTTCAGCATGCGCTCTTCGCCACCAACGGGGCGGCCACGGTGGGCCGCCCATACGACACACATCCTTCATCGTGTGCTCTTCAGCCGGCGGCCCACCCATGAGGATCAGCGTTTCCGGCCGATCAGGATCCAGGCTTCGAGCAACGTCATGCGCCTATGCCCCGCATCCTCTGCGTAGTGGAACCAGAGAAAGTCGGTCTCGGCGCGCGCGCGCCAGCTCCGGCCCGTTCCCTCGGCGATCAGTAGACGCTCCACGGGAACATCGTTGGAATCCGGCGTGGGCTGCGTATAGGCGGGAGCCTGCGTCGCCTCCTCCTGGATCACCACCCGCATCAACGAATCGAGCCGGATGAGCACCGTGTCCTGCTCCACGAAGATTCTGATAGCCTCGCCGACCGTATCGATGCGGACCATCACCTCCCGTCCATCCGGCGGCAATTGCCGATGCAGCGTGCGCGGAATATCGTCGAGCAAAACGTTGACCGCCAGGGAGTAGCCGTCGACGAGGACCTCCTTCGGCTCGGCGATATTGAACCAGTGGAGCGGCGGCCCGGCATTATCGTATTCGTTGACGCCGAGGGTACCGATCAGATCCCATCGATTCAGCGTGTCGGAGAACTTGGGCGCCAACGCGGTCACCCGGCTGAATTCGCCGCGCTCATCCAGATAATCGATCATCGTGCGGATCGAGCGCTGGGTGTCGTCCGAGAGGGAATCCGGTGAAGGGCGGAACGTGCCGTCGGCGATCATCCGACGCTGGACCAGCTCCTTGCGCAGCCTCCCGAACTGATCGGCAACCGAGACCGACCGGGCGCTCCAGGGACCGTAACTGGTGATGAGGGCGAGGATACAGAGCGACACCGGCACCACCTTGATGCTCCGCCGGCCGAGGAGATGATAGATCGAGATTCCCCCGAGCCAGAGCGCCACCAGCGCCACGATGTAGCGCTCCTCGGTAAAGCCGTAATCGGAGATACGCCGCCAGATCGCCAGCGACAGCAGCAGGTCCAGCGGCACGAGAGCCGCATAGAACCAGCGTGAGAAGATCGCGATCCACCGATTCTCCTCCTGATCGCGCAGCGGGTACAGCAGCAGCAGCGAGAGGATCCCGGCCACGCCGTAGCCGAGCACGAGCCCGGAGACCCACCCGTTCGGCCACGACCACTGAAGCATGATCTTACCGGTATACAGGTAGAGAATCACCAGATAGACCGTCACCAGCGGGAGCAGCACGTACTGCGCGAAGATCTTCAGGCCGCGCGGGTAGATGTCGATTCGGTCGAGCTCGTCGAAGTCGGTGGGGATCAGGCCGAGGAAGAACCAGGTGTTGAAGACGCCGAAGATGATCACCGCGAGCTTGGCGTAGAGCTCACCATCCACGTGCACCTCGAAGAGGCGATCCACCGAGGCGAGCGCCAGCTCGAGGCCGATGGTGAGGGTGAGCGAATAGATCATCGCGGTGGCGAAGCCGATGAACAGGGTCTGGTTGAACTGCCAGAATCCCCGCTCCTGCCCGCGCCGGAGAAACGGCGCGAAGGCGACCAGCAGATGGAAGCCGGCATCGAGCATCGCGAACCGGATCATCTCCCCCTGATTCGGGCGCTCGGAGAGCGTGATGCCGTAGAGGAGGAGAAGGCCCATGCAGACCGCGCCGACAAGGAGCCTGTTCGGCCGCGACCATCCGGCCCGCTCGCCGAGGAGCTCCACGGCCGTCAGCAGCGGCAGGCCGAGCGCGCAGGGCAACACCCAACGCTCCGCGTTTGCCTCGAACAGGATCACAAGGGTTCCGATGACGGCGGCTGTCAACACGAGCGGGAAACGGGTGAAGGCCGCCAGCGCTCGCTCCCGCAGGAGCGTGATCGAGGGAAGTTTCATGAGCCACGTCCGGTTGGTCGGTGTGAATCGAGACGCTTCGGAAACGGTATCCGACGGTGCGTGGCACCGGGACGCTGCGCCGCGAGATGGCGCCGGAATCGGATCGGACACCGGCACGCATGCGGCGCGTCGATGCCGCGGGAGGCTCAGTCCGACAGAGCCGTTCCGGGGGAAGGCGTCCGGTCGGCATCGGGCGGCGCCGAAGGTGCCCCGTCCATCCGGTCGCTCGAGGACGGGAGCCCGGCGCCGAGCGGCGCGAGCACGCCGGCGAGCGTGGCGCCGAGAAGTGTCACGCCGATGGCGAGCGGCGTTACCAGAACCGGCAGATGCGAGAGCGTGAAGCCGTCGAGTCCGAGTGCGCGGGCGCCCCCCGGGATACCCTGCAGCGCCATCAGCGCGGCCACGCCGAGCACGATGCCGAGCACGCCGGCGGTGATGCCTCCGACCGCCCCACGCCTCACCGCCTCGCCGCGCGGAATGCCCCGGCCTCTCCTCCTGATCCCGAGCCGGCTGGCGATGAGCCAGTACCGGATCAGCAGCGCCGCGGCCACGAGCAGCAGCGCTGCTCCGCCGATCAGCACCATCCGCATGGTCAGGAGCGCGGCATGGAAGCCCACGTGCATGCGATCCCAGGTAACCGTGCGCCGTCCGGTGAGGGAACGAAGCTCCGCGGCCATGCTTCCGGCGGCGGCGCGATCGGCCATCTGAAGATCGATGCCGGTCGCCTCGCCGGGGAGCGCGTGCTCGAGCGCCTGCGCCAGGCGGAGGTTCACCAGCATCGTCCGGTCGTATTCGTCCACGCCGAGCGAGAAGACGCCGGCCACCTGCAGCGGCACCACCTCGCCGCTCCGCGAGATCAGGCGGATACGGTCGCCGGTGCCGGCGCGGAGCTCGGCGGCGATCCGGGAACCGAGCATCGCGCCGTTCCACGCGGCCGAGAGCCGGCGGGTCTCCCCGGAAACGAGGTGATCGGCCAGATCCTTCAGCCGGAGCTCGCGGTCCGGGATGATCCCCCGGACCGTTACCGGCACCTGGCTGGCGCCGAAGGAGGCGAGCGCGCCGGTCTCGAAGAAGGGGGAGACGGCGGTCACCTTCTTGCCGAACAGCTCCTCGATGCCGCGCGCATAGGTCATCGCGTTCCGGATGCGGGGATGATCCCCCCGCTCCACGTGCTTCACAAGCTCCACGGCGGCGCCGGCACTGTCGTCGTAATCGACCAGGAGCTCGCGCCGCGCCGAGTCGATCGGCGTTGCCTCCAACGTCAGGTGCGGCCCCACCTCGATCACAGTCTCGTCGTAGGCCCCCTCCACCCCGTCGCCGACGGCGATGGCGATCAGCAGCGTGGCCGAGGCGAGCGCCAGCAGCAGGAGCAACGGCAGCGGGATCGACCCGATGGCGCGGATGCCGCGTCGAACGGTCGACGCGCGCCGCGTGTTCTTCTCGTTCTCCGGAGCCGTCACGCGCCCTCCGGGGTCATGCCGCGCCGCTGAAGCGCCGCGGCCCGCAGCGCGGGGGGCGCGCCGGCCGCCAGCGCCGCGAGGAGCGCGGCGCCGAGCGCGACGAGATAGACTTCCGGCGGATGCGCCACGCGCAGCGCCTCCAGCCCCAGCATGGCATCCTCGGGAGAGGTCGCCAGCGGAGCGCCGTCGAGCCAGGAGGCGACGATCGCGCCGATGGCCAGGCCGAACAGACCGCCGACCGCGCCGACGAGCACTCCCTCGAGCAGAAGAGAGATCGGGGATGCCGAGCGGCGCGCAGCCCGATCCTCCACGATATCGCGCAGGAGCATGGTCGCAAGGCCGACCGCCGCGGCGATCAGCGCGGCCAGGGCGGCCGCGGCGAAGAGATCGTGTCGCGTGCGGTGAAGCCGCGTCAGACGCTCCCCCCGCTCATCCAGGCGGGTGACGGCATAGCCGGTGGCGGCGCGAAGCTTCCCGATGACCGCTCCCCTGTCGGCGCCGTCGCGCAGCCTGACGGCCAGCGCGGTGATCGCCGCCGGCGGCATGCCGCGAAGCGACTGTGCCAGGGGGAGCGGCACCCAGCAGGCACCGCCGTCGATCTCCGGCGATTCGCTCCGGAGGATGCCGACCACGGTGAGCGCCATGGCCGGGCTCGACGCGGTGGCCAGAATGATCTCGCGGCCGACGAGCGTGCCGAGGCGCCGGGCCAGTCCCGCGCCGAGGATCACGCCGTTCGGCTGTCGCGCCAGGCCGTCGAGCGCCGGGGCGCCGGCCGCGCGCGCCAGGAATCCGAGCTTCCGCTCCCGCGCCGGGTCCACGCCCCGCACCACCACCGGCTCGCGCCGGGTGCGCGAGCGGAGCACGCCGTCCAGCAGGACCACCGGGGCCACCGCGGCGATGTCGGCATCGGCCCGCTCGGCGCGCGTGACGATCTCCGGATAGGGCTTGATGTGGAGGTAGCTGGAAGGGGGGGCGTGGGTGGCCACCTCGACGAGCGCGGCGCCGCCGAGCAGATTTCGCGGCAGCGCCGGCTCCCCGTTTTCCGAGGCGATGATCAGCTCGGCGCCCGGGAGCGATCCACGCTCGGCGATCAGCGCGCGCTCGCCGGCGCCGATCGCGCCGGCAACGACCATCGAGGCCGCGGCGAGCGCGAAGCCGGCCACGGCCAATGCCGCGCGGCGCCGATGCCCGAGCAGTCGGGTCGATGCGCTTCTGAAATGTCTGCCGATCGCCATGGGGTCCGGTTCGTTCAGGGTCGTCGAGGCTCGATCTCAGGCGGCCTTCGTCTTCATCATCTTCTTCATCTTGCTCTTGTCGATATCCACCTCCATCCCGCTGCTCCAGTCCTTCCTCGGATCGAGCGCCACCCGCTCATCCTCGTGGAGCCCCTCGGCCACCTCGACGTAATCCTCGCCGCGGACGCCGATCTTGATCGTCCGCTTCTCGAGCTTGTTCCGGTCGGTGACCACGAACACCGTCGCCGTCGTCGTGGTCTCGTCCATCAGCGCCGAGCTCGGGATGGTGACCGCGTGCGGACGGCGATCCTGCACGATGTTGACCGTCGCGGTCAGGCCGTCGGAGAGGTTGGCGACGTAATCGACCAGGTTGAGCACGACCGGGAGGGTCTTGGTGACCTCGTCGGCCTGCGGGATGATCCGCTCGACGCGGGCGCGGAAGCGGGCGTTCGGGAACGCGTCGAAGGCGACCACCGCCTCCTGTCCCGGCCGGATCCGGTTGATGTCGAGCTCGTCGATATCCGCGTAGATCTTGAAGGAGGAGGGATCGAGAATCGTGATAGCCTCGATGTTCGGGGAGACCACGTCGCCGACGTTGACGGCGACCTTGGTGACGATGCCGGTGATCGGTGAGCTGAGCGAACCGCGGCCGGAGGGCCTGGGGCGCGCCGCCACGGTGCTCTTGACCGCGTTGAGGTTAGCGACGGCTTTATCGTAGCGCGATCTGGCCTCGTCGACGAGCTGCTGTGAGGAGGTGCCGGCGGCAAGCGCCTCCTGCTCCTTCTGCAGGGCGGTCTGCGCCTCGTCGACGGCGCCGGTGGCGGTGCCGAGGATCGCCGACTGCTCGCGCGCGGCTTCCTGTTCCTCGCGGACGGTCATCGACATCACGGTGGTTCCCTGACGTACCTCCTCGCCGACGCGGACACCGACCATCGTCACCTCGCCGCCGGCCTCCGGGCGCAGCCGTGCGATCTGCTCGGCCTTGACCATGCCGGTGGCATAGATCACCTTGATCGCCTCGCGCCGCTCCGGCACCGCCACGGCCACCTTCGGCGTTCCGAGCGCGTCGTAGGCCCAGAGCGCGCCGGCAACCACCGCCGCGGCGATCACCAAACCAATGATCCACTTCATCTCGTAGTACGATCGTTAGAGGAAGAGTGAACGTTGTCGTATCCTCAGCATCGGGAGGAGCAACGAAGATAGCGTAGAAGGTACCTTCCCGAAATCGGAACGTGGGACTATTTTCCGTCGGGCGATACGCGCATATTCGAGCACGAGCACGTGGAGACCGCATGAGCAACATCATCATACCGCAATCCTGGCGCATCCCCGAACGGGAGGTGACCCCGGAATCGTTCTATCACGACCGGCGACGCTTCCTGCGAAGCATGGGGCTCGGCGCGGCCTCGCTCGCGATGATCGGCTGCCGCCGCGCCGCCGACCAGAGGCCGGCCGGCGCCACGATCGACATCGATCCGAACAAGGATCTCTACCCGGCCAAACGCAATCCCCGCTATACCGTCGACCGTCCCCTGACCGAGGAGGGGATCACCGGACGCTACAACAACTTCTACGAGTTCTCCGAGGACAAGGAGCTGGTGGTCGACAAGGTGGCGGAGTTCCGGACGCATCCATGGGATCTGGAGATCACCGGGCTGGTCGGGCGCCCGATGAAGCTGACGGTGGACGAGCTGGTGCGGAAGCTGCCGCTGGAGGAGCGGATCTACCGTCACCGCTGCGTCGAGGCCTGGGCGATGACGGTTCCCTGGACCGGCATCCCCCTCAAGAAGGTGCTCGATCTGGCCGAGCCCCTCTCCTCGGCCACGCACGTCCGGTTCATTTCCTTTCTCCGCCCGGAGGAGGCGCCGAACCAGAAATCGGCCACCTGGTACAAATGGCCCTACTACGAGGCGCTGAGGATGGACGAGGCGACCAACGAGCTGGCCATGGCGGTGGTCGGCCTCTACGGCCATGCCCTGCCGAAACAGAACGGCGCCCCGCTGAGGATCGTCACCCCCTGGAAGTACGGCTACAAGAGCGCCAAGTCGATCGTGAGGATCGAGCTGGTCGAGGGGCAGCCGAAGACGTTCTGGAACGATATCGCGCCGGACGAGTACAGTTTTCTCTCGAACGTCGACCCGAAGATTCCCCATCCCCGCTGGTCGCAGGCCACCGAGCGGCTGATCGGGGACGATCGGATGATCCCCACGCTCCCCTTCAACGGCTACGGAGAGTTCGTGGCACACCTCTATACTTAAGGAACGAAGGCCCGACCGAGAGGTCCGAAACGGGGTCGGCCGGGGGATGAAAAAAGTTTTCGTCGAGTTGGGAACAAAGAGGGGGGGGTGCGAGTTATTACAATGTTGAAGGCGCTGAGGCACCAACCCTCAACCTTCGATAATCAAGCTGCGCAGTATGGGGTGAGCTGCGCAGCTTTTTTTTTGCCCTTTTTTGAACAAGGGTCGGGCTGGAAACTCGCTGCCGCGTCGTAGATTATCGGACGGTCGGTCTCGAAGGATGCCTCGCTCGTCGGGGCGATATGGGACGGCCGCAGCAGCCCCTCCCGTCCGGAGCTCCGGCGGGGATTCAGATCAACGGAAGCCTCTCGAGAGCCACGATGTCCCCGGAACAGATCGCACATGTCGCCCGCCTCGCCCGCCTTCGCTTCGCCGAGAAGGATGTGGCGGAGTTCACCGCTCAATTCAGCCAGATCGTCGCCTACATCGAGAAACTGAACGAAGTCGACACCGAGGGAGTCGAGCCGATGGCCTCGGTGCTCTCCTCGGTCGACGTCTTCCGCGACGACGAGCCGGGGCCGATGCTGCCGCAGGCGGCCGCGCTCCGGAACGCGCCGAAGAAGACCGAAGGGTTCTTCTCGGTGCCGAAGGTGATCGGCGAGGCCGGATGATCGCGCGATGATCTCCCGGGGCGCCTCCGGAGGCCTCCTCCCTGGATAGCCTCGGTCCCCGGGACCGCCCCCGCCGCCGACACGCTCTTCCGCCCGTTTCTCCCGTCGGATCCGCCAGATACCATACCCAGTGACGAGGATGCACGTGATGAATGCCGTAGCAGTGATTCCCGCCCGATACGCCTCCAGCCGGCTTCCCGGCAAGCCGCTCGTCGAGATCGCCGGCAAGGCGATGATCCAGCATGTCTACGAGCGGGTGAAGATGTCCAGCCGGATCTCCAGGGTGATCGTCGCCACCGACGACGAGCGGATCAGGGAGCTGGTGTCCTCCTTCGGCGAGGTGATCATGACCTCCCCGGATCATATCTCCGGCACCGATCGCGTGGCCTCGGTGGCCCGCGGACTGGAGGATATGGACATCATCGTCAACGTGCAGGGAGACGAGCCGATGATCGATCCCAGGGTGATCGACTCGCTCGTGCAGGCGCTGGAGGCAACCGACTGCGACTGCGCCACGCCGGTCTCCCGGATCGAATCCGCCCGCGAGCTCTTCGACACCAATGTGGTGAAGGTGGTGCTCCGGAAGGACTTCACTCCCCTCTACTTCTCCCGCAGCCCGATCCCCTGCATCCGCGACCGCGAGCCGCACGAGTGGCTCGACTGCGCCCCGTTCTACCGTCACGTCGGCATCTACGCCTACCGGCGCGGCGCGCTGGCGAAGTTCGTCGATGCTCCCCCCTCACCGATCGAGATCTGCGAGCAGCTGGAACAGCTCCGCATGCTCGACCTCGATATGCCGATGCTCTGCGTCGAGACCGAGTATCACGGCCAGGCGGTGGACACGCCGGAGGATGTGATGAAGGTGGAGGCGCTGATGTCCGCGGTTCGCGGATAGCCGGCTCACGCGCCGACGCGCACCCCGGGTACTCCGCTTCATCCGATCTCCGCTCGTTCCCACATCCATGAGCGCCCGATCCTCGCGACTCATGCCGGGTGTCGGCTCCCGCGCTCCCATCTCCCCACGCTCTCATCGTTCGGGATCGCGACGCGATCCTTTGCTCGACGCGATCCTTTGCTCGACCGCGAGGTCCGGCCGCGACTCGCCCGCCGCGGATTCGGCGTGCCGTGTCGGAATCCGCCATGTTCCGCGCTCCTCCTCTTTTCTTGCCACCTTCTTCCCCCGCTTCCTCACGACGTTCTCAGAACGAGACGTCCGCCCCCGCCCCGGCCCTTCGAATCGCGGTGATGGAATCTCATATGAGAATGCCGCGCTGCGGCGGGAATTCAGAGGTTAACGCTGTTAACTTTTCCGTTGGAAGTCAGATCGAGGGGAGAATATATTTGGCCTCCCCAATTCCCATCCCCGGCGCGGGCAACCGCGGCGGCAACGGGGAGGACCTCCCATCGGAGAGCACTTCTCCGCCGGGGACGCTTCCGGATCCTCCCGCGCGCGGCGCATCGATCCGGAACCGGCAGGCGGCACCGCCGCCATCCCGGCAAGCCCCCGCAACGGCGCGCGCGCGAGGGAACCGATCCTCCGGGCGCCGGAATCGCGGGAGCCTCCGGGCGGGTCCATCCCCCTGATCCCGACGTATCAACCAACAGCCGTAACGAGCATCGAGGAGCATCTCTTGGCCGATATCTTTCAGAAGTGCCGCGATTTTACCCGCGCCGACGACGTCAAAGAGGCGGGGTACTATCCCTATTTCCGTGCGATCGAGGAGAACGAGGGCCCGGTCGTCAGGATCGAGGGGCGTGAGATCATCATGGCCGGCTCGAACAACTACCTCGGACTCACCGCCGATCCCCGCGTCAAGGAGGCGGCGATCAAGGCGACCGAACAGTTCGGAACCGGCTGCTCCGGCTCACGCTACCTGACCGGCACCGTCCGGCTCCACGAGGAGCTGGAGGCCGAGCTGGCCAGCTTCATGGGAAAGGAGGCCTGCCTCCTCTTCTCCACCGGCTACCAGACCGCCCAGGGGGTGATCCCGACGCTGGTCAACCGCGGCGATTACGTGATCTCCGACCGCGACAACCACGCCTGCATCGTCGCCGGCAACCTGATGGCCAAGGGAGCCTTCGGCGACGTTGCCCGCTACAAGCACAATGACATGGACGACCTGGAGCGTCAGCTCTCCCGCCTGCCGGAAACGGCCGGGAAGCTGATCGTGACCGACGGCGTCTTCTCCACCTCCGGCGAGATCGTCGAACTGCCGCGAATGGTGGAGCTGGCCAAGAAGTACGGCGCCCGCCTGATGGTCGACGACGCGCACGCGCTCGGCGTGATCGGCAAGGGGGGCCGCGGCACCGCCAGCTACTTCGGCCTCGATGCCGAGACCGACATGACGATGGGGACCTTCTCCAAGTCGCTCGCCTCCCTCGGTGGCTGGGTGGTCGGCGAGGAGCGGGTGATCAACTACATCAAGCACACCTCCCCGGCCCTGATCTTCTCGGCCTCTCCGACGCCGGCCTCCGTGGCCGCCGCGCTGACCGCCCTCCGGATCATGCGCGACGAGCCGGAGCGGATCGATCGCCTGATCGCCAACGCTGATTACCTCCGCAACGGCTTCAAGGCGATGGGCTTCCGGATCATCGAGTCGAAGACCGGCGTGATCCCGGTGATCATCGGCGACGATACCCTCACCTTCATCTTCTGGCGCCGCCTGTTCGATTCCGGCGTGTTCGTCAACGCGTTCATCTCCCCCGGCGTGATGCAGGGGATGCAGATGATGCGCACCTCGGTGATGGCCACCCACGAGAAGGCGCACCTCGACCGGATCCTCGAGCTGTTCGAGGATATCGGCTCGCAGATGGGACTGCTCGAAACCGAGACCGAGGCGGTCGCCGCCGAGGAGAGCCGCGCCGAGCTCAACGCCGCTGCGGGAGACTCCGCGGGAGCTTCCACGGAAGCCTCCACCGTCGATGCCGCCGTGGAGCAGACCCGGCGCGAGGAGAGCGTGACCGATGACTTCATCGAGCATGTCGAGCGCTACGTGGGCCCGCTGCCGACCAGCGGCCAGGTGAAGATCCGCGCCGTCGACGGACGCAAGGGACGCCTGGAGTTCATCAGGATGGTCTGGCCGCTCCACAAGGAGGATCCCAACTGGGTTCCGCCGCTGGAGATGGACCGGATGCGCCTGATCGACAACGAGAAGAACCCCTTCTACAAGCACGCCCGCATCCAGCTTCTGCTGGCCGAGAAGAACGGCCAGACCGTGGGACGCATCGCCGCGATCGTCAACGACGCCCACAACAACACCCACGGCGACAAGGTCGGCTTCTTCGGCTTCTTCGAGTCGATCAACGATCAGGACGTGACCAACTCGCTGATCAACGCCGCCTCCGACTGGCTCCGCGCCCAGGGGATGGACGAGATCCGCGGCCCGGTCTCCCCGTCGATGAACGACGAGGTGGGACTGCTGGTCGACGGCTTCGACAGCCCGGCCATGGCGATGATGCCCTACAACCCGAGCTACTACACCTCGCTGCTGGAGAGCGCCGGGTTCCGGAAGGCCAACGACATGCTGGCCTGGTGCGTCGACTATCCGGACTGCGTCTCCGACAAGCTGGTGCGCGTCTCGGCCGCCGTCCGGCAGAGGAGCAGGATCAGCGTCCGCTCGCTGAACATGAAGCGGTTCCCGGAGGAAGTGGAGCGGATCAAGCGGATCTACAACGAGGCGTGGCAGCCGAACTGGGGATTCGTGCCGATGACCGACGAGGAGATGGATCTGATGGCCTACGAGCTGAAGCAGATCATCGATTCCGATCTGGTGCTCTTCGCCGAGAAGGATGGCGAGGCGATCGGGTTCGCGCTGGCGGTGCCGGATATCAATCAGGCGTTCAAGGCCGGCACGGCGATCCCGCCGGGAGCCAAGAACCTCCCGACGGCGATCATGAACCTGATGACCAAGAAGAAGAAGATCACGCAGCTGCGTATCGTGATCCTCGGCGTGCTGCCGAAGTATCAGGGCCAGGGAATCGACGCGGTGCTCTACCAGGAGATCATGGAGCGTGGCCCGAAGAAGGGGATGAATCGGGGCGAGGCCTCGTGGGTGCTGGAGGACAACGTGATGATGACCCGCGCGGCGCAGATGCTCAATGCCTCCCCGTACAAGCGCTATCGCGTCTATCAGCGTCCGCTGGCCTGATCGCGCGCGAGCGCCGATCCGATGATCCCGACAATCCAGGAGGGGCCGGAGTGATCTCCGGCCCCTCGTCGTTCCCGGCATGCGCCGAGGTCGGCCGGAGGAGATTCCGCTCCCCGGGCGGCGGCCGGCGCGATCCGCGACGAGGCCGTCGGCCACCCGGCGCGCGAGCGCGTGTCAGATCGTTACCCCTCCCATTCCCCGTCGGCTCGCCCGGGCTTCGTATCTTTTCGGTTCCGAGCTCCGAATTGCGTCCCCATCAGCATGAACCAGACCCTACAAGAACGGCTCCGCAGCGGGCCGATCGTCATAGACGGCTCGATCGAGGCGGTGCTCCATGCCCGCGGCTACAACGAGCGCCCGATCGAGCATTACAACCTCAAGAATCCCCTCCTGATCGAGCGGATCCACGGCGAGTTCGTCGAGGCCGGCGCCGGGATCGTGCAGTCGAACACCAAGTGCGCCAACGCGATCACCCTCGCGCCGTTCAATCTCGCCGACAAGGTCTACGAGATCAACCGGAAGGGGGTGTGGCTGGCGCGGACCTCGGTGGTCAACCGCGCGTTCGTGGCCGGCGTGATCGGGCCGATCGGCAAGTTCCTCACCCCGATCGGCAAGCTCGAGCACGACAGCGTCCGGAGCGCGTTCGACGCGCAGATCCGCGGCCTGCTCGACGGCGGCTGCGATCTGCTCCTGCTCAAGTCGTTCATCGACATCGACGAGCTGGAGATCGCCATGAGCGCCGTGCGGGCCATCTCCCAGGATATTTCGATCATCGCCCAACGCACCTTCCCGGAGGACGCGGCGGTGCTGGCCACCGACTATCCGCACCAGATCGCGCGCCGCCTGAACGGCCCCGGCGTGATCGCCATCGGCTCCAACGGCACGGTGGGCCCGCAGCGGATGCTCGGCATCGTCAAATCCCTCTACGGCGCCACCGACGCCATCCTCTCGGCGCAGCCGGACATCGGCATCCCGACGCTCGTCGACGGACAGCCGGTCTACAACGCCACGATCGACTACGTGGCCAGCGCCGCCCGCACGCTGGTGGACAACGGCGTCACGATCGTCGGCGTCGACGGCGGAGCGCTGCCGGAGCATGTGCGCGCCATCAGCCACGCCGTGGTCGGCGCCCGCGTCGGCGTGCCGGAGATCAAGCCCCGGAAGCGGAAGGAGCGCCCCGGCGCCGATGAGCTTCCGCAGTCGGCCACCACGCGCTTCCAGAGCAATCTCGGCAAGAAGCTGCTGGTGACCGTGGAGCTCGACGTTCCCCGCGGCCTGGACATGACCAGCGTGATCGAGGGGGCGGAGTTTCTTCAGCGCCACGGCATCGACGCGGTGAACATCTCCGACGGCGCCCGCGCGCGTCTCCGGATGAACTCGATCACCATCAGCCACATGGTGCAGCAGCGGACCGGCATGGAGTGCATCAGCCACATGGCCTGCCGCGACCGGAACATGGTGGGGCTGCAGTCGGAGCTGCTCGGCGCCTGCGCGCTCGGCGTCAGGAACATCCTGGCCGTCACCGGCGACCCGGCGCAGATCGGCGATTATCCCTACGCGACCTCGGTCTACGATCTCGACTCGATCGGCCTGATCCGGGCGCTGAAGCGGATGAACGAGGGGCGCGATCTGATGGGCAATCCCGTCGGCGAGCGGACCAACTTCATGATCTCCTGCGCCACCAACCCGGTGGCCGACGACATGGACCGCGAGGTGGCGCGCCTGGAGCGGAAGTGCGCCGAGGGCGCCACCGTGGCCTTCACCCAGCCGGTGTTCGAGGCCAGGGCACTCGAGGAGTTCCTCTCGAGGATCGAGCATATCCCGATCAAGATCATGCTCGGCATCATCCCCCTCCGGACCCCGAGCCAGGCGGAGTTCCTCCATCACGAGGTCCCCGGCATGAAGATCCCCGAGTGGATCCAGCTCAGGATCAGGAGCGCGGCCGACCCGACGGCCGAGGGAGCGAACATCGCCGTCGAGTTCCTGCAGGAGATCCGCGAGTCGCTCACGAAGCGGCTGGCCGGCATCTACATCATGCCGCCGGGAAAGCGCTTCGACATGGTGATCGAGATCCTGGAGCGGGCCGGCGTCAACGACCTCGTTCTCGCGTCGTGAGCACGCGGCCGCTCCGCGTCGTTGCGAGCCGCGTCGCCGCGAGCAGCGTCGTTGCGAGCCCCGTCGACGCGAGGCGCCGGATGATGGCGTCGCCGAATGCGGCGGCGCGACCATGAGCGGGAGCGTCGGTGATCGGACCGCACGGCCGGTGGTGATCGGCGGCGGCGTGGCCGGCATCGCGGCGGCCGTCCGCCTGGCCGAGGCCGGCCGGGCCCCATTTCTCCTCGAATCCCGCCCCTTCCTCGGCGGCAGGACCCGATCGTTCATCCACGAGCCGACCGGCGACGAGATCGACAACGGCCAGCACCTGATGATGGGGTGCTACGAAGCCACGTTCGCCCTGCTCGAGAAGATCGGCACGCGCCATCTCGTGGCGCTGCAGACTTCGCTGGAGGTCGAGTTCCGCGAGCCCGGTGGCCGCTCCGCCCGCCTCGCCTCCCCCACCTTCCTCCCCTCTCCGCTCGACGCGCTTGTCGGCATGCTCCGCCTGGAAGGGCTCTCCCTCGGCGAACGGATCGCGCTCGCGCGCGTGGCCGTGGCCGCGCGGCTCGGACGCGTCCGCGACCGGGAGACCGTGCGCGCGTATCTGACACGTCATGGGCAGAGCCTGCGCGCGCAGACCCGGCTCTGGGATCCGATCGTGATCGCCACGCTGAACACCGCTCCCGACGTCGCCTCCGCCCGGCTCTTCGTCGAGGTGATGCGCCGCGCCTTTCTCGGCGGCGGCGACGCCTCGAAGCTCGCGCTCCCAAGGGCCGGGCTTTCCCGTCTTCTGGAGCCGGCCCGGGAGTACATCGAGGCGCGCGGCGGCCGCGTCAGCACCGGAGCGCAGGTGACCGGGATCGCGAGCGAGGGGGATGGGTTCAGGATCGGGGTGAAGGATCGCGAGCCGGTGGCCGCTTCGCGGGTGGTGCTGGCGATTCCGCCGGGAGCGCTCCGGACGTTGATGGCGCGCGGCGGCGCGCGACCGGTGGAGACGGGCATCGCGGAGCGGATCGCTCCCTCGCCGATCGTCTCGACCTACCTGTGGTACGACCGGGATCCGGCCGGCATCCCGATGTTCGCGGCGCTGCTCGGAAGCGCCACGCAGTGGATGTTCAACCGGCGCGCGATCTCTGGCACCGGCAACGAGCGATTCCCCGGCCTTCTCTCCTGCACCATCAGCGCGGCGGCGGCCGAAGCCGCCTCCGGCGGCGACGATCTGGTCCGCCTGGCCGACGCGGATCTGCGCGCCGCGTTCCCGGAGCTGCGGGAGGCCCGGCTGCTGGAGGGAATCGCGATCAAGGAGAAGCTCGCGACCTTCCTCGCCTCGCCGGATGTCGACCGTCTCCGCCCGGCGGCGCGTGGCGCGGTGCCGGGGATCTTTCTGGCCGGCGACTGGACCGACACCGGGCTCCCGGCAACAATCGAGGGGGCGGCCGCCAGCGGCGATCGCGCCGCCGACCTCGTTCTACGATCGTAGATCCCGCCACGGGTTCCACGGCGGCCGGTCACGCGTCGCCATCACCTCCATCGCTCCGCATCTCTCCACTTCCCCGGAGGCTCCCATCACCGGAGAGGCCACCATTCCCATCCGCTTCAGGATCAGATCACGGCATCGCATCTCCTCATCGGCAGCCTTCACGCAACAGCACCAACGACGGCATCGGCGATGACGCATCCGGAAACGACGCGAGGCCGCGCCTCCTGATGAGACACGGCCTCGCCGAGTGAACGAATGTCGAAAGATGCTTAGAAGGCGCGACGGAAGTCGACCTGGAAGATGAGGCTGTTCAGGTTCCAGCTCTCGGCGTTGGTGACCTTGGTCAGACCCAGATCGTAGTAGACCGCCGGGCACATGATCCAGGCGTTGTTGAAGAGTCCGACCTCACCCTGGAGACCGGCCTTCAGCGACATGCGCATGGCGTTGCGTCCCGGGATATCGCCGTCGAAGAAGATCAGGCGGCGGCCGTTGTTCTCCTCGGCGTAGCGTGCCTTGTCCGGATTGATGAAGCGGGCGTTCGCGGGGGACTCGAGGTCCTGCACCTGGCGGTTCTTGCCACCGATCACATAGGCGAATGCGGGGCCGGCAACGGCGGAGATGCGCACGCCCTTGCCGATCATCCAGAACTCCTGCTTGTAGAGAACATCGAGATTCAGCAGGCTGTAGGTGATCGTCGACGTGGTCGAAACGGTCTGGTTGACCACGGTCGGATCGGCGTTCGGATCGAGGGATGGCAGGAGCACCGGCACGTCCTGCAGCTTCTGCTGGAACTCGCCCGGACGCGACTCATAGGTGAAGCGCGGGATAATGCTCCAGCTCTCGCCGAGCTGGAACTCGGCGCTCAGACCGGCGAGGAATCCCCATCCGGTCCCACCTTCGAACACCGGGCAATTCGGCTCGTCGATAACGCGAAAGCCGCCGCTATGGAAGTTCCTGTTGATGCCGATCGTCGGACCGACCAGCACCTGGGACTTCGGCTGCGTGGGATCGAGGGGGTTATCGTTTCCCGCGTTGTCCTGCGCGTGAGCGGAAAAAGTGCACAGGAGCGCAACGACAATCGCGGCCAGCGATTTGTAGGAAGTGGATTTCATGCGGCGAAGATCCTCGATGTAGAATTGATTTGGCATCAATGATTGCTTCCGGGTTGTCAGTGTCCGGCTTCCGGTGGGGTCAACGGTAATCGGAGCGTTACTTGGCGATAATCATCGTACGAATCGCAGTGAACGGACCGGATGCCAGGCGGTAGTAATATAGACCGCTGGCGAGCCCATCTGTTACGAGCGGCACAACATACTCTCCGGCCGACATCATGCGGTCGACCAGAACGCGCATCGACCGCCCGTCAGGGCCAAAGACCTCGAGCCTGGTATAGGCATCCATGCCGAGGCGGAAGGAGATTTCAGTCACGTCGCTGAACGGGTTCGGCGTGTTCTGCTTCAACACGTAGCTGTCACCGGTCAGCTCGAATAGTCGCGTGGAGAGCCCGCAGATGCTGTCGATCCGATACGCCACCGATGCCGTCGCCGGGGGTCCGCACTGCGCCGGACCGGCCGTCATCGTGACGTGGAAGGTATCCGTCTGCCGATTGCCGAGAAATCCTCTGAACGGGAGGGTGAGGAACGTCACCGAATCGAGAGGGGCTCCCAAATTACGCATCGGCACCAATTCAACCACGACTTTTCCGGCACGTTCGATCTTCACGCTCTTCGGAATCCACGGTTGGTCCCCCGCGGTCAAAGCGTCGGCCACCAGCTTCTCCCACCGGTCGCGATCGAAGAAGGCGATCGTCGGATTGTACAGGATCTCGAGCGTGACGCTCTTCTGCTCGATGCCGTGCCAGACGGCGCTGTCGACGGCGATCTTCAGCTCGAAGCCGTCGCCGATCGACACCTGCTTCGGCGTGGCCGCCGTGATATGATAGAGCTGCCGGCGGCTGGCGACGGTGAAGCTCCGGCTGAAGGTCTGCGCCGGCATCTCCTTGAACGCCCAGGTGATCGTGCCGTTGGTGATTCCCTCGTAGCCGGCGAAGTCGCAGACGAAATCGACCACCAGCGCCTCCCCTTCCGGAATCGTCATCTCCGGCGTGATCGGCGTGTTGACCTTCACGATCCCGGGCGTGGAGGCGACCGTCAGTCCCTCCACCGTCAACGGCATGTTGCCGTCGTTCCGGATCGTCAGCTGTCCCTGACGCATGTCGCAGGCATAGGCCGGCTGGTCGTCGAACTGCAGCTCGTCGCTGGCCATCGCCACGAGGGCGAAGCCGGTGAGCAGGCCGTGAATCACCGAGTCCTTGCCGCGCGCCGAGGTGTGCGCGCTCACCATCGCCATGCGGACGCCGGGGAGCAGCGGCACGAAGCTCACGTCGACCGGGAGCGAATCCCCCGGAGCGATCGTTGCCGGCGCGCGCGAGATGTCGACCGGGAAATCGCTCGCGTCGCCGAACGACAGCCAGATGCGGTCGATGTCGATCGGATGGGAGGAGGTATTCCGGATATAGACCAGGGAATCGTTGGTGGAGGCGAGCTGTCGCCGCCCCCAGTCGCAGGAGTCGAGCCGCGCCGTGAGCGCGAAGCCGGCGCCGGTCAGCACGTTCCGCGGATCGCGGATCAGATCATCGCTCTTCCGCCCGATCACGCCGGTGACGTAGGAGCGATCGATCGTCGGCGTGAAGCAGACCCGCACCCAGAGCGTGTCCCCCGGGGGGAGCACCGCCGGCAGCGACGTCTTGTCCGACGTGAAGCCGTCCGGGAGCTCGAGATCCAGGCCGGTCATGTGGGCGGTATCGGTTCCGATATTCGCGATCGGGATCACCGCGCAGGCGGTATCCCCCACCTGCATCTCCCCGAAATCGAATCCGCCGAGCGTCAGCTGCGGGTAGATGCCGCGCCCGGTCAGATGGGAGACCGTCACCGTGTCCACGTTGCTGGTGAAGGTGACCGAGCCGCCGAACGATCCGGTATCGCTCGGACGGAAGCAGACCACGAAGCGGACGCTGTCGCCGGGGGGCACCGAGATCGGCTTCTTGAAATCGAGATCGAACGAGATGAACTCCGGCCCGAGTATCTGAGCCAGATCGAGCCGCAGCGTGCCGAGCCCGGGGTTGCGCACCACGATCTCCTTGCAGCGCTCGGTCCCGACCCGGACGTCGCCGAAATCGAGATCGTGCGTGGAGATTCCCGGCACCACCATCCGCGCCTTCACCGGCAGCGCGAAGCGCTCGCAGTTGGCCCAGAAGAAGATCGTGTCGTTGTAATCCTTCGCCGTGGCAGAATAGAAGTAGACGGTCAGCATCAGCTGCTGCTTCGGCTTGACCACGTAGCCGCGCACCGGATAGGGATCGAAGGAGAAGGGAATGCCGCGTCCGAGGATCAGCGAGTCGATCGTGATCGGCTCGTCGCCGGCATTGTAGATCATCACCAGTTGGCGATAGGTCTGATCCGGCTCGGCCGGCGCGATGAGCACCTCTTCGACCGAGAGCGTGAGCATCGAGCTGACCAGCTTCAGATCGAGCGTGTCGAGGTTGTGCGCGAGATCCTCGGCGATCACCCGGGCGGTTCCCCCCTTGCTCGGATCGACGAGCGAGAGGGTGCCGATGGCCATCTCGTCGCCACGGATCAGCACGCCGGTCTCGAACCGGACGTTCGATGACGCGGAGGAATCGAGCCAGACCCGGAGTAGGCCGCTTTCGGCGTCGCCGCTGTCCTGGGCAAGCACCTGATAGCCGCCGCAGAGCTTCGTTGCCTCGAGCGTCGGCCGATCGTTGTCCGGCACATCGTTCCGGCGCAGACCGGAGCCGATCGGCCAGGCATAGGAGTCGGCCAGGCCGAGCCCGTAGACATAGCCGCCGAAGAGCGCCTCGCCGGTCAGCACGTAGACGCCGCCGCCAGGAACCTTCAGCGTTCCCCACTGCAGCTCCGGCATGCTCGGCACGAGTCCGGAGGTGAACCCCGGCTGCAGCACCAGCGGCTTGCCGTTGAGCATCAGCGTCGTGAACTTGTCCCGCTCGGCGACGATCGTGAAGTAGTGATTCTCGAACTGACGTCCGCGGTTCCACCAGTTGCTGGAGTTGGTATCCGGGAGCGTCTGGAACACCGCGGCGTTGACGAACTGCTCCTGCGGCGTGAGCACCACGAGGTCCGGATCGAAATGGACGTCGTTGGTGAAGATCGTGTCCCGGTTGCGTGGATCGGCCGCCTGCGCCTTGGAGTACTGCACCACCAGCACCGGCTTGTCGGCCGAGATCACGGTGACCTCGGACATATCGTAGTCGATGAAGGTCCCGACGGCAGCCATCGGCTGG
This sequence comes from Bacteroidota bacterium, assembly GCA_048498995.1. GTDB lineage: Bacteria > Bacteroidota > Ignavibacteria > OLB7 > OLB7 > JBEHWX01. Next base: position 21,554 of record JBEHWX010000040.1, read on the forward strand.
GTAACCGTTCCCGACGCGGTGGTGAACGCGACCGTGGTGCTCCCGACGTCGGTCGAGATCACCCTCACCAGATCACCTCCCTGCCGGCCGCCGAACGGCACCGCGACGTAGCGCTTGCCGAGCGCGCTGCGCGGCGGGAGCATCTCGATCAGATGGTCCTTCGTGTTGTAGATATAGGGAACCGCGGTCCGGACATGCCCGCTGAGGACGCCGACCGGCTTATTCGAGGTGACGATGGAGCCGGTGATGTCCGAGTATCCGCGATACGAGCCGCCATCCTGCACCTGGAAGATGTCCCCCTTGCGGAGCGTCTTGGTGTAGGCGTTCCCCTTGGCCACCTTGGTCAGCGTCATCGTGGACGGATAGACGGTCACGACGGTGTTGTCCTCGGAGGCGATCACGGCGAACTCGCCGCGGCGCGGAATCGAGTCCATCTCGTTGTCGGGAATCTGGCGATCGTAATGGTCGAGCTTGTAGTTGGCGGTAACGTAGGAGGTCCCCCAGGAGGAGACCGGCAGGGCAAGGTAGCCGTCGGAGGTCTGCTGCTTGCTGCTGAAGCCGTAGACGCTGATCGGCCGCGTGGAGAAGATCTCGATTCCCTTGCGCTGCACTCCCTCGCCGACCACCTCGAAGTAGGGGTCGATCTCCACGGTCAGCACCTGGTAGGGCTTGACGGTACGCCGGAGGGTATCCCCCTCCATGGAGATGATGGTGACGCTGGCGGAGAATCGGGAGGCGATCGAAACGGTCTGGTAGGCGGAGAAACTGCCGCGCTCGGCGATCTCGTTCTGCATGAAGCCCACCATGAAGTGGGTTCCCTCGGCGTTCGAGCCGAGCGTGCTTGCCCCATCCCCCCCCTTCCCCTTCGACTGCGCGAGCGCCGGGATGGAGACGACGGCGAGAAGCAGCGCAACCGCGATGGCGCGCAGAGCTCCTCGAGACTCCGTTGTCGGGTGAAGGGGTATCACTGGCGCAAGGGGATCACGGCTGGTTGAACATGATCGATCGTCGCTCGAACGGGCGGGATCTCCTGATGAGGGCGGGGGGTGAGCGAGGATGGCTGATGCGGGAGGGGACGACGTCCGGACGTACGACTCAGATCGAGCTTCGGCTCATGCGGTGCGTTCGTACCACGTCATTCCACGGCAGCTTGACCATTGATTACTTCACCCATCCGGCTCGGTCCGGAGAATATACGCATCTAACATTTGGATACAAGCGCTTAGTCCGAGCGGACGCTGTGAATTAGACCGGGCGTCGGGGAAAGTGTCGCGCCGATGCGGCCTGGCGGGAATTTCATGCCCCGATCGAGGTCTCCTCGGTGACCTCAACGGTGGCTTCGACGCGTGGCTCGAGACGTGAGAAATGCCGCGACGAACCAGGGCCGCGGAGGTGATTGCGGCCGAGACACCGCGCATCTCCACATGCAAGCACAGCCCCCGAAAGAACCCGGCGCGGGCGCGCGAACCTTGGAGGATATGCGTGAAGAGGAGCTCGCGGTGATGAGCGCGTGCCGGGGAGCACGTGCCGGGGAGAGCGCCGCCGGCGGCAACGGGGCGAGTCGCGCCGGAGCGCCGTGTCGAGCGCGCGCCGTCGACGGCCGCGACGGAGCTCGTCCGCATTCGCTACGACCGACAAGAACGACAAAGCGCCCATCCCCCGCGATCGCGGAGGATGGGCGCCGGTATCGTCGATGTCGGCCCGAGCGGCCGCCGGATGCTTACTGCGGATCCAGCGACGTCGGCGTGGTGATAATCACCTGCACCGTTCGGTTGTAGAAGCGGCCTTCGGGGAGATCGTTCGAGTAGAGCGGGGCGGTTTCACCCACGCCTCGACCGTTCAGCGAGTTGTAGAGTCCCGCCTTCACGTTGCGCTTGACGGCCTGCACGACCGTGTTGGCGCGATCGCCCGAGAGCTTCATGTTTCGATCGTCGAGACCGACCACGTCGGTGTAGCCGGTAACGTTGATCTTCGCGCCCGGACGAACGCCCGGGAGGATGAACTCACGGATGATGCGGTCGTTGAGGGCACCGGCCTCCGGGCTGTCGAACTTGAAGAGCACCAGCGAGTAGCGGTCGATCGTCGAGTCGACGAGGCGCTCGCGGCGCTTGATCTCGTTGGTCACGATCATCACCGGGATCTGCAGCTCGTTGGAGCGGCACTCCTTGCCGTCGCGGCTGTAGACCACGAGCTGCGCCGAGTACGGCGTCTCGTTGTTCGGGATCGAATCCTCGTTGGCCTGCTTGCCCCAGTTGTAGGCCGGCGAGACCGGATCGGTGGTGCCGATGTCGGTCATCGTGTACCAGTCGGTGCCGTTGCGCTTGATCTCGATGGCGCGGCGGGCCACCAGGCCGTCGTTGATGCCGTTACGCATCTGGAAGTGCATCGTGTCCGGCTGCGGATAGCGGCGCAGGTCGACCTGCACGATCGGCTTGACCACCTCCCAATCGTCCGAGACGATCTCGGTGCGGCGGTTCTCGACGAGGCCGAGCGGGTCCTTCCTGTTCGACGGATGCTCCGGCAGGTCGCGCGCGGCCAGCAGCTTGATGCGGCTCGGATCGATCTGCCAGATCTTGGTCAGATAGTCGTAGACCACCTGGCCGCGAACGGTGGAGACGTCCTTGGTCTCGCCGATCTCCGGCTGGCCGGAGTTGTTGCCGACGATCTCGATCTTCGTCGACGGGTTCTTCCGGAGACGATAGCCGACGATGTTCAGCATGTGGTAGTACTTCTGGAGCGTACCGCCGGGGATCGTCGTGTCGTTGAAGTTCTCGGTCTGCGACGGATCGGAGAAGAGGATGTAGCGATCCGGGATCTTCGAGCTGCCGGAATCGAAGAAGACGTAGGTGAGCAGCGGATAGAGCTCCTTCACCAGGTTCTCCTCGATGAGCAGACCGCGGAAGTTGCGGAAGCGCTCCGGGGCCGACGGCGGCAGCGAGGCCACGTAGCGGGAGATCTCGTAGGTGGCCGCCAGCACCGGCGACTGGCCGAGCGGGAAGTCCTTGCGAAGCTCCATGTAGGCCTTCGTGGCCGGCACGGTCAGCGAGTCGAGGATCGCGGCATAGCCGGAGGAGCCGCCGTAGATCTTGATCTTCATCTCGTCGCCGGCGTTGATCACGAACGAGTACTCGCCGCTGGCGGCGTTGGTGCGGGCGACCTGAAGCGTGTCGCCGGTGGCGGCGTTGACGAACGCCAGCTCGGCCGGCAGGTTGGCGCCGGTGCAGAGGTCGAAGACACGGCCGGCGACCAGCACGTTGACCACGCGCGGCGGCAGGATGCCCATGAAGATGTCGAGCTGACCGGCGTTCGGCATGTCCTTCCGCTCCGAGGAGAAGTAGACGATGTCGCCGGCGGCCGGCAGCGTGATGAAGCGCTCGTCCTTGGCGGTGTTGAACGGCTCGCCGAGGTTCTCAGGCTCGCTCCAGGTGCCGTCGGCCTGCGCCTTCGAGAAGAAGAAGTCCAGACCACCCTGGCCGCCGTGGCCGGCCGAGGAGAAGTAGAGAGCCTTGCCACCGGCGAGGATGAACGGGCTGTCCTCACGCTCCGGCGTGTTGATCGGCGCTCCGAGGTTGCGCGGAGCCGACCACTTGCCATCGGCCTGGAGTGTCGAGACGTAGATGTCGGCGTCACCCTTGCCTCCCATCGCGCCGTCCCGGGTGGAGACGAAGTAGAGAGTCTTGCCATCGGATGAGATCGACGGCTGCGAATCCCACTGCGGAGAGTTGATCTCGGTGACGTTGCGGACGTTCTTCCACTCACTCCCTTCCAGCTCGGCCTCGTAGATATCGCACTCGCCCAGACCGTCGTTCCGGTTACAGGCGGTGAAGTAGATCGTCTGGCCATCGGCCGCGATCGAGGCAACACCCTCGTTCAGCGGGGTGTTGACCGGCGCGCCCAGATTCTGGGGCGGAGAGAAGATCGTATCCAGACGCTCTTTCTTGGTCGTGAACCAGAAGTCGTGTCCACCGACGCCTCCCTGACGATCGGAGACGAAGTAGAGCGTGCGGCCGTCGGCCGTGATTGTCGGGGCATATTCCAGGCTCTGCGTGTTGACGACGATGCCGAGGTTCCGGATCTGGAAACGCTTGGTATTGACGTTCAAGCTGTCAACGTTCGGCTGGGCCAGGAGCGAGCCGCCGGCAAGATGCTCCAGGGCGATCGTCGCCAGCACGGCAAGCACTAGTCGCAATTTCATCGATCGTAATGCCGAAAAGTGAAGGGAAAGGATGTTGTTCATTGACGATACCAGGAGTATGAAGGACAAGAGCGCATCTGTGGACGCTTGGGGCGGAGCGCGATGTACGCAGGCTGTAACAATCTTTGAAGTTAGGGGCTCATGCAGGAACCTACAACCTGTTTGTTACTAGACCGGTAGGCCAAAAAAGTGTCGCAATCGAATCCGTGATTCGTCGGCTCGTGCAGGAAGTAGATGGAGAGGTCCGGCCCGTCGGTACAGCTCGGCGACCGGTTCGTGTGGGAATGTAAAAAAAATCCCGGCCTTATTCAGGCCGGGATGCAAAAATCGATCGATCGGACGGTCAGGAGAGAGATTACTTGTGCGACTGCTTCGCGCCGGCATCGGCCGGGGTGACCTCGGCGGCGACGGCATTGCCGTAGACGTTCAGGTCCACCGTCTCGTAATCCTTGTGCGAGGTCTTCACGCGCACCAGACCGTTGAGCGAGCCAGCGGTCTCCGGCGTCATCATCGCCTTGATCTCGACCTGCTCTCCCGGCTTCAGCGTCTTCTTCGAGGTCATGTCGAAGCTGACCTTCACGTTCCCCTGAACGAACTCCGGCGGGAACACCGTCAGCGGCTCGTCCCCCGAGTTGACGATCGTGACCGTCGCTGGGGAGGCGGTGCCGACCTTGGCGTTGTTGACCAGGAAGTACTGGGCCGGATTGAAGCTCACCGGACGCTTGATGAAGGCCTTCAGATAGATCACCTGCGAGGCATTCGAGGGATCGTCCGAGTAGACGGTGATCGTCTTCTCGGTGGCGCCGGTGCGGCTGGAGACGTCCAGCGTCACGTTGATCTTGCCGATCTCGTTCGGATGAAGAAGGTTCTTATCGATCGGGGCGGCCGTGCATCCGCAGCTCGGACGGACATCGCTGATCTTCAGATCGCCGGAGCCGATGTTCTTCACCTCGATGACGGTATTGAGCTTGCCGGGAGGAACGTTGCCCCAGTCGTACGACGGGCCACCGATGACCTCCAGCTTCCCTTGCGCGACGGCGGAGTTCCCGGTGCAGGCCACAAAGCCCACCGCCAGCAGGAACATCCAGAGCAGATGCGTGCGTTTCATGATCGACATGCCTCGTTGAATGTTAGGTTGTTGATGTAATGACACAATGGCTACGACAAACATTATCGACAATATGCTGAGATGGGTAGTTAGTTGGCAATGCCCCCGTGTGGTAGCGCTTGGACCGAATCGGGTTTCGCCGTAGCCGGCGCTCGAACTGGGTGCCCCGATACGGGCCTTGAAACGGCCGCTACACGACGCGAAGCGTCGAGCGCGGTGGCCGCCGGCCACCGCCTCCTCCCATGTCTCGGACCATCTGCGCAAAACTTGGTCAAACTCCGGCACAAAAGCAAGTGGCCGGAGCCCGCGAGGCGAGCCCCGGCCACTGATGCGTCATCGGGGGTCGAAATCCCCCCACTCTCCTACTGACAGCCGAGCGCCTTCATGTTCTTCTTGGCGTCGGCGTTGTTCGGATCGTACTTCAGCACCATCCGGTAGCTCCGGCACGCGCCATCCTTGTCGTTCAGGTACTGATAGGCGAAGGCCTCGAACAGGTAGGACTGCGTGTACTCCGGGTTGAGCTTCACCGACTTCTCGAACTCCGCCACCGCCCCGTTGTAGTCCTTGGCATCGAACTTCACCTTGCCGATGAAGAAGTGCGCCGTGGCCATCTCCTTCGGATTCGTCTTGTCGAAGTCGCGGCCGGCCATCGTCTGCGCAACCTCCGCCGCCTTGTCCATCTGCTTGTTGGTCGCGTAGGCGTTCATCAGCCAGAAGTAGGGCTGGACCGTCGAGCTGTCGGCGGCGATGGAGCCGCTGAGCGCCTGGATCGCCTGGTCGTACCGCTTCTGCGTGTAGTTGGCCAGACCGATGTACAGATACGGCGTCCCCTTCGGCTCGCTCGGGCAGGCGGCCATCCGCTTGGTGAAGACGTCGATCACGTCGTCCCAGCGCTTCATCTGATAGAGCAGGTTGCCGATTCCCATGCTCAGGCTGCAGTCGTTCGGGTTGGCGTCCAGCAGCTTCCGGTAGAGGCCGATCGCGCGGGCGGTATCGCCGCCGGAGAGGAGGATGCTCGATCCGTAGAGCTTCGTCGACTCGAGGTCGAGCGCGGTATCCGGAAGCATGCCGTACATCTCGCGCGCCTTGGCGTACTCCTTGGCGGCGTAGTAGCTCTTGGCCAGCATCCCACGGGCCTGCGGGACGAACGCGCGGGAGACCGAATCGCTCTTGGTCAGTACCCGCTCCAGCGGCTCGATCGCCAGCGGATAGAACTTCCCTTCGAAGGCCGCGGTGCCGAGCATCACGTCGCCGCGCGGATCCTCCGGACGAAGCTTCACATACTGCGTGAAGGTCTGTCCCGCCTTCTCGTACTCACGCGCCAGCATCAGGATCTCCCCCTGCTCGAACCAGGCACGGGCATTCTTCGGGGCCATGCCGGTGACGGTGTTGAACTCCGAGAGCGCCTTGTTGTAGAGCGGGTTGGCCTCCTCGAGCGACGGTGCGCGCTTGGCCAGCTCGCGATAGGAGCGTCCGAGGCGGACACGGGGCTCGACGAGGTTGGCGTTCTGCTGCAGCGCCTCCTCGTACTTGGTCTGCGCCAGCTCGTAGACGCCGCGCGCGAAGTAGAGATCGCCGAGCGCCACCAGCACCTCGGCCGACTTCGGATACTTCTGGCCGGCGGTGATCAGCGTCAGCTCCGCGTTGTTGAGGGAGTCCTTGCCGGCGTTGATCAGCGCGGTGCCGAGCGCCAGATAGGATTCGACGGAGCTGGCGTCGTACTTCATCGCCTTGCGGATCGCCTCGACCGCCTTCGGGTTGTCGCCGAGCGCGGAGTAGGAGAGGCCGAGCTTCCGGAGCACCGCCGGATCCTTGCCGTCGATGTCGGCGGCATGCTCGTAATCGGTCCGGGCGGCCATGTACCGGTCGAGCTCCATGTTCACGTCACCCGCCTCGACCCAGACCGCCTTGTCCTTCGGCGACTCCTTGACCGCCTCGTCATACAGGCGTGCCGCCTCGGTATAGTTGCTGTCGGCAACCGCCGCCTGCGCGCGGGCGCGCGCGCTTCCCTGCGCGGACATGGTCAGCGGGGCCAGCAGCGCCGCAAGGAGAACAACCGCAATCGACGCGGCACGGCTCGGGAAATAGTGCATGATCGTTCTTGTCGTTCTGAGAGGTAAAAGGATTCCTGTGCGATCCTCGTGCGTAGATAAGCTACACGTCATCGTTGAGCCAGGTTACCAGATCGGCGTTCCATCGGTGTTGACGATCGAATACCCGATAGGCTTGATCGCCGGGCCCGATAAGATCGTAACGTACCGTAACTACTGGTCCTCGTCGGTCGGCATCACCAGTCGGAGCTTCACGTTCTCCGGCTGCATTCCATGCCGCGCCAGATAGTACTGCGCGTCCTGGCTGCGGGAGAGCCAGGCAAGAAAGCCGACCGCGAGCGAATTGGCTCCCGAGAACGTGTAGCCGATCAGAGACTGTTTCAGCGGATAGGCTCCGGTGACCAGCGTGGCCGGATGCACCCGCACCGGCGCCACCACCTGCCCGGCCGAATCGATCGAGCCGAGGCGGAGCGTCCGAACCCGGGCGCTGTCGCGCTGCGCCAGCGTCCAGGGAAGAATCGCGATGCCGTCGCCGGAGGCCACCCGCGCCAGGACCGAGTCCGCCGTCGCGAAGTAGTGCGCCGGCGCCGTCACGTTTCCCCCGCCGATCAACTGGCGCACCACCGCGAAGGTCGACGAGTTCTGATCGGTGAGGTTGAAGACGAGCGGCATGGCGCCGAGCGCGGAGTCGAGCGTGACCGCCCCTCCGGAGGATTTCAGCGCGCCGGAGAGCCGCTCGACCGTCGTGGTCTGCATCGGCGACGAGGCGGCCACCGCCACGGCAAGGCCGTCGTGCGCGATCACATACTCCTTCAGGTCGAGACCAGCCTTGGCGATCACGTCCCGCTCGTCCGGCAGCAGCCGCCGTCCGATCAGGGCCGCGTAGGCCGAGGAGGTGTCGCTGGTCGGGGCGCCGCGGAAGTCGAGCAACCCCTGCATGCCGGCGCGCGCGCTCACCACCCGCACGTCGATCCGGGCGTTCGGGCTCCGGACCTTGAACGTGTCGATCAGCGAGGCGACCAGCGGCGCGTACTCATCGTCGACGAAGAGAATCAGATGGCCGGAGGTAGGTGTGTTCGCGTTCGGATTCGGCGGCTCGCACCCGACCAAGGCGAGCACGGCCGCGCAGAACGTCATGAAGAGGAGCCGCGTCAGCGGCTTCGATGCGTCGATCATTCCTCACGCTCCTTCCTGCGACGTTGCATCGTCGTCAGGGCGATTCGATAGATCCCGAACAGCAGCAGGACGATGCCGAACACCGTGCGCAGCATGCTTCCCCCCTCTCCCCCCTGCTCCCAGCGCAGGATGAAGAATCCGGAGAGGACCAGCAGGCCGGCGATCACCATGGCGCCGCCGAGCACATACCCGATCCAGTGGAGATTGGAGTTCATCATCTTCTCCTGGTTTGAGCGCGCTTCAGGAGGGTAGAGCCTCGCAAAAATACGGTCTCCTCCGGAACAGAGCCGAGATCGGCGCGCGCATTTTTAACACGTAACGAAGAATCACGAGACGTTCCGTCGAGAGCCATCCACGGAGGAGGCGCGTGTCGTCGACGGGCGCTGGTGATCGACGGCTCCGGAGCGAAGGCTAGCTCCCTCTCCGCCCCGAAGCTTTCGATCCATCATCGCCCGAGATCGCGAGCGACCTCACATGGCGCGCCCATGCATGGCGTGGCCCTCACTGGGCGGCCCTCATGGCGTGGCCTTCATGGCGCGCTCGACCGGCCTCTCATCGGCGGAGGCCTCTCACTGAAGCTGGAACTTCACCGGGATCGCCATCCAGACCGGCACGGCCGTGCCGTTGCGGCTCCCCGGCGTGAAGCGGGTGTTGCGCACGGCATCGAGCGCCGCCTGATCGAGCAGACGGTTGTCGCTGACCTCGACCTTCGCCACCGAAGCCCTCCCCCGCTCGTCGATCAGCGCCTTGATCACCACCATCCCCTGCACCCCGAGACGACGGGCCAGATCGGGATAGACCATGTTCCTCGCCAGCTCCGCCAGATCGACGCGCGGCTCCACGCCGTCGAAGAACTCCTCCTCGACCGGCCTGAATTCGATCGGATCATGATCCGAATGGTCGTGGTGAATGTCGTCCAGCGGCGGATCGAGAAGCTGGCCGAGCGTGCTCGTGTCGGTGGCGGGGCCATGCATGTCGACTCCCACGCTGAAGCCCCCTCCGTCGAGGGCGAAGGCCGGATGCGTCTCCGGGGTCGAGTCGATCCTCGGATCGGCCACGGCCACCGGAACGCCGGCGCGCGACCCGATGCGCTCCCCCTTGCGAATGCCGTGGCAATCCATGGATACCTCGGCGGGCCGCTCCTGGGATCGGGCCGCTCCCGCGCCGCCGATCACGCTCCAGGTGATCCCCTTCCCTGGCCCGTGGCCGCCGCCGGGGGTGGCGATGCCGACGCTCGCGAACGAATTGAACCCGACGTAGAGGGCGATCAGCGCCACGTGCACGCCGATCGAGAGAACGAACGCGACGGCGAGCGTCCGGTCGGAGCGGTCGAGCTCCTGGGCTCGGGAGAAGCGGGAAATGCCGTCGGGGGTGATGGGATGTGCTCGCGCGCGGGGCGAGAGCTGATGCGGTAGCGTCATACGACTTTCCTCCAAGTAGGAATGATTGGGGTCTATACAAAAAGTGCCCTCCATCTGGAGGGCACTCTTGAAAAGAACGCGTCGTACTCAGTTGAGCTGGAACTTGACCGGGATGGTGACCCACGTTCCGATCGGCGTTCCGTTCTGGATCGCCGGCTTGAACGCGGTCTGCATCACGGCATCCTTGGCCGGCTCGTCGAAGAACTTCGAGTCGCTGGAGGCGACGCGGATCTGGGTCGGCTTGCCGGTCTTGCTCACGTAGACCTGAAGCACCACCTGCCCCTCGATGCCGTTCTTCTTGGCGATATCCGGGTACTTGACCTTCGCCTTGAGGGCGTCGTAATCGAAGACCGGCTCTTCCTCGACCGGGATGAACTCATCCGGCTCGGGAACTTCCTCCTTGGTCTCGACCTTCACGCCGTTGCCGATATCGACCGGGGCGCCGAGGCCGTCACCATCTCCGATGCTGAATCCGGTGCCGTCGCCCCCCTCGGGGGTGGCCACGGCGATCTCGGTGGTCGTGGCGAACTCCTTCACGTCCGGGGCGATGAGGGCGTCGGGGACCGGCACCGGGTTACCGGCGCGGGCGGCGACACCACCATTGCCCGACCCGCCGGTCTGAAGCTGCGGCGGGATCATCGGCGGAGGAGGAGGCGGCGTGTTGTCGGCCGCCGGCGGAGGAGCGATGTTCGTCAGCTTGATCTTCGCGATCGGGGCAGCCTTACCGTCGGAACCGGCCTTGCCGATGTTGAGCCCAAAGACGTAGATCCCGATCAGGGCCAGATGAAAGCCCACGGAGATCGCCAACGCCAGCCCAAGATTCCGATTGTACATCGACTTGAGCTCGGCGGCTCCGTAGCGGAGTTTCTCCGGTATGCTCATAGTTTGGCTAGCTCCTGTTTATCGTTGTCTTCCATGGGAACGATCGAGAACCGACGCTCGCGCTTCATGTTCTCGTGACGGTACTTGTCGGTCAGGTCCCCCTCGGCCTGGTTCAGCTCGTCGAGCACATCGACCAGGCGAGCATACTTGGCGCGGGGATCGACCTTGAGCACCGTGATCAGCTTGTTCCCTTTCTCGGCGTTCTTCTGCACGGCGAAGCTGTGCAGCTCCTGGACCGAGATCGGCGTGAAGCGGCCCGGCTCGATTCCAGTGCTGTAGAACACCTTGCCGTCGTTGCGGACGAAGACGTTCAACAGCTCCGAGGCACGCACGTCGATGTTCGTCTGAATATCCGGGGGAACGGACATCTCCATGATCTGCGGCTGACTCATCGTCGTCGCGAACATGAAGAAGGTCAGCAGCAGGAAGGCCACGTCGACCAGCGGCGTCATATCGAGCTTGAACCCGATACGCTTCGGCTTCTTGGCTCCGCCGCCTTTCTTGTGACTCCGTCCGCCGCCACCTAAATCAACTGCACCCATTGTTCAATGCTCCTGATAGCGTCGTGTGTTCAGTTATCATGCGGACGCAGCATCAGCCCTGCGACTGACTGACGGTGACGAAGTTGAAGATCGTCGCCCCCTGCGAGCGGAAGGTGTTCATCACCTTCTCGACGCGGCCGTAATCGATCCGCTTATCGGCATCGATGGCGAACTTCATCTTGTTGTTCTGGCGACGGCTCGCCAGCACGAGGGCGCCGAGGACGCTGGTATCCTGGACCTGGATCTGGGCCCGCTTCTCGGCCTCCTCGGGGGTGATCCCCGGGACGACCGAAAAGATCGGAGCGCGATCCTTTTCGTTGGTCACCGCATACCACATCGTCGTATCTCCTCCCTTGTCGTCGATGGCGATCTTGACGATCGCGGTGCCGACCTCCGGGAGCTTGGTGGTATCGGCCGAGGCGACGGGTCGCTTGATCTCGAACTTCTGCTCGTTCTCGGCGTCCGACTTGAACTTCGCCGTGAACATGAAGAACGTCAGAAGGAGAAACGCAACGTCGACCAGCGGCGTCATGTCGAGCTGAAACCCGACTCGTTTCGGTTTGTGTGCCATCTACTCGTCTTCTCCGGACAGGAGGTGTGGAACTTACTTCGTACGGACCGTGAGGATCTCCATCATCGAGAGCGTGGACTCTTCGATCATGTAGACGAAATTGTCGACCCTGTTCGTGAAGTAGTTGTACGAGACGATCGAGAGGATGGCGGCGGTCAGACCACCGGCCGTGTTGATCAGAGCCTCGGAGATACCGATCGACAGCTGGACGGCCGAGGCGGCCTGGCCCGAGGAGGCCAGAGCCTGGAAGGCGCGGATCATGCCGATCGTCGTTCCGAGCAGGCCGATCATCGTCGAGATCGAGGCGATCGTCGAAAGGGCGATCAGGTTCTTCTCCAGCAGCGGGGTCTCAAGGCCGGTGGCCTCGTCGACGGCGCGCTTGACCTCGGCGAGCTTCTTCTCCGGATCGTAGGCCGGGTCGTTCTTCACCTGCTCGTAGCGCTCGAGGCCGGAGCGGAGGATGTTGGCGGCCGAGCCGCGCTGCTTGTTGCACTCGTCGATCGCGGCCGGGATGTTGCCGGCGGTCAGATGCTCGTTGACGCGACGGAGGAACGCCGGAAGCGGACCGCGGCCCTGGGCGCGCGACAGCGAGAACAGACGCTCGACGATGAACGTGATAACCATCAGCGTAAGGCCGAGGAGGATGGCCACCAGCGGACCGCCCGTGTAGACCGACCCCATCAGATCGCCCGGCTTCGGCTCCTTCTTGGCGGCATCGACGAAGTGGCTCTTATCGCCGAACACGAAGAAGAAGATCAGAAATCCGACCGCCAGGCAGGCGACCACGACGCCGATCACAAAGAACTTGCTTTTCATGGCTCTCCTAGGAATTGAAACGTTGATATGAAGAATTGGACTGAAGTCGCTTGATGTCGTCCGCCCGGGCCGGGTGCCGTTGGCGGATGGGCCGGCACGCGCCGTCATTCAGGTGCGTCGGCTCGAGAAAGCCACGCTCGCGGTCCGCGGACGGATTCCGGGCGAGCGCCGCCCGTTCGTGGTTGGCTCCCGCGTCACGGAGAGCCGACGATGTCGATGGTCGATCGAGCCGATCCGGTTGGAGCCGGGATGGCTGAAGCCGGGATGGCTGAAGTCGGGATGGCTGAAGCCGGGATGGTCGGAGCCGTCGGCTCAGGCCGCGCTATTGAGGGCCTTGACTCCCTCGTCGGCCGAGTTGAAGATGTTGAACACCAGCGCCAGCTTCGTGATCACGAAGATGTTCTCGATGTTCTTCGAGACGTTGCACAGCCCGATGCGCCCGCCACGCTTGGAGAAGTTGGTGTGAGCGGCGATCAGAACGCCGAGTGCCGTCGAGTTGAGGTAAGAAACCCCGGCCAGGTCGATCAGAAGATTCTGCGTCCCGGCATCGGCCTCCTTCGCGAGGGTGTCCCGAAGGTCGTCGGTCTCCTTGCCGCCGATGAACTCTCCCCGCAGCGCGAGGATCTTGACGGCTCCATCGATTGTCGTGCTCACCCTGGGTGTCAGCATTGGCGTGATCTCTCCTGTACTTGATTCTCTCTATTGATATTTCCGTACCAATCGGAAAACGCGGATTTCAGAGCGTTTTAAAATATTTCTCAGATGAGGGTCTTGCAAGAAACCAATCGGTGATCCTCGGACTCCTGCAATTTGCAGGAGCCGCGGAGGCGCTTTCCGTCGGGCCGGTCATCGGACCAGCTCGCGTCGCCCCCAGGCGGCCGGATCGACCTTCACCAGCCGGCGGAACGCCCCCTCGAACCCCTCCCCGGCAGCGACGCGACGCGCCAGATCGATCACCCCGCTCCTGCCGATCGCGCCGATCAGTCGCCCGACAAGCCGCTCCGACGTGCCGTAGGCCGAGCGCGCCCGCGCCCAGCTTCCCGGACGCTCCAGCACCCGCTCCAGCTCCGCGAGCGTCCGCACTTTCATCGACTCCGGCGCCTTCTCCCCCGCGACCGACATCGCCAGACCCTCGTTCAGCCACCGGGGAAGCCCCGCGGCGGCGGCCGGCGTCAGCGCCACGTGCGCCATCTCGTGCACGATCGCGCGGGCGAATCCTCCCCGCCGGAGCAGGAGCGCGTACGGCTGCAGGTGAATCACCCCCTGGCGCGCCATCGCCAGCTGATAGCCGCTCCCGCCGGAGCCCCGGATGTAGTCGGCCGTGGTCGCGTAGCAGACGGTGCGGACCGTCGGCGGCACCGTCAGGCCGAAGCGCCGCACCTCGCGGTAGGCCCGCTCCAGCTCCGAGAGGATCCGCGCGCAATCCCCTCCGCGGGGAGCCGCGAGCAGGACATGCTCCGACCGGAGCTCCCCCATTCCCGGCGACTGCGCGACGAGCGATCCGGGAGCCGCCGCCAGCAGAAGCGCGCAGAAGAGCATCGCGGCCGGATGCCCGGCCAAGCGCGCCGCTCGAAGCGGTACACGCCGCATCAGACCTTCGATTCCAGGAGGAGGGTGAAGGGCCCCTCGTTCACGAATGCCACGTCCATCATGGCGCGGAAGCGTCCGGTGGCCACGCGATCGGCGCCGATCGCGGCGCGCAGCCGGGCCACGAAGTGCTCGTATAGCCGCTCGGCCTGCTCCGGAGGAGCGGCCGCCACGTAGCTCGGGCGGTTCCCCTTGCGGGTATCGGCCATCAGCGTGAACTGGCTGACCACCAGCGCCGAAAGGCCGGTGTCCAGCAGCGACAGATTCGGAACATCCTTCTCGTCCGGGAACAGCCGAAGCGCCGCCACCTTCCGCGCCAGCGACGCGGCATGGGCCTCGTCGTCGTCGTGGCCGACGCCGAGAAGCACCACCATTCCGCGGTCGATCGCGCCGACCACCTCGCCGTCGACCGTCACCGAGGCGCCGCGCGCCCGTTGCACCACTGCTTTCATCGCTTCGTTTCGTCTCCGCCGCTCGTCTCCGCCGCGTGGGGCGCGGAGGATCATGTCCGTTGAACCCAGAGAATCCGCTCGATCTTGTCGAGATCGGTGAGAATGTCGACGCCATAGCCCCCCTGCTGGAAGATCTTCCTCAGCTCCCGGGACTGGCCGTGGCCGACCTCGAGAAAGACGTTGCCGTGCGACCGGAGGAGGCGCGGGAAGAGCTCCAGCATCCGCCGGTAGAAGCGGAGGCCGTCGTCGAAATCGGTGAGGGCGAGGTGCGGCTCGTGCTCGCGCACCTCGGGCTCGAGGGCGGAGATCTCCACGGCCGGGATGTAGGGGGGATTGCTGACGATCATGTCGAACGAGCCGATCTCGCTCATCGCCTGATCGTCGAAGATGTCGATCTGTCTGAAGACGATATTCCTGGCGCCGAGGCGCTCGGCGTTGATGCGCGCCACCTCCAGCGCGTCGTCGGAGGCATCGATGGCGACCACCTCCGTCTCCGGACGCTCCAGCGCCACGGTGATGCCGATGCAGCCGGAGCCGGTGCCGATATCGAGGCAGCGGAGCGACGGGGCGCGGCGGAGCGATTCCTCCACCAGCAGCTCGGTCTCCGGGCGGGGAATCAGCACGGCCGGCGTCACCGCGTACTCGCGTTTGTAGAAATGGGCCACGCCGAGGATGTACTGCAGCGGCTCGCGGTTGGCGCGGCGCTTCACCATCTCCCTCAGCTTCACCAGCTCCTCCTCCTTCAGCGGGCGGTCGAACTGGAGATAGAGGTCGAACCGGGTCAGCTTGAGCAGATGCGCCAGCATCAGCTCGATCGTCAACCGCGGCGAGTCGATTCCCCTCTTTCTGAAGAAGTCCGCGCCCCAGGTGATGAGGCGCATGACCGTCCAGAGTTCCGTCTGTTGTGCGTTCATGCGTGCGAAGCTCCTGCCGGCGGCCGGGCCGCCTCCCCGGAGCGGGGGAACGAGGGAGTACTCCCGGTGCGTGGCTCCGGCATCCCCGCCCCGGGCGCGCCACGGCGATCGCGGGATGGAGGTCGGCCACCGGAGCAGCGAACCGGCCCGTTCTCGAACGGCTCGAGCGGGCCGGATACCCAATATAGTCACTCCCGTCCGGCCGGGAATCGCCAAATCTCCCCCTCCCCCCGGCCTTTCCGGCACTCCCGGCACTCCCGGCCAGGTGGCCGGACCCGGCCGCCCCGGAGGAATGTCACCAGGAGACCTCCTCGACCTGACAGAGCACCGATTCCAGATCGTTGAAGATCACCTTCTCCGGCTCGTACGGCATCAGCGGCAGGGTCAGCTCGGTCCTCGGTCCGGTCACCAGAATCCGGTCGCGCACCGAGCCCTTGTCGCCGAAATCCACCTTCACCGGCACGTACATCTTGAAGTCGGCCGGCACATCCTTCTGGTCCACCCGGATCGAGACCTGGTACTTCCCCTCCGGTGTCTTCGTCACGTTGTAGGCGAACGCGTAGGTCGGGACGGCGGTGCCGTAGACCCACTGATCGAAGAACCAGCCCATGTCCACGCCGACGTGCTTCTCGACGATCTTCTGGAAATCCTCCGTTCCGGCCTCCCCTCCGCGATAGGTCTGATAGAAGTCACGCATCATCTCCCGGAACTTGTCCTCCTTCATCGTCCGGTTGTCCAGCAGCAGGCCGCGGAGCATGTGGAGCACCCAGGCTCCCTTGCGGTAGACGATCAGGTCGTAATCCCCATCGGTCTTGCTGCTTTCGGTGCGGGAGCCGAGCCAGATGGGGCCGGACTCCTGGCCGTTGCCGATCAGCGTCTTCCGGTTGTTCACGATCCGGTCGCGGTAGTTGCGCAGGGTCTTGAAGAACTTGTCGTTCTGCTTCAGCGCCGCCTGCATGTACATCAGCCCTGAGTATTCGGCGAACGCCTCGCTGAGCCACTGATCGTGGTAGGTGCGGAAGTCGACGCCGATCCCCCACCACTGATGCGCGACCTCGTGGGCGCGGAAGAGCTGATCGAAGCCGGATTCGTCGTCGCGCACGAACGTGGTGGCGCTCAGATGGATCAGGCCGGGGAACGCCTCGCCATGCATGTAGGGAATCTCGGTGACGTAGAAATGCCCGGCGTCGGCCGGACCGTAGAGGAAGGTGAAGAGCGCCACGGCGTTCTTCACGTCGTCGCCGACGCGCGCGTCCATGTCGCTGCCGGAGGAGATCCCCTCCTCGACCATGCTGTGGCTGGTCTTGGTCATGTAGACGGTGATCGGCTGGAGCGAATCCGGCTTGATCTCCCGCTCGGAGAAGGGGCCGATGTTGAACGACGCGTTGCGCATCGCCCCCTTGGACATCCAGTGCGTGATCAGCTCGTCCCCTTCCTTCGCCGTGGAGACGTTGTCGCCGACCGAGGCGAACTTCATTCGGGCCGGCGTGTGGAAGATCAGGTCGAACCGGGACTTCTTCTTGTAGCCGATGGTCGGATACCAGCCGATCGAGGACTTGAGGTAGACCCAGTCCACCTTGCGCGCGAGCACCTCGCCGCGGTACCAGGCGGTGAGCGCCGGGATCGCGGTATCGGCCCCCTCGCGCACGCGGACCCAGAGGTACGGATTGTCCGGCCCCTTGAAGAACGTCGCCGGGGCGCCGTCGGCCCAGCGCATGCTGTCCACCTTCAAGTCGTTGTAGAGATAGAAGCAGGCCCACGGCCCTCCCGGACCGACGCGGCGGAGGCTCATCTCGGCCGACGCGGCGAAGTCCATCCCGCTGGTGATCCGGCCGTGGATGGTGTAGGAACCCACCTCGAGCGGATCGCGCCCCTCGTAGGGGATCTCATAGCCGTTCTCGTAATCGGTCCGCTTGTGGAACTCGCTCACCGGCTCCGACAGCGACCCCTCGCGCGCCGAGGAGACCTTCCGGTAGAGCTGGATCTCCTCCTGATCGTACGGGTTGACCTCGAACATCACCGGGTCTGCGGCGCCGCGGACCACGTGAGCGTAGAAGAGGGGCGAGCGCTCGTCGTTCAGCAGCGGACGGATCAGCTCGTCGCGGAACCCGTAGCTCTCCCCCATGTAGCCGAGCGCCTCCTCGACGATCTTCGCCCCCCCTTCCGGGAGCGTCCCCTTCTCGAAGGTCAGATCGGCGGCCAGCTCCTCGTAGGTGCTGTCGGCGAAGTAGAGGAAGATCGCCTTGGCGTCCGCCTGGAGCACCTCGGCCTGATAGAACCGGGCGAGCTGCTTCCGCTCCACGTCGGTCGGAGGGGTGAAGTTGAGCTCTCCGGTGCCGACGAAGAGCGCGGCGCGGACACGGCCGCCGATCGGCTTGCAGAGATAGAGCTTCCCCTCGCCGAGCATGAAGCTGGCGACATCCCGCTCGAGCATGTAGCCGCCGACGGTCGCGACCTTCGTCGGGTCGAGCTCGAGGCCGGAAAGGGCCGCGTAGGCGGTCTGGAAGATCGGCGCCGGAGAGGAGGATGGGGCGGCGCTCCTGGGCGCGGCGGCGGACGTGGTCGCGGTGGCGGACGTGGTCGCGGACGTGACCGGGGCGACGGGCGCGGCGGTGCCGGACGCGGGAGCTCCCTTCCCCTGCGCGTGCGCGGTGATGGCGGCGCCGGAGAGAAGAAGGCTCAGAGTGGCGAAAGAACGGGCCTTGAACATGGTGTACGCTCCGATATGCCGCCGACGGCCGCGGCCGCGTTACGCGCGGAGGAGACCGCGGACGGAACGCGCGCGCGCATCCTGAGCGGGCGGCGCTGACGTTGGGTTCGGAATGATGTTGACGATGCGGGGAATATCTCCGAGGAGAGGCGTCGACGGTGCTCGGGACGGGCAGGTGCCACGCGGACGCCGGGGCGAACATACGGAAGATCGCGCGTTCGACGCCAGATCTCGAAGTTCAGCGGCAAGGTCGTATGTTCGGGAAGCCCGTTCGGGCTGTTCCCCCTTCCAACATCATTATCGTGACCGTGATCGACCCGGCGGAATTCCGGATGTTCGGCGACTGGGCCTGGCTGGTGATCGGGCGCTTTCACCGGCAGGCCCTGGAGGCCGAGCAGCGCGTGCGCGGCGGCTGGGCCCCGGAGGATGTGCGGCGCCTGCGCGCGGCGCACCGCCGGCTCCGGTTCGTGCTCGAGCTGTTCGCCCCCGCCGTCAGGATGCCCGGGAAGGTCGTCCCGGAGCGGTTCGCCGGCTTTGCCCGCGTGATCGGCCGGCTGCGCGATCACGATATCCTCGACGAGACGATCGCCCGCTCGACCGCGACCGGAATCTCCGACGCCGAGCGGGACGCCGCGGACATGATCCGGATGCACGTGCGCCACGCCCGGCGCGGCCGGCTGCGGCGCGTAGAGCGGATGCTCGACGGCGGAAAGTATCGCGGAACGATGGAGGCGCTCGGCGTATGGGTGGCGTATCCGAGAATGCATCCGGTGGCGACGCTGCCGATGACCTCGGTGCTGCCGGATCTGCTGCTGCCGCCGCTGGCGCGGCTCTGGGTTCATCCCGCCTGGCTGATCCCCTCGCCGAGGCTGCGCGTCCGCGGGGGGGCCAGCACGCCGGAGATCGAGGCGCTCCACGCGCTCCGGCGGCGCACGCGCAACGTCCGCTACCTCCTCGAGATCTTCCTCCCCTTCTATCCCCCCGAGCTCGCTCTCTTCCTCGATGATCTGATCGGCATCCAGACGGCGATCGGTGGTCTACAGGACGATACGCTCCTGCCGGAGTATCTCCGCGAGCATTTCGGTCGGGATCTCGACGGCGCGCTCCCGGGATTCGCCGCCAGCGATGCCGCGCGCGGCCACGATCTGCGCCTCGAGTGGGAAGCGCTCCGGGAGCGTTATCTCCAGGCGGAGCGCCGCGGGGATATTCGCGCGCTCCTGAACGAGCCGACCCCACCGGCCCACCTTCCGAAGCCGCTCCGACGGATGGCCCGTCGCTGGGTGCGCCATCAGCTCGCCCGCCGGAGCGATCAGGCGCGCACGCCGTAGAGGTAGCCGAACCGTGGATCGCGGTCCGGACGGACGCGCACGCGGAACCCTGCGCCGCGGAGCAGCTCGGCAAGCTCCTCGTGATCGAGCTCCGACCAGCCGTCGTGATACTCGACGGCGATCTTCCCCACCTTCGGCAGAAGCTCCGCGCCGGCGCTCAGAAACGCCCCCTCCGCCCCCTCGCAATCGACCTTCAGGAAATCGATACGCTCCAGCCGGTTCTCCCGCAGGATCGCGGCGAGCGTCACCATCGGCACCTCGAGCTCGGCACCGGCCGCGCCGCCGATGGCCGCGAGCGCTCCGCCGACGCTGTACTCGCCACGTCGCATCCGACAGCTCCCCTCCCGATCGCCGACGGCCGCCCGGTGGACGCTCACGTTAGCCGCGCCGTTGCGCTCCACGTTCCGGCGGAGCAGCGCCACGTTCTCCGGCATCGGCTCGTAGGCATGCACCGCGCCGGCGGTGGCGCGCGCCGCGTGGAGCGTGAAGGTGCCGACGTGCGCGCCGATATCCACCACGACATCGGCCGGGCCGATCGGAAGCTCCACCGGCGTGTAGGCGCGGTCGCGCACTACTTCGTGGACGGTGGCCAGGAGCGTGCGGATCTCGGGAGCGGTGATCTCGGTGCCGTCGCGCAGAACCCCGGTGGCCGGCGCGCTCCCGCGCGCGAGCGCGCCGAGCACGGCCAGCCCGTTCCGGTACTCTGTCAGGGCACGGAAGGCATTGCGGAGAAATCGTCGGGAAGTGCCGACCCAATGATGGAGGATTGTCCTGCGCGCCACGTTGGAATGGAGTGTCCGATGAGGAAGAGATGCGTCGGTGGGCCCGCTCAGGAGATCATCCAGTAGATCTTCGCCCCGATCGCCAGGGTAACCAGCGTCACACGCAAGTATGGGAACCGCGGCCGCGCCACCGCCGGATCGTTGGAGACCGACCACGCGCCACGCACCAGGAGGATGACGGCCGCGATACCGGTGGGGATCGCGATCGCCGGCGTGCGCGCCAGCAGCGCCACCAGGAAGATGGCGCCGAACCCGACGCCGAAGAGCGTGGGATACTTCTCGGCAAGGCTCATGTAGATCCGGGGCATGACCGAAAAGCGCCGGCCGATCTCCGCGCGCAGAGCCTCGCCGTTCTCGATCCCGTCCGGGATATCGATCAGCACTCTTCCATCGATTCCGCGCAGGATCATCTCGCCGCCCGCGTCACGCTCGGCATGGTCGACCGTTGCGAAGAGGATTGCGCGATCC
Source organism: Bacteroidota bacterium (assembly GCA_048498995.1). Lineage (GTDB taxonomy): Bacteria > Bacteroidota > Ignavibacteria > OLB7 > OLB7 > JBEHWX01. The sequence goes on from JBEHWX010000040.1 coordinate 42,557, forward strand.
GTTCTTTTGCCTCTGGCGCGAACGAGCCGATCGTTCTGGAGGATGTACCGCGTCGAGCGCGCGCTTCGGGCGGTCATGATCGGAAACACGATCATGAAGATGACGACGAAGGGGATGATCACCAGCGCGGCGGCGATCATCCCGTTGCGATCGTCGACGAGCCCGCGACTGTTCAGCACCGGGAGGAAGAGCATGATGCCGAACACGCCGACGAACAGCAGCACGGTGAGCGACGACCTGCGCGCGAGCGCGCCGGCGGCCTCGGGTGTCAGCGGGAACTCGTTCATGCGCGGTGTCGGATGATCGAAGTTCAGTGAAAAACGCCGAGCGCGACCAATGCTCGCAGGATCGCAACGGCCCCCATCCCCCCAATCATCACCATCTGACGCCTCGACAGGCTCCCTTCCCCTCCGACGCGACGCATATGCAGTATGGCCACCACGATCCACGCCACGGCCACGATCGCCAGAGGCACGACAACGGCCGGCGCGGTGAAGAAGAAGAGGGAGAAGAATGCCAGCACTCCCACAACCGAGAATACCGTGAGAAGCCGCTCGTTGCCAGCATGGCCGGTACTCGGAGCAAGCCCTCCGACGACGCGCCCAAGCTCGGCGCGCAGCTCGTCGATGCCGTCGAGTCCCGACGGGATGTCGAGCCTCGCGCTGGCCGATTGGACGTGAAGATCTCCTTTCCCATCGACCTCCACCTTCCGGATATCCGATAACCGAATGGACATCGGGAACGACCCTTGGCGCATGATTTCATCATCGGTCAGCACGAACGACAGGGAGTCGAGCACGGATTCGCTCTGCCTGCGGGCACGCGCGTACACGAAGAAGTAGATGATGATCAGTGCCGCGTATGGAATCAGGGGAAGCACTCCGTCGATACGGGCTCCATTCCAGTACTGCGACAGGGCCACCAGGATAAAGATCGCGATGAAGAGGATCGGCATGACACGACGCGAGCGCCGCCGCAGCTTTTCCCGGGCATCCTCGCCGTAACGATACTCCCGCCTCACGCCTCCTCCTTCACCCGCTGGCCGTTCCGACCGTCGATCCGGTAGTAGTCGAAGTGGATGTTCACCGCGGCCAGCTCCTCGATCAGGCGATCGAAGCGCGCGCCGGTGAAGATCAGTTCCGGCGTCTGAAGCCCGGTCTCGGTGATCTCCCCCGCCGCGATCATCCGCGCGGCAATGGCGCCGGTGAACGCGGTGGTGCGGGCCATCGAGGTGAAGCCGAGCGTCTCGTCGTAGCGGTCGACCATGTCGGCGCCGAGCGTCACCGGCTGCCCATCCCTGGTGCCGATCACCTCGACGCGGAACAGGGTGATGTCGTGCTCCCCCTCCTGCAGCTTCACGTGCGGGAAGAGCACCTCGTCGACCACGCGCTTCGGAATCACCTGCACGCCGTCGACCGTCACCGGATCGGTGCCGAGCAGGCCGAGGTCGTTCAGCACGGTCGCCTTGGCGGCATAGCCGGGCCAGCGGACGGTCTTCTGCGTGGCGCGGCGAAGTCCGGCCAGCTCCGGAAGGTCGAGCAGCCAGGGGATCACCCCTTCGTTCCACGACTCGCACTCCCCCACTCCCTCGAAGCCGATCGTCTCCACCTCGGAATAGCGCGGGGCGAACGACGGCTCGCCGTCGGCGACCACCAGGGCCGGAATGCGCCGCAGCGGAAGCTGCTTGCCGCCGAAGACGATCCGGTAGCCGAGCGGTCCGGTGGGATGCTCCGGGATGCCTCCGCAGTGGATCCGAAGCTCCTCCACGTTGTCGAGCCGCGCGGCCAGATGGCGAGCCATGATCTCGGTGAGCCCCGGCTCCAGTCCGCATCCGATCAGCAGCAGGCTGCCGGCGGCCTCCGCCTCGCTCCGAAGCCGCGCGCGCTCCTCCTCGTCCGGAATGGCCAGATCGACCACCGGCACGCGGACCGACATCGCCTCGCGGAAGGCGAGCATGCTCACGGTCCAGGGGAGCGCCGTCAGGATCGCGTCCTGGCCGGACATCGCCTGGGCGGCGCGCTCGGCGTCCCCCAGGTCGAGCTGGAGCGGCCGGATCTTCCCGCCGACGCCGAGCGCTTCGAGCTTGGCGCGGCAGGCTTCCAGTTGCGCGGCATCGGCGTCGCAGATGGTGACGTCGGTAACGGCCGGATCGATGGCGGCGTTGTAGGCGGCGGCGGGGCCCATCAGGCCGACGCCGATGATCATGATCTTCATGCGGGTGCGGATTGTTCGGTTGAGGACGACAGAGCCGCAAGATAGATCAACGGCGGCGAGAATGCCGAATGGCGCGGCGCAAAAGCCGGCCGCCCCCTCCCGCGAGGCATCGCCGAGGAGATCCGGGGAGGGGGCGCATGGAGTGATTCAGAATTCCGCGCTGACGCCGATCGAGGGGAGGATGCCGATGGCGCTCTCCTCGATCTGGCCGGAGCGGGTGCGGGCGTTCCAGCGCGGAGGGGATTGATTCTTACGATTGTAGATGTTCTGCACGTCGACGTAGGTGATCAGGCTCCAGTCGCCGACCGCCCAGCGCCGGTCCACGCGCACGTCGAGCGCGTGGGTCGCGGCCAGCCGCTCGGCGTTGTACCGGCTCACCACCTGATAGCCGAAGCTCGGATCGCCGGTCGCGTCGATCGGCGTGTAGGGGCGCCCTGAGGCGTAGCGGAACTTGACCCCGAACTCCCATTCGTCACTCAGCTGATAGCCCCCGCTCACGTTGAAGATCACCCGCTGATCGAAGCTGCTCGGGCGCTCCATGCCGTCGAGCGGCGTGAAGCGGGAGACGTTCCAGGAAAGGCTCGCGGTGCCGTAGCAGCGGATCTCGGAGAGCTTCTTCTGCAGGAGCAGCTCCACGCCGTAGGCGCGCCCGCGCCCCACGCTGCCGAGCGGCTCCAGCCCGAAGGAGGCGAACCCGTCGTCGGCGCCGCCGAAGTCCGCGCCGGTGTTGGCCAGCACCAGGTAGGGACGCCCGAGGCTGGCCGGATAGTCCGCGTAGCGCTTGTAGTAGCCCTCCACGCTCACCCGCAGATCCTCGGCGAGCACCCGCTCGAGCCCGGCCACCGCCACGTCGGTCCTGATACCGTCGAGCCGGCGATTGGCGTCGTTGGCGGCCAGCCAGATATAGGAAGGCGTCTGGTAATAGCGGCCGGCGCTCAGGTTGAGCGTCGTCATCCCGCCGAGCGCCTGGCTCAGCGAGGCGCGCAGCGCCGGCATCAGGCCATGCTCGATGCCGGAGAAATAATCGAGACGTCCGCCGAGGTTGATCCGGAGCGCGTCGAAGAAGAGCCGCGATATCTGTCCGTAGACCGCCCCCTTGGTGAAGTTGTCGTTCGGCGCCACGTCGAGCGAGGCGCCGGGAGCGTCGAGAAAGATCTCGGCATCGAGCCGGATCGCGCGTCCCTGCGCGCCGAAGGAGATCTCGGTGGCCGGATCCGGGAGGAGCGCGGCGTCCACGCGGAGATTCAGCTCGTCCTCGGTGGAGCGATTCCGGAAGATCGGGCGTCCGAGCGTGTCGGCCTGTCCGAAGCGGTAGGCAACGAGGGTGCGCCCGAGCGTGGCGTTCAGATAGCCCCCCTCGAACAGGTGCTTCCAGGTGACGCCGGCCACGAGCTGATCCTGCGAGTTGTCGAGGATCCGGGAGTTGTCGAACCGGTCGTCCTCGTCGCGATCGAAGCGGCGGATGCGGTCGACCACGCCGATGGCCACCGCCGAGAGCCGATCGCCGGAGGAGAGCCGGTAATCGGCCTTGCCGAAGAAGTCCCAGTACTCCGGCACGAACGCCAGCCCGGCCGCGCGGAAAATCAGGTCCAGATAGCTGCGGCGGGCCGAGAAGAGAAAGCTCCCGCGCTCGGAGAACGGCCCTTCCAGGTTGAGCCCGAACTGCGTGGCGGAGATCGTGGCCTTCCCGCCGAGCCGGTCGTCGCGTCCGTCGCGCAGGGCGATGTCGAGCACGCTCGAGATCCTGTCGCCGTAGCGGACGCCGAAGCCGCCGGTGTTGAAGGTCGTGCTCCTGACGAAGTCCAGATTGATGAAGGAGAGCGGCCCGCCGCCGGAGCCCTGGGTGCCGAAGTGATTGATGTTCGGCGCCTCGATGTTGTCGATCAGGTAGAGGTTCTCCGAGGGAGCCCCGCCGCGCACCAGCAGATCGTTCCGGGAGTTGGAGACCTGCGCCACCCCGGGCAGCGCCGAGATTGCGCGCACCACGTCCTCGAACCCTCCGGGGAGACGACGGATCTCCTCGTTGGAGAGGGTAAGCTGGCTGACGGCCGCGTCGGCGCTCTTCTCGAAGTATTCCGGACGGACCACCACCTCCTTTCCCTGCGTCGCGCTCTGGCGCAGCTCGATGGTCAGGTCGTACGGGCGGACGTTGGAGACGACGATATCGGTGCGGACGACCGGCTCATAGCCGACGGCGCTTGCGCGGACGCGATAGGTGCCGGCCGGCAGCCCGCCGATCCTGAAGCGCCCCTCGCGGTCGGCCACGGCGCCGGCGCGGGTATCGAGCACCTGCACGGTGGCGCCGACCACCGGCTCCTGCGTCGCCTGATCGATCACCTGGCCGACGATGCCGATCGCCTGTTCACCGGAGCGGGTGGATTGCGTGGAAGCGGATTGCGCGTATGCCGATTGCGCCGATGCGGCTCCCGCCATCACAACGAGAGCGAGGAGGATGTTGACTGAGATTCTCATGACTTCCTGAACGCTGGAATTCGGTTCTCACAGCAGAACAACGGAGCGCCGGAAAGAGTTCTCCGTCGCAAAGATTCTTGCGCGAGAAACGACCGCGGGCGGGAACGTCCGCCGTCCCCGCCCGCTGGATGATCGAAGCCGCCGCGCCGGTACGCGAGCGCCGGTACGCGATCACGCGCTGACGGTCTCGCCGCTGCCGAACAGGAGCGCCGCGGCGCTCTCGGCGCCGTTGTCGATCGCCTCCTCCACGCGGTCGAGCCCGAGCGTGTCGAGCAGCTGATCCTGGTTCCGCGCGCGTGCGCGCGCCTCGGCGTAGGGAATCGTGGTGAAGGTGACCATGGTGTAGAGCGGAATCCAGCGGTCCGGAAAGAGATCGTGCAGGCGAGCCTCGATCCGCTT
>JBEHWX010000041.1:0-47613 GCA_048498995.1 Bacteroidota bacterium
CATCACGGCAAGATCTATCAGGTCGACGAGCTCGGATATCGCCCCATGATGAACGGTTGGGAGACCGAGATGGCAATCGGCATGGTGAGCGCGTTGTCGGAACTGTTCGGGATGCCCGCCGAGACCCCTCCGGCGGTCGATCAACTGAGCACTCCCGGCTTCGTGATGCTCCTGGCCGGATTCACGGCGGTCGCCGACTGGCTCGGCTCGCAATCGGACACGTTCACCTTCACGAAAGTCACCGATCCGGAGTCCACGCGAGAATATCTCGCGAGCCTTCGCCGACGCGGGCTTGCCGACGATCTGCTTACCGCGGCCGGACTGATCGCGCGGTTCGATGCCAGGCCCCGCGATTATCGCTCGCTCTTCGGCTTCGAGCAGCTCCATCCGCTTCAGCGGCTCACCGAGAGGATTCCGTTCGGTGTCGAGCCCGGCGCCGAGATGGTGATCGTGGAAGCACCGATGGGACTCGGCAAAACCGAGATCGCGCTCTTCCTGGCGGCGATGGCGATCGAGCACGACAACGCTCACGGAGTATACTTCGCGCTGCCGACGCAGGCATCGGCGAACGCGCTGCTCGACCGGCTCCAGGCGTTCGCGCTCAACGTGGCGGCCGATGGAAGCACCATGAGCTTCGCGCTCGCGCATGGGGCCAGGAGATTCAAGAAGGAGTATCGCTCCATCCTCGAACGCTTCGAGCGCTCCCGCGAACGAGCCGCGCGATATCGGGATGATGTGACTCCCCCTTCCGAGCTGATAGCCCCCTCCTGGCTGCAATCCTCGAAACGGCTGCTCCTCTCGGGTGTCGGGCTCGGCACCATCGATCAGGCCATGCTCGGCGCCATCAGCGCCAAGCACGCGTTCGTCAGGCTCTTCGCGCTGGCCGATAAGGTCGTCGTGCTGGATGAGATCCACGCCTACGATAGCTACATGAACACGGTGATCATCAGGCTGCTCGAGTGGCTTCGACTCCTCGGCTGCAAGGTGATCCTTCTGTCGGCCACGCTCCCGCGAACATTCGGAAACGAGCTCATTCGATCCTATGGCGGTGAGGCTTCGACTGACGGCACCGACCCGGCGCTCGATCCATATCCGCAGATCGTCCACTTCATGGCCGGCGCCACGGCACGCCACTACGACATCGAGGGCGCCGAGCCCGACGGCAGGTACAAGAAGCCGCCGGTCGTTATCGAGCCGATCGCCGCGACAATGAGCGATAGGACGAAGGTCGGAGCGGAATGCGCTCTCCGTCTGGCGGCCGATGGCGGCTGCGTCGCCTGGATCAGGAACACCGTGCGCGAGGCGCAGGAGGCCTGGAGGATGCTCCGGGAGATGTGTGGGAAAGATGGCCCTGAGATCGTGATTCTGCACGCACGCTACACGCGATACGATCGGGACAGGATCGAAAGCGCGCTGGTGAAGATCCTCGGCAAGGAGGCCGGCCAGGACCGCCCCCGACGCATGATCGTGATCGCGACGCAGGTGATCGAGCAGAGCGTCGATATCGACTTCGACGCGATGATCTCCGACTTGGCACCGATCGACCTTCTGCTGCAGCGCGTCGGCCGGCTCTGGCGACACCCACGTCCGGCCGAGGAGCGATACCGTCACCAGCGTCCCGTGCTCCATCTGCTGATGCCGACACCGGACGAGCTCCACAAGCTCGAGCTCGGAGCGAGTGCCTATGTCTACGACGCCGGGACGCTCGCGCGAACGGCAACAATCGTCCGGGAAGGCTCCGTGACATGGTCCATGCCGGAAGCCTGCCGAGCGCTCGTGACCGAGCTGTACGACCGTCCCGACGCGGCATGGACGTCGGAGCGACTGAAGGTCGATCCCGAGATACTTGCCAAGGCAACGACGAAGCTCTCGGCGAAGGATGACACGCTGAAGGACAAGGCCCGGAAGATCATTCTCGGCATTCCCACGGAAGATGAGCTGCCAGGGATGGAATTCGTGCTGAGCGACGACGAGCGGGAGGAGGGCCTGGTGTTTTCCACGCGCCACGGCAGCGCTTCGGCGACCGTGGTCCTCTTCACCCTTCGCGATGGCGAGCCTCGCCTGCTCGGAGCGCCCGACATCTCTCTTTCCCCTCTCCCTTCCACGGAAGATGTGCCGCGCGTCATCAGAATCGAGGAAGGGGTTCTTCTCTCCTCCGTCTCGTTCCCCTGCTACGAGGCATTGCAGCCATCCTTCTCCCACGCACAACTCGCCCCCTTCGACGCATGGTGGCGCGCGCGACATCCGTACGACCGGAAGGTGCTTCTGCTGCTCGGCGCGGACGACGCGATCGAGCATCCCATGCTGGATGGATACTACCGGGGCGGAGACGAAGCGACGGTTGGGGAAGGACTGACGGTGAAAGCACTGGCGCGCCCGAAGACGAAAGAAGCCGACTGGCTTTCAGGGATCTAGGATCATCAAATGAACACCATAATCATTTTGGCCACAGTAATCCTCCTTCTCCTGTTACTGATAGGAGATACACATCTCACTGGAGGATTGTGCACGTTGGACACTATCTTTGGGTTCGCACTCGGTGCGAGTGTTCGCATGAACACTATCCCGACCTTGGTCGGGATGATCCGTGTTAATACGCATCCGGCTCTAGTGGATGCAACTGATCCTCATACTCGTATGGGGAAATCCAAGGAGATACAGCAAACTCTTGCTGTATCTCCTTCTTGTTTGAGAAGCAAGAGAATCTCCACCGGCAACTGCCTCTTTGCACCACAAGGTAATCGCCGATTCACGCTAACTGTTATTAAGCATCAGGCTTAAGTGTTAGTACGTATCCGGAAATAGAGAGAAAAATTTTGGATAATCATATCTCTCAGTCTTAGATTCGGCCGGTCAGTGTGTATCAGAATTCTAGATACACCGGGCCAGCCTTGAAATCTACGCGGAGGTATCATGAAGCGCTTCATCGTCACATTTACTGTATCCGTCCAAGAAGTAGAAGCTAAGGGACCATCAAACCTCCCTTTAAAGCATTTGGGACAGCGCCGCCCACCTGGATATGTTCCCCCTCACTGCCCCTTCTGTGGAGGACTACTTGATATCTCGGGGACTCCACGCTTAGCACGCTGTCGGAATCAGAACTGCCGCAGCGTATTTGGTCTCGACCAACCTCCCCCAACATTCCAATAGGCAGCCGTATGAATGTCTTCTATGACCAACGATTCGTGCTCCGGCGACGGAGCCCAACCGATCCGCTCGGGGAGCGGCTCGAGCTTTCCTTCGCGGAGCTCATGGCCCTCCCCGAGCACTCCGATACCGGCCTTCGGTTCGATTATCCGATCGAATACCTCAACGTCGCCGCCCTGGGACTCTGCGCGGCCTTGGCCCAGGCACTCTTCGAGCCGGGCACGACCCGTGAGCTCATCGAGCGCCTGGAGCACCCGATGGATCCCGAGGAGGTAAACGCCGCCATCGAACGGCGGGAGGATCTCTTCACCATCGATGGCCCCTCCGGCACCCGCTTCATGCAGGGGAAGGAGCCGCCGAAAGACAAGAAGGGGCGCTATGACGCGAGCCCTCTCTGGTCGCTCCTGCTCACGGTGAAGAAGGGGGACAAATACTTCCTCAATCGCCCCGAGGAGTGGGCAGTGCGACTCGATCAGATTCCGCTGCTCCTCTTCTCGCGCGCCACGTTCTTCGAGAAGTCGGCGGGGCGTGGCTACCTGACCGGCACATCCGGAGACCTCGAGGTCCGGACGTTCCCGATCGACCCGAGCTCGCTTCGCCGAACGATCTGGCTCAACGTTCTGGCCCGCTCGAGCCAGAAGGAAGGAGAATACCTGACGGAGAACGATCAGTCGGGGTACCGCGGTCTGATGTGGCACGATCCGCCGAAGGATCATATCCAGCAGGGTACTGTCGCGCTCATCTCCGGCCTCTTCTGGATGGTCGCCAACGCGTTCATCGTTCTCGAGGACCTCCCCGCGTCTCGCCCCTGCATGGTCTCGGGAACCCCTATCGAGGCCGGGGAGCGCGCCGGCACCGGGGTCGTGATCTCCGCGACCGGCATCGGGTACGGCGTCACGGTCAAGCGGGAGAAAGGCCCGGATGTTCGACAGAGCTTCTTCCGGCATCCGAATGCCCCTCACTTCTTCATCCAGACGAAAGAGGGACAAGTCATCCCACGGCATTTCTCCGTCAGCGAGACGGCCGGCATGATCGGAAACATGGGAGGTCTCTTCTACGCGAGCACCGAGGGAAAGAAGTATCAGCTCGCGCCGGTCGTCCAGCAGCTCTATCGGATCAGGGATGAGTACCGCAAACGCGGTATCGAGCTTACCGAGAGAGTGCTCTCCTGCTTCGGCTTCCATATGCTCAGCTCGAAGCAGAACATCCACGGCGGCTACGAGTTCGAGATGTTCCGATATCCGATCATCGGCCGCTCGGCGGAACAGACTGAGCTCGTGCTGGAGATCGCACAGCAGATCATGGAAGAGGCAAGCGCCGATGCCCGCGCGGTCGAGAACATCCTCATCAACTCGATTCAGCGGTGCACGATGATCGAGATGAAGAGCGAGGAGAGCGAGGGCACGATCAGCTTCAGTCCGAAGTCGAAACTCGACGGCAACTTCATCCGCGACATCGCACGCGATCTCTGGAACCGGATCGGCGTCGAGCTGCGCGGGCTTCTGACAGAAATCGGACGGCATGATGACGCAGCCTCAAGCCTGGAAGGATACTGGATGGAGACGGGGCGGCCCTTGTGGCGGCATCAGGCAGCGCGGATTGCCCTGGACCTCTTCACGCCGATCTTCAACGACTACAGCGATACATCGCTGTATCTGATTCCCGCGCACAACGCTCGACGCTATTTCTTCGGCCGGCTACGCAAGGAGCTTGGAATCTCCTTTGCCCGCCCCGGGGAAACCGAGGTCACTGCAACAACGACGGAGAGCACATCATGAGCGAGCCATACCAGCTATCGCACGACGAGATCGCATCGTATATCCACCGATGCGTGATGAAGCTTCGAGGCCTCTGGAACGATGCGAAGGTGAACCGGAGCGGCCTGCGCGCCACGTTCCGGCGCTGGCACCCGACCATAGAGAACCAGGATCCATCCATGGAGATGCGATCGGCGATCTGGAGCCACATCGGACTTCCACGCCACGCTCCGGCGCAAGGCGATACATCCGAGCCGCGCGATCCCACCAGGAAAGAGCTCGAAGCCATCGACCACGCCGCCGTCGTGACCGCCGTCGTTGCCATCGCCGGAGACCACCAAGGCCCCACCAGATCATTCGGAAGCGCGCTTCAGGAATGCGGCCTGAGCGACCTCCGCCTGATGCGCCTGCTCACGGCTCCTTCCTGGGGACGACTGGAAGCGGTGCTGCGCGCCGCGCGGCGCCTCAACACCGCGGACATCTCTATCGCCTGGACGAAAAGCGAAATCCGCCGTGTTCAGGATTTCCTTTTCGGCAACGACTATCAATCCCGCCGCGCCGTCACTGAATGGGCCTCCGACTTCTTCCGCGCCCGCGGCCTTGCCCCGACCGATGCCGATAACGAGTCGGACGGCACGCCGGCAACGACATCCGAAACAGTGACCACCAATTGATATTCATACAGGAGTCATCATGATTGTCGAACTGCATTCACTCACCAGCCACGCTCCCTCGAACCTCAACCGGGACGACCTCGGCCGCCCCAAGTCCGCCATGTTCGGGGGAACCCAGCGCGCCCGCATCTCCTCGCAGGCCATCAAGCGCTCCATTCGCACCTCCACTTTCCTGGATGAGCAGCTTCATGACAAGCTCTCCACCCGTTCCCGCAGGATTCCGGAGAAGAAGATCTTCGAGCCCCTCATGAACGAGCTCACTGCCGATGCGGCCATGGAGGAACGGCTCAAAACGCTCTGCGAGATGTTCACCACCATCATCGGCAAGCCGGATAAGAACGCTCTCCACAGCAAGCAGATCGTTTTCCTCACGCCCGATGAGGTCGAGCGCGCAAAGGCGTTCATCAGGAAGATCGCCATGAGCAATGCCAAGCTCGGGAAGAAGGATGTGGAGACACTCCGGACACAGGCGATCGAGGAGATCGGCCTGAACAAGCGTCCGGCAGACGGCGTCGACATGGCGATGTTCGGACGGATGACCACGAGCGACGCCGAGAGCGCCTTCGCCGACATGGACGCGGCAATGCAGGTTGCCCACGCGATCAGCACCCACACCGTTGTCCCCGATGTGGACTGGTTCACCGCGGTCGATGATATCGTTACCGGTGAGACCGAGCATGGCAGCGGGCACCTCGGGGAGACCGAGTTCAACAGCGCCGTCTTCTACAAGTATTTCTCCTGCAACGTCCCGCTCCTGATCAAGAATCTTGGCGATGACCGGGCCACGGCCGTGGAAGCACTGGCCGCCGTGTTCGACGCGGCGTGCCGCGTTACGCCGAGCGGCAAGCAGAACTCCTTCGCCTCGCATTCGCTGGCCGATACGGTGCTGGTCGTGATCCGTCCGGAGCGCATCCCGGTCTCGCTCGCCAACGCGTTCGAGCGCCCGATCCCTCCCACGGAATCCGGCTATCTGACCGACTCGCGCGCGCGCCTGCTGAAGCAGTACGCCGCGATCCGCAACGGCTACGGACTCGGCGATGTTGCCGTGCTCTTCACGGTATCGCCCGATGAGCGAGCCGGTCTTGCCACGCTTGCCGAGGGAGTACAGGTCGCGGAGTCGCTTCCGGAGCTCTTCACGATGATGAAGCAGCATATCGGCGGCATGCTCCCGGCCGCGAGCGTCAGCAACGGCAAGGCGGCGGTGGAGAGCGTGGCGCCATGAACGGCTTCATCCTCCACCTTCAGGGGCCGATGATGAGCTTCGGCGATACCGGCTTCGGCCAGCTTCGCGAGGCCGGTCCCTATCCCAGCCGCTCGGCGGTGCTCGGCATACTCGCCGCCGCGCTCGGCATTCCGCGCGGCGATACGCGTCTGCTCGATCTGCATCGCGCCCTGCGCGTGCATGTGGCCACGGTGCGTGCCGGCTCGCTCGGCGTGGATTACCATACCGTGAAGCCGAGCGACTACGAGGAGCCGGACGAGCTCCCCAATCGTCGCTCCCCCGCCCATGTCAACTCGGTGCAGACCTACCGCGGCTATCATCACGACGCGCACTTCGTGGCGCTTGTCGAAGGGAATGATGGCGACCTGATGGCGGCATGCCGGAAGGCGCTCGATGAGCCGGTGTTCACGCCGTTCCTCGGTCGCCGCTCCTGTCCTCCCGCGACGCCATTGCGGGCGCTCCCGATTTCCGGAGACACCATCGTGGACGCCCTCGGCGCGGCCGTTGTCGAGGGGCAGGCACTTCATCATCAGGCGCGACGCTCGTGGCGGCAACGCCCCGAGCGCTTCAGCGCCTATATCGACGGAGAAGTCTTCGAAGCTCCGGCAACGTGTCGGGCGGAGGAGGTACTGCGTTCGTACCGCCGAGATCTGCTCGTCGAGCTGCCGCGGAGCTATGTGAACCGTCCCGTGCTCGAGCTCGCCGTGGAGCTTCCGGGCGTCGCGGAGGAGTCAGCCACATCAACCAACGAGGAGTTCTTCCATGCTGCATCTTAGCCTGCTCACGCTGCCGCGGAGCTCCTCCCGGTGGCGATTCCTGGAGCCGTATCAGCTCCATCAACTGCTCTGGACCGCGTTCCCCGGCCTCCCCCGCCACTCGCGCGAGGGTCGGTTCCTGTACCGTCACGAGGAGAACGAGAAGGCCCATTCCGTTCTGGTGCAATCGGCGACGGCGCCGGACTGGAGCTCGGTGGAGGATGAGGCCGATGGGACGATCACGCGGGTGAAGACGTTCGATCCGGCGGTCTTTTCGGAGGGAACGCGGCTTCGTTTTCTGCTGCGCGCGAATCCAGTGGTGCGACGACGTGGATATCCGGATGGCTCCGGCGGAGATGCGCATTCCCGACACATCGCTGTGGGAAGCGACCGGAAGAGAATGTCCGAGCGTCTTGGGATGAAGCTCGACGAGATGCCGTCACGCGAGGAGCTGCTGATCGAGTGGCTCGCGAGGAAGGGAGCCGATGGCGGATTCGCGGTGATGGCCTGCATGCCGGGTCCGAATCATGATGTGGAGCTTCGACGTCCCGACCCGGAGAAGCGGAAAGACCGGGAGAAGCAGCGGGAGAAACCGATTCTCCTGACGACGGTGGAGTTCGAGGGGATACTTCGGGTCACCGACCCGCTCGCCTTCGAGCGGACGCTTCGGCTGGGCATCGGACGCGGCAAGGGGTTCGGCCTCGGGCTCCTGTCGGTGGCGCGCTGCACCTGAGCGCGCTCTGGATATCGCATTGTACTTCGCCGGCCCCGTCTGATGATGGGGTCGGCGTTGTTCTTTGACAATCGAGAACCACCGACAACAACGCCCACCAACTGTCACCGATGGCAAAGCGCTCGGTTCGCACGCCGTTTTGTGCGAATCCGCGAGGAATTTTAGTCTGTTCCCCACACCCGTGGGGATGATCCTTTTCCCGCATGTACCTCCCCTTGAGCTTGTCCCTGTTCCCCACACCCGTGGGGATGATCCTTCATGGAGGACGGGTCAGTACCGTCAGGACCCCTGTTCCCCACACCCGTGGGGATGATCCTATTCCAATGACGTACAAGACTTCCAATATACCCTGTTCCCCACACCCGTGGGGATGATCCCTGGGTGGAAAGGCCTTTGAGGTCGCTTCATCGCTGTTCCCCACACCCGTGGGGATGATCCTCGTACGGGAAGATACAGACGGGGAATTGGGCGCTGTTCCCCACACCCGTGGGGATGATCCTCGTACGGGAAGATACAGACGGGGAATTGGGCGCTGTTCCCCACACCCGTGGGGATGATCCTAGAGGACCTCGCCGGCCATACTCACCGGGTCCCTGTTCCCCACGTGCGTGGGGATGATCCGGGGTGTGGGGTGCGTTGTCGAGCTCGAAGACACTGTTCCCCACGTGCGTGGGGACTCCCCACCAATCGTAATTCACTAAGGATGTGATGAATGTTCTGGTGAACGGGCTATGTTACGAAAACAAATTGGAAAGTCAAGGGGGCCTCTTTTTGGAGAGGCCCCCTTGAGCATTAGTCTACGAGTGCTTCGGCCATTGCACTGACAACAGGCTGCCCGTGATACAGCTCCCGCGTGCGAATCATCGCCATCATCGGCTTCAACATTCGATCGGCGAGCTGACGTAGAGCGCGAGCACTGGTGCATCCGCGCTTCCGGCTCTCACCGTACATGGCTTTCCATCGCTCGTCGGTTCGCTTGGCCGAACGAGCCATATGGAACATGGCGTAGCGCAATCGCGGGTTGCAGCTCCGGCGCATGACGGTGAGCGAGCTTTTCCCGCTCTGTCTGGTCACGGGAGCGCAACCGCTCAAACTGCGAATCGCTCGATAGTCGCAGGTCATAAATTCATAACCGGCTTCACCAAGAAGAATAGAAAGCACCTTGACACCCACACCGGGCATGGAAGCGATGATCGACGCGAGATTATCATAGCGCTGATCAACTTCCTTCAAGCAAGCTTCCATTTCCTTCCTGCATCGCTTCCGTTGCTCGTCAACCGAACGAACGCGAGCGATAATCCGGAGGATATGGGTCGCGTGAGTCTCCGGGATGCCTTCAGCAGTTACTAAAGGCTCTTCCTGGAGGACACGCAGGACCGTTTCCGGATCGTGACTCAACCGGAATTGCGACTTTACGACCAAGAGAGATTCAACCGTGAGCTGGCGTGCCCGCTCCGGTGTCGGCGCGGCTTCAAAGAGTGCCCAAAAATACTCGCGGTCGCAAGCCGGGCACAGTTGCAGCAGAGCCGGGAAATATGTCTCAATGAGGCTACGCATTTTGTTGCATAGCCGAACTCTCTCGTCTTTTAGTTCATCATCTTCACGACTCAACTCGCGAAGTCTAGACAAGACGGGGACGTCACTCCAAATCCTGGAGAAAATCGCCGGGCTCGTCCGAAGTGCATTCGCGAGGATTGCCGAATCAAAACGGTCGCTTTTGCGGCCGCTCATGGTTTGAACATCTCGTAGACGCTCGGTCTGCCTTGGATTGATGTGGAACACATCGAAGCCGGCCGCCATGAGCGTTTCACCTACAGCCGTTCGCGGCTGTTCCACCGCGAAGGCCGCACTCATACCTTCGCCAATAAACTGCCGAAGGTGGTCAATCATCCCAGCAATCCCCTGCCCGGAATGCCCGAATGTGTGTTGGGCAATAGGGTGCCCCTGGGCGTCAGTCAGGTGTAGCACATGGAAGCTACCTCCGAGATCGACGCCCCCATAGAAATCATACATGGGTGATGGAAGGGTTAAAGGTGATGCTTGGTCTTGCTACGGACCTGACGAATCCTGTACGGGCACTCGAACTCCACGACCAACTCGCGAAGCGGCGCAAACTCCCCACTGGCCTTTGTCCGTATCACCCCTGATAGGGCGCAGTCCCCACGCGGCACTCGAAACTTTTCCGGAAGCGTTGCCCCGCGAATAGTCGGCGCTGATGATCCAAGGCACTCCTATCAAGGTGACCAAAGCAAAGAAGTAACAAGACCGCTCCACCGGTCGGAGTGGGAATTCGAGGTTCCATAATGGCGCCATAGAGGGGCCATGTACAGGTAGCACCGAAGTGCTTGGATCATTCTTATTCCACAACCGACAGAGCGGCCGAAGTATGTCAAAGAGCATGACAGACTCCACCACGCATCGCAACGCGTGGTCGGTCCGTCGCTCCCGACAAGAGGCGGACGCACCTTCGGTGCGTACTTACTTAGCCTCTTCGTCGAGAACTGTCGTAAGAATCCGGGCAAGCTCGACGAGCACCGGATTGGACGCGAGAGACGGGTCATCTCGAAGGACTCGACGTAGATTGCCAAGACCAATGAGCGTTCCGGTCAGCACGACGCCGGCAAGCGAACCATGCCGTTCGAGGAGGACAAGACCGGACTCTTCGGCATCCCGAAGCAGACCGGACGTAGAACGCTTCTGAGCTTCGCTGATACTGTACTTCGGAGCTTTCAGCGGCATTAGATCCCCCTGAGAACAAGTGCAAGTTATGACCATATATGGCCATATTCCAAACAAAAAAGTCGAGCGGCTGCAAGAAAATGCTTGCAAACTCGCTCGGGCTTCATATAGCTTGAAGTGTATGGCGCTCCTAGCTACAAACTAGTTATAAACTAGTCAATTTATTCTCACGGCGCAACTCCGTGAGGATTGAGAGCCCAAAGGAAATTGTAACAGGCCCCAATCATGGCCTACGTTCCAAAGACCATCACACCATCACACGAAGCTCGCTCGCTCGCTTGCCCGTGCCAAGCCCTTGTTCGCAACCTCGATGCCGGTTCCGAAGGAACCCTTCCCTATGGTGCGGCCGACGGCGATGGCATGGGCAAGCAGCCGGGCGCGGCGCCGGTCCTAGCGCCCGGCTCGTCCCTTGGCTCCTTCGTTGATGAAGCCGTTGACATCGCCGTCGGCGACCTCGTCGACTTCTGGGATCGTATTTGGGGTGAGGATCATCTTCTGTACGAGAAGGCTATCCGCACCCTACATACGGCTATCGAGAAGGCCAACTGCTCGGCATGGGATTACTACTTCTGGTCGATCGGCGACTGCTACATCTCGACCGACACCATCCAGAGCGTGCTGAACTGCTACATCGGCCTTGCCGGTGCCGGAAAGATCCCCGAGTGGGACGAATCTCTCCCCCCCGGTCAAGATCCGAACCGGCCGAAGGTCACACTGGCCGTGTCGCAGTGCGCGGCGCAAACGCAGCGGATCGTGTGGGACGTGCTCCACGCTCTCTGGAAATGCACCTGGAGCCGCGAGATCCCGAGCTTCAAGCTCTTGCGGCCGAAGACCTCCGGAGCCTACAAAGAGGTTCGCGAGCAGACGCCGGAGGAGTACGATCCGAAGGTGCCACTGGTCAACATGAGCTTCCGAAAGATCATGGATACCACTGTCGACGTCGTCAAGTGGACCGCCGCCATCGCGCTCGCCGGCGGCGTCGGATACCTGGGTTGGAAAGCATACACCGCCATCAAGAAGAGCTGACAATGGCTACACCAGACGAGGGACGGGGAACCGCTGTCGTTCTCTACATCCTCCAGGGCATCATCATGATCCTTCTCGGCGTGATGATCCAACGCAACGAGAGTATCCGAGAGGAAGTCGTGCATTCTCGCATCGAGATCGCCGCCATGCAGCAGGAGGTCAAGAGCCTCGCTGATGTCCGCGGACGACTGGAGGAGCTGCGCGGCCAGATGTCCACGATCGACCACCGTCTCAGTCAAGTTGAAGCGACGCATGGTAATCCGTCAGTTCGAGATCGGGAGCGGTGATCGAGCAATCGACAAGACGATCGTCCACATGCGACGCCTGGCTCGCCGTGATGCACGACTGCCAGCAATTCGCGCACTCGCGCGGTCGCTCAAGCGGGCATCGGACTTCGCTTCGATCCGTGCCGCGTTCGACTACGTCGTTCGCCGGATGCCGTATGTCCACGATCCCGACGGCATCGAGCTCGTCGCCTCACCCCGGCATACGTTGCTCGGCGCGAGGAGCTTCGGCGACTGCGATTGCATGGTGACGGCCCTGGCCGCCCTGCTGATCGCGATGGGATACAGAGCATGGTTTCGAGTCCTGGCGCATACGAGCAATGCCTACAGCCATGTGAACCTGATCGGTGAATGCCCACAGGATCGCATCGCAATCGCGCTCGATCCCGTCATGGGTGCCAGCGGCTTCGGCAATGAAAAGACGGATGTCATCCGCGACAAGGTATACGCGGTGTAGAGCCACATCCAGGTGTACGACGATTGCTCGACGGGCGCGTGCTCGACAGACTCGCCCGCGAGGAAGCCACCGCAGGAGATACGATGAAACTGGTCACCCTTGAAGGGCTGTCCGACTGCAAGTGCGGTGGACGCTGCAACAAGTGCCGACGCAAGCGTGGATGCTGTCCGCAGACGCAGAACAGCCAGCCGGTCAACGTGAATGTCATCACGAACACCGGGTGGCAGGATGCGCACAGCGACGTCATCGCACCGACGACACTGGCACCGTCTCGAACGTACGTCAGTCCGTCCCGATCGGTTGAGCGCGACGTGTTGGTACGCGAGGTTCCGAAGAACATCACGATCAACATGCCGAAGCCTCCGGCCGGGGCACCGCAGCCAGCACCGACAGGCCCGCGCGCGCAGGCTGTACAACAGACTCTCCATCCGCAGATGGTTCAGCGGATACGCCACCCGAAGATCGAGTTCTACTGATCCATGTACGTCTCACGTAGACATACCGTATCGCTCGCCGCATCGCTCGCCGATGGAGCACTGACCCCGCTCGCGATCCAGATCGTGTGTGTGGCGAAGCGTTGGCTCGCGCTCGGCGTCATCGAGCAGCCGAAAGGAAGCAACCTGGGAGGGCATGTCACCACCCTGTTGCAGCTCTACTTCGGCTCCGGATGGGACCGCGCCGGGAAACCCTGGTGTACCGTCTTTGCGTGGGATGTCGTCGATGAGGCCGTGAAGGCGCTCGGCGGAACGAACGTCCTTCCTGGAGCGACCGACACCCTCGGAAATGCGCGGCAGACACTCGACAAGTCTCGGTCACGGTTGAAGGTCGATATCGTCCCGGCTGTTGGTTCCGTCTTCTTCCGGACGTCGACGACGCCGGGCGACGGCTCCAGCGGACACATGGGAATCGTCGTCGAGTGGGATGGATCGACGTTGAAGACGATCGAGGGGAACCAGGGCACAACCGACAACGTCGGAGCATATTCCTACACGGCGGCGCAGCTCAGGTCATATGCCTTCGAGTTCATCCATGCCGAGCTGATTCCGGTGCGCGCGACCGCGCCGACAGCCGAATGTGCTCCCACGCCCGCGACGCCAGTGACGCCGCCATCGCCGACGGTTCCGACCTCGACGCCGCAGTCGTACACGTCGGCACCGCGCGGAAGCGTGATGCCGTCGACTGGCATCACGCTTCCGACGGTTGGCGCCTCAACCCTGATTCCATCAAGCGGAGGAAGCACCACCAACACGGCGGACTTGGCCAAGAAGTGCCAGCAGATCGCCTTCCCGAACCTGCGCGACCTGGGCTCGGTGCAGCATTATCGTGCTCTCGAAAATCCGCTCGTCGCATCGGACATCACTGGCGGCAAGGCGGTCGACATCGGCAAGAGAAATGGAGCGGCGGTCCACAGAGTTATTGGGGACTACGACGAGAATCACAGCTCGGGAATCGGAGTCTTTACCGACGACAATCGGAATTTATACTACGTCGCGAAGGAGGACAGCCCGAAGCTCGCCATCATGGACCAGTACAGTCTTTGGGGGCGCAACAAGACTCCGTACGTCATTCCCATTCCCCGGCATCTCGGCGATGGACAGGCCGAAATGAATGCCGAAGTCTTGATGGGAAAACGCGAGCAGAACCATTGGTCGAGTGCTGGCGCGACGCCACAGCAGTGGAACGCATGGCCGCAGAAAGCGGTCTTCGGAAAGGATCATGCCTTGACGTATAAAGGCATTCCAGGCCGGGAGTTCGAGTATATCCACTGCATGGACATCTGCAATAATATCAACAGCTTCGGCCATCTTGACCGACCGATTCTCATCATCCTGACCGGAACCGCGCGCACCTGGAAGGACATTCTGACCGATTTCCTTCAGGCATCAGATTTCATCATTGCCACGATTGCTCCATACGCGGCGAAGTTCGGAATCCAGCCGTTTATTCAGGACGCGCAAAAGGTTCTCAGTGCCGTGCGACATCTCGCGTCTGGTGGTGCCGTTGACATCGGCATGGCGCTCACCTACCTGGCGCCGGTCGTCGAATCGGTCGTTCCTGATTCCCTGCGCGGGCCGTGGATTCAGAAGGCGGGCCAAGCCTACGATCTGATCCGTGAGAGCTATCGGAATCCGGGGAAGCTCGTCCAGGCCGCCGACCTGATCGGCATCGACACGAAGGCATTGGAAGGAACAGCTTCCAAGCTCTTCACCGAGTCCGGCGTCGCTGATCTCCTGGCCGGAGCCAAGAGCGGCTTGACCGACATCAAGCGCATGGTGGCGAACGTCCAGAATTACATGGCGGTCGATATCGCCCGCGACGCGAT
This sequence comes from Bacteroidota bacterium, assembly GCA_048498995.1. Classification (GTDB taxonomy): domain Bacteria; phylum Bacteroidota; class Ignavibacteria; order OLB7; family OLB7; genus JBEHWX01. The sequence goes on from JBEHWX010000041.1 coordinate 15,118, forward strand.
CGGCGCGACGTCGTACATCGAGACCGCGATGGTCAAGTCGCAGCAGTATATCTCCGGGATTCCCGAGCTGCAACGACTGTTCGTGGCGGGCGCGGCCTCCGGCGTTCTTCCGGTCATGCCGAATATCGCTTCGTTGATGGGCAGAGCGATCAACAAAGCGCAAGATTTCCAACTCAGCGACTTGACGAAAGGATCGGCGCTGGAACAGACGGCCGCGCTGGCAATGACGGGACTCGGCTTCAGCGTGCGAGAGGAGACCTTTGCCGACATTGCCTATCAGAGCATGTATGAAATGCTTGAGCAGGCCAAGCGAGAGGCAAAGAACGCTGGACGAGTCCTGACGTCGTGGGTGCTCCCAGCGAACACCGCCGAGTCGAAGAAAGAGTGCTATGCGTATCTGCTGCAAGAATCGTCGGCCGAGAACAAGAAGATCGGCATCCTGATCGACGGACAACCGAAAGCCGCGCCGATCCCGGTCGGCGTCGATCTCAAACCGAATCCGAACCTCCCCACGACCGGCTCCGGATCAACGGGGGTTACCGTGCCACGCGGTGATTTTACGAGCCCGTCGGTGACGAATCTCCCGGTTCAGTCGCCCGTGCAGGCGTTGCCCGTGCAGCCGATAACGACGAAGCCGACTGTTCCCACGGCGGGCGCGCCGGTTCGCGTGGTTGACCTGTCGCCAACGGCGGAAACGCAACTCCTCTATCCGAGACCGAACATACCAGCAACGGACTGGACCTCGCCACGGGCCGACACGGGCATTACGCGCGAAACGCCGGTGCCGCAGGAGTATATGTCCCCGGTCATACCGACGACTCCGGGAACGATGCCGGCCGTTCCGTCACTACCGGGAACGCAGCCGATCGAGATACATCCGAACGTTCCGATGACGCCCGCAATGCCGGTCCAGCCGTTGCCAGGCGCCCCGGTAGCGCAGCCGACCGTACCGCAGCCGGCTGTACCCCAGCCCGTTGTACCACAGCCGATCTATCGCAACGAAGAGAGCCCCTGGATACCGGCGGAACCGACCACCACCGAGCGGACCGTTCCCCCGGCTACGAACGAGACCACCGCTCCGGTTCTCCGGTGTCCGGCGGGCACTCACTGGGACCCCATCGTCCATGCGTGTGTTCCGGACACGCAGCCGGTGAGCCCGCCGCCCGAGCCCGATGACGGCGACACCAGCACGACGACGCAACGTCCGAAGCGTCAACGCACGGACGATGATCCGGAGCGGGCAAGCAGGCGTGACGGCTGTTACGACGATCGAGACGAAGACTGTGGATGTATGGACGGACTTGCCACCGGGCCGAGTCGACGGGGAGAATACTACTAGGAGACACCACGACGATGAGCTACGTACCGAAGAACAATGGATACCCGACCACCGATTACGGGGGTCCAGGATTCGCGGCCGCGAGACCGCCGGCGCTCGTTGCCCGTCCGGGCGCGGGGCCGCTCGGCGACGTCTTCAGCGACGTCACCGGGACACTGCAAACGGTTACCGAACAGATCAATCAGATCGGCCACATCCGCGAGAACACCGACCAAATCAAACACTGGATGCCGTGGGCGACGGCCGGACTGTTCTTCGTCGGAAGCGGACTCGTCCTGCTGGCGTTCGTCAAGCGCAGATGATCGACTCACCATAGCACGACACCACCATGAGCACGTATGTGAAGAAACGCGCCCGCAGGGCGAAACGACAGGGCGTTGGCGACTGGCTCGATACGGCCAAAGGCGTATTCGAGACCGCCGTCGACGCGGCACAAACCGGCCAGAATGCCTACGAACGATTCTCCGCCGATGATGACCAGGGCGGAGCGACTACCACTGCGATCGTGCCGACAGGCTCGCTCATGAAGGATGTCGCCGGCGGCAAGCAGGAGTATTCCGATGCTCCCACATCAGATACCCCCTCCTCCGAGGATTCCAGTTCTGACACGATGTATTGGGTACTCGGCGGGCTTGCCGTTCTAGTTGCCGGCGGACTCGTGTACTGGAACATGAAGCGATAGCCACGATACACTCGAACCGATCTATTCACCAACCGCACTGGAAGAAGACAATGTCCGAGAACCCGACCGCGCATGACGCGCGATTCCTGCCGATTGCACTGTTCGTCACGCCGACCGAGGACGAGTCCGGCGATCACGATCTCTACGTCCATCTGCTCGACCGAGACTACAAGGTCGCACGCCTGTACAACCCAGTCCCGCTGACCGGCGCGGGATGTCTGCTGGCCGAGCTGCTGTGCGGCCGCGTGAATGTGGAGGTGGCCCGCGCCTTCGATGAGAAGCCCGCATTGTGGAAGCTCGTCGAGGCGATCGAAGCGCTCCTTCCGACGGTCGACGATCCATCGAGCGACGATTCCGAGACAACCGATACCGACCACGCGAACGCTCCGCCAACGGAGACCGTCACCGCGTAGTCCAGGCAGATAGCTGTGCTCCAGTCTCCGACGGCTGCCGAGCGATGGATGCTCTCTCACGGATCTTCCGAGGAGCGATCATCCATGATGAAGAAACCACCGATCACGTATGACAATGGAACTGAAACTATGGGCGCACTTACGAAAATCTCGCATAGCCTAGGCGAGAAAGGCTCGCTGTCGGAGCTGGGCGCACTGCTGGCCGCTGCCGGCGCTTCAACCTTGTACACGCAGGTCCCGACGACACTCAATCTGAGGAAGAACCTGGGACTCCTGGTAGCCGCGGGCATCCCGCTCGGAATCGGCTTCCTGACGGGTAATCGCGCGCTACGATACGCCACCTACGGAGCGCTGCTCGCGCACCTATGGTATGTCCGAGGCCAGGGGCTCACCTACGCCGTCAACAAGCGGTATATCTGGAGTTACGACGGCGTGCCGACCACCGACATGGCCGATGAGATTGCACCGATACCGAGCCGGATGCTCGTCCAGGGCCAGGAGGTTATCGGCTATCCCCCGAGCGATCTCCCCGCCGCGCAGCCCGCCGCCATGAACGACTACATCCCGAAGACGCGGCAGCTCAACGACGGCCGCGCAACGGTTGGTGCCAATCCTCTGTTGAGGAGTGGTGCCCCGCTGAGTCCGAATGTCCCGCTCCTGGCGGGAGGCCGATAGGATACGCCTTGAATACTCCGTCCGCCGTGACGTTGTCGCCGGCGGACGGAGGCGATGATGATGCTGATTTCTCGATTCGCTGAACACCACCAGAACAACTGAAAAGGAACAGGAACCATGTACGAAGGAACCCCTTTCGGGCTCCCGCCCACGGAGCTGGACGAGCTAATCTATGACGTGTATTACGACACGGTTTTCTTCAAGCCGGGCGACACGTTGACCAACATCAGGTTCTTCCAGAACGACAGTAAGGACGAGCAGTACAGAAACTTCTCGCTGAACAGCGTGCTCACCGTCGACACGGCAATCTTGGGCTACCACGTCGAGCACAATTTCAAATTCAACGTCGGCTCGAACACCGGATTCGAGAAGCAATTTCAGGCATACTTCGAGCAGTGCTCGGTCCTCAACTGGACGAAGGAAAAGAAGCAGGCATGTACCGTGCCCTTGACGGACATCCTCAACTATCAACCTTACGTCAACGGTGGCACGTACACCACGCGCGAGCTTCGGAGCGGGTATTATCCGCTGCTGAACAGGGTTGAGATTCCCACCGGCGGTCGCTTCCGTATCGACCTTACCGTCGCCAAGAACCTGGCTCTCGCCTCAACCGGTATCGGGTATTTCCCGCTGGCCGGACTGACGAGCGATCTTGGCTACGCGATCAGGTTGAAAATGTACGTGGCCGTCCGGCAGCCGCTCTCGTGATGCCCAACGCGGGCGCACGCCCATGCTGGTACTCCATGCTGGAGCGTGCGCCCGTGAAGCCGATGTGAACATTCACCACCGAACTCCATCAGCAAAATGATCGACGTTAGAAATTTCTATCTGGACGTGGTCACCGCGAAGATCACCAACCGCGGCGTCCCGACGCCCGTGGACTACAAGGCGCCGAGTGACGGGCGGGGATTCCGCGTTGTCGATGTCGTGCCGATCGTCTACGACGGTGCCGGAGCCGTCAGCTCCGCCGTCGAGACACGCGATCAGGTCACCATGCTCCTGCGATCCAAGGACACGAGAGCAAAGTACATCGACACTCCGGCCGACGTGTTCGTGTTCCAGGAGATTCAGAACAACCCGCTCTGGAGCGGTTGGTTCTTCAACTCCGGGGAGAATTTCACCTTCACCTTCGAGGTGACCTCCTTGCTCGCGCTCGGAACCTCACCGTGGGTCATCAACCTTCACCTCATCGGATATACCGAGCCGTGAGCACTACTCAGACATTCGAGCCCCCCTGTGTCATCGACGGCCAGCAATACGTCGTTGCCGTCTGGATGTCCTCGGCCGAGACCGCACCGCTCCAGACCGACACCTATATCACGAACGCCACCGACGGCTACCTGACGCGGTTTGAAGCGCTCGGGCAGGCTTCGGCCGCTCCTGGAAGTATGAGCCTCACGGCCGATCCCTACTCGACCAGGTTGCGTCCGGTGACCGACCTTCAGCGGCTGTACGACGCCGCGTCGGTGTGGCTGCTCTCGATGCGCTTCGAGGCGTTCGACGTGCTCGCGCAGGATAGCGCCATCCAGGACGCGGCGACACTCGCAGCACTCGCCACGTCGGCCGGAACGGACGATGCCTACGTTCAGTCACCGTACAGAAACTCGCTCGCGTGCGGCTGGCAGCCGAATTGGTTTCGCCCGAGACTTCGCGTCAATGGTCGTGACGTCCTCTTCCCTGACGCGTCGCGATCCGCGTTCGGCGCCAAGAGCAACAGTGGCGATCTCAGCATCGGCCTCTCGGTCCCCTTCTCGATCAAATGGGACGTGTGGCTCGGCAAGGTCACCGAGCTGGAAGTCTTCGCGCAGGTCGTCCAGAAGGTCGCATCGAAGTACGTGCGATACCCGGTGAGGGCCGAGGCCCATTTCATCATCGACTCGGGAGCGTAACGCAATGATCGTCACGCCTCTGGACGTCTACCGAATGGCGCTCCGCGCGTTGCCGAAGGTCGAAGCGAAATATCCCGTCGCCAACCGCCTGAAGCTCGCGCGCGTCATGATTCCGCTGGTGAAGCGTGAATCCACCTTCAACACCGAGGCGGTCCCGGCGCAGAAGACCTCGTCTGGATGGGCCAAGGGGCTGACTCAGGTTACCGAAGGGACGATGCGCGACATCGAGAAGCGCATGGGCTGGGAGGAGCGTTCGTATTCGGCGCGCACCGACGACCCGCAGTACGCGATTGACCTCGGCGTCGCTCATCTGGCCTGGCTTCTCTCACGAAACAAGGCGGACTTCAAGCGAGCGCTCTACCACTACAACCAGGGTCCGTACGCGAAGTACAGCTCCAAGTCCTACGGAGAGAAGTACTCGACGTCGATCCTGAACGATTACGACACGTATGATTTCGCGGCGCTGGAACAGCGGCTCGAACCGTCCGTCGCCAGCACCCTGATCCACCTACGAGGGGAGTTTTTCTGATGTCACGACGTAAGTCCGAATACCACTTTCAACCCGACATCACCTATCTGATCGGCGAGGTCAAGAGCGGCGCGCCCAACTATCGGAACCCGGAGCTGATCGGCAACCCGCGCAGTGTCTACGGCGAAGTGCTGTTGCGTCATGGATGCACGACACCCCGCGAGCTTGCCGAGAAGAACCCGCTGGCATTACGCGAGAAACGATTGTACGCGATCATCGAGCGCCAGGAGGATGGTGCGCAGCGGACCATCACCGTCATCACTCCTCTTCCCGCGCCCGCCGGAACGGCTCCGCATTCGGGACTGGCAGACGCGGTAGCGCCCGTGCCGATGTTCGATGATCGGGCGAACAAGTACCTGCCGACGCCGCGCGAGCGGATCGAGGCGCTGGAGGAACATAACCGCATGCTCCACTCGCAGCTCTCGGCCGCCAATCAGAACGTGCAGGCGGTGCTCATGCAGAATCAGCAGCTCATCGAGAAGATCAACGATGCGCTGGACTCACGGGCGACGGAGACCGCCGCGAAGGTGGAGGCCGTGATGGCCCTGAAGAACCAGGTCGAGCTTTCCGCTCTGAAGGAGAGTCTGAGCCAGGAGCTTGATAAGCGCGTTGAGCGCGAGGTCAAGCGCAGCTCGCAACAGGGACTCTCGGGCTTGCTGGAACATCCGGCGGCCGTGCCGATCCTTCAGTCGGCGATCGGCCTGTTGATCGGCAAGTTCTTCGGTCCAGGACCAGATGCCATGCCCCCTGGAGGCTTTCCGCCGGGAGGGTTTCCGCCGGGAAGTATTCCACCTGAAGCCTTTCCACCCGGTGCCTATCCACAGGGTGCCGGCTCGCCCGGAGGGATGCCACCGGGAGCATTCTACGCGCAGGCGAACCACACCACCATGCCTGACGACATTCCCATGATCCATATCAACGAGACCTAACCGAGAGCCACCATGCCGAAGAAAGCCGTAGCCGCGGACATCCCGCAAGAAGTCCTGACTCTTATCAGTCGGATCAACTGGCCGAAGATCACGCCCGCGCGTGTCTCCGACCTGGTGAAAAAGCTCGAACTCGCGATCTCGATGCTCGGGCTCCCGAAGCGATAGTCAAAACTGTTGCCCCTCGATTCATCACCGTTCACATCGTCATGAGTTGCTGCACCGATACGATGCCACCCGGCCGATCACGGCCGCGCGGGTCGGCGGGGGGAGACCTCACCGGCTCCTATCCCAGCCCCGCCGTTGGAGGACTCCAGGGACGTCCGTTCGGCAATACGCCCGATACGGACGGCCAGGTACCCCGCTACAACGCCGGGAGCGGCCAGATCGTATGGGACATCGTCGCCGGCGGCGGCGGTGGCGCTCCAAGCGGGCCGGCCGGAGGGGATCTCTCCGGCACCTACCCGAACCCGATCGTCTCGAAGATTCGGGCGACACAGGTCAGCTCGACGCCACCGACAGATGGGCAAGCGCTGGTGTATTTCGGAGCGTCCGACCTGTACGTGCCGACACCGATTCTGAAGGTCGGCCATCCGGCCGGAGGGGATCTCGCGGGCACGCTGCCGAGTCCGATCGTTGCCGGCATCCGCTCGACCCCGGTCAGCTCCGCGCTGCCGACCGACGGACAGGCACTTATCTACTCCGGTATCGCCGGTCAGTATGTACCGACCGGAGTGCTGCCGATCGGTGCAGCCGCAAGTGGCGACCTACAAGGAACCCTTCCGGGACCGATAGTCAAGGGGATTCAGGGGCGGTCGGTGAAGAACCAGGTCCCGTCCAACGGCGACGTCCTGACGTGGGTGGCGGGTAACAACCGCTGGGAGCCGATCGCGCCGACTTATGGCGGCTCGGTGACGAGCGTCGGTCTGACAATGCCCAGCCTCTTCACCGTCACCGGATCGCCCGTGACGGCATCCGGAACCCTCGCCGTCTCGCTGACAACGCAGACGATAAACACGGTGCTGGCCGGACCGATCACGGGGCTGGCCGACACACCAACGTTCCGCGCCCTTGACGTCGCCGACCTTCCCGTTGCCGGCAACGGTATCGTGGATTCGACCAAGATCGTTCGAGCCAACGACGGACGACACTGGGAGCTGACCGGAAGCGATGTATATCGCTCGGCCGGCGCCGTGGGGATCGGCGCGACGCCGCCGGCCAACGTCCGAATGCACATCAAGGCGCTCTCCAACACGCTTTCGACGATCTCCTTCCAGGCCGTCGGCCCGACCGGAGGCCAGCTTTTCGGGATCTACGATCATGGCCAGATCAGGATGAGCAACGGCGCCTTGCTCTTCGAGGGGGTATCAATGCAGGACAATGCGAGCGGGTCATGGATCATGTTCAATAATACGGCGCTCGGAGCCCCTTCGCTCGGCACCATCGACATCCAGAGCCGCAACAACAATCACATCTACCTGCATCCGACCGGGACCGGCAAAGTCTTCATCGGGACGGTCCCGTCACCACCAACGGCCATGCTCGATATCGACTCGACCACCATTCGCCTGCGGCAGAATAAGACGATCGCCACGTCGGCCGATCCAGGGAACATGGGCGAGATGTGCAGCGACGATATGTACCTGTATCGCTGCTACGCACCGAACGCCTGGAAGCGCATCGCCTGGACGACGTTCTGACCGCATCATAACCATCATCATCACTTCTCTCACACATCATGGATCTCAGCAACTACCTCGCGCGCAAGGCCAAAGGTGCAATTCAGATCGCCAAGGTCATGGACGGCTACGCGGTCGCCTCGAAGCGCTACGACCAAAACACTTCCGAGTACTTGGACACCGAGATTTCGCCGCTCTCCCGCCCGTGGGTCGAACAACAGCGAGTCATCATGGCGGCAAATCTGGAAAACCTTGACGCGATCGTGGCCGACCTCGATGCTCTCGACGCGGAGGCCGCGGACGCGTGATTCCACAACTGGCGGTCCGGATCAGGGATGAAGCGCGCTCGTGGTATGCCCGCGAATGCCGGGAGAACCCGAACACGCCTAACCGCGGCCCCTGTGTCGATGAAATTCAGGCGGCCTATTGGACGACCATCAGGGCCGAGCCCTGGTGTACCTCCTTCGTGTGGGTCGTGGTCGACGGCGCGGCGCGCAAGCAGGGTGTCACCAACCACTTGCCGAAGACGGCCGGCGCACTCGACCTGCTGAATCGCGCGCGGAAGGCGTCCGAACTGGTGGTCGATCGAACTCCGGAGGTCGGCTCGATCTTCTATCGTCGATCGACGCTCGCCGGAGTCACCGGGCATACCGGCATCGTGACGAGGGTCCAGAGCACCGGGATCGTCACGGTCGAGGGGAACTCCTCGAACCGCGTGGCGCAGTACCTCACCCCCCGAAGCCAGGTCGAGGCGAAGGCCAACGACTACTGGTTCATTCACGCCGAACGAATGGTCGCCACGCCATTGGTCGAGGAGGAGCCCACCAGCCAGGAACCGGCCGAGAGCTGGTCGATCACACGGTTGTGGCCGCTGGCCGCGATCGCCGGCATCGGCACCCTCGTATTCATAACACAACGAAGGAACAACACATCATGAGCACCAGAAAGAAGGGAACGAAGAAGAGTCCCCGGAAACGGGGAGCATCCAGAAAGCGCTCGACGAAGAAGCGCGGGGTCCGGAGCGCGGCGACGTCGAGGCGCAGGACCCGTAAGAAGTTCGTTCCCAAGGGGAAGCGCAGGAAGCCGATCCTCAAGTTCGCCGAGGACGACGTGCGCAAGGCCGGGATGGCCCGTATGGGGTCGAAGAAGCGGCTCTGGAAGAAGAGCCCGGTGAGTGGTATCCGCAAGAAGCAATACGGCCGATCCTGGACTTGATCCGCGATGAATCGAGCATTCCACCGCGCGCGACGTCGCATCGACTCGACGCTCAACGACATGATCTCCGAAGCACGCTCGGCGCTGCTCCGGAGCTTGTCATTTCCGCTGACGGGGTCCTCACCGAATGAGGCCCAGGCCGCGCCGTCCCCGGTGGCGCGCCTCGATGCCGGTTCTCCTCCGCCGCTGGTTGAAGGAGGAGAACCCGGCATCGCCGGCGGCATGTCTCCGGGCTCGGATGAAGCCGATTCATCATTGATCGTGTGGGAGAATCCCGACGTCGTGAATCCCCCGCGGCGCTCAACCCCGAGACGTCGGCCGAGTCCGGCGCCCCAGGAGCGGAACGTACCGGCGCAGGAAGAGCCCGCGCCAGTTCCCCACGCGCCCGCCAAGCGCCAGCGCCCGAGATCGAGCACCCGCATGCGCACCGGAAGTCCGCTCGGGCTACGCTTCTACCTTGGTGGGCATACGGAGATCGAGACGAGCAAGGGCACCATTCCCGCGCGATACGCTCTCGTGGACGCCGAACAGCTCCTTACGTCTCATGATCCGGTGTCGTTCGCCCCGAACACGGAGTTCCCGGCCGACTGCCAGCACCGTCGGTATGACGTCGATCCGCTGGAGCAAGCCCGCGTGATGCGTGCCGCTGGTGACCTCCACCCGCGACTGCTCATCACCGATGGACCGACCGCCGTCGACGGGCCACCGATCGTGGCACCGAGCGGCGTGGTTCTCGGATCGAGCGGCCGAGTCATGGCCCTTCAACGAGCCGACGACCGGCACCGATACGATGATCTTCTCCAGGAACGGCTTGCTGTCTTCGGTCTTCGACCGAGCGATGCTCGACGACTGCACAAGCCGATTCTCGTGCGCCTGGTGGATGTCCGAGAGAAAGAGTATCCAGCGTACTGCCGTCTCTTCAACGGCCGGTCGGAGCTTGCAGGACTCGCGCAGCCGCCCGGCCGCTCCCGGCCAGTCGCGGCGCGCGACGGAGAGTTCACCGACCTGGTCGTCGAGGACATATCGCGTGTCCTGGCCGAGTCGTCGGCCGAGTCGTTCGTCGCGGCCGCGGCGGACCCCGCCGTCTCGCGCCGCATCGTCCGCGCGCTGCGGGCCGTGGGAATCGTCACCGACGAGAACGAGCGCCGCTGGCTCGATCCGGCGAGCGACGCGCTCTCCATGCTCGGTGCGCATGCGGCAGAACGGCTCATCCTGGCGAACCTTCTGTCGGACGATCGAGAGACCGGACGGAACGCGGCCGGCGATACCATCGTGGCAGCACGGCCGTACGCATGGAAGCTCCTGGTGGCGGGCTCCCACATTGTCCGCATGCGGAAGCTCCCCCATCAGTGGAGCCTCCTTCCGGCGATCAAGGATGCTCTCGCGCTCGACGAGGAGCGTCGCTCGCGGCGCGTGCGGAGCAAGGAAGCGTTCCTGGCATCGCTCTCAGCCCGCCGGCGGCCGTCGGATCGAGCACTCCGCGTCTGGGAGCGCCTGGACGCTCCGGAGCCGTCCTTCGGGCGGTTTCTGGCCGCATACGTCACCTCGGCCGAGCAGGAGGCGAGCCGCACCGACAATCGTGGTTTCGGCGGCGCCACTGCACCCGCGAAGACCACGGACGACATCCTGACGGAGATCCCGGAATCGGCGCTCGCCGATCGGCCATTCGAGATGATGACCCTGGCCGACGTCCACGCGATCGAGCCCGATCCCTTCCCCTGGTCGGCGAGGTTCAAACGGTTCATGGGGAATCTGCCGGGACGCTTCCACGCACTGTTGTGGGGCGAGCCTGGTGGTGGGAAATCGACTTGGAGCTTGCAGTTCGCCGACGAGGTCTCCAGGGAGACACCCGTACTGTACGTCTCGGCCGAGGAATACCTACGCGCCGGCAGTATCACACACCGTGCGGCCGTGGCCCGTGCGTATTCCCCGGACGTGACGATCGTCGACACGCGCGACCTGGAGGATTTGAAGCGTCTTCTGGCCCAGGGTCGCTACGGCTGGTGCATCATCGACTCACTCAACGCGATGCGCTCGCATGATCGGCCGTGCAAGCCGGATGATCTTCTCGGCCTCCAGCGGACATTCCCCAAGATCGGCTTCGTCTACATCGCACACCGGCTCAAAGGGGGAGCATCATTCAAAGGCCCGTCAGATTTCGAACACATGGTTGACGCCGTGGCGGTGTTCCAGGACAAGACGGCCCGGTGGGTAAAGAACCGCTTCCAGGGAAGCCACCCAGCAGCAGAATTCAAGGTATTCGGGAGATAGTAGCATGCAGTACTTCAACGGCATTTCCGACCTCGATGCGGCCAAGCGGCGCCGGCGCCTGCTGGCGCGACAGTATCATCCGGATCGCCACATGGACGAGGAGGAGCAGTACACACGTATCTGGCAGGAGATAGAGGAGGAATATCAGGCCGTGCGAACGATCCTTCTGCACAGTGGGAGCCTTCCTGAGCTGATGGCGAAGATCAGGCGCCCAATGCAGGAACCAGCTCCGGCGAAGCCACCGGCCAGGCAAGAGCCTGGCCAGCCCGAGACAGCCGCCTTTGTCAGCGTCCTTCGACGTCGTATTCCGAAGCTACTCACGGCGCTGTTCGACGCGGGCTGCCAGTGGATAGTCGAATCAGCGCAGGAGTCCCACGAGAGCCGTCCACAACGACGTAGGCGATAGTGCGAAAGCAATAGCCACCAAAGGTATAACTGATGGCCACCATCATGACGTCGTCCGACGTCCTCCAGATCGCTCGAAGAGCGGCCGCGAAGGTCGTCACGAGGTTCCCCAACATTGATCCCGAAACCGTGGCGCGAGCCGCCACCGCGCTGGCGAAGGTCGAAAGCTCGTTCCGGCCGTCGGCCAAGGCCGGGACGACCACCGCACGCGGCCTGATGCAGATCACCATCGGCACGCAAAAGGGGCTGGAAAAGGTCTGGAGCATGACACACGATCCAGAGCGGGTATTTGATCCCTACTGGGCGCTCTTCCTCGGCGAAACGTACCTCATACAGCAGTATATCCGATATCGAGATTGGCCGCGCGCCGTACATGCGTATCATTCGGGATCGTATCCCGGTCCGGATGAGCATTTGCCGGATGCGCTTGTTCATAACAAGAGATGGAAGGAAGCATATACCCTGCTCTTCGGGGCACTTCCGGCGAACGCTCCGTCTCTCCCCGCAAGCGATCAATTCCCCATTTTTCCTCTCATCGTTACGGCGCTCACCGTCGGGGCCGTCTATGTCTCGGCCCGGCTCATTTCTTCATCGTCCGCTGAACGTGAGCGACGGTCAATGCCCGATGGCGCGCGCAAGCGTTGACCGTCGGGCGTTCGCCTTTCCTCCGCCCGTTCGCGCCCCGTTCTGCCTACGAGCCGCCGAAACGCCCGTCGCTCCCTTTCCCTTCCTCACGCTCCCTTTCCCGTAGAAAGGCCCTTTCCCTACGGGAAAGGGCGAAATCGCCCTCGCCGGCTTGTTACAATTCCCCCTATTGACTTTAAAGCGAAATGCTTTATTATTGCATCCGTCTTTAAAGCAGATCGCTTTAAAGGCAGCTAACGAAACCGAACTGAAATCATGCTAACGAAATCAGTTTACCCGACCTCATTCCCGAAGGAATCGGGTTGCAAGTCGGGGCTTCTATGGCAGGGGATGCGCGTTCAAGACTTAAAGTCTGTTGCTGCAACGAAGAGGGTTAAAACTCTAATTAACCGTCTCGCCGACCGCTTCGGACTCGATTTAGCCGAAGACGGCGCGTCCCTTCGCCTGAAGCATCCCGCCGAAAGGCAAACCCTCCTGATTGAAGTGCTAGGGGGGCGACGAATCCGCGTCACTAACGGTAATCTCTTCGGCGGTCAAGTGCTGCGAGTTACCTACTACGTCGGCGATAATCGGGGATGGATTCCCCTTTCTCTTGACGACTCCGACCGCGTTACGACCGTTGCCGACATTGCGCCGACCGGCCTCATTCTCTCCGCTTGCGGAGCACTCCCCGGCCTTGTCCGACTTGTCGACGCATGGGCGCTGCAAATCCGTTCCGAAAAATGGCTTCGGAATGCGGCGCGCGTCGATGATCGCCCTTTGTTCGCAGTAGCAGCATGACAACCGGGAGTCGCTACGCGACTCCCAATTCTTCCCGGCAATGAACATAAGAAACCCTCACTTGCAAAGAGTTCTCGTAGAGGCTTACGAGACCGCGACGCGGAAACGGTCCGTCCGTTTCGTCGTCGAGCGGAACGGACGTTTTGTTATCGAGAAAACACGCCCTTGCGAATGCTCTCACTACTGCATCAGCTCGGACGGCAGAACGTCACGCTCCATTTACAACCCGCAAACCGGAACATCGACAACACAACCCGGCCCGCTCGTTTCCGTTGGCCCCGATACAAAGCGGAAAAGGAGGAAAGATAGACAATGAGCAACGAAAACAATCTCCCCCCTTCCGGGGGGAGATTCCTTGAAAGGATCATTAGAGAGCATGGGGAAACAACCGGCAACACCATTCCCCCGCATACCGCGCGCATTACGCACGAAATGGTACGCCCGTCCGCACTGATCTACCACAACTCCGAATGGATTGCAACGGAGAGATGGGCAATTCGGAAACATTACGTGCGCCGGAAGTCAGGATGTTCCATTCTCGGCCAGGTTACACGCTTCGTCGATCTACCGATAACGCAAGGGATGGAAGAATCGGCATTCTGGCCGGTCCTCTCCGGCTCTGTTCGCCCGCGAGATATATCCCGCGCGCATTGTACGCAATGGGTTTCAGAAGGAACACTTACGGCCGATGCTCCGGCACAAAGGCTGTACGAAGACTTTATGACACGGCACATCTACTTCCTGAATGCCGCATGCGTTGCCCTTCGAGCGTTCCGCCTTATCGTGCTACAAACGAGCGAGCAGGATTGCATAAGTCTTGTTGTAAACACCGATGAAGTCATCGGGATGATGATAGGGAGATATCACCGCGTTCCAGTACGCGAGCTTCCACCCGGAATATCGACGCCGCTCGACTTAACGAAAGATGAAACAACGAACAAGAGCGTCGAGCAATGAGCAAGCTACAGGAAATCGCGATGGAGCAAGAACTTCGTGGGTTCAGCGGCACGACGGCTTGGTATCCGTTCCATTCGCTGTATCTAACGGACGGCACACGCTATCTCGCCGAGCAATACGATTGCTATTGGCTCATGACGATTATTTGGTCCATCCCACCGAAGGTACGGGATAGCGAATTACTCGTCTGCTCTCTACTTGTCAAGGACAACGGCAAGGCATTGTTTACAGCCATGCGTGAAAAAAAGACAGTGTACAAGCAGCCAATTCCGCACACCGACTTTCCCGCCCGGTCGGTCACGGTTTGGGTTCTCGATCGCGTGATTCTCCTCCCGAGCGAATACTAGCGGGGACCTCCGGGGGCGCGTCCGGGACACCAACGCGCGTTTTATTCAGCACCAGCCAAATCAAAGCAAGTCGAAATAGCATGAGCCGTAACAAGAAGACCAACCAAAGAGAGCTCCGCGAAGCCGCCATAGCGGCCGGCGAGATAATTGTAATTGACGATTGGCGTAAGTCCTTCGTTGAAATGGAAGACCCTTGCACCAAAAGCGACATTCTCCGGGCCGTGCTGCGTCGCAAGCCGAGCACTGACGAGATAGCAGAATGCGCCAGCCTTATGGAGTGTCTTCCAAAGCACTTACAGAGCTATATAGCCGCTGACATTATATGTAATCCCCGCACAAGCAGGGAGACATATGAACGAGTAAAAGACAACGAGGGTCTCTTGACTGTCACCACGTCGACGAACATACGACGGATGCGGTTGCGACACAGCACCCGGTGATCCGCATTAATCGCGCACAAGAAACAAGTCAGAGGTTATGCACTTACACCAAATCATCACATATAGAGCATGAAAAATCTGCTTGATCTTAATGACATGGCTACGTTGAAACGGGCCGTTTCCGGTCTTCTACGAGCTGAACGAAAGTACGATGTGTATTGGGAAGCTTACTGGCACGGCAGCGCCCCCGAAAGCACGGTCAAGGAGCGATTGAGCTACTTCGGGGAGATGAGCGACCAGAGACGGACGGAGCTGGTGGCCCTGTTGGCCGAATTCCAATACACGCCACGGGGACGTCCGAACGACGCCCCCCCGGCAAAGCGGAGTCTCCACCTGGTTGACGATTTGGAAGACCTTCAACGCGCCGTCTCGGCCTTACTTGACTATGCAGAGAGATCGTTGGAGTGGTGCATGAAAGTCGCAAATGGGAGGGGAAGCACGCAGTCGGCAGACCGCCGGTGGGGCGAGTATGCCCGTCTTCGAGATGAGCAATGCCGCACCGTTCGTAAACTGCTCGAAGAGTTCGAGTTTGAGGACTTCGACCCTACGTAAGGCGACTGAAGACCCTCCGGGGGCGCGTCCGGACACCAACGCGCCGCTTCCCTGCCTCTGCCACCACCCTTCGATGATCCTTCCCATCGGCTTCAATCTCGCGGAAAGTGCTACATTCGTGGCAATCAAGTCTTGGTGGGCGAGACTCCGCGTCTGGGCCTACAAACGAGCCCCCGGCGGGTCCAGAGACACGCACCGAGGGCTCAGCTAACGAAACCGAGCTGGAAGATACGGTGAAGGATGATCCAATCATAAAGGAAGGGGTCGAGCTGTCTCTACAAGAGATGGCAGACCATGTCAAACGTAAGGTCGCTGAGGCGGGTGGCGCAGCCGACGTTATGAACCTCCTTAATCCACCGGTTAGCCTGCAATCGGTCTACGATGGAATGTCGGGTAAGTCACGCCACAAGAAGATGACCTTGCGCCTCTTCGAGTTCTTCTTTGCCAAACAATTGAAAGGGCTGGAGTTCGAGCACATCGACAAGTTCGTGTTGAAGAGGGCCGATGAAGCAAAACGCACCACCCCTTCCCAGGGCTCCTCGTAGTAGATAGATTCTTAGATCGACCGAATTTGTCGATCCAATCCAGATTGGCGAAAGCATGCCGGGACTATAGCCAATCTTGGCTGCGCGCCTCATGCCCTCAGGGGATGAGCTGCTGCGCATCGAGGCCGGAGGGCGTGGTGGTGGCCCTTCGGCCTCACCTATTTCGCGCGTAATGTTCAAAGCGGACACGCGAATGTCCGCTTTTCCGAATACCATCACGATCCCAGCACGCCAAAGTACACGAACGTGTACTTATGTCGACCAGGAACATACCATATATTGATGATCCCACGTCGCGATATCGTACCGACCTCTCTTTCGCGTCGTGGCCATGCACCACTGGACCTCGGGTGCATTCCTTAGCCGGGAACGAGAATGCCGGCCGGAAACGCATGCCCGGCCGGCGTCTCTCGCTTCCACCGTCCTAGCCACTCCTGCACTGGCTTGGAGTTCACAGCGGACCTCTTGTTTTGAGTCTCGGATTGTAGTATGTTCGCGGTGCAGCTTGTATATCTGCTCCACGTATTGCAAGTTCAAGCTACTCCCCCCCACATACAGTATTCGTAAGGCCTTCCCCTTCCCTCATCCTTAGACTTGAGGCCCTTAGATACTGACATCCAGATTGGGAGTTCGACTTACGCCCCCTTTGAAATCAAGAACGCTTGCGATATTGTACTATGGGACCCCATCCCTTACCTTCATGTTGCCGTGCCACTCGTGGGGTCCACGAGGCGCGCTCCTCATCAGGATCTCGAAGCTAGGGGGTACCCAAAGGGGGACTGTTTCAGTGGAATCCATCTAGTTACCTTTCCAGGCGTACGAGACCGTATCCATAGCCCTCCCTCATTCGTTATCCACTACCGGAGGTTCGTTCATGATCTGGAGATATCAAGGCCACGTGATCCTCGCCATGATGGCCCTCGGCCTGGCCTGGTGTTCCTCCCCACCATTGCTGGCCCAAGTCGCAAACATCCAGGCTCACCCAGAATTACTTGAGCGCGTACAGGATGACCACTATGTCAGCCGCATGGACAAGTCAGGTCACATATTTGGGCCTGAATACAAAATTGCGGCAGCATACCGGTTCGAGATGGTATACGATTCAACCTCGCGCGTGCAGTATCTATTTACCGAGTGCCTTCACAACAGCACGAAGCCGCGGTTATTCGCCTGGCGGAACAAGCGCATACACGCTGCTACCGCCGAACAGATGACCGATAGCAGCCGAACAGAGAACTTCCATATTGCCGTTGGCGATACAGTGAGCTTTCACCGTGAGTTTCGGTGGTATGCCCCAAAAACCATGAGGCAGGATACCGACAACTTTATATCCCCAGATACACTTGGCTACGCCGTTGAGTTAGTCAAAGCGACATCTGGAGCCCGTCTGGTACTACTGGACAGCTTCGGCGTGCTCCCACAAGCAACCCCGAGTGCCCCGACGTTCTTCGGAACGAGACCGATCATTGCGACCGTCAAGTATGTCGTCCCCAGCACGATACCCACCTCTGACAGTGTATTCGTTCGAGTTCGCCTCTACACGAATGGCGAGGGCTCTGTACTTCCAGTTAGGATGGATGATTGGACAATAGGTAGCTCATTTGACCTGAGTAGAGGATATTGGAACGACTACCTCAGTCTCTTCGGTGGCGCACTTGGCAAGAGATCCGTTACGGACTTCAGCTCTCCTAATTCTCAGCCTGCAAATTCACAACTTTCGGTTACCAAGGTGTCGCGCAATTCGATCCGAATCGACTTTTCGGCCACTCAAGCAGATGGCCCAATCCAGGTCGTCATTTACGACTCGAATGGGCAGCCGATCTTCACACCTTTCGCAACGCGAGGTGCAGTCGAGGGAGGCACAACCTCGTTCGATTTCCCGACTAGTGGAAGTTACTTCGTCGCGCTCCAGCGTGGCGGGTCGATTCTCACATCACAGAAGGTCACAATCTCCAAGTAATTGAATGCGCAATGTCTAAACTATTGTCAACATCTGGCTTAGTCTTACTATTCTTCATTGCACTTACTTACTCCTGTTTCGCGCGTAATGAACGCGTCCCGCCACGCCCGGTTCACATTTCGAGTGGGGGTCTTGGTGACGGCGCTCCTTGGGATGATGATCCTTTCGGAGATGGCGGCGACCCTCTTGGCGGCGGCGGCGGCGGGGGGTTCGGCAATCCTTGGAATTGGTGGAATGACCCCGGTTTTTGGGGATGGGGATCGGGGTGGTGGCGATACGACGACCCGGTGTGGCCAGACGGCGGCGGCGGGAGCGGAGGGGGCGGAGATGGCGGTGACAAGGGTAATGGAGGGGATGGCTGTGGCAGTGGTAGTGGACCGGGAGTTCCTGATCGCGCCCTCGCAGGTTGCAGAGTAATCGTCCCTGGCGGCCGAGACGTAATTTGCGATTGCCTCCAGGATATAAGGATTGACCCAGTAACCCAGGAGATATTATGGCGCGCGGGATGCTTTGAGTGTACGGCCCGACCTGACAATTACGACAACTCATGCCGAGACAAGAATCCAGGTGAGGGCTGCGACTAAATCGCACGTAAGGTGTCGCCATGATCCATGAGTGGACGCGGCGGGCAGCGGGCCAACCAATCACCTACCCCGTCACGCTTTCCGGGGAACCACGCCAAGTGGTTCCCCGGTTGCATTTCGCGCGTAACGATCATATTCTGATCTTGTGAGGTTACTAGCTAGTCCTTGGCAGTTCTGGGTGGCAAACCAATCTGACCGAGCAGTTCACCATCGAGCATTGTGCCTGGAGATGCTGAACGTTTCGTCAAACACATCACACGTTAGGGAGTCCCTGTGAGTTTCTTCAAAGACATCGAAATAACAAAAGAAGACTTTGATCGACTTGACTGGCAAGGCTGGATAGAGCAAGCTGAAAAGCATACTGGGATTTACATCTCGGGAGTCATGAAATCACACTCAGATCGCTTGCGCTCCGAAGGGGACGAGCGCGGAGCGCTTGTCTGCGATCTGATTGGTTCGGCCGCATCCATGTTTCTGGCACCAGAGAGGCCGGATGGTCCATTTGGCCCAATGTTTCAGTTCCCCACCGGGCGAACTGCTATCATTAAGGATTTCACCCCTAATCATATCTCACTTTTCGAGTCAATACTTAAGTATGTGCGCTGCGATTGGTTGAGAGCGCGGCTCGGCGATATCATCTGGATTCGGAAGCGTTCACACACCGCGGCGACAATTGCCATCCAATCCTATCTACAAATGTGCGAGCTTTTGCCCACCAGCGACTTAACATTTGAACATGTTAAATTCATCAGGCGCTCTATGACAATCGCTAGAGAGCTTGGCCAGCGAAGCTCCGACGTCGACGTCGTCGAAGAATTCATTATCGGCATCCTTAATCGACCCGACATTGGAGCGAGCCTTCAAACCGGCACGAAGTTAATGGAGACCCTCCAAGATTATAAGCGTGGCGATCCAAACGCACTGGCGCTCATGGCCAGGGATTGGGCAAGGAAAGCCGTAGCGGCTTGTGAATACGATCTATCCAGAAGACTTCTACGAATCGAAGCTCGTTGGTGGGAGATTACCAAGGATCACGATCAAGCAAAGGATGCAAAAAGAATGATCGCTGACCTTTACATTAGAGAGGCTCGCGAGCGCGCAACGACCGAAAGCCCTCTAGTTGCGAGCGGTCTAATGGAGCGTGGAATCGAAGCGTTGAAACGCATCCCTGGAACAAAGGCCGATCGCGAGGCTATATACTTGGAGATGCTCGAACTCCAGAAGTCCGCGATCGAATCAATGGGTACGATATCCCATGAGTTCGATGTAACTGAAGCACTTAAGTCTGCGGAGAAATGTGTTACTGGTTTGGGATTGCGAGACGCTCTATTCGCGCTCACGATAAATACACCGTGGCACGATCCAGCAGTCCTACGGGAGCAGGCTATTGAGATGATTGACAAGTTCCCACTGATGCATATGATGTCATCAGTCGGCATGTCCTCGGATGGACGAGTAGTGCGACGCAGCCCTGGGTCTCCAATCGGTGATGCCTCCGAAGCCACTATACGAGCGAAGATGTTTGAGCTGGACGGGCTGGGGCATCTTCTCGTAAGCACCGGCTTCGTCGCTCCCGCAATTCAGGTGATTGCGCATGAGAACGAAGTTTCGATTCAAGACATTTACGACATCGTGGTTGATAGCCCTTTTGTCCCTGAAGATCGTGCTCTAATATTCGCTCGCGGCATCTATTCAGG
This sequence comes from Bacteroidota bacterium, assembly GCA_048498995.1. GTDB lineage: Bacteria > Bacteroidota > Ignavibacteria > OLB7 > OLB7 > JBEHWX01. The sequence continues at coordinate 35,648 of JBEHWX010000041.1, forward strand.
GCTAACGTTGGATTTCATAGTTGCCGTACATCTCCTTGTTCCCCAGATTGAAAACTCGATCAGGATCTACTTAAAGCGGCATGGGGTAAAGACATCATATTCTGACGACTTTGGAATCCAGCGCGAATACGATTTGAACTCTCTCCTCTACGGGGTTTATGAGCCAATTATGAACCAGATATTTGGTGAGAGGCTTGTCTTCGCCATGCGCTCTTTGCTAGTTGACAACCTTGGAGCAAACGTTCGGAACGAAATGGCCCACGGTCTCCTTAGCTATAAGCAATTCGGGTCTCCTGCCGCAGTCTGCATTTGGTTGCTTGCATTGCATCTCTGCCTTTTGCCAATGCGTCAGTCGATGCACTCCGAGGTTGAGCACGATGGTACAGACCAAAGTGGGGCCTCACCGGCCAACGATGTCCCTCCAGCCAACGATGTCCCTCCAGCCAAGAATGTCCCTCCAGCCAGCGATGTCCTGGCAACATAGGTAGTCACTTTGCCGCTGAAGCCGGGGAGCCGTGAACATGGCTCCCCGGTTTCGTTTCGCGCGTAACGGTCGTCCGCTATCACGTGGCCGTCACGGAATCATCGCTCAACATCTGGAACAGGGCGCGAACGAACGGCCCGGCACTCGCAGTCTCCAGGTATCGAGTCAGCGAGCCGGCAATCATACCTGCGTAGATATGGGTCAGGAGCTTGTTCTTGGACAGCGGGTGCACCGTCGCAAAGAGCTTCTTGTGGCCTGACACCATCGCATACAGCCGCGAGTCGCCATCTCCGGCTTCCGCCACTACCGACAACCCCTGGGAGGACTTCGGAGGAGGCATGCGCTCGGGGAACATGAGCCCGTATATGTCCCCAATGAGATTGGAAAGTGGGATGAAGACGGTCCGGTACGGCTCGATGTTCCCCATGCGAACGATGAAGCCAGGCGGACTACTACAGAAGCAGAAGTCGTACTTCACGTCCCTTACTGGACCTTCAACAATCGAGTGACGAGGCCATGTTGAGGCCGCTGGATGATCGACGATGAGCACGGGAAGGTAGGACATGGTCAAACTCCTGTCGTTGCTGAATAAGTGGATGTAGTGCAGGCCGGCAACGTGGGGGGCTCGATCCCGAGCTGCGTGGCGCAGATGCTACAGAGGTCCGTCGAGGCCCACGAGCAGGGAGCGCCAAGGAGATCGCGAGACGGTTCCTCCTCGGTGCAACCACACGTTCTGCACACCCGCTGGGTGCTGGTACGTAAGAACCAGGAGACCAGAGTACGGTCATCCGCGGGCTTCCTGCGCCTCCGGATCGTGCGCCGGAGATCGCGGCGCAAGGTCGCCTCCAGACTGATCGAGATAAGTACCATCGGCTCCAGCTCTGCTAGCTCGTCGAGGAGCTTCCACATGAACTCGAAACCGATGTCGGACGGCGTCTCTCCGTCGGCCCATTGATGCGGATCGAGTGCGGCAATGGACGCCAGCGGCACCAAGCCCGCGCGATCGACGGCGGCGACAATGTCCTCCATCGGCGTTGCTTTGATCGAGTCGCACATGATTACCGCGAGCTCGCGGCTCTCCGGGAGTGGGGTACGTTCGGCTATGTCGAGGGCTCTGAGAATCTGCTGGAGGAGGTCGTTCTGTCGGCTATCGCGTCTCTCAGTTGGAAACAGATCGGACTGGACGTCCGGAGCCGCTTCGCTGGCGGGGCTGTTGTCCCTGTTGGCCGGAACACTCACCGGAGTTGTTTCGTCCGGCACAATCACCGGCGTGACTTTGCCAGTAAGTGCCTGTTTCTGAAGCTCCACGAAGTGTTTCGGCTTCAGACAGACCATCCCCCAACGAGTCTTGTGGGCTGCCTTGTACGGACATCGAGCGCATGTCTCTCGCGTATCGAATCGAGCCTGGTCGAGCGAGACCGCCATGCCGTCCCTCACCAGCTCGACATACCCTGGAACAGTACGTTCGATGTCATGCGACGATAGTCCCTTCTCGATGGAGAACGCCGCGATCCGCTCACAGGCTTTCGCGGTCGAGGCGAACTTCGCCAGGGCAATGGCGTGCGCGGTCGAGAGCTTCCCGCTCCTGACAAGGAGTTGCACCGAGCTGGGGAGCTTCAGGATGCGTATGCCGTTCGAAATTGCCGAGGGGTGTTTTCCCAGACGACTGGCGAGATCGGCCTGGCTATACCCGGCCTCTTTCATCAACCTGGCCCAACCCTGCGCCAAGTCCAGAACGTTCATGTCCTCCCGTTGATCGTTGGCGGTAACGGCGAACTCAAGCATCTGGACGTCGGTAACTCCAGTCGTCACCACTGCCGGAATCGACTCCCACCCTATCAGACGTGCGGCGCGAGTACGCCGCTCACCGTCGATCAACTGGAAGCCCCCTTCATTGGTTCGCCGCACAGTAATCGGCTGTACCAGTCCAACTTCCTTCATCGACTGTCCAAGCTCCGCAAGAGATGCTTGGTTGAACTCCTTGCGGGGCTGATACGGGTTGCTCTCGATCTGGTCGAGGAGAATGCTGGAACGATACGTTGTATAGAGTTTGGCGACCTCTTCGGACGCTTCCACATCATTTCGTGTGGAAAGATTGTCTTCACTCATGGACACACCTGCGTGGAATAGATGTTCGGGGAATCGACTACTTCATACCAGGTGACCGAGCCGGTAATCCGATCGGTCATGCGCACGTACACCCGCTCGTGGTCGTCATAGAAGACTTCTTCTACCACTCCACAGAGAATTGTGGGCTCGGTGGCCGGATATATCGTCGTGCTCGGTGGCGAGCAGCGCAGAAACTTCATGGCATTGATCGGTAATGGTCAGTGGAGCGCCGCAACGAGCATGAGCGTGCCGGCTGCGACACCAATCAAAATTAGAGCGCAATTGATGAACGTCATGCTCTCGGCGTGGCGCTCGGCGCTCGACTTGACTTCACGCATACGTTCTCTCCCTCACTCGATCTCGATCTCTTCCGGATACTTCTGCTTGAGAATTCTTACCCACTTCGCGAAGACTGGCATCGTTACGATGCGCTGTAGCTCGACGATATAGCAGTCCGGAACGCTCGACCGGCGTTCCAGGAGCTTCAAGCCGGAGTCCGAAGCGATGAATTGACATCCAGGTTGTTTGACTTTCCTCAACTCTGCCGCGAAACGTCGTCTACTGAATCCGGCATTCTCCCGGATCAATCGAAAAATCCAACCCGATAACCTGTTGATTACCATGATTCAACCTCACTCTACATTGATACGTTAGCTCGCTATTACCTTGGTTCTACTCACAAATGCACTGGTACTGCATCGAAGGCACCCAAATCCGGGAAGCCGTCGGCCTTTATTCTTGGTAGTTGGTGGCGTTGAACTCCTCCACGGTCATGATCTTCAGCACGCGAAGTACGTCTGGAGACGTTGGATTATCCGCACGACACATCAAATCAGGAAAGATTCCGGTGTAATACTCGAAGTGGAAACGCCACTGCCGATCATAGAGGTGGATTGTTCCACATTCGCGCGCTATGTCGTGCTCATAGAACGAATCGAATGTTGCCACCGCTGTAAGCAACGTTTCCAGACCCTCGTCCGGAAGCATCGCTACAGATTCAGAGATCATGCAGTAGCCGTCTCGGCACTGTCTACGTGCCCGATCATTCAGCGAGCCCACCGCTAGAAGCCGATTACGTGCGGCGATCAGTTCGGCGCGGTGTACGCGATCGGTCGCCTGCCGTAGCTGCGCCGCCTGCCAGCGTAGCTTCTCTTCCAGCTCGCATACCTGCCGCTCACGCTCCAGCAGTTGTGCAGCCAGTTCCTTGTTGCTGGCTCGTAGGAACTCGAAGACCTGAAGTACTCTTCCGCCTGGACGTGGAGGAAGCACCTTGCGCCGAACCTCCTCGGCTCGCTCGAACGGCTCCGGCAGGATGAAATCGAATTCATTGGCGTAGCGATACAACCGCTTCGAGTATCCGGGCAACTGCCAGGACTCCATCAGGAACTGGTTTGCGCGGTCGGCCGCGATCTGGTCGTTTCGCCATTCGTCGGGATAGAGCTTCGGCTCGGGCTGGTCGAGCAAGTGGGCCGGCCGCCACACTGGGTAGGGATGGGACGTAATCAGCCTGTTCACCGCGAAGGAGAGTTGCGCTTGAAGCCAACCACGCCGAAGAACCTCACTTCGACAGTACGTCCAGAGGAAGTCCGGCACCGGCTCGAACCGCTCAATCTTGTCGATGGTCACCTTCGATGCCGCCAGGTCGACCTCGGTTGCCAGCGGCGCTCCCGCCGTTCGCATCAGCATCCAAACCGAGACACCGGACTTAGGCACGGAGAAGTGTTGATCGTTGAGCACGTTCAAGCTCAACTCGAACCGCTTCCTCGAAGTCGTCTGGAGTCCCGCTTGGTGGAGAATGTCCTGAACTTGTTGCATGGTCGTTCTTCGTTGATGTTGAGCGTTTACCCTTCGATCGTTTCTTCGGTCCATCGCGCGCCAGCCACACGTCGAGGTCGGCATACCAGTCAAGCTCTTCGGGTGGCGACTCTCCGATGCGCCACCGCTGGCGGCGCCGGACAGACAGGTACTTCTCGGCTTCGTGCGCGGCGTCGCCGGCCGACAGCCCACGTTGCTGGAAGTGTCGGATGACGTCGCTGCGAGCGATCGGCTCGCACGGAGCCTGCCCGGATTCGATCTCCGCTCCGTTCTCGGCCACCCGCCCGACATCGTCCTCCGAGGGAGGGGGTGGGAGAGGGGGAGTTTTCTTTGAAGGGGGGTTATTAGGGGGGAAACTTTCTTTTGCTGGCTCTCTGTCCGACGAGTCGTGCGACGGCTCGTCGCACGCACCGTCAGACGGCCCGTCGGACGACTCGTCGCACGCGGAAGAACCGCCGCGCAACTCGGCGGGCACTGGAGCGTTTGGGACAGCGGTCACAGTGGAATCCTCCACACGACCTTGACTCCCCGGCTTCTTCCGAATCCCCGCTTGCCGAACCTTCTGCATGTGTCGGCTCTTCGCGGCCAGTTCACTGGCGACAACGGCCTCTTCCTCACGCTCCAGGATGCCTATCTCAATCAGGAGCGCGATGATCGTTTCGAGTTCCGACACCTCCAGGCGTAGCTCGAACGCAGCTCCTTCAAGAACTGGTCCTGACAGTCGTAGCGAGAACTCCGTCGCCGCCATGAGTTCGAGAAGCGCATAGGTCTTCCCGATCCCATCATATCCGCACCGGCGCAGCAATGCGGCGTATTTGACCCTATCGGTCGTAATGGTCATCGTTGCCGAATAGAAAAGACAATACGGCCCCGTCACCGGCGAAAACGTCGGCGATGCCAGGGGAGGTCCCTTCGTGAGATGAATGTCAGTCGAGTATGGAGGAGCCGTAGACGATCTCTACAGCTCCTCGGTGGTCATGTCGTACGTCGTAGTTCGTGCCAGGGAAGCGTTGTCCAGTCTTCTTTGCCATTGTGCCGGACGTAATCGACTCGCGCGAGCCCATCGGCCAACCGATCGGTTAGCGTTCCTGTATGGTCCGGACTGTCGATTTGAGGATGGTAGACTTTACTATGCAGTTGAAGTCCTTGCGGCCCCCGATGGGGGGCCTTCGGCTTCTGATTGCTGATGCGGGGCATATGTCGTGTCATTCAGTTGGGGTGAGGATACGCGGCAAGCTCTCCTCTAGGGGAGCTACCACGACCGGATTGAAGGTCTGCATTCCTTCACGCCAGATCAAGAGAAGTTCACCGTTAAGGTGATGCGCACTGTTCGGGCGTCCATCCGGTTCGTCGTACTCGACCAGATAGAGACGCGGCAGTTCTCGGCCAGGATCTTCCCGAATGGCCGCAATTATCGCCGGCCGTTGGAGGGTTGTCGAGAAAACGAGATCCCCTTCCTGGAACATGGAAGTCGTCATTAAGCTCATACGGCAGTCCCTTCAGTTATGGAAGTATGTGGAGCGGAGGTATTACGCGCGGAATGTTAGGAGGCCGCGCGCCGGGCCTCATCGGAGCGTCGTATCTCCACTTCGACAAGAAGTCCACCGTTCGAGGGTAGCGCGATAAGATGAACATCGGCTTCCACGGCAACCGAAGCGGGACAGCCTGTTGGCTCGACGTAGGAACAGAGGTAGAACTGAGGGCGGACTCGCTCGACTTCTCGGGCGAACCTATCGCGGTATTCGGGGAGGTGGTATTTTGCCCACGGCATCGGATCGCCCGTGTAGGGAACGCCGTTGGCCTCGACGATGCGAACAAGAAGCTGCGCGGTGCCGTCGATATGAAGCCCGGCGTACAGGGCGGCGGCTTCTGGTGATGGAGCTTTGACGAGCGTGTACAGAGGCCCGATCGCTACCTTGAAGACTGTCATAGATACCCCCGATGTAACAGGTTGTCATCCAAAGTGAGGTCTTGGAGGTCACGATTGGTACAGGATGATCCCTTGCGGGTGTACAGTTGTCTTTCACCAGTATCCTGTTCCCCACGTGCGTGAGGATGATCCTGCGAGCTGCAGGCGTGATATACTTTCGGACGCTGTTCCCCACGTGCGTGGGGATGATCCGACACAAACCGAGGAGGGTTATGGCAAAGGCAACTGTTCCCCACGTGCGTGGGGATGATCCGTTCGCCACGGAGGCGGTGAAGGCCCGCAACGTCTGTTCCCCACGTGCGTGGGGATGATCCGCCGGCTACGGCGGCGACATCGTCGACTACATGCGGTTCACCACGTGCGTGGGGATGATCCCGCGAGGGTCTTGGCGACGTCGATCCCGAGCTGCTGTTCCCCACGTGCGTGGGGATGATCCGGGCGCCGCGGACGCGTACTGCGCGAAATGGGTCTGTTCCCCACGTGCGTGGGGATGATCCCATGGTCTGCTGAATGTCGGCGGCGTCGAACGGCTGTTCCCCACGTGTGTGGGGATGATCCTGCGGCACCCACGAACCAGCTCGCAGCCGGCCCCTGTTCCCCACGTGCGTGGGGATGCCCTCCCTCTCCCGCTTTGCCCGAAGTTCGCGAAGAGGTATACTTGCCGGCCACATCACGGGCGCGCGCCGGGCCACACACACCTCCGGCATTCCCTTCCGCCCCGTTCCCGACAATCCAATCACCGGATCCGATCATGAGGGGGTTCCACCGCCCGTCCCCATCGCGTCGCCGCAGCATTCCGGAGCAGATGCTCCCGGCGATTTTCATGCTGATTTTTTTCGTCGTCGCAACCACGCGCGCGCAGCGTCCGGATGCGACGGAACGTACCACGCCCATATCGCTCGTCGCCGACGGATCGTTCGAGCAGTTCGCACATGCCGATGACACCGAAGCCGAGGATCGCCGGCAGGCATGGCAGATATCCACCTTCACGGGATCGCGCATCCCACGCTCGCAACTGGCCGCCGAGGGACGGCTCGGCGGCAGCGCGATCGAGCTCCACGGCGGCTCCGACGGCACGCGGCTCTGGCAGTGCATCGACGTGAGCGGCCACGCCGGCAGGCTCCTCCGCCTCCGCTTCCGGGTGCGGATGCCGGAGCGCGGCTCGCGCAAGGCCGGCTATCTCACCTGCACCGCGGTCGAGTTCGGACGCGCCGGATCGTGCGCCCCCACATCTCCCTATCGTCTGCGCGGCGTCAAGGAGGTGCTCTACGACGGACGCGATTCGATCGCTCCGGCATGGACGCTGGTGGAGCGGGTGTTCGCGCTCGATCCCCGCGCACGCTCCCTCCGTCTCGAGATCGATGCCGTCCGCGGCACCGCATCCGATGCCTCCGCATCGTTCCGGATCGATGACGTCGAACTGACGCCGTATGCCGCGGCCGACGATCAACGGACGCCCGTCGCCCTCGACTCTCTCCCCACATCTTCAACGCATCCTCAAGCCACGGTCGCGGTGCTGCCGTTCAGGATCGGCGACACGACCTCAGTCCCGGCGTGGGTCGCGGCCGGGCTCGCCGATCGGATCTCCGAGGCGATGGGAAATATCCCGAACGTGGTGCGCCTGCCGCGGGAGTATATCGCGCGCGTCCTCGCCGCGAACGGCATCAGGAGCGGGGATCTGGGGAGGAATGGCGCGGCCGCCGAACGCGTGCGGTTTCTGCTCGGCGCCACCGTGCTGGTCGCCGGCCAGATCGAGCTGCGGCACGATAGTCTGGTGGTGCTCACCTCCACGCACGGAAGCGCGTGGTTCACCGCCGGCGCCGATTCGCTCGGCGCGGCGTCGCAGGCCTACGGCACGCCCGATTCGGTGGACCTGAACGCGCTCGGCACCTCGCTGGCGGCGCGCGTCGTGGCACGGCCGGCCGTCGCGTGGGTGGAGGCTCCGACGGCCGATGTCGCGGCCGAGGGATACGATGCACGATCGTACACGCTCTTCGTGCGCGGCAGGCTGCTGATCCACTCCTCGGAGCGTGGGAAGATCCAGCAGGGAGTGGAGCTGATGGAGCGCGTGGCGCGAAGCGCCCCCTCGTATCTGCCGGCACGACAGGAGGCGGCTATCGGCCGCGCCCGCATCGGCAGCATCCTGAACGCTCCGGAGAATCCGATCGAGCACGAGGCCACGCTCGCGATCCTGCGGGGCGAGCTGGCGCGCTCGTTTCTCGGCGCGAGGGATTCGCTCCGCGCGCGGCTTGCGCTCTCCGGCGCGTTCGATGATGACGCCACCACGCTCCACGCCATGGTGGAAGGCGTGCTCGAAACGCCGGAGCTCGAGCTGCTGCTGGCTACCGCGCGCAATCGTCCCCCGGGCTCCGACGATTTCGTGTTCAAGCTTCTCTCCGCGAAGTTCGGCGCCCCGACATCCTATCCGCTCGGCCAGTGCCAGGTTCCGGCCAGAACCATCGCCCACTCGCTGGCGCTGCAACGGATCGCCTGCATCGACCCGCCGCTTGCCTGCAGCGACCGGAGCGCCCTGCTCACCGGGGAGATCAAGCGGTTCTACGGCAGGACCAACAACCGCGTGATCCAGGTTCACCTCCTCATCTCGATCAGATCGATGGATGCCGCCGGCAAGAGCGGAGCGACGCGTCGCGCGCGGTCGGGATACGAGCTGCTGGTGAGCGTGGCCGGCAAGGAGGGACGTCGGGGAGATTCGAGCACGATTCCGCTGAGCGACGAGGGACGCGACGCCTGCCTGAAGATGGTGGAGGAGATGGTGACCTCCATCCGCGAAGCATGTACCACCGACGGATCGGAGAGGCAGTGATGAAGCTATCGGCACGCGCGCGGTTCGTGCAGCGGAAGCATGCGCAATACGCCCTGCTGACGCTGTTCATCGTCGGCCTGGTCATCTCCCTGATAACACTCGACTACGCCGAGCGCCAGGAGCTGCTGTTCCCGGCAACGACGTCGAGCCTCAACGGCAAGGTGTGGGAGCTGTACGGCCCGACGCTGGCGCTGATCGTGGGTGGACTGTTCGGCAACGGAAGCTCGAAAACGCGAGTGCGTACGAGCTGGTTCGTCATCGCCATGCTTCTGGTGCTGATCTGGAACTGGCTCGTGGTCGGGCAGCCGATCGCCTTCCTCCGGGCTCCGGACATGCACAACGACGCCGTCATCACCTCGTCGTTCGAGGGGATCGGGCGCTACGGCAGCTACCTTCTCGACGCGGTGCTGGCCTATTTCTTCACCAGCAATCCGGACCAACCGGCATCGCCCCAATCCGAGACCGGATAACGCGCGGATCGCTCTCCCGAGCCGCGCGCCGGAAACGACACAACGCCACGTCCCCCATCCGTCACGAGGCCGACGCCGCGAGCGGGGAGCCGCATCGATGTGTACGGACACGCGGGCCGACCGCGGAATATTCCGTGGATATCACGGCCGTTACGGTTGTATATCCGCCGCGCGATCGCGTGGTGATGCGCTCGACATTCACGACGCTCCGGAGATGGGGCGCGGAGCCATGCATCCGACGCATCGGTATCGTCCGGACTCGATGATGTGGCGATGCATATCTCGGGGAGATGCACCGTCACGAGCTCCCACGCGGAAGCGCCTCGCGTGCGACACGGGAGCCCGCACGGCAACGCCGGAGCAATCTTCCACGAGCCGTGCCTTCTCCAGTAAACGCAACGGCGCCCCTTCCTCCCGGGTGGAGAAAGGGGCGCCGCGTTCCGTGTGGATACCGGTGGGGCGCTCCTGGCCGCCGATCAGCGGACCAGGGTCACCAGCAGCGAGGCGCGCTCGGCGCCGCTACGGAGCTGCACGTGGTACACGCCGGCCGGAAGATCGCCCAGATCCAGGCGGGTCGCCTGCGCGCCGGCCTCGCGGCGTCCGATCGCCGTGGAGCGGAGCAGACGTCCGTCGGAGCCGAAGAGGTCGACGGCCACCTCGCCGCCGACTCCCTGCATCCAACGGACGTCGATCGCTCCATTCGTCGGGTTCGGGGCGGCCGTCACGCCACGAGCGCCGGTGGCCGACCGCGACAATTCCACCGAGGAGACCGTGTCGATGCTCTTCGGAACGATCGAGAAGGGCGTGGTCGACTTCGCGCGGATCGAGCCGTCACGCGTTCCCACGCGGAAGTATCCGGTGGTGGTCAACGAATCCGGCACGCGCCAGACCAGCGAGTCGGCGCCGGCGTGGACGCCGATCGTGTCGATCACGCGCCACCGGAAATTGTCGAGCGTGTACTCCACCATGATCCCCTGCGTGATCCCGAGCGTCGACCAGTGGATCGTCACCAGCGAATCGACCTCGTAGACACCGCCGCCGAGCGGACCGAGCAGATCGACCTTCGGCTGCACCCCGCCGATGACGGTGAAGACCGCGTCGGAGGTGTCGCCGAGCCCGGAGCCGGCATTGGTGATCCGGATCAGGCCGGTCGTGGTCGCGTTGCCGGCCACCTTCCAGGAAGTCGAGTCGAGGCCGCGGTTGCGGACCTGCAGCACGGTGACCATCGTCCAGGTCTTGCCGCTGTCGGCGGAGTACTCGATCCGGATGGTGCCGGTCAGATCCTGCTCCTGCCACATGATGCGGGCCGTGGAGTCCACCGTGAAGGTTTCGCCGCCGTTCGGGGCAACGACCTTCAGCACCGGCTTCAGGTTGCCGCGGATCGAGAAGACGCGGTCGGAGCGATCGCCGGCGTTGCTGTCGGCCGGAATGTAGACCCTGACGAGACCCACGCGCGTGGTATCGTCAGGCACCAGCCAAGCGAGCGAATCGAGACCGCCGGTCGTGGTGCCGGTACCGATCGGCTTCCAGCTTTTGGCGCTGTCGGCCGAGTATTCCACGGTCATCGGACCGGTGTAGTTCTGGGCGAACCATTTGACCTGGAAGGTGGAGCCGACGGCGAGCATTTCGCCGCCGTTCGGCGAGAAGACCCGGATGATCGGCACCACCACGCTGCTGATCCTGAAGACCCTGCGGGTGACGCCGACTTTCGAGCTGTCGGCGTTTCTGACGCGGAGCAGGGCCTTGGTCGTCGTGTCGTTCGGGACTTTCCAGGCCAGGGAATCGACGCCGGTGTGCGCGGTAGCGGTATCGATCGGCTTCCAGACGGCGCCGCTGTCGATCGAATATTCGATGTACAGGGTCCCGGTAATGTTCCCCTGGACGAGCCAGCGGATCTTGAAGGTGGAGTCGGCCACAAGGATCTCACCACCGGTCGGAGCGACCATTCGAATCGAGGTCCCGCCCCCCTGGGCGCTGGCGCGGGAAGTCGCCAGCAGGGAAAGGAGCATGAACAGGAAGATTCCGGCAATGCCCCGCCGGAACCGTAGCGTGGACGCAATGTTCTGCATGGCTCTCAGTAACTCGTGAGCTGATCTGTTGACGTTTGGACTGCGAGACCGGTGGGTGAAGGTCCTCGCCGAGGGGCGGGCCTGCGTCGCCTCGTCGAGTGGTACGGGCGGCGCTCCCCTCATTGGAGCTGACGGATCGCGTCGGGTAGGTAACACCTTCCGGCCCCTTCGGTTACACCCCCCTGAAAAGAAAGTGGCTGGATGATGATGGCAACGGGGCGAAAAAGCGGGGGCGGAGCCGCGCAGGCATGCGCGACTCCGCCCG
>JBEHWX010000042.1:0-45691 GCA_048498995.1 Bacteroidota bacterium
TGATCTCTGTCGGTGCGTATAGGTAGATGATGTCGATGTTCTCTTGAATGCTCCGGGCGCGTGATCTCGCCCGAGCTCGCGACGCCGCGGAAGCCTCAGGCCTCCTGGCGAAGCGAGGGGAGCAGCGAATCGAGGCGGTCGAGCATCTCGGACCAGCCCTGCTCGGCGCCGGCGCGCTCCTCGACCGATACGGGAATGGCGTAGCGCAGCGTCAGTCGCGTCTTTCCATCCTCCTCGGCGAATGTCACGGTCACGAGTGTCTCGGTCGGATGTCCCTCGCTCATGCCGTAGTAGGTCGGCGACACCGGGTTCCCATTCTCATCGGCGAAGGAGTCGACGTAGGCGATCTTCTCCGGGGCCTCGATCTCGCGGTAGATGCCGAGCCCCCAGATATCGCGCCCGCCGTCGAAGCTCATGCAGTAGTGGAACGCTCCTCCCGGACGGGGATCGACCGTGCAGTCGCGCACGGTGCATTCCTTCGGCGCCCACCAGCGCATCAGGTGCTCCGGGCGCATCCAGGCCTGGAACACGAGCTCGCGAGGCGCATCGAACAGACGTGTGAGCACCAGCTCATCCTCGGTCGGCTCCGCGACGGAGCCCTGCGGCATATCTGACATGATTCTCCTCCATGAAGCCCGCTCCCCGGAGCGCGCGTGGCGCTCCGGCGGACCGTGGCGATACTGTTGCGGTTACCGGCCGGCGGCGGCCTCCATCTCGTTCTTCAGGAATTCATCCAGCTTCTCCCACGTTCCCTTGAATCCCTCGCTCAGCATCGGACGCATACGCGCGAAGGCCTCCATCTGCTCCGGGGTCGCGTTGACCGGAAGGCCGACGCCGGTGAGCGTGGTCTTCCCGTTCCCCTCATCGGCGAAGGTGAAGGTGTTCTGCACCTCCAGCGGCCAGACCGGCATGAACGGGTTGGCGGCCAGGCCGCCGTTCTCGTCGGAGAAGGCGCTCACGAAGACGAGCTTCTCCGGCGCGGCGATCTCCTCGTACATGAACCGGCCCCAGAGCGTCGGCCCTCCCGGCGCCTGCATGCTGTAGTGGAACATCCCGCCCGGACGGAAGTCGAGGCTCGCCACGGAGATGTTCGCTCCTTTCGGCCCCCACCATTTGGCCAGATGCTCGGCCTCGGAGAATGCCGAGAAGACGAGATCGCGAGGCGCGTCGAAGGTGCGCGTGATCGTGAAGGCACGCTCGTCGACGGCCTGATCGTTAGTTCTTTCCGCTGTCATTCTTCTTTTTCCCTTGAAGTTCCTGGAGATAATCGTCGAGTCGGTCGAAGCTCTCCTCCCAGAATCGGCGGTACTCATCCACCCAGTCGGAGATCTCTTTCAGGGGGGCGGCCTGAAGCCGGCAGGGGCGCCATTGCGCGTCCCGTCCCCTGGTGATCAGCCCGGCGTGCTCGAGCACCTTGAGATGCTTCGAGATGCCGGGGAGGCTCATGTTGAAGGGCTTGGCCAGATCGGTCACCGACGACTCCCCTTTCGAGAGCTGCGCCAGGATGGCGCGCCTCGTGGGATCGGCGAGTGCCGAGAAGACCGTGCTCAGATGATCAGCCATAGCATTTAACCATCCAGTTAATTAACTGAATGGCAAAATAAGAGAGCTGGAAGATGGAAGTCAAGAGGTGTGGAAGATTTTATGGGATTCATCGAACGTGATGCTGACAAGCCCGCATTGGTAGGCGCGCATTGGTAGGCGCGCATTGGTAGGCGCGCATTGGTAGGCGCACGTCTTCAGCGTGCGCTCTCCCTCCGGCGCTCTCCCTCCGGCGCCCCGTGCAGGCACTGATTCGGCATGCGGTCGTCCGCACACACACATGCCTCACCGTGTCCGCCCGGCCTCTCTATCCCCCGTACGGGCGGCCCCCCGTGGCCGCCCAGCCCCGCGGCCGTGAACGAGCGCGAGCTGAAGACTCGCGCCTACCGGACCATCGCCTACCGGACCAACGCCTACCCGCCCCTCGCGGCCTGGCAACACCATGACCTGAGGAGATCCATTGGATGGCCACCGCGGATCGGACGATGCAGGACGTCAACGCGCGCGCTCTTCGCCGGACGCTCCTCCTCCGCCGCATCGTCGGATGCGATCCGGAGGGGACGTCCGTGGCGGAACGTCCCCTCCTATCGCGATGATATCACGCCTCGTATCACGGCGCCCCATGCGTGGACACGTCCGATAACGACGCGCCCGAGTTCAGCCGCCGGCGATCGCGCCGATCACCATGAACGGCTCGCGTCCCTCGGCCACGGCATCCGGCAGCGGCGCGTCCGGCTCCTCGAGCGACAGATCCTCGCCGCAGGCGAAGAACCGGAGGAAGGCGCGTCGGCGTCCCGAGCCATGGTCGCGGATGGTGCCGCGGAGCATGGGATAGGCCGCCTCCAGCGCGTCGAGCACCGAGCGCTGGGTCACCGGCCCGGCCAGATCGAGCAGCACCTCCCCATCCACGCGCGCGAGCGTGCGCAGGTGAAACGGGATCTCGACGCGGATCATGGGATCGTCTGGACTTCGACCGAAAGGACCGGCGGAAGATCGCGGACGATCGGCGCCCAGCTATCCCCCGCGTCGGCCGAGGCGTAGACCTGGCCGCCGGTGGTGCCGAAGTAGATGCCGCAGGAGTCGAGCGTGTCGACGGCCATCGCCTCGCGGAGCACGTTCACGTAGCAGTCCTGCTGCGGCAGGCCGTTGGTGAGCGCCTCCCAGTCGTTGCCGCCGGTGCGGCTCCGGTAGACGCGGAGCTTGCCGTCCGGCGGGAAGTGCTCCGAATCGCTCTTGATCGGGACCACGTAGATCGTCTCCGGCTCGTGCGCGTGCACGTCGATCGGGAATCCGAAGTCGGTCGGCAGATTGCCGCTCACCTTCGTCCAGTTGTCGCCGCCGTCGTCGGTGCGCATGATGTCCCAGTGCTTCTGCATGAAGAGCGTGTTCGGGCGCGACGGATGCATGGCGATCCGGTGGACGCAGTGGCCGACTTCGGCGGCGGGATCGGGGATGTACTTGGAGTTCAGGCCGTGGTTGGCCGGCTTCCAGGTTTCGCCGGCATCCTCGGAGCGGAAGACGCCCGCGGCGGAGATGGCGATGAACATCCGGTTGTGATTGGTGGGATCGATGACGATGGTATGGAGTCCCATGCCGCCGGCGCCCGGCTGCCAGAGCGGTCCGGAGGGATGCTCGCGGAGTCCGGCCATCTCATGCCAGCTCTTGCCGCCGTCGGTGGTGCGGAACAGGGCCGCGTCCTCGGCGCCGGCGTAGACCGTGTCGGGATCGGAGAGGGAGGGCTCGAGGTGCCAGACCCGCTTGAACTCCCAGGGATGCTGCGTGCCGTCGTACCACTGGTGGGTGCCGGGGGTGCCGTTGTAGACGAACTCGTTGCCGACCGACTCCCAGGTCTGGCCGCCATCATCCGAGCGCTGGATCATCTGTCCGAACCAGCCGCTGGACTGGGAGGCGTAGAGGCGGTTGGGATCGACCGGCGATCCCTTCATGTGGTAGATCTCCCATCCGGCGAAGTGAGGTCCGGAGACCTTCCAGTCCTTGCGAGTGCCATCCGAGGTCAGGATGAACGCGCCCTTGCGCGTACCGACGAGTACACGAACCTGGCTCATTGCCCGCTCCTGTGCGAAGTATTGATGTGGATAATCGAGGGATGTGACGGGTCTGGCATCGGGGCACACGCCGTCCTTGCCGGCCCGAGGGATGGTGTGGGGCCGGCGGCGCGTCGTGAGTGTCGGGGAGGCCCGGTGCACGCGGACTCCTTACGCGTGATGCCGTTCAGGGGGGCATGAAGTTCCCTCCCATCCCGGCGCGGATCCCCGACGTCGATCGATCCGTCCGAACGGGCGCTATATACGAGGGCGGAGAGAAACAACCAAATGGTTTGGGGTGGATTTGGGGAAGATGATGGAAGGAAGGTAGATTCCAACCAGCTACTCCCATGTGAAATGGATATAACCGTACGCCTGCATCGCGCCGAAGGCCTCTCATAACCAAATGGTGGCATGAGGGGGACTTAGAACGAAGAGGGCACGCTCCGGGCGAGTGCCGAGTGGTGGTGGGAGAACGCCCTGGACTGGGACGACCGGACGATCTGCGACTTCGCCGGGCATACATCGCGGGTCAGGCAGCAGCACTACCGGACCACGCCGACGGTGGAGGAGCTGGAGGCGAGGCTGGGGAGAGCGAGGGAGGCGGCGTAGTTGAAATGCATCTACAAATCTATTGTACTGGTAAGATTAGAAGATACTGGTAACCTCCACTGGGGCATTGAATCAATACCCCGTATCGCTCCCCACACATTTGACCGGATATCGGCATGCTGTTTACAATTGACGACTCTAAAGATGACGGAGTACATCGCTGGGCGGTACTTAGTTGTAAGTGCAATCCAGAGGCGAATGACGACCCAGTGTTAAATCACATCTGCGTTCGCATACGAGAAGTCTATGGTGAGTCAGAAATAATAGCGAGTATTGAGGCCGATCCAACAGTCGCTGAACGCTTCAATCTAAATGCTATTAAGCGGGCGATCCGTATGGGCCTGCCAGATCCTCCAAAGGAAGGTCTGAAGAAACCGACCCAGCTAACTAATTATCGTTCAGAGTCGACAGAAGTGCTCGCCCGGGAAGCTTTGAAAGAATGTCATAGGATTAACTTTCCTACTCATCCGCAGGAGGGTAAGCTGAACCCCAATGTTCCGATTCTTGGGTTCGATGGATGGGGGATCGACGGAACATCTGACACAGGATTCTCACTGGTTCTTGTGCAAGTTAAAGGAACCGATGACGATGCTTGCCCCCCAAGTCAAGCTGCCGTATTGGCCGACGAATGTCGCAGTATTCCTCAAGAGCTAGACATCATTTGCCGGGCGCTCTCGATCTTAGCAATACGCCTACAAGGCACCCTATTTGAAGAATCAATTCTAGCTATGCTAGAGACTATAGGTGAGAACCAACTTCCACCGATAGTTGTCGCGCCAGTCATTGTTCGTGGCCGAACACAATCCCAGATGGATGATCTAGAACCAATTCAGGATGCTTGCCCTGACTTTGCTCCGATTCGAGCATGTGGATTGACGTTGTCAATTGGCACGGATCTTACGGAGTTTGGCAAATGTGCCATGTTGAAAGCGAGGGCCGCTTGATGGCTACGTTCCACGATCTTCAGGAATCAGAACAAATCAGAATGGCGCTTCAGGCCATGGATTCATCTGAACTGGCTCATGCCCTTGAAACGGAGTTTGCGGCCGACGATCACAAAGCCTTAACAAGGCTTCGGATGGCTGCAAGCCTATCTCTTGCTCAGCTAATTGGAAGTCACCGAGTTGACGAGTTACTGAGAGTCCTCTCTTCGGATGTGCCCCAGGCTAGTCAAGAGAATATTGATGGTAGTGCATCGACATTCTTGAAGTGGTCTGCATACCTGAATGCCATCAAAGATGGCGGATACTCCCCTTCGCCTGATGACCTACTATTCTTCTCAGCAGCAGGCCTCCTTGCTCGACAGCCAACCAAAGTCAGATCAATCTTGCGGCGGAGTTCTTTCCGTGAGTCAATGCAAGCGATTGCAGATGAAGGGGATTGGGCAGTCCAGGTACGGGCCAACATTAGTAGCGCGATTCTATTACTAATAGCACAAGACAGCAGACAGGACATCCAACATGCTGGTAAGATTATTAACAGCTTAAGCCAGAGACAGAAAAACCTTGAAGGCGATTGGCTTAACAAGCGCATCAGCCCAGACAGAGATGCGATCACCTTACTGGGCTTATACCATCTAGCGCAGGCAACAATCCGCACGTCGGAATTCCTACTCGTTGGTTCTGTCGAAACTCATGGAGAACCATCAACGGATATTGGGCCTGAATTAAGGCGCCTACTGATTCGTTCAGATGAGTATTTGACATTGTCGGCAGACATCGACACACAATTTTGGCTAAACTCAATAGCTATAATATTATGGCGGCTTAGGACCGACTCAATTTGGGTGTCGAGCCGAGGGATTTCTCCTCGGATAAACAACCTACTTACAGAACTAACCCGTGGAGAGCGCGAGCGCAACGTTTTCAGCCTGCTTCCGTCTCAGCAAGAAGCTCTAAGGCGAAGCCTGCTTGATACGTCAAAAATTGCTGTTGTTCTTCAAATGCCAACCAGCGCCGGGAAAACGCTAATTGCAGAGTTTGCGATCGTTCAAACATGCGATATATTTAGACCAGCCAAAGTTGTTTATGTTGCTCCGACGCGCGCTTTGGTCACCCAACTAGTACGTACTCTATCAGAGGACCTTAAGCCCATCGGCATTGACGTAGCTGCTGCTGGCAGTGCGTTCGAGGAGGACCCATATGAGCTCCAACTTTTGCTCGCCGCGACGGGAGTAGTTGTTGCCACGCCTGAGAAACTCGATTTAATGTTTCGAGCACAGCCGACATGGTTTGAGGATCTTCGGCTTATCATAATCGACGAAGCACATCTTCTGCAGGACCACGAGCGCGGGGTTAGGCTCGAATTGCTTCTTGCCAACATTAGGCGCGAACGCTCTGAGGTTCGGCTCCTTCTTCTTACCCCATTTATTAATAACGCATCACAGATCGCGACATGGTTAGGTGGAGAACGCGGACTTCCTATTACAGTGCAATGGCGTCCAGCCCGCATACTTCTTGGCCTTTGCCAGTTTTCATACTCGGATGGCTCTCGTAATCTTCAGATTGATTGGAAGACTCCACATTCGGGTCCGGCATCTCCTTTAGCTACCGATCTACCTGTCAATGTAAAGTTGAAAGATCTGTCTACAACGACGAAAAAAGTTGTCTTTCTTTCTGATCGGTTTAAAAAGTTAGGCGCTATTCTGGCGCTTTTCACTTCATCAAGGTCTGAAGCAGAAAAGGCGGCACACACGGCTGCTGAGCAAAAGCCGAAGCTTAACGTGAGCGAATGCCCGCCGGGCTTGCGAGTTGCGATTGCTCTAGCCAAGGACGAATACGGCAAGAACTCGCAACTTGCTTTTTGCCTTGAGCGTGGCGTAGCGTTTCACCACTCTGCGCTTTCACCCACTCTGCGCTATTTGATTGAAGACCAAGTGAGGGTTGGTACAATACGTTTTATTACGGCGACAACGACGCTGGCGCAGGGATTGAACTTCCCTGTATCCGTTGTCCTAATACATTCAGTTAACAAGCCGTACAATGGTGGTCCGCTGACCTCATCCGAGTTTTGGAACGTTGCTGGACGAGCTGGCAGAGTCGGCATGGCCGACCAAGGCCTTGTCCTTTTCGCGGATGCTAAGCATAGAAACCATTGGGAGAACTACTCTGCGAAGTTGAGTGATGACATCAATTCCGCCCTTCTTCAGGTAATAAATCGTCTTGGCCCCGGCGGCTCTTTGAAAGAGCAATACAACACCCATGAAGAACTCAGACCATTTTTGCAGTATCTAAATCATGCTGCAGCAACCCTCTCGCCAGCACGAGCTCTAAATAGATTGGAAGAGATTCTCGAATCGAGCTTAGCAAACATGCAAGTTACAAACTCTGGTGAAAGCCAGAGGCTGCGTTCGATCGCAAGCCAATACCTCAAATTGATTTCTAGGCAGCAGGTCGGTTATCTTAAAGTAGTCGACACAACGGGGCTTGGCTCTTTCAGCTTTGACGAACTCTATGCAAAGATCGGCGCCAGCGATATTCTATCAAATGGGCCTAATGCCATTCTCTCTAAAAGAGAAGGCGGGATGAGAGAATTAGTCGAAGCATTACGATGGCTCCCCGAATTGTCACTAGCTATTGGGTTAGGTGAAGGAGATATTAGTGTTAGCAAGGTCGCACAAGTCGTTCAAGGCTGGATGGATGGTAAACCTATCCGTGATCTGGCAAGCACTTTTGCAGGTGACAGTGAAGGTAAGAGAATCCGAAAGGCAGCTACATATATTTATGGAACAGTAGCGCAAACGATCTCATGGGGTGCTCATGCCTATCTAAAGGGTTGGACTATGCGTAAGAGCACCAGATTGGCTGACCCTATGCCGTCGGACTTGATGCTGCCTGCATATATTCAGTATGGTGTGCACAGCCCAGAAGCTGCCATCGCGTCTTTGCTGAGCATTCCCAGGCAGTTAGCGGAGCCTTTTGGTCAAGAGTATAGGCGGCATCATGGCTCATTAGCTCCTGAACAAGCCCCTCTGTTTCGAGCCTTCATTGAACAGGCGAACTCCACAATATGGGATCGGGTAACTGCTGAGTCTCCGTTATCGAGTTATGCTGATCCAGCGGATCTACGATATGTCTGGCGGCAAATGCAAGGCTTGGGTCAGGAGTGAAAGAGAATCTAGGCCAGCCCTGCACCGAATTTGCACCAGTTGCGCGCTAGACACACTCTGGAAGTCTCACTACTTAAGACCACTGCCAGCCCTTTCCCCGCAAACGCAAAGCGGCGATCCTGGGCTGGAATCGCCGAAAACAAGGGAGCCCCCGCCGTTTCCGGCGGGGGCTCCTGAAGATGTGCTCCCTGGGGGACTCGAACCCCCGACCCACTGATTAAGAGTCAGTTGCTCTACCAGCTGAGCTAAGGAAGCGAAGCAATATGCACCCGTAGCCACCCTCGGATCAAGCGTTTTTTACCGTGGTTACAATGTGACATAGCGGTTACCGCAGATTACAGACCCTATACCGCCCAGTTCCGGGCCCAAACGGCCGTTTCTGATCGGATTCGGCGTTTCCGGGACGCCGTGGGAGGGTCAATGAGAGCAGTTGTAGCCGGGAAAAGAGGCTATTGAAGCGGGATTCGCTGTCAGATTGGCAGTGAGCCGGCTCCCGGATGAGAGAGCAGCAGAAGGGGCTGGATCGCTGCCCCGGGCCTCCTCATCGATGTACGTCCCGTGGCGGGGAGCATTGAGAGCATGGGACCAGCACGCCCCGGTGGACGAGGTAGGGAGGTTGCCTTACCTCGTCATCGTCAGGGAGATCAGCGGGAGCGTTTCGGTCAGGTCAACGCGGAGCTCGTAGCGGGCGCCGTCGAGCTCGGTCGTCTCGGTGATCGCCTCCCCCGCCCTTCCTCGGCCGATCCGCTCGAAGGCCCACGCGGCCCCTCCCCTCCGGACCGCCGCGGCCACCACTCCGAGCACTTTCAGCGCCGCAGTGTTCCGCGCCCCGTCCCGACTGATCAGCATCGCCGTGTTCACGCCGCTCAGGCTTCCCTCCGGCCCCATCAGTTCCACGATGGTGGCGACGCCGTCGGCGCGGCCGAGCAGACGAGGGACGCCATGTAGGGCCGAGGCACGCTCGAACTCGAAGCCGAGCGGCGCGAGGATCCTCTCGATCTCGGCCGCCGATCGCCCGATGCCGGCGGCAGTCCCAGCCGCAGTAGCAGCTCCACTCGATGTATCAGCGGCCGGGATCGCCGGAAGCCGCAGCACCGGCACGGCCGGTTTCGGCGTGATGAAGAAGCCGATAACGATCAGCACGATCACGCAGATCCCCACGCCCCCCAGAACCGCCCCACGGATCACCTGCCCCTTCTTTCCCTGTTCGGATCGCATATGCTCTCTCCGGATGTTGTGTGCCCAGCCGATTCGTCGAGACCACCATCGCCTGGGGCTGATCGCCACTCGCGTAAGCTTCGAGCAACACCGCATGGCCTCGAAGCCAGTATCATCACGCGGACATCCTCACCTCCTCGATCCTCATGCCGCCGAGCTCCGTTGACTCCCACGACACATGAACCGGCGCGCCCGCCCACGCCGTGCCACGCAGACCGGACGCGATCACTCCCCGACGTGCGCGCCCGAGGAGTCGCGATCGTACTCGTTCACGAGGGCCAGGTCCGCCTCATCCATGATTCTCAGGGTGATCGTCGGCTGCTTTGCCCCGCGATCGATCGTCAGCGCGAAGTTCAACCCGTCGAATGACGACGAGATCTCCTCGAGCCCCTTCTTCCTTCCTCGCGCGATCCGGTCCAGAGCCCACGACGCGCCCGCGGAGTCGACCGTCGACACGACCTTCTCGAACACGTTCTCCGCGACCCGGTTGTAGCTCTTCAGGCTGGTCGGCAGCATCACGACCGTCATCACCGCGGGGCTCTCCTCCCGTCCCAGCAGATAGACCAGGCAGCCGATGTTGGAGACCACGGCCCGCTGCTGCGGCAGCCCCCGCACCGATGGCGCGGGCTCGAACCGATACCCGAACGGCGACATCACCTCCTCGAGCTCGGCCCGCGAGACTCCCACGCCGTCAAGCATATCCGATCTCGTTACCCGATTGGCCGATACCGGCGGCACGTCCGGTTCCGTGGACCAACGGCTCGGCGCCCTCGCCATATCGACAAGCGCGAGGATGAAGAAAATGCCGAAGTACGCGAGCGCCGCGGCTCACACGGTCATCATCACCTTCTTTGCTCTGGAGGGGCTGGTATCGTCGGGCATGAGGTCGGCTCCTGGTGTTCCGCGGCTCCACGCCGTAATCGTGGCGCGGTAGTACGATGCGGCTGAAGATACGAAGCGGCGTCCGTTGATGTGGAGGAGCTCCCGGAACACGGTGGCGTCGATGGCGGAAGCACGCGCTGAGCGGAAGAATATCCCTGATCACGATCCGCGGGTGCCGATCCGTGCGCGGGCTGAAGACCCGCGCCTACCAGGGCATACAACCGGTGGCACACTCGGGCATGCATCGCGCGGGCTGAAAACCAGCGCCTACCGGTGCGTCGAAAGAGATGTCGGGAATTTCGCTCCCGCGATTATGCACCGGCAAAGCACGGCGCCACGACCTTCGCGCTCGACATCTACTCACATTCCACCTCGCTCCATACTCACGAATTACCGACGCCGGCCGGAGCAGGGGGCGTCTATATTGGCCCCATCGAATTTCACGGGACGCCACGTTTGCACCTCGAACGGGGGCGCGCCCACACCGATTCCGGCCTCGCTGTGCGACCATCGCCGCGCGACATGAGGGACAGGCACTCCGCCATGTCCCGGCGACCAGCACGTGCCTGAGCGAACCGCCGGCATCGACTCACTGCACTCCAATCAATTTCGTGAGACAGCATCATGAATAGGGAATTCTTCTCCTCGACCTGGCGAACAGCGGCGGGGGCTCTGTTCGCCGCGGCGCTCGGCCTTGTTGCCGCCGCCCCGAGCTCCGCGCAGACGTCGTTCGAATATGTCTATGGCGGTGGCTCCTCGATGGAGCTCGGCCTGCGTGGCGTCACGCCGGTGAGCGGTCCCAACGTCTGCTCCAGCAACGGCTACGTCGCGGTGGGCCTCTCCCGCTCCGGCGGGACCACGCCGAGCTCGGATGTCTACGTGGTACGGACCAACAGCGACGGAAGCCGTCAGTGGGAATACACCTACGATCTGAGCGGCAACGGCAGCAGCGACACGGCCTACAGCGTGAAGGTGCTCCCGGACGGCAGCGGCTTCATCGTGACCGGATCGACCGTGCAGGGGAGCGGCACCACCGACGCATTCCTGCTGAAGATCAACTGCGACGGCAGCATCGGCTGGGAAATGACCTACGGCGACACCACGCGGAACGACGCCGGGCACGATGTGATCACCGCGTCGCCGCTGGGAACCGGAGCCGTGGATTTCATCGTCTGCGGATATACCAGCAGCGCCTCCGGCGCCCGCACCGCCTACCTGTTCCGCACCGACGACGCGGGGAACCTGCTGTGGGATAATACCTACGACAATAATTCGCAGGTGGAATGGTTCAGCAAACTGATCCAGGCCGCGCCGACCGGCACGCAGACGCAGGGTGATATCGTCGCCGTCGGCACGCATCACAACGGACAGGGCTTCCAGGGCTTCATCGTCCGATGCAGCAGCGTTACCGGCGCCATCTCGGCGTTCGATCCGAATCACGGCGCGGCCGATTACGGCATCAACAACACGATCAACGAGGAGCTCTTCTCGGTCGTCGAGCTCCCGACCGGCGATCTGGTGGCGGTCGGATATACCGATGACGGACCGATCGTCAACGGCTTCGGAACGCGGGATATCTACCTGGCCAGAACGAACGGACGGAACCCGACCGCACTGGCCGTGCAGACGCAGCTCGGCGACAACGGGTTCTTCAATGAGCTCGGCTACGACGTGATCCTCACCGATACGTCGATGCGCTATACCGGCACCGGAAATCTCGTGGTCGTGGGAACGTCGAACGTCGCCGGATCGTACGACGCGATCATGGTCGCGGTAAATCCCTCCACGCTAGCGCGCAGGCTCGGCACGGTCCGGAGGTTTGGCGATATCGGACGGCAGCGTGGGGACGATATCGGATACTCCCTGCACGAGGTGAAGGGCTGGGGCACCACGAACGCCCTGAAGCCTGGCTTCATCATCTGCGGAACGTCACGGAGCAACCTCGGCAATCCGTCGCCGGCGGATCCGGGAGACCTCTATCTGATCAAGACCGACGACCTCGGCTCGACCGAGTGCGATTCGACGATGCTGCTGACGAATTCCGGCTATAGCGTCGACCCGGTAATTCTGGTGCCGACGGAGGCGGGAATTCTGGCGTCGCAGTCGCGCAATCCGAGCAACCGTGAGCGCACCTGGCCTCAGTCGGTCTGCACGAGCGTCGGCAAGCAGGCAATACCGGAGGCCGGGGAACCGCTCTCGGCGACCACGCCCGCTCCGGGCTCCGTGGTCCGTTCCTTCCCGAATCCGGTCAAGAGCGGCGAGGTGGCGAGCATGACCTTCACCCCGAGCACGAGCACGGAGCTGATCGTCTCGATCACAGATATGGCCGGCAAGAGCGTCGGCGTCCGCTAGGTCGCCAACCCGGGACACGAGCTGACCATCCCGATCGAGACGGCGGGCCTCGCGCCGGGCAACTATGTGGTCACCGTGAACGACGGCGCCCGGACCCAGTCGGTGAGGATCGTGGTCCGGTAATCGACCGGTAATCGAGGAGCGTCGCCACGACGCTCGCTCGCGCGCGATGGGGAACGGGGAGGCGATGCACGGAACATCGTCTCCCCGTTGTCGTTCCGATCGAACCGGCGCGATCGCCCATGATCACGCTCCCGAATGAGCCGATCGTTCCCCGCATGAGGCCACGGAGCATCGGCTCACGACGCGCGGCCGGCGAGCATCACATCGAGGCTCGCTCCCTGCTCCAGCTTCAGTTTCCGGCGAATGTTGCGGCGATGCGTGTTGACAGTGTGAATGGAGGAGGCGGTGACGGCGGCGATCTCCTTGTTGGAGAGCCCGACGTGGATATTCGCGCAGATCTTCAGCTCGGTCGAGGTAAGGTCGGGGCAGGTTCCGGAAAGGCCGTTGAGGAAGCCGTCCTGCACCGCCACGATCCGCTCCTCGAGCGCGCTCCACCCGACCGCGTCCGACGCGCCGGACTGAAGACGATCGGCCAGCATCCGCGCCAGCTCCGAGGCGCTCGCCTCGCCGCCGCGCGAATATCGCATCACATCCCCCTGGAGACGGGAGACGAGCTCTTCCCGTTGCGACAGGCGAAGCGAGATGGCGGCGATCTCCGCCTCGCGGCGCTCGAGCTCCGCGGCCAGTGCCCTGACGCGCTCATCGGCGCGAAGGCGCTCCTCCTCGAGCGCGTGCAGCTTTCTTCGGGATTCGATCTGCGCCAGCACACGCTGCGTTCGTTGATTCTCGATATTCCGGCGGAGCTCGCGGTAGCGGAGAAAGTATCGTATCGCGAGATTATCGTTTCCCTGTTGCTCGTGCGCCACCGCCATCGCCTCCACGGCGTTGAGGAGCGTCGAATACGAGCGGCACGCCTGAGAGATCGCGATCGCGCGGTCGAAGCTCGCGATGGCCATTTCGGACTCCCCGGCCGCGAGCCATGCGTTGCCGATATCGAGATGCGCCACGCCGTGCTCCATCGTCTCCTCATCTCCCAACTCCACGGCGCACGCTTCCCGCAGCTCGCCGAGCCCATCCTCCCGTTTCCCCTCGACGATATCGATCTCCGCGATGTTCGCCAGGCAGGAGACGAGCACCGGCACGGCGCCGAACCGACCGACGATCTCCGCGGCCTCCGCGAACGCGGCACGCGCCTCAGGCCGTTCATTCCTGAGCAGACGGAACGAGCCGATGTTGCGCAGAATATTCAGGCAACCGAACGGACTCCCGGTTTCCCGCGCAATCTCGAGCGCGCGTCGGGCATATCCGAGCCCGACCTCGAGATCGCGCAGATCGCCGTGGATGCAGGAGAGGTTCGCGAGCGCCAGCCCGATATGTCCCGCCTGGCCGATCAGCTCGGCAAGGTCGAGGCTTTCCTCCAGGTGATGGAGCGCGCGCGGATAATCGCCGAGCTCGCGATAAGCATCGCCGAGAAACGCGAGCGTGGTCGCCACGTTGGGCGTATCACCGACGGCGCGGTAGAGCATCAGCGATTCCTCCAGCGCGTCGATCGATTCCGGCACGCGGCCGAGCGCGAAGAGCACCGCCCCCTTGCCGCGAAGCAGATGCGGCATGTGCTTGGCGCCATCGTCATCGGCACGGAGATATCTCCCGGCGCGGTCGAAGCTCCGCAGGGCCCGTCCGAGCTCCCCGGCAAACCGGTCGCAGTCGGCGGCGTGGAGGTGCGCAAGTCCCACACCCAGCCGATACGACAGGTCCCGCGCGATACGCAACGCCTCACCGGCCAGCCGGCGCCCACGCACCGGATCGCGCGCGCGCAGCTTGTGGCTGAGCTCCAGCATCAGATCCACGCGTTGCCGTCGCGTGCGGGCGGCATCGATCCTTCGTTCCAGCTCTTCCAGCGCATCGACCACGGCCATGACGTCGCTCACCACATCGAATGTTTCCCACCACGAGCATGCGGGGCTCGTCGTAGGAAAGTCGCGTGGGGCCACGTTTGTAACGCGCCGGATCATCCACGGAACGGGTGTCGCTCAGGGAATCGGAGGAAGGTCGGGTTGGGGAAGGGGCACGATCGCCGAGGCTCCGGCTTCGCGCATCGGAGCTCCGGCGAGCATCGCGATGGTCTCCGAGAGGAGCCGGATGTCGATCGGTTTCTTGAGATGGCTGTGGAATCCGACGCCGAGCGAGGCGGCGATATCCTCGGGGCGGCAGTGGGCGGAGATGGCGATGGCAGGTGGCGGCGCGCCCCGTCCGATCAGGGCCTGGAGAAGGTCGTGTCCGGAGCCGTCGGGGAGGCTGATGTCGCTGATCAGCAGATCGAAGGAGCGCTCGGAGGCGGCGTGGAGCGCCAGCGCGACCGTGCGGGCGGTCGTGACCTGATAGCCCTTCGTTTCAAAGAGGATACGGAGAACCTTTGCGGAGTCCTCGTGATCTTCGACCAGAAGAATATGCATGATGAATGAGCCCGTTCATGAAGAGGAACGAAGCTCGAATCGAACCGTCAATCCGCTGGTCTCTGGGTGTCGGGTGGAAAGAGAGCACACGTACCGTCGTATCGCAATTTCGAGCGGCCACAATATACGGGACGCGCCGGGAGATGTCCAGCCTCATCGAGGCAACTCCGAACATATCGCATCACGATAACTCACGGCCGCGGCGCGGGCGCCCGGCGAAGCCGTCGTACGAGCAGGGGAATGGCGAGAAGGGACGGACTCCTTACCCATGGAGCTCCGGTGTCCAGACGGAGCGGAACGGGGATATGGCCGCGACGGTCCCCCTAAGAGCCTCTTACGAAATGAAGGGGCGCACGCTAAAGACGTGCGGCTACCCTTCCACTCCCCTTCGAGTGGCTTCATTCCATGAGGGGCTCTAAGAGCCTCTTACGAAATGAGGGGGCGCACGCTAAAGACGTGCGGCTACCCTTCCACTCCCCTTCGAGTGGCTTCATTCCGTGAGGGGCTCTAAGGATGCGGCCGGCTCAACGCCCCTCCTCGCCTCCCTCGAGCACGAAATTGAGATTCTCCTTCAGATCTCCCTGCGGGAGCGATTTCAGCTCGAAGTCGATCCCATCCGGCTCGGCCACGAGCTTCAGATAGTCGAGCTGCATCGGATCGATGTAGGCGCGGTATTTCCCCGGTGGGAGCCCCATGAAGTTGTACTCGCCGTTGGAGAAGGTGAGCGCGCTGTCGGCCACGGCTCCACCGGAAACCGGCTCGAAGATCACACGGATTCCTCCCTGCGGCGCTAGCCCGGTCGGCGTTCTCCGGCTGATGGTCCCGGCCACCTCGCCGGCCACCACGATCGGCACCGCCAGCTCCTTGAAGTGGTTCGGATCGATGAAGACACTGGCCGAGTGGAACTTCGGCTGCCAGCTCAGATACTCCAGCCCGCCGCCGACGAATCGGACCGTGCAGGAGTCGTACGGCTCGAGATCCATGATCCGCGTCACCCCCTTCTCTCCCTCCACCACGCGCCCGCCGGTCACCTTCACGTCGAGGTTCGGCACCGCCTGCTCCCCCGGATCGAACGTGCCGTTGTTGTTCTCGTCGAGGAACGAGCGGACAGTGACCCCTCCGCGGCCGACCGAGCTCCGGTTCCCCACCAGCAGGTCGCCGGTCGCCTCGTCGAACGAGAGGGTGCCGTGCATCGTCTGGTCGAGCGAGATATCCCGGTTGGAGCCGATGATGCTCAGCCGCGTTGCCGCGAACGGGAGATCGTAGCGGAAGTCGAGCTGCGCGGTCAGGCGCTTGTCCAGAAAGGTCCGCTCGATCGACAAGGTCAGGTAGCCGAGATCGAAGACGCCGCGATCGATCGCCACGCCGAGCGACAGCGGACGGCTCGTGGCCAGATCGTACTGGAACTGCGAGCGGAGCACCATCTGCCAGAAGATTCCCTTCGAGACCGAGAGGGTGCTCCGGAGCGAGTGAAGCCTCATCTCTCCATCGCGACGGAAGAGGACGGTGTTCATCGCCAGGTTGGTCTGCAGGCCGCCGAGCGCGGCGTTGAGTCCCCCTTCACCGGTGATCACGTAGTTGCCGGCATCGGCCAGATCCTGGGAGAAGGAGAGGCGCCCGGACATCGGAATCGGGGAGAAACGGATCGGGCTGTTGATCGCGATCTTCCGCACGTCGAGCCCGCCGATCGCCCCCATCAACTGGTCGGTGTGATAGTGCGTGTAAGAGCCCTCCAGGGAGAACCCGCGCGGCGAGGCGTAGCTGAGAATCGCGCGGGTACGATATCCGGCCACGTAGTCGGCGGTGAGCAGCAGCTCCTCGGTGGCGCGGAACGAGGCGCCCACATAGCCTGAGACCGGACGATCGGCGAACTCCCGGACGTACTGAAAGCCGCCGCCGACCGTGAGATTTTCGGTGATCCCCCGCTGCACCATCAGCTGTCCGACCGTGCGGGAGTTGAGTCCGTGGAGCCGCCCGACCGCCGCCGTGTATTCGATCTCCTTGGCCGGAAGAAAGGTGAACGGCACCTGGATCAGCATCTCCCGTTCCCGCTCCTCTCCCCACGGCCCGAAGAACTTCAGCCCGACCGCGGTGGAGCCGTAGGTGAGCGGCACCTCGAAGTCGTAGTGCCCCGAGGCATCGGCCGGCGCGAACGTGGCAAGCTCTCCGTTGATATACAGATCGACCATCCATCCCGGCTCGGTGTGGCCGACCACGTGATACGTGCCGAAGCCGCGCCGGCGGTTGATCGGACGATTGGTGACGCTGACGCCGGCCAGCGTGCCGGAGAAGGTCTGGAACGGCAGCGGGATGTCGCCGCCGATCGTCGCCTGCGTGAAGTGCGGGTTGCCCAGATCGACCCAGCGCCAGTGCCACGGGAGCTTCCCCCAGTCGATCGGGGAGCCGATCGCGCCGACCAGCGACGCATCGGCATCGCCGCCGAAGAGGGTGGCGCCGGCCGAGACCGCGTAATACTCCGCGTGGCTCTCGGTGGAGCGGAGCGAGCTGAGGGTCCAGTCCACCGTGCCGGCGTGGAACAGTCCGCCGCTGGTCCCGACCGCCCTGTCGGCCAGCGTCTGCTCCTTGCGGCGGACCAGTCCCTGGTGCGCCTTCTCCCGGATCATGTCGCGGATCGCCGGCAGCTCGCGGTCGCAGGAGATCTTCACGTCGAGGGAGCGGAAGCTGAAGGTGCAATCGAGCCCGAAGACGTCGACCAGCACGCGCCGCCGGACGAACGCCTCCGTCTCGTTCCAGATGATGTCCCCCGTGGCCAGCGGATGGCGCGCGCCGCCGAACTCGATCGTGTTGCCGGCCATGTCGATCGTGTAGCGGTTCTCCTCGTCGATGAAGAAGCCGGAGATGGTGTCGCCATCGGCCGAGGGGATCGCCTTGATCTTCAGAAAGGAGAAGAGCCCGCGGATCGGCAGATAGACATCGTCGTCGACCACGAGCGCGTCCAGCAGGGTGTTGCCGAGCCGGCGAACGTTGACCTGCACGGAGACCGCCTCGGCGGCGAGGCTATCGGGAACGGGAGGATCGACCGGGGCGGCATCGGCGGCCGGCGCGAGGAGCGCGGCGGCAAGTAGCAGCAGCGCGGCGACGAACGCCACGGCGACATCCGCGCCCGGCTTGACGCGGGACGATATCGGGAGGGGGAAAAGCTTCATTGGGGGGGGAGGCTCGACATCCGCACGGAGCATCGAGACCATCGACTCGGGAGGCGCTGCGGCGCGAGCCCGCGAGGACTCGCGCCGTAGATCGGCCGGGACAGGAACCCGACATGGAAGAACGGGGAACGCAAGGTGGCAGAGCGCGCCTCGTCGCCATGCCGCCCGGTTGCCTGCACCGACCCGGCGGAGCACCGCCGGCCTGGATCCCAGGGCCTTCCGGCATGCAAGGGATCCCACGATCAATACGGTTCGGTAGTACGATACTAGGCTGATTCGCATCGTGTCGAGCGAATCCTTGACGGCCCGTTCGCGGACGTGAAATGGGAGAGTCGACTCACCCGGCCACATGCTCCACGTCCGCGAGGGACCGAACGTCCTACCGCGAGGCGCGCCCCGGAGATCATGCCGTGGCGCGCCGCGCGGCTACTGCAGGGAGATCTCGGTCTTGCCGAGCAGGCTCTCCTTCAGATCGGATTTTCCCCGGTACTCGACCAGGAGACGTCCGCCGGTCAATTTTGCTCCACCGGGCACCGTCAGCGGCAGGCCGCGATAGGTGCGGCGGCTGTTCGGCGTGTAGATCGCCAGCCCCTTCACCTGTCCCACCACCACCGGCTGCCCATCGGTCGGCACATAGGTGACGACGATCTCACCGTAGGTGGAGGAATTGCCGTTGCGCTCGAGCGTGAAATTGAGCTTCGGAATGGTGGGCGCGTCGCCGTCGTAGGAGACCGACGTATTGGAGACGGTGACCGACGCGGTGAGGTCGCCGTTGCGGACGATCACAGGAATGGCGATGCCGTAGACCGGCGTGAGCGAGATGGCGATTCCCTTGGCGCTGGTGTCGACCGTGGTGGCCTCCACCGGCTTGGCGCGCGGAACGGCGCGGAAATACAGATGCGAGCGATACTCGCCGCTGGAAAGCCCGGCCGGCTTCATCAGCTGAATGCGGACCACCTGCTCTTCCCGCGGCGCGAGCACCACCTGGCGCGGGAAATAGCGGATGATTTTATCGGCGAAGAATTGTCCGGAATCGGGCGTGGCGATCTCCTGAAATTCTCCGGTCTCGGTCATCCGATAATTCACCGCGGAGATTACATACGCGGCGGTATCGGTGCCCATGTTGATCAGGCTGAGCGTTGCGTTGTTCTGCGCCCCCTCGAAGACGACGCGGGTCGGCGCGATCAGAAGATCACCCGGTCCCTGCGCGTGAACGTTGATGGTCGTCGCCAGAACGAGCGCCATCATGCAGATGGCCACGATGGCCAGATAGAGGAGCGTCGCGGCGTTGCCGCGGATAAAGCTCTTCGTCGGGCTCGGACAGTCGTACCTGGAAGTGATCATCGTATCGTGAAATTGAGCTGTGTGGACCCGATCATCCCGGGCGGTCTGGACCACCGCGATCGGAACGATCCGAACTTCAAATCGTGAGCAACAGTGCGCGTGCGTCGAACGTCGGAGGCGGAGAGGAGCGAGAAATCCGGCGGAAGAGACGTGAATCCCGATCTGGAGCCGCGAAGGGATGATGCGCGGCGGATCGGATTCGTGGAAGCGAGCGTGCGTCTGGACCTGGATCGACATCCTCCGCTGTAATCTGCGAGGCCGCGTGATCGCGGCGGCGGGTACGGCATCGATATCGGAACGTACTTACCCGGAAGCGTTGTCGCTCAGGCGTGACCGCCCGGAGCTACGTCGCGCGGGCGCTTTTTGCAGTTGGCGCCGCCCGCGTACGTGGTGCGGGCGGAGCTTCCCTGCCGTGTCAACATCGGGACCGACGTAGTCCAGCCGTCAGCCGATGATTCCCCTGTCTGCTGAAAAGATCGCGTGCCTCAGTTGTAGGCGACGCCGACCTGGAACGTACCGTCATAGCGGCCGGCGGCCTGATCAGCCGCGACGTTGAGCGTGCCGCCGGCGTACCAGAGCTCGGTGCCGAGGCCGTTGAGCTGAGGAGATGCGACCGACTTGGTAAAGGTATCGATCGTCATCGTTTCGCTGCCGCCGCTCTTGGTGATCGTCACCGTGGTCGGGAGCGTGATCGTGTAGGTATAATTCGGGTTACCCGAGACGCGAAACTCGGCGGCGGTCGGCGTAAGGCCGCCCTGATTGGCCAGCGTGACACCACCGGTGGCCGAGCGGCTCGTGGTCGCGGCGGCCGTGAGCACCACCGTGCCGGAGGTGGAGCTGGAAACGAGCTCGCCGAACTCGAGGTCGACATTCTTCGTGATGGCCACGCCACGGATCACCGTGCCGCCGCCATTGGTCGTCGCGGTGCCGTTGGCCTGGGCCGACGCGCTCTGCGTGAGACCGAAGACGCTCAGAAGAAGGAGACCGAGAAGAACCGCGTAATTCCGGAAGTTGGACCTGGTCATGATTGCTACCTCATAGCAGCTGGAAAATGGAAGGGAATTGTCGGACCGAAGACTTGTTTGGACCTGCAGTCATCGGTCAACAGCCATACAGAAATAATTATCACGGTCCATCATCACGTCTGTTTTTCAACAGCACCGCCGCACGTCAACCTGCACCAAGGTAGGAGTGTAAGATGATGTGTAAATGATATCATTTACCGCATTCACTCCTTCTGGAACCGCGATCCGGACACACCGCGTTCACCCCGCTTCATGGACGATGAGCGTCCCGTTCACCGCTTCGGTTCCTCGCTTCCGAGCCGTTATTCAGCTGCCTCTGCACGCTGCGACATGGTGGATCGAAAAATGGACGGAGATATCCCCTGGCCGTCGGACGCGATCGAGGAAGGCGATCGTCGCCGCGGCGAAAATTCCGGATATGGAACGCACGAGCTCAGGGAAGGCGCTGCGTTCCTCTCCGGAATTCGTTCCGGATTGAGAGGTACCGATCCTACGGCATCAGGAAGTATCCCGTGGTATTCCGTGATCTGCTCGAACCTCGCTCCGCGCGGGTATCACCCGTTCGGAACACCGCTCCGCTGGACGTTGGAGCGGTGGTATTCACTCGGTCGCGTCATCATTTTCCGTCGTGGAAAATTTGCCTCGCGATTAATGAACGGGTCGAAGCTACGACGGCCGGGGACCCGATGTCAAGACTTGGCACGCATTTCAAGGAGAGCTTAAAATGGTCGTTTTCCTTCCCCTCGTGACCGCTACCACATCATGATGTGAGCACCCGGAGCATTCCAGCCGAGCGCGGAGGAGTCCGGTATCCGATCGGCCGTCATCCGGCCGATGAAGCGTTTTTTCCCTCTCCACGGCCGCGAACCGAGCATTTATGCGGCCTCCCGCCCCCGCCGGAACATCGACCATACCGCAATCGGCCAGTCATTCACTGCACAAGTGGCCATCGGAACTGTCCGCCGTGTCGTGATCCGTGTCCGGAAAAACAAAATTGTAACAGCAGCCTTACACGGCGTTTTTTCCTCCGCGGACCCCTACAAACACCCCGGAATCGTATCATCTGCGCATCATAATTCACTATTCCCCGTTCACCGGAGTCTTCACCGTCACGTTCACCGTGCGGCTCAGGAAGCGTCCTTCCGGCAGATCGTTGTCGAACAGGGTCGTGTTTTCTCCGGCGCCCTCGGCGGCCTCCGCGGGCACGCCGAGCACCCGGGCCATGTAGAGCGCGCGCTGACGCGAGAGCTCCAGGTTGTAGCCCTCCTCGCCGAGCCGGTCGGTGTAGCCGACGATATCCACCTTCGAGCTCGGGAGAATGTCTTTTTTGATCGACTCGGCGATCCGCTGCCCGGCCGGCGAGAGGGTGGCCTTGTCGTACTCGAAGATGATGAAGTTGTACCGGCGGAAGGTGGTGTCGTTGAGCTTCTCGACGCGCTTCTTCCTGATCGTGATCTGCTCGATCGGTGTCTCGTCCATCCCCTGCACGGTCACGCCGCGGGCATCGCGGAGCTCGATGGAGCTTACCAGCGGCGCCTCGTGCAGCGGCACTTTTCCCTGGTCCTCGGCGATGTTCCAGTCGAGCACCCGCGGCACGTCTCCAACCCCCGAGAACTCCTTGAGAAGGCGGTCTCCCTGCACCACGCGGGCCGACCACCGCCCCACCCCCGCCTCGGCCACGGTCTTCGGCTTCAGGCGGAGCATCGGCGGCGTCACCGTCCGGAGCGTGTCGGTGGTCGTCACCGGCTCGAGCAGGCTGTAGCTGTTCGAGGTGACCTCCACGCGACGGTTCTCGGCCATGCCGTCGGGATCGTCCATGCTCGACGGCGCGGCCGGAAGGTTCCGCGCGCTCACGCTGATCCGCGACGGCTCGATGCCCCACCGCTCCACCAGATAGGACTTCACCCGCTCGGCGCGCGCGCGCGACAGCGCCATGTTCCCCACCTCGGCTCCCCTGTCGGCGTTGGTGCCGGTGAGCGCCAGCGTGGACTTCGGATCGTCCACCATCCGCCGTCCGAGGATGTTCAATGTCTGATGGTAGACATCGATCGTGGAGCGGTTGTGCAGGCTTTCGAGCGAGAACTCGGAGCGTTGGGCAAGATCGATCTGATGATACCGGGAGGCCAGCTCCGAGGAGCCCTCGTCGAAGAAGATGTAGGGAAGGAGCGTCCGCGTCTGGGTGTTGATGAACTCCTCGACACGGATCGTCAGGTTGTCGTGCTCGGCGCCCCCTTCCACGCTCACGGCGTTGACCGACGCGGCCAGCTCCGGCTCGGGTGGGGGGGGCACCTCCGCGACGATCGCGGTCGGCTCCTCCGGCTCCGGAATCGGGAGGGAATATTTGAACGCCAGCCCGAGGCGGATCTGATGCACGCGCCAGCCGAGATCCGGCCGCACATCGGTCAGGGCGTACGAGTATCCCACCTCCGGCACGATCAGCATCGACTCGGCCCGGTTCAGCGGCAGCTCGTAGTCCACGCCGGCCACCGCCGCCATGCGCGCCTTCGTCCCCTGAATGTCCCCCTCCGCCGCGTTTCGGATCGAGGTCCGCTCGCCGGCCGCGTTGATGAACGTGGCCGAGCCCGGCTCGACGATCCGCTCCCGCTGGCTGACCGACCGGATCGGCATCGCGCCGATCTCGATCCCGCCGCGGAGCGTGAGCGGCATCGGGAACGGACGGTAGCCGATGGAAAGGCCGCCGGCGATCATGCCGAGATGCGCGTCGAAGGTATACTCGGAGATACCCGGCACCGTGTCGTTGCCGACCGGCACCGGACCGATGCCGACCCGCGTGCTCTGCACCGCGCCGGAGGCATAGTAGCCGGCGCGCGCCATCAGATACCAGCGCGGCGTCAGCGGAAGCTCCAGCAGCAGCAGCCCCACTCCGGCACCCGTGCCGTGCCCGCCGGAATAGCTCCCGCCGTCGCCGATCAGGCAGCTCGGATATTCCGGCAGCCCCTGGAAGTCGGAGACCGCATGGATGTTGTAGGTGAAGTTGCCGAAGAGCCCCACGCGCGGACGCATCCGCTGCAGCGCCAGGCGCTCCTCGTGGGTCATGTTCTCCTGCGCCCGAGCTGCGAGCGGAAGGCCCAGCGCGACGGCGCCGAGCAGCAGAAGCGATGCGGATCGTATCTGAGAGGTCATCTGGAGAGTCTCCGAACGTCGTCCGGCGCCATCGATGGGGCGGGGAGCCGGACATGCCCGTGTTGGGGAGGATCGACTTATTTGACGAGCACCAGCCTGTAGATGCTCCTGCGCGCCGGGGAGGCGAGGATCACGTGATAGGTGCCGGAGGGGATACCGGTCGCGTCCCAGACCAGTTGATGCTCGCCGACCGGCAGGCGCTCGCGATCGAGAAGGCGCGCCACGATCCGCTCCTCGAGGTCGACGACGGTCAGCGAGGTCTCGCCATCCTCCACCGTCTCGAAGCTGATCGTGGTGGAGGGATTGAAGGGATTCGGCGCCGCGAACTTCACCCCGAAGTCGCCGTCGCCGAACACGCGACGGTCGCTGCAGGTGGTCAGCAGGAACCGGCCGTCGCGGCGGTCGACCACCACGTCGCCATCGGTCCAGTAGAGGGTATCCAGATGGAGGCGCGTGGCCGAGGAGTCGCCGGCGAGGACGAGGAGATCGAAGTAGGCGAGCGTGTCCGGGGCCGTCGGCACCGGCGCGTTCCGGATCTGGAAGGTCACCACGCGGTCATTCCCCTGCGTCGAGGTGGAGAACTTCGCGGTCCCGCTCCGTGCCGCGGCCGGATCGTCGTCGTAGCGGGCGCGGACGCCGAGGAGCATCAGCATCCTGCGGTTGAACCGGAGGAGGCCGCGGAAGGTGGTCGACTCCGACTCCCGGAGCAGGGTGGACTTGTCGAGCAGCAGCGGCAGGGTGATCCGATCCCCCGGCACGCCGGAGACATCCGGCAGCATCATCGTCGCGGCGCCGACCGGCACCAGCTTGCCGTTGCCGATCAGCGCCACGGTGACCGAGTCGCGGCAGGGAGTGCCGTAGTAGATCGTCATCGGCGCGCGGGCGCGGTTGGAGTCGGCCGGCGTGAAGCGGATCCGGAAGGTGATCGTCCCCGACGGGGGAACATCGGCCGGGAGCGTGACGCCGGTGCAGGTGAAGGGGGCCTCGGTGGCCACCGAATCGACGCGGAGCGTCCGCGAGCCGGTATTGGTCAGCACCATGTCCTGCGCGGAGAAGAGCCCGACGGCCACCCGTCCGAGATCGAACTTGACCGGCGCGTCGAGAAACTGCCGCGACACCACCCCCATCAGCGTGACCGGCACGGAGGGCTTGGCCGAGTCGGAGGTGATCACCGAGACCTGGGCGGTGTTGAGCCCGTCGTGATTGGAGCGGGTCGGCATGAACCGGTACGGCACGTTCAGCGAGCGCCCCGGCTCGATCGTGACCGGAAAGGTCAGCGGCGTCACCTGCTGGAACGCGCCGGGATCATTCCCCCTGATCGGCAGATCCACCACCTGGAGCGACGCGCTCCCCATGTTCTGCACCTCCAGCTCCTTCACCTCCTCCTCGCAGAGATACTTCGTCCCGTAATCGAGCGTGTCGGCATTCAGGCGGACGCTGGAGCGGATGCCGAAGCCGGTGACGCGCACCGGCACCTCGCGCGGGCAGGGCTCGTCCAGCACGAAGACGAGCTCCACGGTATCCCCCCGCCCCGCAACCGGCGCGTAGGTGACATCCACGGAGGCGGACTCGCCGGGGTTGAGGGTCTTCGGCAGCGGCTTGTTCGCGATGGTGAACGGCCCTCCGGCCGGCCTGATGAACGCATCCTTCACGGTGATCTTCGCCTCGGCGCTCGTGTTGACCAGCGCGCTGGACATCGTGACCGGGAATCCGACGCTGACGCCGTTGAACTTGAGGCTGGAGACGCTGTAGCTGAGGGCGGAGCGGTGGCCGGTCATCACCACCGGGATGTTCACGCAGTTCCGGCTGTTGATCATCAGCGTGTCCACGTAATCGCCGGCCACGCCGGGATCGAACGAGATGGTGATCGTCACCCCGGGGCCGCCGGTCGGCAGCTGCTGCGCGGTGGTCGGCGCGAGGGTGAATGCCTGGCGCTGCTGGAACCGGACGGTGGCCAGCTCATCGGCCGGACCGGTGTTCCGAAGGAGAAACTGTCGGGTCTGCGGGCCGCTGCACTGGTAATCCGGGATGAACTCGATCTTCGCCGGGAGAGGGCTTCCGTCGAGGTTGACGAGCTCGACCTGGCAGGGATCGGCGGAGGCGGGGGTCTGCGCGCGAACGGCGATGGCCGTCGCGGCAAGAAGGATCAGGACCTGGCAGAGGGTACGGAATGTCGTCATCACCGCTCGATGAAAAGGTGAGCCAGCCTCCTGGAAAGGCCGTGGAATGCGCGGTACCCGCGGGCGACGATGGGAGCGAGGCTGGGGAGACGAAGGAGAGCTTCGTCCGGAGCACGACCGTTCGGTACGGAATGGGATACGGGAGCGCCGCTACCCGGGCCTGTCGGTGGATGGACCGCGCTCCTCCGGAATCCGGGGGCGTGCGTCACCGAGGCATGGGCGCGGCTCGCGGGGAGTGTCGTGCGAGCTGTGCGTCGCGCGGAGGCTCGATTGGACCTTGGCGCCCAAAATAGTACAAAACGGGGATGATGCGAAGATGAGGCGGGTGGGGCCGGTCGCGCGGGCCGCCCCTGGGAGCGGCCCGCGCCGGCGGACTGTCGGCGGGTCAGATCTCGATCATCTGGAGATGCCCCGGGCGGATGTCGATCGCGGCCAGGGCGGCGCGGAAGCGCTCGATGCCGAATTTATCGACGAAATAGAGAGGATTGAGCACCCGCTCCTGGAGCTGCCCCTGCGGCAGCAGCAGCGTTCTGGCGCTCTCCAGCCGGTCGATCTCCGTCTGGTGCTTCCTCTTGAGCGCGGCGCGCAGCCGCTTGGCGAAATCCTCCACCCCCTTCTGGGCATTGGCCGCGGTGGCG
This sequence comes from Bacteroidota bacterium, assembly GCA_048498995.1. GTDB lineage: Bacteria > Bacteroidota > Ignavibacteria > OLB7 > OLB7 > JBEHWX01. Next base: position 26,777 of record JBEHWX010000042.1, read on the forward strand.
CCGAGCGCCTTTTCGAGGGTCGGGTCGATCCGGCCAACCAGGGCATCGAACCGCCCCAGCAGCGCGCGCAGCTCTCCGGCAACCTCCCGCTCCGTCGCCTCCACCCTCTCCTCCAGCTCGCCGTCGGTGAAGATCGGCGCCGCCTCGAAGCCCTCGGCGAGGAATTCCTCCACCGAGACCGGGAGCCCGTCGAGCACACGCTTCGCCTTCGGCTCCACCAGCATCACGAACGGACGCGGGGCGGAGGCCGGCATCCGCATGCCGAACAGCTCGTACGCGTCGCGAAGCTGGCCGAGATACGCCAGCTCGCTCGGCCCTCCCAGGTAGATCGCGGTCGGGAAGATCGCGTCCTGAACGATCGGACGGAGGACGACGTTCGGCGAGAAGCGCTCCGGCGCCGTCCGGGCCAGCTCCACCGCCTCGGCGGTGGTCATCCGGCCATCGGTGCCGCGGATCGCGTAGCCGCCGTCGACCGGCTCCAGCCCACGACGCTCCTCGCGGTGGGTCAGAAAGAGCGCCCCCGGCTTCGGGGAGATCGGCACCTGAGCCCCACGCTCCTTCAACGCCTCGGTCCTCCGGGTCACCGCCTCGAAGAGCGGGGTCGGATCGGCCGCCTCGCGCGCGAAGATGTCCGAGGCCAGGCGCTTCAGCCCCGCGTTGCGGGAGGAGGCGAGCACGATCGGGGTCTCCCCGGCCAGCGCGTAGAAGGCGCGGGCGAAGCCGTCGGCGAGGGTCTCCCCCTCCCGGCCGTAGGCATCCTCCACCAGCGCGAGCGTGGCCTCGGTGAAATCGGTCGGCAGAAGCGCCTCGCGGAGCGTGGCCAGCAGCGCGTCGAGGCCGGCGCGGCTCACCCGGCGGTCGCCGACGTGGCGCGGGCTCCGGTCCTCGTCGTCATACCGGATCGTGGTGAACGCGCCGGACGTATCGAGCAGGCCGATGGCGCGCGCCTCGTCGAAATCGTGATCGTCCGCCTCGATCCAGAAGACCGGCACGAAGCGGGCCTCGGGGAAGCGGGCGGCGAGCTTCTCGCAGGCGGCGGCGGCACCGAGGGCCTTGTAGAGGGTGTAGAGGGGGCCGGTGGCGATCCCCGCCTGCTGGCCGGTCACCACGGCGTAGACATCCTCCCCCTCCAGAAGCCGGGCCGCCTCGATGGCCGGCACGGGAGCTCCCCAACGCTCCAGATCCTCCAGGAGCGCGCCGACCAGCGCCGCGCGATGCTCCGGGGTGAACCGGTCGAGCGGCCTGAGACCGGCGAGGGTCTCGATCGGATCGTTCAACAGGGCACCCTCCTCCGGAGCGTGGGCGGAGAGGAGCTTGGGGTAGGCCGCGAGCAGCTCGAGCGGCAACGTTCTGACGGTATCGGTCGGCGAGGAGATCTCCATGGGCCGGTTCTCTTACGGTTGTTGAAGTCGTCGGGGAGCGCGCGGCGCGGCGTCAGGGGAGGGATGAGTCCTCACCCGACGGCTCGGGGGACGGGTTACCGTCCCTTCCGCGGGGCGCGGATGATATCCAGCAGCACCAGGTCGCCGCTGGCGGGGCGTGGCCCCTTCAGCCCCGCACGCGCGAACTCCTCCTTCGACTCCCACTGGCAGAGATCGTAGAGGGGACATTCGAAACAGTGCGGGCGCTGCGATTTACAGATCTGCCGGCCGAAACGGATCATCCCGACGTGGAAGTCCTTCCCCTTCCCTTTCGGGATGAGCGGACGGAGGTCGTGGAACGTTTTGTCCGGCGTCGTGGTCTTGACGATACCGAGGCGATTGGCGACGCGATGGATGTGCGTGTCGACGGCGCAGAGATCGCGATCGAGGGAGAACATGAGCACGCAGGCGGCGGTCTTCAGCCCCACCCCTTTCAGGGAGGTGAGCTCGGTCAGAAGCTCGTCGTCCCCGATGCCGGCAAAGGCATCGAGCTCGAAGCCGCCATGGCGCTCGCGGATCTCCCGGAGGGCGTTGATGATGGTGGCCGACTTCTGATCGGCCAGTCCTCCGGAGCGGATCACCTCGGCCAGCTCTTCCCTCGGCGCGTCGGCCACATCCTCCCAGCCGGCATAGGTGGCCCTGAGCTGGAGATAGGCGCGATGGCTGTTGACGTCCGAGGTATTCTGGGAGAGGATGGTGGCTACGAGCGCGTCCACCGGGCCGGCCTCGGCATCATTGCTCGAATCCCGCCGCGCGAACGGGCGGAGCAGCCGGAAGATCTCGGCCGTCCGCTGCTTGAGCTCCTTGAAGTCGGAAGAGTTGTTCCTCACGCCGGAATCGATCGATTGAATGCTGGTCAGGAGCGGTCACCGACGACTGACGGCGGACCGTAGTGCAATCGGGGCGCAAGATAGCGAGCCGGGGAGGATGGAGCGGTCCGGAGAGGCGCGGGAGAACCGGATGTCGAAGGAGAACCGGGGGGACGTAAGAAGCGAGAAGCGACGGGAGCCGAGGGATCAGTGGTCGGGAAGATCGGGTATCGAGAGGAAGGGAAGGCGGAAGAAGTCGAGGAAGCGGGAGCCGGGAAGATCGGATCTCGAGAGGAGCGGAAGCGAGGAGAGCCGAGAAATCAGGGAATCGAGAGGATCGGGAAACGGGAGAGCAACAGGAGGAGATACGGGTAAAGATGGAGCGGACGACGAAGCGGAAACGAATGGAACTGCCTAAAAATGAGATGCCCCTTGACGCCACCACACGTCAAGGGGCATTCCCCTATCTCATTTGTTTCACCACCACAACGAAAGGAGTATATATGAGAGAGAGGTCCTGACGGTCCTATACTGTCCCCATTTGTATAGATCCATCAGAGAGAGGTTTTCTAACGATCTCGAACGACCTGGCGCTGCCTTTCGGCGCTGCCGTCTGGCCGTAAGAGATACCCGTTGTCAAAGCACTGTGCAAACATACGGCATGATCGGAGCGGATGCAAGCGTTCTTTTTACTATCTAGTAAAGTAATCCGGTTACCGCCGTGATTTCAACCGCATTGTCAAAGAACACGCAAACAGCCACAGCATCGTAGACGGCGCCGGAGCGCGACAGATTGCAGCCCGACGAAAAAACTCCGGAATTTTCCTGAAAAAGCCGCGAATTCACACCAAATCCGGCATTCCATCGACATCGAGGATGCGTAGGCCGCCGATGCTATCCCCTCGCCCGGGGGCCGAACCATCCGGGTCCACATCCCCGAAACGCGAAATTCGCCCCGCATGCCGCATTCTCCAATTGAACACTCTCCAATTAGAGAATATCAGGACACCTCGATCTGCATCTTGTCGACCGCCTCGGCGGCGGCCTGCTGCTCGGCCTCCTTCTTGCTCCGCCCGCGCCCTTCCCCCTTCACCTCATCGGCCACCAGCACCTGAACGGTAAAGATCCGCTCGTGATCCGGTCCCTCCTCCTTCACCACCGAATAGCGGGGAACGCCGAGCCCGTGCGCCTGCATGTACTCCAGGAGGATGCTCTTGAAGTTCTCGTCGATGTAGAGAATCTTCTCGAACATCTCCGGCGTCAGGAGCGTCCGGGCCAGGAACTCCTTCACCGGCTGGAGCCGGGAGCCGGAATCGAGGTAGATGGCGGCGATGATCGCCTCGAACGCGTCGGCCAGGAGGGAATCGTTCCCCTGTTCGAGCGACTGCTCGGCCGAGGCGTTCAGCAGAATCACATCCTCCAGCTTCAGCGCCCGGGCGCAGAGCGTGAGCGCCTTCCGGTTGACCAGCCGGCTCCGCAGCTTGGTCAGCTCCCCTTCCTGGATATCGACGTAGCGATGGAAGAGGAACTCCCCGATCAGCATGTTGAGGATCGAGTCCCCGAGGAACTCCAGCCGCTCGTTGCTGACCAGCTTGGCATCGCCGGCCACCTGGAGATAGCTCCGGTGGACGAGCGCCTGCTCGAAGTAGCCGGGATTCGCGATCCGGTAGCCGAGCCCCTCCTCCAGCATCCGAAGCGCCTCGGCATCGAGGAGATTCCGGCTGAGGAAATACGCCTGCTCGGGCTGAGGGGCGAAGACCGTCGCGGCCGATGAGGGAGCATTGCTCTGCTGCCGGCCGAAAAGCTTGCTGACCAGTTGCCGGATCACCGTACGTGACGTACCCAAAGGTCTACCAATCACAGACTCAAACGCGAATTTGTCGGGCTGTCGAAGAGGAGTCGGGAAAGGACCGGCCCAGGCCACCGGAACGGAGATCGACGCCGGATTCCCCGGCCGTCGGAATCTCCACCGGGCGTGGCGCGATCATCCCTCGAATTTCGTGAAACAGATCGTGGCGTTGTGCCCGCCGAACCCGAACGTGTTCGACAGGGCCACGCGAACATCCGCCTGGCGCGCCTGGTTCGGCACGAAGTCGATATCCACCGCCGGATCCGGCGTCCGGTTGTTGATCGTCGGATGGATCACGCCGTTCTGGATCGTCAGCAGGGTGGCGATCGCCTCGACGGCGCCGGCGGCGCCGAGAAGGTGGCCGGTCATCGACTTGGTGGCGCTCACCCGCAGCTTGTAGGCGTGCTCGCCGAACGCGGTCTTGATCGCCTCCACCTCGGCGATGTCGCCGAGCGGGGTCGAGGTGCCATGCACGTTGATGTAGTCGACGTCATTCATCGCCAGGCCGGCATCGGCGATCGCGCGGCGCATCGAGCGGACCGCTCCCTCGCCGCCGGGGGCCGGCGCGGTCAGGTGATAGGCGTCGGCGGTCAGCCCCACGCCGGCAAGCTCGCCGTAGATGCGGGCGCCGCGCTTCTGGGCATGCTCGAGCGACTCGAGAACGAGCGCTCCGGCCCCCTCGCCGAGCACGAAGCCGTCACGACGCTGGTCGAACGGGCAGCTGGCGGTCTCGGGGGAATCATTCTGGGTCGACAGCGCCTTCATCGCGTTGAAGCCGCCGATCGACATCGGGGTTACCACCGCCTCGGAGCCGCCGGTGACCATCATGTCGGCGTCGCCACGCTGGATCAGCATGAAGGCGTCGGCGATGGCGTGGCTGCTGGTGGCGCAGGCGGAAGTGGTCGCGTAGTTCGGACCCTTCAGGTTGTAGCGCATCGAGATCATCCCGGCGGCGATGTTCGAGATGAGCATCGGGATGAAGAAGGGGCTGATCCGATGCGGGCCACCGGTCTCGAACAGGGTCGTCTGCTGGTGATGGTAGGTCCACATGCCGCCGATGCCGGAGCCGAAGACGACGCCGGAGAGCTCCGGATCGATCAGCTCGGCGGTGAGGCCGGCGTCGGCCATCGCCTCGTTGGCGGCGACCAGGGCGAACTGCGTGAACAGGTCGGTCCGATTGGCGGTCTTCCGATCCAGCCGCGCCACCGGATCGAAGCCCTTCACCTCGCAGGCGAACTTGGTATCGTAATCGGAGGCGTCGAAGCGGGTGATGTAGGCCGCCCCGCTCTTGCCCTGGAGCAGCGCGTCCCAGAGCTCCGGGCGGGAATTACCAATCGGAGTGACGGCCCCCATGCCGGTGACCACCACCCTGCGACGTGCGGATCTCTCCATGAGCTAGCAGTAGGTTCCTGAATCGGTCGTTGCGAAGTAAGGCCCGGTCCCGAGCGCCTGAGGCGTCGAGACCGGGCTGGAAGTGGTTGCCTGCCCCCGGCCGGCCAAGCATGCCGGCAACCGGAGGGCACCATCGGTGGGAATTACGCCGTCGCCTCGGTCTTGCTCTTCAGGTAGCTGACGGCGTCGCCGACGGTCTGGATCTTCTCGGCGTCGGAGTCATCGATGGTGACGTTGAACGCCTTCTCGAACTCCATGATCAGCTCGACGGTGTCGAGCGAGTCGGCGCCGAGATCGTTGATGAACGAAGCGCCCGGGGAGATCTGCGTCTCCTCGACACCGAGCTTGTTGACGATGATTTCCTTGACTTTCGACTCGATATCCGATGCCATTTCGTATCTCCGAATGAAAGGGTCCGAAGTATGTAGAATTGAAGTGAACTCAAAAACAGCGAAACCGTCGGCGGGCTCTCACCCGAAGCGAGCTCCGGGGCTTCCGCCGGCGGGAATCATGCCATCGTCATACCACCATCGACGGCGAAAACCTGTCCGGTGATGTAGTTGGCGTCGTCGCTGGCCAGGAACGCGACCATCGCGGCGATATCCTCTCCCCGGCCGATCCTCTTCAGAGGGATCTGCGTGGAGAGCTCCGCCTGCTGCGCTTCGTTCAGCTTGGCCGTCATGTCCGTCTGAATGAATCCGGGCGCGACGCAGTTGACGAGAATATTTCTGGAGGCGACCTCCCGGGCAATCGACTTGGTCATCCCGATCAGCCCCGCCTTGGAGGCGACGTAGTTGGCCTGCCCCGGGTTGCCGACCAGGCCGACGACCGACGCGATATTGATGATCCGGCCCCAACGCTCCCCCATCATCGGACGGAGGACCGCCTTGGTCGTCAGGAACGCGCTCGTGAGGTTGGTGCGGAGCACCGATTCGAAATCGGACTCGCTCATCCGCATCACCAGGCCATCCTTCGTGATGCCTGCATTGTTGATCAATATATGGATTTTCCCCCACGTCGAGAGGACCTTTTCCACCAGCGCCCCTATTTCCGACGCGTCGGAAACATCGCATTTCACCGCCATACAGCGGTCTTCGCCGATAGACGAGGCGATGGCGGCGGCCGCCTCCGGAGAGGAGTTGAAGGTGAACGCCACGCGCGCTCCCTCGGCGACCAGACGCTCGACGATGGCGCGGCCGATGCCGCGCGAGCCGCCGGTGACGATGGCGATCCGGCCGTCGAGACGTCCGGCCGTACGCCCGGCGGTACGCCCGTCCGGCTGACCTTCCGGCTGTCCGTTCGGCTGTCCGTCCGGCTGATGCTGTTCTGCTCCGTTCATGCTCAGTTGGAGTTGAAGTGTTCGGCCTGCTGGTGGTCGGCCACGCCGAGCACCGTCGATTCGGGGGAGATCCGCTTGACCAGTCCCTGAAGCACATTTCCCGGTCCCACCTCGACGAACCGGGTGGCGCCGTCGGCGGCCATCCGGCGGATCGTCTCGGTCCAGCGGACCGGGGCGGTGAGCTGCTCCAGGAGGGCGCGCCGGATATCCTCGGCCGCGCGCATCGGCTCGGCGCTCACGTTGACGTAGACCGGGAAGTCCGCGTCGGAGATCTTCGTCGAGGCCAGCGCCGCGGCCAGGCGCTCGCGCGCCGGGGCCATCAGCGGGGAGTGGAACGCGCCGGAGACGTTGAGCTGCTTGGCCATCCGCGCTCCCCCTTCCTTGGCCAGGCGCATCGCCTCGGCCACCCCTTCCGGGGAGCCGGAGACCACGACCTGTCCGGGCGAGTTGAAGTTCGCCGCCTGCACGATCCCCGCCGCCGATGCCTCCTGGCAGATGGCCACCACCCGATCATCCTCCAGGCCGACGATCGCGGCCATGGTTCCCTGCCGCATCGCGCCGGCCTCCTGCATCGCCTCGGCGCGCACCTTCACCAGCGCCAGGGCCGCGTCGAAGGTGAGGGCGTGGGCCACGGTGAGCGCCGTGTACTCCCCGAGGGAGTGTCCGGCGGCCATCGCCGGCTTCGGGTCGCGGATCAGATGGTAGAGGGCGTAGCTGTGGATGAAGATCGCCGGCTGCGCGTTGCGCGTCTGCCGGAGCTCATCCTCGGAGCCCTCGAACATGATGCCGGAGAGCTGCCAGCCGAGCACGGCGTCGGCGCGGTCGAAAACGTCGCGCACCGAGCCGTTCTGGAGATAGGCCTCACGCCCCATCCCCACGAACTGCGATCCCTGTCCCGGGAAAAGAAAGGCTTTCATGTGCCGTTGCTGTCGTTGATCGTTGCGCGCACCGTGTGCCGGCGCGCGGATTCGGGGGGGCACGCTTCCGCGCTCCCTCGCGGACGGGTCCGATCATGAGCGGACCCGCTTTCGGACGGGCCGGCTCGCCGGGGAGATCATCTCCGGTTCCGGAGCTCCGGACTGGAGGATGCGCGGTCGGAGCTCAGTAGGCCCAGCGGAGGTAGCAGGCGCCCCAGGTGTATCCGGCGCCGAAGGTGACCAGCACCAGGCCGTCCCCCTTGGCGATATCTCCCCGCCCCCACCACTCGCTCAGGCAGAGCGGCAGCGTGGCCGAGGTGGTGTTGCCGTAGCGGTCGATGTTGACCATCACCTTCTCCATCGGCAGTCCCATCCACTCGGCGGTCGCCGAGATGATCCGGCGGTTGGCCTGGTGCGGCACCAGCCAGCGGATGTCGTCGGCCGTCAGGTTGTTCCGCTTCATGATGCTGCCGCTGACCTCGGCCATGCCGGCGACGGCCGCCTTGAAGACGGTGCGGCCATCCTGATAGACGTAGTGCCAGCGGTTGGCGATCGTTTCCGGCGAGGCCGGATGGAGGCTTCCGCCGCCGAGCATGCACAGGTAGCGGCCGCCGGCGCCGTCGGTGTGAAGCTCGAAATCGAGCAGGCCGAGACTCTCATCCTCGACCGCCTCAAGCAGCACCACGCCGGCGGCATCGCCGAACAGGATGCAGGTGTTCCGGTCCTCGTAATTGGTGATCGCGCTCATCTTGTCGGCGCCGACCACCAGCACATTCTTGTAGGCGCCGGACTGGATGAACTGCGAGGCGGTCGACAGGGCGAACAGGAACGAGGAGCAGGCGGCGGTCATGTCGAATCCCCACGCGTTCTTGGCCCCGATCTTCTCCTGAATCACGCAGGAGGTGGAGGGGAACACCATGTCCGGCGTGACGGTGGCGACGATGATGCACTCGATATCCTCGGCGGTGATGCCGCGACGCTCCAGGCACATCCGGATCGCCGGCACGGCCAGATCGCTGGTGGCGCCGTTCTTCAGAACGTGACGCTCGACAATGCCGGTCCGGTCCTGGATCCACTGATCGTTGGTCTCGACCAGCGACTCGAAATACTTGTTGTCGAGAACATCCGGCGGAACGTAATGACCGACGGACGTGATCGCCGCGCGCTTGAGAGAATTCATATATCCCGAACTGATTCGTGTCTACGAAGTGGCGACCGCGACCGGCCGCTCTGGATCAGTGACGGACGCCCCCGGACCGATCATGTCGAGGGGGAGGCCGCATCTTTCTGTATCGCCTCGGCGATCCTCTGGTTCACCTGCTTGCGCACCATCTCATCGGCCTTGAAGATCATGTTCTTGACCGCCTTGGCCGTCGAGCCTCCGTGGCCGATGATCGTCACGCCGTTGACGCCGAGCAGCGGAACGCCGCCGTATTCCTGATAATCCATCTCCCGGAACACGCCGCGGAGGGTTCCCTGGGCCATTCCCACGCGCAGCTTGTTGGCCAGGCTCCGGCCGGCGTAGGCGCGGAGCTTCGCCCGGAGCAGCCCGGAGACGCTCTCGGCGAACTTCAGGATGATGTTGCCGGTGAAGCCGTCGCAGATCACCACGTCGGCCGTCCCCTTCAGGATATCGCGTCCCTCGACGTTGCCGATGAAGTTGAGGCGGCTGGCCTTGAGCAGCTCGTAGGCCTGCACGGCCCGTTCCTCCCCCTTCCCCTCCTCCTCGCCGACGTTCAGCAGGCCGACCTTCGGATTCGGGAGCGAGAAGATCTGTTCGGCGTAGACGCTGGTCATCACGGCGAACTCGAAGAGGTTGCGCGGCTTGGTGTCGACGTTGGCGCCGACATCCGCGACGATCGTGTAGCCGGTGGCCGAGGGGAACTGGGAGGCGATGGTCGGGCGGGAGATCCCGGAGATCCGACCGAGGATGAAGGTGGAGGCGGCCATCACCGCGCCGGTGTTGCCGGCCGAGACGAAGGCATCGGCCCCGCCGTCGCGGTGGAGCGTTACCCCCTTGACGATGGAGCTCTCCCGCTTGGAGCGGACGGCCTGCGCCGGCTCGTCGTCCATGGCGATCACGTCGGCCGCGTGCACCACGGAGATTCGGGAGCGATCGGCCGACGTGTGGCCGGCAAGCTCGCGCTCGATCTTCTGCTGGTCACCGACGAGAATCACCTCGAAGTCGACGCCGCGCGAGGAGATCTCGCCGATCGCCTCGATGGCCCCGCGGATATCCTCCGTGGGGGCGGTGTCGGTTCCCATTGCATCGAGAGCGATTCGAACCCGCTGCTGCTCCATCCAGTTTGAAGGGAGAATGCGATACGTGAAGCCAACCCTGACGGCGCGGTCTGCGCTCGAAGGTACCGGAGCCTTCTCCGGATCGCCGCGCGCCGAAGGGGTGGACGATCGATCGGCATCCCCGCGCACGACGCTGAAAGAGGCGCAAGTTCGTTCGTATCGCCCACTTAGGCAAGTTTCAGTGTGAGACCGTGGAGATTGGGGAGCCGCGGGGAGGAATGGAGAAATCGCGGAAATGAGCGGGATTTCGGCGTGAGTGGGAAGATCCGTCGTCGCGCGCGATGCCGGACGGCGCCGGCGTCCGGGGCCGGGGGCGCGACCTCCGCCCCCGGATCGCCCGTGCGAACGCTCCGGAAACGCCAGCGGGAAGAGGCCGGTCACGACCCCTTCCCGCCGAGCAATGCCGCTGAAGTGTGTCCGTACTCAGCGTGCAACGATCATCTTCCGGCTGGCGGCCACCGCGCCGTCGACGACGACGCTGTAGACATAGCTGCCGGCATCGAGGCTCCCGCGATCGATCAGGATCGTGTTCCGTCCGGAGCCGGCCAGCGCCGTCCGGTAGACCTCGCGCCCGGAGGCCGCCTCGTTGACCACCAGCTCCGCCCTGCCGAGGCCGGTCGGGAGATAGTAGGAGATCCGCGTGGCCGCGTCGGCCGGATTCGGCTCGTTCTGATCGAGCAGCACCCCGCGCGATCCGTCGGCGCCGACGCTTGTCCCGACGCCGGCCGGCGCCACGCCGGCGCGCACCAGCCGCTCCAGCTCCGCCACGCGCGCGGTGAGCGCGTCGATCGTCGACTGCTGCCGGACGATCTGCGCCTGCTGCTCCTTGGTCGCCTCCACCAGAAGCGCCGTCACGTTCTGATAGGCCACCGACTTGTATCCCTTCTCATCGGTCGCCACGATCTGCGGCACCACCTGCTCCACCTCCTGCGCGATGAACCCGATCTGCCGTCCGCTCGGGAAGGTCATCCCCGGGAACTCCTCCTTCCGGTACTCGTAGCTGACGCCGCGAAGGCGCATCACCTTCTCCAGCGCACCGTCGAGGGTCGCGACGCTGGTCTTCCAGCGCAGGTCCGAGGTCGTGGTGATCGCCACGCAGCGGATGTTGCCGTTGACGTCCAGCTCGACGGTCGGGCTGGTGGTCTTGATGCCGACCTTCTGGCCGCTGGTCACCGAGAGGATGTTGGCGTTGGCGGTGTGGCTGTAGATGTTGAAGATGTTCGAGAAGCTCGACGAAGGAGAGCCGACCGAGAGCGTGAAGTCGTTCCCATTGCCGCTGAGGCGGATGCGGGCGAAGTCCGAGTTGTTGGTCGACGTCGCCTTGAGCTGCGGCTCGGTCGTCGAGCTCGAGGAGGCCTCGATCCGCGCGGCCGGCGAGGAGCCGGTGCCGACGCCGACGTTGTGGGTGGAGGTATTCAGATAGAGCTCGGAGCCCGGACCGATCCGGATATAGCTGCTGAGCGTGTTGAAGTTGAAGATGTCGTTGCCGCTCGAATTCTGGATGATGTGGAAATCACCCCCTCCCCCGATATCCCAGCTGCCGTTCTGATCCTGGAGCCTGAGCTGATTGGCTCCGGTGGACCAGAGATGGAGCAGACGCTGCGGCGTGTTGCCGGTGCCGCTGAACTGCCCGATGCCGACCTCGTAGGCGGTGCTGCTGGTGTAGACATCGTTGGTGGCGGTGGTCCACTGTGCCGACGCCGGAGCGTGGATGGCAAGCGGAGCGGCAAGCGCGAGCGCGAGACGAGCAATGGTGGACGTTTTCATCTGGAGACCTCTGTGCCAAGGGTATGTGGAGATGCATTTCGGGGGCGATCGTCCGCTGCCGTGGACCTGGCGCGATGCTCGCCCCGATGTGGGACGATCCGCGCCGCGCCGGAGGCGGACGTGACGATCCGCGACGGCGTCGCCGGACCGAGGGTGACATGACGGGGCGACGCTCGCCTGCCGGAGACGTCGCATGGTGGATGCCGTGAATGCATGTCGACGATGCCGTCCCGCGCGTGACTCCGGCCATCGGACCTCGGCCGGAGATCATCTCGTGACGCGATATATATCGCGGCGTGCCGCGGCTCTCGTCGGCGGCTGCCGCTGATATGGAATATTCGGACGGCTCGTGCGTGCTGGTACAAACGTACATCGATGAGGGAGCGGCCGGAAGTCCCACTTTGTGTACCCCATTCAATGACGGTTGCCGCCGGACGAGACGGATGCCGCGGAGGCTTCGGAGGCGGATGGAAGGGGGCCACGGGAGCCGCCCGTGCGGGATCGGAGCGGCGGGGACGCGGATGAGACGGCGAGACGTGTCGGTGGGCATCAACGAAGCGCCCCCGCATCCGGTCGGATACGGGGGCGCGCTATCGGTACGGCATGCGGGCGCCGTGGCGCGTTATTCCTCGCCTCGAATCTCCTCCACCATTCTCCGCTTGAAGCTCTCGAGCACCTGCTCGGCCTCGTCGACCGAGCCGACCTTGTTGAACTCGATCGCCAGCGCGCGCCCCTTCGTCTCCAGGCGCCCGAAGCGCTCCTTGCTCACCGCCTGCATCAGCGGCTGGAACCAGCGCTCGTAGTACTCCTTGTTCGTGTCCGACGGAAGCTCCAGTCGCAGACGCCCTCCCTTCAGCTCCAGCTTCTGCGCGCCGGTCGGCATGCCGGCCAGGCGGAGACGGACGGCCGAGAAGAGAAGGATCGTCTCCGGCGGCACCGCTCCGTAGCGGTCCCGCATCTCCGAGAAGATCAGCTCCAGGCCGGCGGCATCGCGCGCCGAGTACATCCGGAGGTAGAAATCGTAGCGGTCGGAATCGTCCTTGATATATCCCTTCGGGATCAGCGCGTCCCCCTCGATCTCCACCACCATGTCCTCGTTGGCCGGCAGTCGCACCTCCCGCTCCTCCTCCTCGATCTCCTCGCGGAAAAGGTCGCGGAACTCGTCCCGCTTGAGCTCCTCGACCGCCTCGTCGACGATCCGCTGATAGAGCTCGAAGCCGACGTCCTCGATGAAGCCGGACTGTTCTGCGCCGAGCAGGTTGCCGGCGCCGCGGATCTCCAGATCGCGCATCGCCAGCTTCAGTCCCGAGCCGAGATCGGACAGCTCCTGAATCGCCTGCAGACGCTTGAGCGCGATGCGGCTGAGCGCGGCCGGCGGAGGCACGATCAGGTAGCAGTAGGCCTGGATGTTCGAGCGACCCACGCGGCCGCGGAGCTGGTAGAGCTCGGCCAGACCGAACTTGTCGGCGCGGTTGACGATGATCGTGTTCACCGACGGGATGTCGATGCCGGACTCGATGATCTTCGTCGCGATCAGGATATCGTATCCCTTCTCGATGAAGCGCATCATCGTCTTCTCGATCTCCTCGGCGGTCATCTCGCCATGGACCACCGCGATCCGCGCATCCGGCAGAAGCTCGTGCACCTTGGCGCGGAGATCCTCGATGTCGCCGATCCGCCAGTGGACGATGAAGCACTGCCCGCCGCGGCGGACCTCGTTCTGGATGGCGTCGGCGATCGTCTCGTCGCTCCACTGGATCAGCTCGGTGACGATCGGCAGGCGGTTGCGCGGCGGCGTCTCGATCGTGCTCAGGTCGCGCGCGCCCATCAGCGAGAAGTTGAGCGTGCGGGGAATCGGCGTGGCCGTCAGCGTGAGCGTGTCCACCGACGCGCGGACCTGGCGGAGCTTCTCCTTGGCCGAGACGCCGAAGCGCTGCTCCTCGTCGATGATCAGCAGGCCAAGATCCTTGAAGGTCACATCCTTCGAGAGGATCCGGTGCGTGCCGATCAGGATATCCACCGTCCCCCGCTTCAGGCCGTCCAGCGTCTCCTTCTGCTCCGCCTTCGAGCGAAATCGGGAGAGGAGGCCGACGTTCACGGCGTAGCGGGAGAGCCGGTCGCGGAAGGTGTTGAAATGCTGCTGGGCGAGGATCGTGGTCGGCGCCAGCACCGCCACCTGCTTTCCTCCCTGCACCGCCTTGAACGCGGCGCGCACGGCCACCTCCGTCTTGCCGAATCCGACGTCGCCGCAGACCAGGCGGTCCATCGGCGTTCCGGACTCCATGTCCTGTTTCACGGCGTAGGTGGCCGAGGCCTGATCCGGCGTATCCTCGTAGAGGAACGAGGCCTCCAGCTCCCGCTGCCACTGGTTGTCCGGCGGGAAGGGGAATCCCGGCTGCGACTTGCGCTGCGCGTAGAGGCGGATCAGCTCGCGGGCGATATCCTTCACCCGCTTCTTGGCGCGCGCCTTCGTCCGCTCCCACTCCTCGGTGCCGAGCCGGTTCAGCTTCGGCTGCGCTCCTTCCTTCGAGGAATATTTCTGGAGACGGTTGATGTAGTTCAGGTTCACGAAGAGGATGTCGCCGCCGGCGTACTCCAGCTTCACCGCCTCGCCGCGGGAGCCGGCCGCGCTCACCGTCTCGAGCCCCACGAAACGGCCGATCCCCTTGTCCACGTGGACCACGTAATCGCCGGGGTGGAGCTGCTTGAGCTCGCGCAGCGTGAAGCCCTTGAACTGCTTGCCGCGCCGCGAGCGCGCCCGCGCGCGGCGCCGGCTGAAAATCTCGTGCTCGGTGAGCACCGCCACGCGCAGCGGCGGCACCAGGAAGCCGTTGGTGACCGTCTCGGTCTCGTAGATCACGTCGCCGGTGCCGATCCCGTAGGGCGCTCCCTCCCCCTCGGCCCGATCGCACTCCCCCTCCACCAGATCCTCGATCCGCCGGCGCGCGTCGTCGCCGTCGGCCAGCACGAAGACCGTATACCCCTCGCCGTGCAGCTTCCCGACGGTTTTGCAGAACTCCTTGAGGGAGGATGACATGCTCGGCTGCGACTGCGCCGAGGCGTCGAGCACCTCCACGCCGGAGGGGAGGAACTGCGAGTGAAGGATGCGGCGGCGGGATTCGAGGGCGCCCACCAGCTCCGGCCGCTTGAGATCCTCGAGCAGACCGAACAGGCGCTCCGGCTCCTCAAGAAAGAAGGTGGCCCGCTCACCGACGTGGTCGAGGAGGGTGGCGGTAAGATCGTCGCCATCCTCGGAGTGGAAGAGGCGGGCCATCAGCGCCACCTCCGGCAGGTCGCGCACCGAGCGCTGCGAAAGGGGATCGAACTCCCGCATCGAATCGATCTCGTCGCCGAAGAACTCGATGCGGATCGGGTTGGAGAGGCCGACCGGGAACACGTCCAGGATACCGCCGCGGAGGGCGTATTCACCGACCGACTCGACGATATCCTTCCGCTCGAACCCGCCGAGGGCGAGGCGGCGGTAGAGATCCTCGAAGCCGATCCGCTCTCCCCGCGCCAGGTGGATCACGTTCTGCACGATGTTCCGCGGCGGCGGCACCGCCGCGCTCAGCGTCTCGACGTCGGTCACCACCACGCGGTGGGGATCGTCGGAGAGGGACTTGAGCACATCGGTCAGGGAGATCACCTCGGCGTCCAGCGTGTCGCGCAGGGTGGCGGCGGTGTGATGCTCCTCCTGATAGAGGAGCGTGTGCTCGCTGCCGATCAGGGTCACCAGATCGGCGTAGGCCGCGTCGGCGTCGGCCCGGTCCTCGAAGACCATCACGAACGGCTCGGCGGTGCGCTGGTAGAGGAGCGCCACCATCAGGGAGCGGAGCGATCCGGCCAGCCCCTTGACGTGCACCACCGGGCGCGTCTTCACCGCGTCGAGCAGGGAGGTGAAGAGGGAACTGGAACCGACTTTGTCGAGAATTCGTCTCATGTGCACTCAATCTTCGGTCGGCCTCGGCCGAAACGACGGAAAGCCGATATCCCGTTCCTGCGGGCTATCGGCCAAGAGAGCGAACGTAGTCAAATTCCGGCTGGCGGCAATGGCACCGCCGGCATCGCTTCGTAACGGAGAAATCTCCCGGGGCGCCGGCGCCGGAGGGATGATGAACGCTCGGGTCGTTTCGTACATTCCGGAGGATCCCGATGCGCCCGGCGCGCTTCCGACACGAGGAGATATCGACGGGATCTTCCCCAGGGAGTCCCCTCCCGGGGAATCCTCCCGGGGAATCCTCCCGGGAGATCCCCGCGAGGCTCCCGCATGACGACACGTGGAGAATGACGACCATGGAGTATACAAGCCGTTCCCCCCTTCCGCGGCTCCGCCGCGATATCGCCCGCATCCCGATCGCCCCGACGATCGTCGCGCTCTACGACGATCAGCTCCTGGCCGAGCGGATGGTCCACGTCACGTCCGATACGATGAAGCTGCTGGAGATGCTCGACGGCGTCTCCAGCGCCGAGCAGATCGCCGGGGAAGCTGCGCGCCGCGGCCTGCCGATCTCGGTCGAGGGGTTTCTCGACGCCGTCGGCAAGCTCGACCGGGCGCACTTCATGGAATCGCCGCGGCTGAAGGCGCGCCGGCTCGCCTACGACCGGGAGTACAACGGCTTCGCCGTCCGCCCGGCCGCCTTCGCCGGACGCTCCTATCCGAAGGATCCGAGGAAGCTCCGCGCGACCTTCGACCGGTTCCTGGAGAACGGAGCCGACGTGCCGGAGGAGGAGCCGACCGCCGTGATCGCCCCCCATATCGACTTCACCGTCGGCGGCGCCAGCTACGGGCCGGCCTACAATGCCCTGCGCCGCTCCACGGCCGACACGTTCGTGATCTTCGGCGTGGCGCATCAGATGAGCTACGACACCTTCATGATCTCCGAGAAGGATTTCGACACGCCGCTCGGCGCGGTGCCGACCGATCGGGAGTTCATCGAGCGCTATCGCGGCAACCTCTCCTTCGATCTGACGCGGAACGAGGCGGCGCACCGCTGGGAGCACTCGATCGAGTTTCAGGCGGTATTCCTCCGCCACATCTTCCCCGACCGGGATATCCGGATCGTGCCGATCCTCACCGGATCGCTCTACCGTTACGTGGAAGAGAGGGAGGGCAAGGCCGCGGCCGATCCGAAGCTGACCGAACTGTACGAGACGCTGGAGCGCACCGCCACCGAGCTCGGGCGCCGCGTCTGCTACATCGCCGGCGCCGATCTCTGCCACATCGGCAAGAAGTTCGGCGACGACGTGCCGGCCCACGACCTGCTGCCGGAGGTCCACGAGTTCGACCTGAAGGCGCTCGACTGCACGGTCCGCACCGACGCCGAGGCCTTTCTGGAGACCGTGGCCGCCGAGCGGAACCGCTACCGGGTCTGCGGCGTGGCGCCGATCTACGCCACCCTCAGAACGGCGAGGGCCGCCCGGGGAGAGCTCCTCTGCTACGATCACTGGGATGAAACCGAGCGGAACTCCGCGGTCACGTTCGCCAGCGTCGCCCTCTATCGGTAAGCCCGGGCGACGGACTGGCCCCATTGACGGACTGGCCCCATTCTTGAGGCTGAGGAGACAACCGCGCCGTCATCTCCCGGAGATGATGGCGCGGGAGCATGGCGCGTGGCCAGGACTATGGATGGATGGACGGAACGTGGGGCGAGGACAGGATGAAAGCGAACTTTATCTGGATCGTGAGCGGAGCGCTCGTGGTGCTCTGGCTCCTGCTGATGGGAACTACCGGTGCCGGCGCTTACTGGGTGCACATCGTGCTGATGGCGGCGATCGTGCTGATCATCGGCTACACGCTCAACCGCCCCACTCCCTGAGATCATGCGGCCAGGACCATGCCGCCGGCCGGCGCCGGGGATAGAGATCCCGAGGCAGCCGCCCTGCAGCGGCCCGGCACCCGGAAAACGGAGACGCCGGGAAGGGCGATGGGTCCTTCCCGGCGTTGTCGTTGTTCTTGACAGCCACGCGCGTCGGTGCTCCCGCCCCGCTCACCTCCCCTTCAGCGTCGGATCACCCTCCCCTCCGCGCGTCGGCGCCGCGGGCCACCCGGCCAACGCCATCTCACATTCTTCATTCATCATTCTACATTCTCAATTCTCTTCAGCTCTTGGTCGGATCCGAGCCGATCTCGCCGTTCTGGGCACGCGACTCCTCGGCCATGTGGGCCTTGTAGGCGAGCATCCGGGCGCGCAGCTCGGTGTCGGAGGCGCCGAGGATCTGCACGGCCAGCAGCCCGGCGTTCCGTCCGCCGCCGATGGCGACGGTGGCCACCGGCACTCCCTTCGGCATCTGCACGATCGACAGAAGCGAGTCCATGCCGTTGAGCGCGTTGGTCTGCACCGGCACGCCGATCACCGGCAGCGGCGAATGCGCGGCCACCATGCCGGGAAGATGCGCCGCGCCGCCGGCGCCGGCCACGATCACCCTGATTCCCCTCTTGTGAGCGCTCCGCCCGTAGGCGGCCATATCCTCCGGCGTGCGATGCGCCGAGACCACCCGGATCTCGTACGGCACGTCGAACTCCTCGAGTATCTCCGCCGCCTGCCGCATCGTCGGCAGGTCGGTGCTGCTTCCCATGATGATGCCGACCACCGGCTCGCGATTGCTCATAGTCGTTTCCATTCCTTGATCTGCTGTCTGTCCCGGCATCGCGCCCGATTGGCACGGCCGTTGTCACAAAGTACGACAGAGGCATGAGATGGTCTCGATTGACAGGCAGATGAACATAACCTGAGACAGAATTACGGAGGATACGACTATGTGGACCGTTGTGATCGTGTTACTGGTGCTCTGGGCGCTCGGATTCGGATTCGGTTGGGCTGGAAGCCTGATTCATCTTCTGCTGGTGATCGCGCTGATCGTGGCGATCGTGAACCTGGTTCGCGGCAGAAGCGCCGTCTGATAGGACTGCATACGATACCGAACCGACCGCCGGACCGCTCGATGCGTCCGGCGGCGGAAACGCCCAGCGGATGTCTCCCCCCGGAGAACGCGCGACCGGAGCAGGCGCCTCGACCCTCGGCGATCCCTGTCGCGCCAGCGATGTGACTATGGATGGGATTGGGTTGGATGTGGATGCGGGGTTGACTCCCCGATGGTTTGGTGATTGAGGATGGTCTGA
>JBEHWX010000043.1:0-44858 GCA_048498995.1 Bacteroidota bacterium
GAGAGGAAACCACCCCCTCCGAGGGCCTCCTCTCTCCTTCCCGGGCCGCTTGTGCTTCGGCGCATGTGTCACTCGCCGATGATCGCGGCAATGGCCCCCGCGGGATCCTGGATCACGCAGAAATTCTGGTGCCCCATCTTGCGCGGTCCGTCGATGATCCTCCCTCCGAGCTCGACACATCGTGCGGCGCTGCGCTCTACATTCTCGACCGAGAAATAGGTGAGCCACTGCGGCGGCACGTTGGCGTTCGTCCCACGCGCATGGCAGACGCCGGTCACGCCGGTGCCGTCCGGCGTGGACATCACATAGTCGTCGTATTCTCCCATGGAGTGGGGGCTCCGGACGAGTCCCACGACCTCTCCGTAGAAGTCCGCGATCTCCTCCGCGTTCTCGACCGTCAGGTCGGTCCAGACGATGGTGCCGACCTGGGGCTGCATGGTGTCGCTCATGATGATCCGTGTTTGTTGCGTGAGCCGATCGTTTCGAGGGGGCCGTGAAGATAGGAATGCCCCGGAGAGATCTCCTACTCGGTCACCGTCACCATCCCGCGCGCCCGATCGTACGTCACGCGATAGCGCTTCAGCGGACGCGTGGCCGGATCGTGGAGCACGTTGCCATGCAGGTCGAAGGTCGATTCATGACAGGTGCAGGTGATGATTCCACCGACCGGGGAACGGAGCGGACAGCCCATGTGCGTGCAGAGCGTCGAGATCGCTTCATACATTCCGTCCTCGATTCTCACGATCAGGATCGGGGCGCCATCGGTTCCGTCGGTTGGCGTCATCAGCCACGCCCCGTCGGTTGTGAGGGTGGTCACGTCGAAGGTGGCGCTGAAGCTGCCCGGCTCCGGCAGGAGCACGCTCGAGCGGCATCCGCCGAGGGCGGGGAGGAGCACCGCAGCGGCCCCGGCGGCTCGCAGACAGCTCCTGAGCAGCTCGCGACGGCTCGTGCTCATCGCGTCGAACGAGTCCTTCATCTTGCCTCCGTGCACATCGACCGGTGCCCGGAAGAGGGTCCGGTCCGGGTGATGAAAATGTCGCGCCCACACTGTCGCCGAATGTCGATTCGAAGTAACTTCTCGCCTTCCACATAACCCGGAGACCAGTATGAGCGATGCTTCTTCCGACGCCAACGAGACCGCCGAGCCTGACCTGTTGTCGCAGGAGGTGGAGCCGACCCTGGGCAACATCGCCTTCTGGTGCTCGGATTTCGATGCGATGCGGCGCTTCTACAGCGAGATCATCGGACTGCCCGAGCGAGCCGCCGGCGAGCGTCCGCGCAAATGGGTCTTCTATGGCGACATGACATTTTCCTTCTCCCTGAATCAGGCGGAGATCGCGCCGCATGACGAAGGGTGGACCCGGTGTCCGCGCGACCCATCGATTGGCGACAACTGGCGTCCATACATCACCTTCTACGTTCCGGATCTTCAAGCGACGATCGCGCGTGCCCGTCAGGCCGGCGCGCCGCTGCATTCCGATGAGCCCTTCTCGCTCGGGGAAGGTTTCGGCTGGTCGATCGAGATGAAGGACCCCGACGGCAATGCCGTTGCCGTTACCCAACGATGAGGTGAGGATGCTGTCGCGCACGAACGACGGTGATGACGCCGCATGGAGCCAGGCCGGCGGACTGCCGGTTCCCCCGACATGGGTGCTCGATCGGCTGGCGCGGGGGCTGGTGATTCCCGCGCACCCGCTCGCGCTCACTGAGCGACGGACGCTCGATCCGGTCCGCCAGCGAGCGCTGACACGCTATTATCACGCGGCGGGTGTCGGTGGCGTTGCGGTCGGCGTGCATACCACCCAGTTCCAGATCCGTGAGCCGGAGCATGGGCTCCTCGAGCCGGTGCTTACCCTTGCCGCGGAGACGATCCGGGATCTCGACAGGGTCTCGAACCGACGCACCCTGCTGATCGCCGGCGTCTGCGGTCGGACTCCCCAGGCGCTGGAGGAGGCGCGTCTGGCGCGCCGTCTCGGCTATCATGCCGGGCTCCTTTCGCTCGCCGCGCTGGCCGGCGCCGATGACGACGAGCTTATCGAGCATGCCATGGCGGTCGCCGAGGAGCTTCCGCTCGTCGGGTTCTATCTGCAGCCGGCCGTGGGCGGACGGGTTCTCTCGGTCGATTTCTGGCGCCACTTCGCGGCGATTCCGAACGTGGTCGCCATCAAGATCGCCCCGTTCAATCGCTATCGGACCCTGGATGTGCTCCGGGGCGTCGCCGAGTCGGGACGTGCCGCGGAGGTCGCATTGTATACCGGCAATGACGACGCGATCGTTGCCGATCTCGTGACGCCGCACCGCGTGATGGTGGAGGGGAGGGACGTCTCGCTGGAGATCGTCGGCGGGCTGCTGGGGCATTGGGCCTGCTGGACCCGGAGTGCCGTGGATCTACTGGAGCGGTGCCGCGAGGCGAGGCGCTCCGGCGCGATCCCCGCCGCGCTCCTCGCGCTCGGCGCGCGCGTCACCGACAGCAACGGGGCGTTCTTCGACGCCCGACATGATTTCGCCGGATCGATCGCCGGCATCCACGAAGTGCTGCGCCGGCAGGGGCTGCTGGCCAACATTCATTGTCTCGACCCGCAAGAAGGACTCTCGCCCGGGCAGTCCGCGGAGATCGATCGCGTGGTCCGCTCCTACCCGGAGCTCGCCGACGACGAGTTCGTCCGCGAGCATCTGGATGAGTGGCTCTCCTGAGCGACTGTCGTGTTCCGGAGATCCCGACACGGACATTCCTACACAGACTTTCCGACATACGAGGACCATGGCATATCGGATCGGCATTATCGGCTGCGGCGCCATCGCGGTCGAGCATCTGGAGGCGATCAGGGAGGTTGAGGGGCTCGAGCCGTTCGCCTACTGCGACATTGCGCAGGAGCGGGCCCGGGCGCTCCTCGACCGGTTCGGCGGCGCCTACGCCACCGACGACGTCGGCCTGATGATGGCCGACGATCGGGTCGACGCGGTCTACATCTGTACCTACCACGACACGCACCTGCCATTCGCGCTGGCCGCCTGCGAGGCGGGGAAGCACGTGATGATGGAGAAGCCGATGGATCTGTCCGTCGATGGCTGTCGGCGGATCGGCGAGGCGGTCGAGGAGAGCGGCGTCACTCTGATGACCGCGTTCAAGCTTCATTATTACCCGATGGTGGAGCGCGCGCGTCAGTTCCTTCCCGAACCCGTCGTGGTGACCGCGCAGGTCTTCGACGCGCGCTGGCCGGATGAGTTCTGGGCGCAGGATCCGGTAAAGGGAGGCGGGAACGTGCAGTCTCAGGGATGCCACGCGATGGATCTGATCTGCTATCTGAACGGCTCCGAGCCGCGTACCGTGCATGCCGAGGGGGGAGTCTTCTCGCACGGAGCGGAGTCGCCGATCGACACCATCACCGCGACGGTCCGGTTCGCGAACGGACGTATCGGCTCGGTCACGATCGGCGATTGCGGACAGACGCCGCTTCTCTCGAAATTCTCCGCGCAGCTCGTTGGTGGTGGGCGCTCGGTGCACCTGCACGATCGCCTTCGCCGCGGCCATTTCTTCGACGGCGAGTCCTCCGAGGAAATGATCGACGCGCGTGAGCTCGGGATGATCGAGGAAAATCGTCGCTTCGTGGAGGCGCTTCGTACCGCGACGCCTCCGCCGACGACGCACCGTCACGGCCTTCGCGCCACCGCCATGATCGCCGCGGCCTTCGCGTCGATCAGAACCGGCCAGCCTCAGCCGGTGGCATCGTGAGCAATCCAATTTCACGTGTCCCGGGCATCGGGCGCGACTTCATGCGAACTCCCTTCACCCGCCGATGAACCAGCAGGAGCTCGACACGCCCGGCCTCTGGCCGATGTATCGCCGCGACGCGCGGTTGAGTGGCCACCAGCCGCTGCCGGGCGCCATCAAGCGTCCGCGCGTCGCGTGGCGCCATTATCTCGGTGGGGCGATCTTCGACGCACGTATCGTCGATGTGGCCGGCCGCCGTCTGATGCTCCTCATCTACGGAGGGTGCGTAATGGCGCACGGCGTGGATGGCGCCGTCATCTGGTCGAGCGTGCCGCTCGGCATCGATTCGATCATCGGCGTGGAGGATGTCGACCGCGACGGTCGCGTGGAGATCGTCGCCACCGACGGCAAGAGCATCTATCTGCTCGATGCCTCCACCGGCGCGCTCCTCTGGCGCGAGTACGTGGGGCCGCCATTTTCGACCGGATTTTTTCATACCGGCGCGCTGCTGCATCATTTTCCGCAGGTCGGTCCCGGCATGCAGCTCGTGGTGGGGCTTATAAGCTCGCGCGACGTCCTCCTGTTCGATTTTTCTCCCGGCGCCGAGCATGCCGAGCGGCGGCATATTCTCTGGATGGATGATTTTTTCCATCCCACGGTTCTCGTCGCCGACCTGGACGGCGATGGCGTCGACGAGTTGATCGTGACCAAGTACTGCGCGATCTACACGTTCGACCCGGTCACCGGAGAGATGAAGGATGAATGCCGCTGGGAAACCGGCGGCGTGGCGCGCAGGAACTACGGTCTCTTTCAGGTGGTCGACGTCGACGGAGATGGAAATCTCGATCTCGTGGTCTACTCCACGCTCGTCTCGCGTCATGTGGCGGTGATTGCGAACGCCGGTGGCGGACGTCTGGCGCCGCGCTGGGACCGGTTTCTCGAGCATGCGTATCCGCACGACGAAAAGGAGCTTCGCTACACCTTCAACTCCACGGTCGATCTCGATGGCGACGGCCGGCTCGAGATCGCGATCAGCACATACAACGACGTCGAGGAGGGGCGATGGCACCTGGAATTTCTCGACGCGCTCACCGGCGATGCGCTCGATCGCATTCCGGATCTCTATCTACGCGGCATTCAGCGCATCGCTGACGAATCGGTGATCTTTGCGAGCGTCGAACGGGAGCGCGTGCCGTCGGAATCGGGGACGCTCGTCGCGCTGGTTTGGTCGCGCGAGGGAGCGCGTGAGCGGTGGAGAATGGAGGGAGGGAGCTTCATCGGGCGCTTCCGCGGCGTCGGCACCACCGAGACGATCATGCGTCCGGAGTTTCCGCCCGCCGATGAGATCTGGTGCGAGCTGATCGACGGCGCGCCGACGATACCGCTGCGGCTCGAAGGCGGCGCGCTGGCGCTTCTGCGTGTTGCGTCGGATGCGTGGCGCGTCGAGCCTGTTCCCTGCGCCGAGGGATCTGTCGCCATTCTCGCGATCGCCGACCTCGACGACGACGGACGCACGGAGATCCTGATCTCCGCCGCCAGCGGCATCGTGACGGCGCTGCGGGCCGATGGCTCCACGCTCTGCGCGTTCCAGATCGGCATCCGCTCCCGTTACGGCGCGCTCTATTTCGCTTCGAAGGTCCCGATCACGCCGGTCGTGTTCGCCGACGGCAACGAGCGCTACTGCGCCGTGCCGGATGCCGGAACGAAGCTCCACCTGCTCACGTGGGATGGCGGGGCGTCAGCGCCGACAACGACCGCAACATTCGAGGGGCGCGGGCGGATCGGACCGGAGGAAGCGCATCACAGCGTGATCGCGCATCGCATCGATGGCAAGAGCGTGGTTCTGAGCGGCGCGGTCGGCGATGGTGAAGCCGCCCTGCGCGCGCATGGTGTCGACGGCGTCGAGGTCGCGCGCTGGAGTGTTCCCGGCCTGCCGGCCGCGCCGCGCGTTCCCTGGGGGCGTACCGGCATTCACGATTTTCTTCCGGTGCGCATCGGCGGTCGCGAGCGGATGATCATTTCCGGATATCGCTCCGTCTCGATGAACTCCGAGCATACATGGTGTCTCGATGCCGACCGCGGCGAAGTGATGTGGAAGCTCCGCTACGTGGCCGACGAGATCGAGGGGAGCGGGGAGACCAGCGAGGAGGGACGCGGCTTCGGCCCCTGGAACGCGATGACGATCGCCGGCCGGGACAGGGATGAGCTCTGGTTCCTGGCGAAGGACACCATGTGCCAGATCGATCCGGAGTCCGGCGCGCTCGTGCACCGTCCCTGGCAATTGCGACCGTACAACACCGCCGATCTTCGTCGCCGCGCGATGACGATGGATGATTTTTCCGCCTATGGAAGCCTCGCGCCGATCGACGTGGATGGCGATGGAGAGGAGGAGCTTCTGTTCCAGGCCAACTACGGGGGCTTCGGCGTAATGGACCGTCGCCACGCGATGCGATGGTGGCGGAGCGCGCCGCTTTCCTCCCTCACCGGCGGCATGGCCGGCGTGGCCGACGTCGATGGCGACGGCGTTCCCGAGATCGGCATCGGCTATGCCGACGGTGCGTTCGTCTGCTATTGCGCCGATACCGGCGAGGAGAAATGGCGGCTGCATCTCGGCTCCGTCCCGAGCGACGTAATCACCTGCGATATCGACGGGGACGGCGCCATCGAGTTCGTGATCGCGACACGCGGCGGCGAGCTGATTGCCGCCGGGCCATCGCGCAACGGCAGTCCGATCATCAAGTGGCGGATGCGATTTCCCTCCGGACTCGGTCCTCCCGTCGCGGCCGACCTCGACGGCGACGGCCGTTCGGAGATCCTGGTCGTCTGCGGCGACGGATATCTCTATGGGATCGGAGCCGAGGAGTGAGCGACCGGTGAGGCGCGCGGCGACCGCTGCGCACGTATCGACACTACATGGCATGCAACGCTCATGATTACGCAACCCGCATCCGAAGACGCATCCCCGGAGGAACACGCCGATGAGCGGCGCGCGCTTCGTCGCGCCACGTACGGGGTGATCGCCGTCGGATTGCTGATTCAGATCTTTCTCGGAGCGCGCTCCTGGATCGGTGGCGACCAGGTGACGCTGCTCCGGCTCGGAGAGGATTTCGCCGCGACCGGCCATCTGCATCCGATCGCCAAGGCGATGTCGGGGGGTGGGGCGATTCCTGGATCGCTGCTGCAGATCCTGATCGGTCTGCCGTTGATGATCTGGCGCGATTACCATGCGCCGCTCATCATGATCGGTCTGTTCGATCTTGCCGCGGTGCTGTTGCTCGTCGCGGTGGCGCGCGAGGCGCTTGGGGAGCGGTTCGCGTTATTGTTCGCGGTGTTGTACTGGCTTTCTCCCTGGCGCACCTACCACTCCGGATTTCTCTGGGAGCCGACGTTCATATTTCTTCCGGCCGCGCTCCATCTCTGGTCCTGCTGGAAGCTCCGCGATCGCGCCGCATTTCTTCCCTCGATGCTGCTGGCCGCCTCGCTGGTATGGGCGGTGCAGATTCACGGATCGTTTCTGGTGCTGGTGATCATCACGCCGATACTTCTGCTGCGCCGCCGGATCAGGCTCGGCATTTCCGGCGCCGTGGTTGGCATGTTGCTCGGCGGGCTCACGCTGGTGCCGACACTCCTGGCCTGGCTCGATGGAACGCTTCCGTCGAGTCTTCCACGCGAGGGATTTATCGGCTATGGTCTGGTGAAGGTGGCGCCGCTGCTGAAGGGGGTGATCTACTGGTTCCGACTCGGCTCGCTCGATATCGGCGATCCGCTGAAGCAGACGGTATTTCTCGACTCCGGCTGGCGTGCCGCGCATTCGTGGGGGAACCTGGCCGCGATCGGCGTGTACATTCTCTGGAGCCTGCTCGTGCTCACGATCGCGCTCAGCATCTGGTGCTCCTGGTGGTTTTTCAGATCCCGTCGCGTGGCGGCGCCCGACGATGCCAGGGAAGCGTCGCGCGCGTGGATTCGCGACTACGCCGGCGCCGCGCTGATCGCGCTTCTCTGCTCGGCGGCGCTCGCGCCGTTCACGCTCCAGGGTTGGCATGTGATCGTTGCTCTGCACGCGGCGTGTATGCCGGCGGCGGTCTGGGGTGTCGATCATTGGGAGAAGGTGACCGGTCGCTTCCGTCCGGTGGTTGCCGGCATCATCGTCCTGCAGATCGCGACGATCGTCGTCGTGGGCTTCGGCAATGCGATATTCCGGTTCGACGCGACGCCGCGCGAGCTCGGTGAGCGTGGCAACCTCGAGGTCCTGAGGCCGATTCTGCCGAAGCATCCGCCGAAATGATCGGCGGTGCGTTCGGTCAGGCGATGCGCCGCCGCGTTATGACATCGCGTTCGTGACTTCGCATTCGTGGAGAGTCGAGAGCACGTGTTCCGTTCACTTCGACGACATATCGAGCTTCCACCGGAGGATGTGATTCTCTGGGAGATAGAGACGTTCGGGTTCCTGCTCGATCATCTCGGCGGTTATCGTCATTTCCGCCGGCGTCGAATCCTCACGCCCGGCACCGATGATCTTCTCGTGCCGCACGACGGCACGGCCGAATCGGTTGGCCGGCTGCTGGAGCGTCTCAAGGATCTCGCGGGCCTGCTCGAATGGCCCGTGCGTCTGGAGCCGCGGCGCGAGCCGGTATATCCATCGTTTTGGTTCGACGCGGAGCATGGCGAGGGGGTGATCGCGCTTCCGGAGGGACGGAGGGATGCCCGTTCTCTCGTCGCTTCGCTTGGACTCGGACTCGGGGCATTTGTTATCGAGGCGCTCAGGAGCGATCTGCCGGGTGGGGAGGATATGCGCGGCTCGGTCGCGGAGCTCTGCGGCGTGTTCCTCGGCTTCGGGATCTTCATCGCCGGCGGGCGGCGCAACGGACGCTCCGGCGAGGGGGAGATGTTCGAGTTGCGCCAGCCGGAGCTGATCTACGCGGTTGGAATGTTCATGGCGCTGCTGGGATATTCGGTGCGCGGGATCCTCCGGTATTTCGACCGCGACTCCCGCGCGCTGCTTCGCGAGGTGGAGCGGGATCTTGCCGGCCGCTGGGCCTCGGAGCTGGAATCGCTACGCCAGCTCGTGCCGACCGAGGAGCTGTGAGAGGGGCGGGGAAGCCCGAGCTGGTGCTTGCTGGCGCCACATCTGGAGCGGATCCAAGGCGCGGAAACGAATTCAATCTCCCACGCGTGAAATTCCAGGTCGAGGATTACCATGCCCACATCGACAATGCTCCGATGGTTACTTCCGTTCTCTTCGCTGGCCCTTGCGCTTCTCCTACAGGCGCCTTCAGATCTGTATGCGAATTACGGCTGTCGTCCCATCGATAGTCTGTATTCCGAATCCGACGTCGTCGCGGTCGTGAAGATTCTTGGAGCGGAGACGATGAAACCGGGAGGAGTAATGTGTAGAGCAGTCGTCGTCAGGGCTCTGAGAGGTTGTGATAGCGGACAAATAATCTTCTTTGGCCCATACATTGGCAAGGGAGTCGGTAGCACGTATCTCACGTTTCTCAATCGTACTCATCTGCGCCTAAATGCGCTTATGTCATCCGCAGTGCGGAGAAATAATGTCGGGTGGCCAACTAGAGCCAGCGTATTGACGGAGAGCGCGTTTGAAGGGGATGCCACGTTCGAAGTTGATACCCGCCTAGTCGACAATCGAGATTTGTCCCCGGCCGAATGGGCATCGATTCCCTTTGCTGAGTTTATGCCCCCATCGTGGATTCCAGTGATGGCAACTGATACATGTCTGACCATAAACAATGCTTTCCTGTTCCATTGGGTGAAGCTTGAACCGCTCCTGGCCCATCTCGATTCCGCAAAAGGGAAGATCGGCCTCCGTGATGACAGCGATCCTCGGTTTTTAAGTAATTCACGCGATTGCGATGAGCGTCTTTGGTCGCCGGACATCCGGGCTCGTGTGATATATGACCTCGACTCGGTGCCGCCTAACATCCGTGCTTCGGCGGATTCAGTGCTGCGGAGTCGCGCCGGAACGAACTTGATGCCCCACATTCATCTCATGCGCGTGCTGGTACTCGACTCGATTCCGAGAAAGAGACGATCGCATATTGATACGACGAATCCTCCTCGCTATCGGTTCATTTATGACTACCGCGACTCGAGCGCGGGATTGGGCCAATACTGCATTGCGGTCGAAACGGATTCGGGTGGAAGAATCAGTCAGAGAGTTTTACTTCCCAACTCCTCCATCGATGCCAGGAAAGCTCGTCTGTTCCCGTTGCGGAAGGCGATTTCGACGGCTCGGCGCGCTGGAATGAAAAGGTGGTATTCGGTCAGCATCGACTATTCGTACAAATATGATGCTTTGACCTGGACTTTTGGGTGGTATGATGAGATGTTTGGGCGTACCGTTACCAATCTCGTCCTAAATGCGCACACAGGACAACGGCTCGAGTTCTCCTCCGAGGAGGACTTTTCGCTTTGGTAATTCCTACGACCTTCGGAGTCTGATATTGAGGCTGCGCTGACGGCGCTTGTTCGACACAACGCGTAGCGGATATTGGTCGCCAGCGGGCTTTTGATTCATGCAAGGGGTTCCGAGACTAATGGTTCAAAGAATATCCGTCGCGCTCCTCGCCGTGCTCATGGCGGGCTGTGCCGGCATTAACGGAGCCACGCAGGCCATGAAGCCGGCTGTGGACGGGCTTCCGGCGCTGCGGATCTATCGCGCCGCGTTGAGGTACTACGCTTCGCGGCCGATCCTCCAGTACTCCGCCGGTCTGGATTCCGGTGTCGTCGACATCGTGGTTCTCGATACCGTCGTCGCCGGTGATCCTCGGTTCGGTGCCCGCGATTCCGGCGTCGCCTGGTCGTGCCCCGCCTGTATGGTTCCGGACCACCGCGATACGAGCCTCGTGGCGCTCTCGATCGGTCGTCATTCGTTGCTCCATGCGGTGCTGCTGCCGATCGATTCGGTCTCCGATCCGAGCAAGTATTTCGTCGGGATGCGGGTCTATCGGGCGGACGAAGAGTCCGAGTTTCTGGGAGACCTGGCCGAGGAGGATTCCAGGCCGGCGCGAATCGGCCTCGCACTCGACCGCTCCGGCGCCGTCGTCGCCACCTACGGCGATTGCTGCTGTACATTCGACATCTCACTCGGTCCGGCCCGAATGGATATCTATCGCCGCGTCGTGGCGCATCTGGCGCACAAGCAGGAGATCCGACACGAATTCGAAGGGCTGCCGGATCCGATCCCGCTGCGTGTCCTGCCGGTCGTCTCGTATCCATCGGTCGATAGCAGTATCCTCGATGACGTCGAGGGATTGCGGGAGTGGCGAGACACCGCTTCGCCACCTTCGTCGGTTCCCGAATTGGCCGATATCCCTTCCGTGAGGCCATGCGGGACCGTGCGGGATTCGATGCTGCAATCGCTCTCGACCTCGCCGGGAGGGGAGCGGAGGTTTCTCGTCGAGCTCTCGACCATCAGCCGCGCGACCCTTCCCGGCTACCTGGTCGTGGAAGCCAGGCTCTGTGAGGTGTCGGCGACAGAGCCTGACATTCCCGTCGCCTTCGAATTCGGCGGACCCTGGGTGTGGTACGAGCTGATGATCCTCGACGGAGATCTCCGTGTCGCGTTCTCGGCCGGAGGACGGATCGAGTACTGATTCCCCGCCTCGCATCGCCACCAGCACGAAACGCGTTATCTTCGCCCGGTACGACCTCTTTCGCCCTCATCCAAACGCTACGTACACGCGATGAGCTTCAGAAACTTCACCCTCGGCTACGGGATCGCTTTCGCGGCGATCGTCGCCATTCCGTTCGCGCCCCCGAGCCTCCTGCGCCCCAACGCGCCGCTGCCGCCGGCACCGGCCGACAGCGCCTCGCGCACGAGCTTCTACGACCAGCCGGCCGAGAAGGCCTTCAAGAACATCGTCATCTTCAAGGGGAAGACCGCCGGTCAGGTGCTCGACGCCATGCGCTTCATGAACGCGGCACTCGGCGTCACCTGCGATTACTGTCATTCCCACGAAGACTTCTCGAAGGATGACAAGCCGGAGAAGGCGACCGCCCGCGGCATGTACTACATGACCGAGAAGATCAACAACCAGGAGTTCTCCGCGCCGGAGATCACCTGCTATACCTGCCATGGCGGACGGCGCCATCCGCTCCGGACGCCGCTGCTGTCGGACGAAGGGAAGGGGAGCTGGCGCGATGGCGGCTCCGTGCATCCGATGCCGGCCGGCGCCTCGCTCGATCAGGTGCTCGGTGCCTATGTGCAGGCGCTCGGCGGCACCGCGGCCGTCGAGAAGGTGAAGGCCCGTCGTCTCGTCGGCACCCGCGCGCAGTCCGAGGGCCCTTCCTCGAAGCTGGAGATCGTGGAGACGGCGGCCGGTAATACCATGGTTACGACGGTGACGGATGGTGGCAAACAGGATCGCTCGCAGCAGGCGATCGATGGCGCCTCTGCCTGGCAGCGGATGAACGACGGACCCACGCGCGACGTGCGCGGCGAGGATCTGGCCCGCCTGCTGCGCATGGGGGAGATCATCCCCGCTTCCCGCATCAAGTCTCAGATCCCCGATCTTTCGATGTGGGGACGCGATACGGTGAATGGGCGCATCTTCTTCGTGGTGGGCGGCACCGGCACCGACGGCACCCGGGAGCGCTTCTACTTCGATGCCTCCACCGGCCTGCTCGCGCGTCGCTACATCGAGTATCGCACCATCCTCGGCCCGGTTCCTTTCTCGGCCGAGTACGATGATTACCGTCCCGAGGGGGGCGTGATGACGGCGCACACGATCCGCTGGCAGACGCCGCAGCGGAATTGGACCGACACGTTCACGACGGTCGAGTCGCCGGCCTCGGTGCCGGCCACGACGTTCGGACGTCCGGCCGATCCGCCGGCCAAGAAGTGATGCGAGCTCGAACGGGAGATCGACGTTGCCGGCATCGTTCGGCCGCGCATGGCATGGAGATATCATGATGGAGAACACACCGTCGGAGACGGTCGAGGGGAACTTCACGCAGGAGATCTCCCGGCACTACCTTCTGCATGTGCCGCCGGGCGATGGGCCGCTTCCGCTGCTCATCGCCATGCACGGCTACGCGGGGGAGATGCGGGGAGCGATGCGCATGGCGCGCGCCATCGAAGATCGACGGTGGGCCGTCGCCAGCCTTCAGGGACCGTATCCGCATCTCGTGCAGCCGAAGGATCGCTCCGGACCGCTCGGCTACGGCTTCGGCTGGGTCACCAACTTCGATCCGGCCGAGGGAATCGCGCTCCATGTCGACGCGATCACGCGGCTGGTCGACCGGCTTGCCGCGGAGGGGACGGTCGATCCCGCGCGGGTCTTTCTGCTCGGCTTCTCGCAATCGGTCGCGATCAGCCTTCGCGTCGCGTTCATGTGCCCCGGCGGTGTTCGCGGCGTGATCGGCCTCTGCGGCGGTATCCCGGGGGACTGGGCGCGGTCTGAAGCGTATCATGCCGCCGACGTGGACGTGCTCCTCGTCGGCGGCACGCGCGACCCCGGCTATCCTCCCGACATGATGGAGCGGAACGCCGAGGCACTGCGCGGCCGCGCCCGTTCGGTGGAGCTTCTGCTGCAGGATATCGGGCACGAATATCCCCGCGCCGCCAATCCCGCCATTGCCGCCTGGATCGCGGCTCGCATCTGATCAACGAATCCCCTCAGCATCATGCATCTGGTTTCCCGCGCATCTTCCCGTCTCCTTCTCGCTTCGCTCATGCTCTCCGCCGGCTGTGCCGGCGCCGTTGGCCAAAGTGCCTCGGAGCGACGTCTCGCGCCGATCGACGGCGACATCCGGACCTCCGGCGGGCGTCAGATAGTGATGGTGAACGCCGGGGGAGTCGGGTACGAGATCTCCTTCGACCGCTACACGGACGATCTTCTCACGTTCACCCTGCGCGTGACCAACGGCGGCGGAGCGCCACTGGAGGTCTCGCCCGGCGAGTTCTTCTATCTGGCCTCGCGCGACACCGCGGGCCCGACCACCAAGTTCAACGGCGCCACGAAATCGTTCGCGATGAACCCGGCCCAGGAGCGGGCCTCGATCGACACCATGCTGGCCATGGAGCAGGCGGCCGCCGCGAGCGCGGGGGACGCCGATGAGCGCTCGGCGCACGAGGAGTCGCTCGGCAACCTGCGTCGTCTCAGAAGCCGGTGGGAGGGCGTGGTCGGCGACACGACCCTCGGTCCTGGCGCGGTGCTGAAGACGAGCCTCGTCTTTTTCCCGCGTCCCGAGTTCCGGACCGTGAAGGTTTTCCTCCCGAAGGTGGAAACGCCGGTGACCTTCAAGCTGATGGAGTGATCATCCGGGCGGCGCGATGATGCCCTCGTCGTGTGGATAGGAGAGCGCCCTCACATCGATGTTTGGAGGCGGAGCCGAGGAAGCCATCCCGGTCCCCGAGTCGGCGCGGGAGCCATTGCCTCGCACCGGATTCGTGTCGGACGGGCAATCGATGTCGATCGGCTTCGAAGCGTCGGCTCGCGCGCGAAGCGGCCGGGCGGCTTGTGCGGCACACGCATTCATCGCTATTATCCCCACCTTCGTTTCGTTCCGTCCGATCAACGACATCGACGCCATGCGCAAGGTTCGACTCGGCACCGTCTCCTTTCTGATCGAGGATACGCCGCACACGTTCCAGATGAACATCGAGCGTGCCTGCGGCTACATCGAGCATGCCGCCGGGCTCGGCTGCGACGTGGTCTGCCTCCCGGAAATGCTCCGCACCTACAACGTTCCGGGACGCGAGCTCGAGCCGGAGCCCTTTCCGGGCCCGACCTCAACGATGCTCTCCGAGGCGGCGCGCGAGGGACGGATCAACGTGATCGCCACCTGGTATGTCGAGATCGACGGACGCGTCTACAATCAGGCGACGATCTTCGACCGTGACGGCGCGGTGGCCGGCTGGTATCGGAAAGTACAGCCCACCGCCGCCGAGGCGAAGGTGATCCGCTCCGGCAGCGCCTTCCCGGTCTTCCGGCTCGACTTCGGCACGGTCGCGGTGATGATCTGCATGGATATTCATTTCCCGGAGATCGCCCGGATCTACGCGCACAAGGGGGCCGACGTGATCTTCTGGCCGACGACGATGTACGGCCCGACGCGGGAGGGACTTCAGGCGCAGATCACCGCGCGCGCGATCGACAACAGCGTGGTGATCGTCGAGTCGAACATGGCCGGGCATCCGCCGGCCGCGTCGTATGCCGGACGCCATCTGCCGGCCACCGCGCGCATCGTCGACCACAACGGCGACATCCTGGCGCAGACCGGGCGGCGCCACGGCATCGCCACCGCGGAGATCGATCTCGATGAGGTGCGCCTCACCTCGGGGTGCGTGCTGATCCGCGAGCCGGACCAGTTCCGGGAAGATCTCGCCTCGATCACCCGGCTCGATCTGTTCGCGCGGGAATATGCCGCCATCGCCGCGAGCCAGCGACGCCACGATCCCTATTTCAGCAACCTGGACGATCCGGAACCGACCACCGAGGTACGCCCATGACCAGACACTCCCGTACGTTCTCCCCGCGCGCGCCGCGGCGACCCGCCAACCCGCTTCCCCGCGTGCTCCGCGCGCTTCTGCCGCTGGTGATGCTCGTGGTGATGGCCTCCGGATGCGGCGGCGACGCCGATCATCCATCCGACGGCAAGACCGTGATCCGCGTGGCGCACTGGTGGGGGGATTCGCAGAAGGAGTGGCAGGCGGCGATCGCGGAGTTCGAGCGGACCCACCCGAACATCCGGGTGGAGCAGCAGGTGCTCAGCTTCAACGTGCATGTGCAGAAGGTGCTCACCTCCGCCGCGGCCGATGCCGAGGTGGGGGATCTGATTCTGCTGGAGGACTGGTTCGCGCAGGAGCTTCTCGACCGCGATTACCTGGTGGACCTGAAGCCGTTCATCGATCGCGATCTGAAGCCGGAGGAGTACTTCCCGATCTCACTCGAAACCTACAGGAACGGCCAGGCCATCCGCGCCTTTCCGGTCGCGCTCGGCAGCTATCCGCTCTACTACAACAAGGATCTGTTCGATGCCGCCGGCGTCTCCTATCCCGATTCCAACTGGACGTACGATACGCTCCTTGCCGCCGCGCGGAAGCTGACGAAAGATACCGACGGCGACGGCAAGCCGGATCATTGGGGATTTCTGCTGGACAACAGCGGCGGCTTCGACGGGCTCATCTATTCGATGGGGGGCGCGGTCCTCACGCCCGACCTGAAGCACAGCGCGTTCGCGCAGCCGGCCACGGTCAACGCGCTCAACTTCTGGGTGGACCTGGTACGGAAGTATCACGTGGCGCCGCAGAACGCCTCGATCCTCGGCGGCTCCTCCAGCGGCGGCTCGCTCCGTCCGTTCGAGACCGGGCGCTTCGCGATGGGGATGCTCGGCTCCTTCCTCGGATTCTATCGCGACGCGAAGTTCCGCTGGGATATCGCGCTGCCGCCGAAGGGCGCGGCCGGAAGAAAGTATCTCCGCTTCGGCGCCGCCTTCGGCATCCCGAAAAGCTCGAAGCATGCCGAGGCCGCCTGGGAGTTCCTCCGCTGGATGGTCAAGGAGATGCCGCCGGAGCGGGCGGGCGTTCTCTTCGCCGGGCTCGTGCCGAACAGCCGTCGCCTGGCCGGATCGGCCGCCTACCTGGACGCCGCGCCGAAGGTGAACCGCCGCGTGGTGATCGACATGATCGAGAACCACAGCTTCAGCTACTGGCGCACCAAGTGGCTCCAGTTCCGCGATCAGGGCTTCCAGCCGGAGGTGGACCTGATGGTAGCCGGCGAGAAGAGCGTGCCGCAGGGGGCCGCCGACGCCAGCAAGCGGATCGACGAAGTGTTGAACGGAGAGTGAGCTCCCGGTCCGCGCGCTCGATCGTGGCCCGTGCCCGACCGTTCGCGCATAGCCGCGCGAGCGTTCCGAACCATATCGTGAACCGATGAGCCCAACGCAGCCATCAGGGTCTCCCGCCGGGGAGCTCGTCCCTCCGCCGATCGCCTCCGAGCCGGCCGGGAGGGGCGTGGCGCGTCGTGCGCGATCCGGGGGGAGGTCGATCGGCGAGCGACTGGCGCCGTATCTCTTTCTGCTGCCGGCGCTGATCGGCGTGGTGATCGTTACCGGCGGCGCGATCCTGGCGTCGTTCGCGATCAGCTTCACCGACTGGGATCTGATCGGCGCGCCGCATTGGACCGGGCTCGGCAATTACCGGTCGATGATCTCCTCGCATCTCTTCTGGGTCACGCTCCGGAACACCTTCTACTACGTGCTTCTGTACGTGCCGCTCTGCGTGGCCGGCTCGCTGATGCTGGCGCTGCTGGCCAACGCGAAGCTCCGGGGCATCCTCTTCTTCCGGGGTCTGTATTTCTTTCCGGCGGTCACCTCGATGATCGCGGTGGCGATCGTCTGGGCCTGGCTCTACAATCCGGAGTTCGGGCTGATCAATTATCTGCTGAAGCAGATCTTCGGGATCGACGGGCCGCGATGGCTGCTGAGCACCCGCTGGGCGATGCCGGCGATCGTGCTGATGTCGGCGTGGAAGGGGCTCGGCTACAACATGCTGATCTTCCTCGCCGGCCTTCAGGCGATTCCCCCCACGCTCCACGAGGCGGCCACGATCGACGGAGCCGGCGCCTGGACCCGCTTCTGGCGGATCACCCTCCCGATGCTCTCGCCGACCACCTTCTTCGTGGTGGTGGTGACCGCGATCGGCGGATTCCAGCTCTTCGAGCAGACCTACGTGCTGACCCAGGGAGGGCCGGCCAACAGCACCCTCACGCTCAGCTACTTCATCTACCAGAACGCCTTCCAGTTCTTCCGGATGGGCTACGCGACGGCGCTCGCCTACGTGCTCTTCGCGGCCACGTTCATCATCACCTTCATCCAGTTCCGACTGCAGCGGAGGTGGGTGCATTATGGCTGATCGGGGGATCAGGGCCGTGGGAGATGGGGATCGCGGCGGCACGGCGCTCCGGAGCGCGCGTCGGGGGCTGCTCTACATCCTTCTGGTGGGGGTGGCGCTCTTCATGATCGGGCCCTTCCTCTGGATGCTCGTCACCTCGATGAGCTCCCCGGGTGAGCTCTACAGCTACCCGCCGACGCTGCCGGCGCATCCGAGTGTCGGATCGTATGGCGAGGTCTTCAGCCGCTTTCCGTTCGGGCGCTTCACCGTCAATAGTCTGGAGATCGCCATCCTGAGCACGATCGGCACGCTTGCCAGCGCGTCGCTGGCGGCGTATGCGTTCGCGCGGATGGAGTTCCGCGGCAAGAGCGTGCTCTACTGGATCGTGCTGGCCACGATGATGGTGCCGTTTCAGGTGACGATGGTGCCGGTGTTCTTTCTGATCAAGAAGCTCGGCTGGATCGATTCGCACGCGGCGCTGATCGTGCCGAGCTTCTTCGGCTTCGGCATCGGCGCCTTCGGCGTGTTCCTGCTCCGGCAGTTCTTCGCCTCGATTCCGAGGGAGCTGGAGGAGGCGGCGATCATCGACGGCGCGGGACGCTTCAGGATCTACTGGCGGATCGTGATGCCGCTGGCCGCCCCGGCGCTCGGCACGCTCGCGGTGCTGGCGTTCATGGCCAACTGGAACGATCTGCTCGGTCCGGTGATCTACCTGTCGAGCCAGGAGAAGATGACCCTCACGGTCGGCCTCGCCTCGCTTCAGGGAGGGGAGATGGTCTCCCGGATCGACCTGATGATGGCCGGCGCGGTGGTGAGCGTGATCCCGATTCTCGTTCTGTATATGCTGGCGCAGCGCTATTTCGTGAAGGGGATCGTGATGGGAGGCGTCAAGGAATGAGCATACCGACGGAGAGCCCGCGATGAGTACCATCCGCGCCGCGGCCGGAGAGGAGTATCCCGAGATCATCCCGGACGAGGAGACGCTCGACGAGATCATGACCCGTCCGCGCGCGCCGCTCGTGGAGCTGGTCTCCCGGCTCGCGGGGCCGCTGGTGATCCTCGGCGCAAGCGGCAAGATGGGGCCGTCGCTGGCCGTGATGGCCCGCCGCGCCGCCGAGATGGCCGGACGTGATCTGGAGATCATCGCCGTGGCCCGCTTCTCCGATCCGGACGCGCGGCGCTGGCTCGAGGAGCGAGGGGTGCGCACGCTCGCCTGCGATCTGCTGGACGACGCTCAGGTATCCGCGCTCCCGGACGCGCCGGACGTGATCTACATGGCCGGCCGGAAGTTCGGCACCACCGATGATCCCCCGCTCACCTGGGCGATGAATCTGCTGCCGCCGGTCGCGGTCACCAGACGCTACGCCGGCTCCCGGATCGTGGCGCTCTCGACCGGGTGCGTCTACCCGCTGGTGCCGGTCGCCGGCGGCGGCTCGCGCGAGCCGGAAGATCTGACGCCGGTCGGCGAGTACGCCAACGCCTGCGTGGCGCGGGAGCGGATCTTCGAGTACGAGGGGCGTCTCCGCACCACGCCGATCTGTCTGATCCGTCTGAACTACGCGCTCGATCTCCGCTACGGCGTCCTCGTGGATATCGGGGGGAAGGTGCTCCGCGGGGAGCCGGTCGATCTGTCGATGGGCTACCTGAACTGCATCTGGCAGCGGGATGCCAACGAGATCATCCTCCGCGCGCTCGAGGTGGCCGCGGTGCCGGCGCTTCCGTTGAACGTGACCGGTCCCCGGATCGAGCGCGCGCGGGACCTGGCAACGCGCCTCGGTGCCCATCTCGGCCGCGAACCGATCTTTACCGGGGAGGAGGGGAGCCACGCGCTGCTGAGCGATCCGGCCCGCATGGTCGAGCTGTTCGGCGAGCCGGCCGTGGAGCTCGACACGGTGATCCGATGGACCGCGGCCTGGCTGCGCGGCCAGGGACGGACGCTCGGCAAGCCGACGCATTACGAGGCCTCCGACGGCCGCTATTGAAGCGCGCCGATGGCCGCCGGGATATGTTCGCCGAGGCAACGCGCGGCGGCACCGTCGCGGGCCGTTACAGCTCGTGTGCGGCGCTCCGCGGCGTGGGCGCGACTCATCGATCTTCCGTATTTTCGGGCTTCCTCCGGCGCATGCGGATGCGCGGGCCGGAGCATCATTCAGATGGGAGTGGCTCGACGCGATGGCTAGAATTCTCTACTTCGGATGGGCGCGCGACTGCGCCGGCATCGAGGCCGAGGAGCTCGAGATCCCGGAGGGGACCACCGTGCTCCGGCTCTGGGGGGAGCTGGTGAGCCGCCATCCGGGGCTGGAGGCCTGCCGGTCCAGCTCGCGCGTGGCCGTCGACGCCCGGTACGCCTCGGATGAGAGCGTGGTGCCGGCGGGCGCGGAGATTGCAATCATTCCCCCGGTGGCCGGAGGCTGATCCAATGATCGAATGTCACGTGGTCGAGGATATCATCGATGTGGGAGAGCTGATCACCGCCGCCGGAGATCCTGGCATCGGCGCCATCTCCTCCTTCGTCGGCACGGTGCGGAACACGAGCGGTGGTGAGCGGAGGGGAGGGGTGGAGCGCCTCGAATACGAGGCCTACGTTCCGATGGCCGAGAGCGAGATGCGCGCAATCGCCGAGGAGGCCGCCGAGCGCTTCGGCGCTCATAATGTGCTTGTCAAGCACCGCGTAGGGCGGTTAACTATCGGCGATATCGCGGTCGTGGTGGCGGTTTCCACGCCCCATCGCGCGGCCGCGTTCGATGCCTGCCGATATGTCATTGAAGAGCTGAAACAACGTGTCCCCATCTGGAAGCGAGAAATCTTCGACGACGGAGCCGAGTGGGTCAATGCGCGTCCCTAGCCGATGGCCCCATGGCCCGTGGTCCGGCCGCATGCGGGCCGGCGGCCCATGGGCGGGCATCCGGCGGTTCCGTTCCGAGCTCGGCCCCGCGCTGTTCGCCATCCTCCTCGTCGTCTGTTCCTCCTGCGTTCCGGTTGGCCGAAGCCTTCCGCCTTCGGCCGCCGACCCGGCCGATACCGTGGCCGCCGCTCGCAATGAGCCGGAGGAGTTCACCCGGGTCCGCTGGCTCAGGATCCACGGCATCGGTGACGAGACCAGCCCGCCGATCCTTCGCATCCCGATCAAGGGGGAGCCGGCCAGCACCATCGGCAGCAACGCGCTGACGATCGAGTTCGACATGCAGGCCGACCGGCTTCCGAACCTGACGCTGATTCTCGTGCACTGCGACCGGAACTGGACGCCGACCGAGAACGTGTTCGTGCAGGACCCCATCAAGCTCCGGAGCAGCGACTTCGAGATCAGCCGCTCCCCGGTCGGGGTGCGGGGCTACGATTACTCCTGCTCGATCTCCTTCCCGAGCTCCGAGTCGACCATCAAGGTCGAGTACTCCGGCAACTACATCGCGCGGATCGTCGACTATTACGACAACAAGCGGGTGCTGGCCGAGACGCGCTTCTTCGCCGTCGAGCCGAAGGGCCCGGTCGGGGTCGGCGTCGGCTCCGGCTTCTACGAGAGCGCGCAGACCTCGGTGCTGCAGAACGGGGTGAACATCCGCGTGGAGGCGCTCGTCTCCGATGATCTGTTCGCCTCCCAGATCAGGCAGATCTCGCTTTACGAGTCGGGCATGTGGGACCGGCCGATGATCGCCAGCGACGAGGTCTCCGGGCAGCCGCGGAAGGCGGGAGAGTACTGGTCGATCTGGAGCTCCTTCTTCGGCGGCAAGGCGATCGCGCAGTTCAACAACATCCCCTCCGGCAACGAGCATCGCCTGCTCGATCTGACCGATCTGGCGCTCTTCCCCTCCACGGCTAACGGCGTGACCACCACGCCGCTGAGCGATCTGCCGCGCCAGGGTTACTCCGAGCTCGATCACGGGGGGACCGCGGTCTACCGGTTCGTGCCGTTGAGCGAGGCGGAGTACGTCTACTTCGAGTTCCGTCTCGACCTGAAGGGCTATCAGGTGCACGAGGATATCTGCGTGGTCGGCACGTTCAACAACTGGACACCGACGCGCGACTGGCGGATGGTCTACGACAAGGCCTCCGGCAATTACATCGCGCGGGGATGGATCAAGCGCGCGCTGCACGAGTATCAGTACGTCTCGGGGCGCTGGGACGAGGATGAGGGCGTGCTGGCCAACGCCGATCCCACGCTGATCGAGGGGAACGTCAGCTCGACGTCCCATCCGTATTATGCGCTGACGTATTACAGGGAGACGACCGGCGGAGGCTACGACCGGATCATCGGCGTCGGCGGGGTTCTTACCGGAGATATTCGATGAGTGATTCGCCAGGGAGCGCGCCGCTGCGTGTCGGCGTCGTGGGCGTCGGGCATCTCGGCTCGCGCCATGCCTCCCTCTGGAAGGGAGTGGCCGGCGCGCGTCTGGTCGGCCTTACCGATGCCGACATGGAGCGGGCCGACGCGCTGGCGCGCGATCTCGAGGTGAAGGCGTTCCCCTCGCTTGCCGCGCTTCTGGCCGAGGTGGATGCCATCAGCCTGGTGACGCCGACCTCGACGCACGCGGAGCTGGCGCGGCAGGCGCTGGAGGCCGGCGTGCACTGCTTCATCGAGAAGCCGATCACCGCGCGGTACGCCGAGGCGGCCCCGCTGATCGAGCTGGCCGAGCGGAAGGGGCTCACGCTCCAGGTGGGGCATATCGAGCGCTTCAATCCCGCGTTCATCTCCCTGGCCGGCCACCGGCTGGAGCCGATGTTCATCGAGTCGCATCGCCTGGCGCAGTTCAAGCCCCGCGCGACCGACGTGGCGGTGGTGCTCGATCTGATGATTCACGATATCGATCTGGCGCTCTCGCTGGTCAAGAGCCCGGTGCGCGAGGTGCGTGCCAGCGGCGTCTCGGTGGTCAGCGACACGATCGACATCGCCAACGCCCGCGTCGAGTTCGCCAACGGTTCGGTGGCCAACCTCACCGCCAGCCGGATCTCGCAGCGGCCGATGCGGAAGATGCGGCTGTTCCAGCAGGACTCCTACATCTCGATCGATTTCGCCAAGCCGGCCGTCGAGCTCTTCGCGATCGCCGACATGCAGCAGGGGCCGGTGGATCTCACGCAGCTGCTCGGCGCCATCGACCTCGG
The DNA here is from genome assembly GCA_048498995.1 of Bacteroidota bacterium. Classification (GTDB taxonomy): domain Bacteria; phylum Bacteroidota; class Ignavibacteria; order OLB7; family OLB7; genus JBEHWX01. Next base: position 22,665 of record JBEHWX010000043.1, read on the forward strand.
CACGAAGCAGCGGGCGATTACCTACGATCAGCCCGCGCTGCCGGCGGTCAACGCGCTGCAGCGGGAGCTGGAGTCGTTCACGGCCGCGATCGCCGCCGGAGCGCCCCCGCCGGTGACCGCGCGCGAGGGAGCAGAGGCGCTCCGCGTGGCCGAGATGATCCTGGAGGAGATCGACCGCTCCCGCGTCGCCGTCGGATAGGAGGCCATCGCCCCCGACGGAACGCCGCACGGGCTCGCGCGAGCCATGTGATGGCATCCCACCGGAATGTTCCCACCGGAATGTTCCCACCGGAATGTTCCCACCGGATGTTCCCGGCCGGGATGCCGCATTAGCACCTGGCTTCAGCCAGGTGCGCCCCCACGATCAAAACCAGGCGCCCCCCGTATCCCCCAGGCGCCCACGTGTTCAACCATCGGAGCTCCATGCAGAAGAGTCAGATGCCGGCAACCGTTACCATTACCCATCCGGTGATCTACGCCGTGGCGGATATCGCCCGACAGCGGGGGATCGGCGTCTACGTCGTCGGCGGCTATGTCCGCGACCTGCTGTTGGGGCATCCCGGCAACGACATCGACTTCTCGGTCGAGGGGAGCGGCGTGGAGTTCGCGCGGATCGTCGCCTCCGAGTTCGGTGTCCACCCGGTGATCTACGAGCGTTTCGGCACCGCGCTGGTGCCGGTCGGCGATGTGAAGCTGGAGTTCGTCGGCACCCGCAAGGAGGAATACGAGGAGGGCTCGCGCAAGCCGAAGGTGACCGAGGGGACGCTCGCCGATGATCTCCGCCGCCGCGATTTCACCGTCAACGCGCTTGCGCTCAGCATCACCGGCCATGGCGACGCCGAGGTGATCGATCTGTTCGACGGCCTCGGCGACCTGGAGCGAAAGCTGCTCCGCACGCCGCTCGATCCAGTGACGACCTACTCCGAGGATCCGCTCCGGATGATGCGCGCCGCCCGCTTCGCCTCGCAGCTCGGGTTCCGTCTGGACCCGGCCTCGCACGAGGCGATCGGCACGCTCCGCTCACGGATCAAGATCATCTCACAGGAGCGGATCAGTGACGAATTCATCAAGACGCTCATCACCCGCCGGCCGAGCGTGGGCCTCTACCTGCTGTTCGAGACCGGGCTGATGGAGCTGATCTTCCCGGAGGTGGCGGCGCTGGAAGGGGTCGATCTGGTGAAGGTCGGTGGGATGGCCTACGCGCACAAGGATGTGTTCCGTCACACGCTCACCGTGGTGGACAACATCGCCCAGGCGACCGACAATGTCTGGCTCCGATTCGCCGCGCTGATGCACGATGTGGCCAAGCCAGTCACCAAGCGCTTTCGCGAGGGGGTCGGCTGGAGCTTCCACGGACACGAGGAGGTGGGGGCGCGCTGGCAGGACCGGATCTTCCGGCGGATGAAGCTGCCGATGAAGGAGAAGGAATACGTGGCCAAGCTGGTCCGCCTGCATCACCGGCCGATGGCGCTGGTGGATGACGGCGTGACCGATTCGGCGATCCGTCGTCTCGTGGTCGATGCCGGGGAGGAGCTGGATGATCTGTTCACCCTCTGCCGCGCCGACATCACGAGCAAGGATCCGCGGCGCGTGCGGCAGTATCTGGAGAACTATGAGCGGGTGGTGGCGCGGATCAAGGAAGTGGAGGAGAAGGACGAGCTCCGCGCGTTCCAGTCGCCGGTCAGGGGAGAGGAGATCATGGAGATCTGCGGCATCCCTCCGTCCAAGACGGTCGGCCTGCTGAAGACCGCCATCGAGGAGGCGATTCTGGACGGCCGGATTCCGAACGATTACAACGCGGCGCTCGCCTATCTACTGGAGGTCAAGGATGAGATCCTGGCCGCGGCTCCCCCGCGCCGCTAGGCTCCGGAGCCGGCCGTGGCGCCGGATGCGCGGCAGGAAACGACGACGGCTGCGCGATCCCTCATGAAGGGACCGCGCAGCCGTCGGTCATTTCAGGCGTTTCCGCTCGATCAGGAAGGGGCCGGTCAGCGGCCCGATCCGGTCGGGAAGCCGATGTTGAGCGTCAGGAACAGGCCGCCGAAATCGGTGATCGGCTGATCCCTGAGGCTCTCGACTCCCGGATGGAGCGGAATGTAGTAATAGCGGACGTTGACGCCGAGGATCGGCTTGTTGCTGCCGAACTCCGCCCCCACGCCGACGAAGCCCCCTCCGGTGAGGTAGGCCTTGGCGTGCGGGATACTGCTGAAGAATTCGTAGTCGTACGGGAGCGCGAGGATCATCGTCGGGCCGACCCCGGCGTTGATGTAGGGACGGAGGTTGTCCACCAGAACGTTGTCCAGCACCCGATAGCGCATCCCGACGGTAAGGGGAAGGGAGAAGAGACGGTTCACCTTCCCGGGCACCACGTAATCGCCGAAGCCCTCGGGGTCGGCGCTGGGCTGCCATGCCGGAAACTCATCGCTCTGCCGGGCGCCGGAGATCCCGAGATCGACCGCCGCCGACAGGCGCGGGGAGAGGGACCACTGGTAGTAGGCGCCGCCGCCGAAGCCGCTGTTGCTGAACAGAACGTCGAATCCCCATGCGTTGCCGTACTCCGAGGTGAGCCCGGAGCTGTCGATCAGCGGACGTGCCGGCTGAAAGATGTAGAGGGAATCCCCGGAGCCCTTCGGCTCGGGGCTCGTCCCGGACGGCGTGCCGCCGGGAACTCCCGTGATCTGGGCGCCGAGCGTTCCGGCTCCCAGCAGGAGCCCCAGAACGATGGCTGAAATTCGTGTCCTCATAGTGCGCACCCGTTTCGTGTTCGTCAGAACGTACAATCTTGTACAATCATGCACAATTGTGAAACCAACACCACGGGGCGGCACGCTTTCAAGGCTGTGCGTTGACCGCCCGGGCCTCGCTGGCCATCACTCTATCAACGTGCCAACAGGCCACGGAGTGTCCGGTCTCGATTTCCACCAGCGGCGGCTCGTCATTCCAGCAGAGCTGGTCGGCATAGGCGCAGCGGGTGCAGAAGTGGCACCCGGCCGGGAAATTCGTCGGCGGAGGGACCGTTCCCTCGATCGTCGCCAGGCGGGATTTCCGCTCGGCGCCGAGGCGGGGAATCGACTTGAGCAGCCCGATCGTGTAGGGATGCTTCGCGTTGTAGAAGATCTCGTCGACCGTCGAGTACTCGACCACCTTGGCCGCGTACATCACCGCGACGCGGTCGGAGACCTCGGCGATCACGCCGAGATCGTGGGTGATCATCACCATGCCCATCCCGAGCTCCTCCTGAAGCCGGGTGATCAGCTCGAGAATCTGCGCCTGCACGGTCACGTCGAGCGCCGTGGTCGGCTCGTCGGCGATCAGCAACTGCGGGTTGCAGGAGAGGGCCATGGCGATCATCACGCGCTGGCGCATGCCGCCGGAAAGCTGGTGCGGGTACTCGGCGTAGCGCTGCTCCGGCGCCGGGATGCCGACCAGGCGGAGCATCTCGATGCTCCGGTTGCGCGCCTCGGCCTTGGAGACCTGCTGGTGCAGGATCACCGTCTCGTCGATCTGATGCCCGACGGTGAAGACCGGGTTGAGAGAGGTCATCGGCTCCTGGAAGATCATCGAGATCTCGTTGCCGCGGATCTTCCGCATCTCCTCCTCGGAGACGTCGAGCAGGTTCCTGCCGTTATAGAGGATCTCGCCGCCGACGATCTTTCCCGGCGGGTCCGGGATCAGGCGCATCACCGAAAGAGCCGTCACCGACTTTCCGCACCCCGATTCGCCGACCACGCCGAGGGTCTCTCCGCGATCGACTTCGTAACTGACCCCATCGACCGACCGGGCGGTCCCGTCGTCGGTGAAGAAGTAGGTGCGCAGATTCTTGATCTCGAGAAGTTTTGCCATAGAGCCAGATACCGAAGAGAGAGAATTGCGGAAGAAATGGACCGGGCCCACCGGGCCCGCGTCGGGAGGGGCCGGGCGGGCGGCGCTCCTCAGCGTTTCATTTTCGGGTCGAGCGCGTCGCGCAGACCGTCACCGAACATGTTGAAGGCGAAGACCGCGATCGCGATCACCGCCGCCGGGTAGATCGCCAGCCCCCAGTTGAGGCCGGCCAGCACGTTGCCGTAGCCGTCGGCGATCATCTGTCCCCAGGAGGCCTGCGGCTTCTGCACGCCGAGGCCGATGAAGGAGAGGGAGGCCTCGGCGATGATCGCGCTGGCGAAGCCGGCCGTGGCCACCACCGTCAGCGGACCCACCGCGTTCGGAAGAATATGGCGAAAGATAGTACGGTAGGAGCCGAAGCCAAGCGCTTTCGTTGCCTCCACATACTCGGTCTCGCGCAGCGAGAAGAACTGGCCGCGGACGATGCGCGCCATGTCCACCCAGTTGGCCAGGCCGATCGCCAGACACGCCTGCCAGTATCCCTGCCCGAAGACCATCGAGAAGGCGATCACCAGGAGGATGAAGGGGAAGCTCCAGATCACGTTCGTTAGCCACATGATCACCCCATCGGGCCAGCCGCGGAAATAGCCGGCCAGCGCGCCGAGCACCACGCCGATCACCACCGAAATCGATTCGGCGATCAGGCCGACCGACAGGGAGATCCGCGCGCCGTGGATCAGGCGGCTCAGCACGTCGCGGCCGAACGTGTCGGTTCCCAGGATGTAGAGCGGCTCCTGATGCCATTCGGTGGAATCCTTGCCGACCAGCACCGTCTTCGGCAGCGAGGCCGGGCGTCCGTCCGGATCGACGTAGCGGACGCTGTCGCGCGATTCGGTGAACGAGCTGATCGGCACCAGACGCTCGGCGTACTTGCCGCCGCCGGAGTTGACCACCAGCACGTTCCCGCGGAACCAGCTCTCCTTCCGGTTGTACTCGAGCACCTGCCGGTTCGGATCCATCGGCGCGACCACGTCGGCCAGGATCGCCACCAGCGTCAGAAAGCAGACGACCCAGAGGCCGACCATCGATACCTTGTTCTTCCTCATCCGCCGCCAGGAATACCACCAGGGCGAATGCGGCTTCTCGGCCGCCGAGGTCGTTTGCGGTGCCGACGTCGTCTGGTCGATCTTCGGAGGGACGTCGCTGAGAGTGCCGGCCATATGGAGTAAGGTCAGGAAATGCGTTCTGTGTGCTTGTCCGGTCGGGCGTCGACCAGGATCTCGGAAAGGTCGACCGAGTAAGGAACTGTCAGTGTAGCACTTGCAGCGGAAACGACAAAGAGCCGTTCGCCGAAAAGATTGTCACGAAGTAGAGTCCGGCCGGCACCTGCGACACGTCGATCGAGAAGACCCCCTTCGTGTCCAGGCGGGACTCGATCTGCTGGCGCGATATCTCCGTGTAGACGGCGGTCGCGACCACGGTTCCCTTCAGATCCACCAGCCGGCAGATCGGCGCCGCCAGCGCGGCCGAGGGGACGTAGGAGGTATGAATCTCCAGCTCCGTTTTCTCGCCGGCCGGGTTCGGTCGGGGAGCCGATACCTTGATCAGGTAATCGGAGTCGACGTAGGAGGCGCGCATCAGGCTGCCGCAGTTGTCGGTGCCGAAGTAGACCGTGTCGCTGCCGCGGGCGATCAGCGGAACGATCACCGGGGCGCACGCGGTGGCCAGGATCAGCGAGTCGGAGTAGGCGCGCGGCAGCCCGGCGCCGAAACAGATCACCACTCCGCGCTCCTCTCCCGGCTGGAGGGTGATCGGGAACTGCCCGGGCTCCAGGGAGAAGGCGCTGTTGGTCGCCAGGCTCGCCGCTGGAATCTCGAGCACGCGATCGCTCCGGTTGGTCAGCACCACGCTGTCGCAGCCGGGGGAATGGATCTTCAACTGCGCCGATATGCCGCCGACCAGCGACGAGCGTCCCGCCACGTCGAACTCGCCGGTCAGCGTCCCGGAGATCACCGCGTTGTTGACCCTCACCGTGTAGCTGCCTCGACGCACCGGATCGATCAGGCGGACCTTGATCCGCGGATTCGCCGCCGGAAGCTCCGGCGTGAACTCCAGCATCACGTTCGTGCTCGACGGATCGAGCATCACGTTGCCGATCAGACAGGTGGCCGAGGCAACGAAGGAATAGTCAGAGCAGCTGCTGTCCACCGGCGCGAGGGTCGCGGTGGCGACGAACGGCTCGTCGGGGTAATCGATCGTCAGATACGTCCCCTGGGACGACATCCCGTTCACCGAGACCACCACGAGGTAGGTTCCCTCCGGAAGGGGGCGGTTCCGGGGCGCGCCGAGCGGCAGGCGTATCTGCGTGCCGGTGGAGCTCCAGTGCGCGCCGATGTCGAAGGGAACGGCCGTCAGGACGTCGTTCGCGCCGTCGCCGATCCTCCGGAGATGGACGACCGGGTAGTTGGCGGCGCCTCCGACATAATCGCCGGTCGAGGCCGCCGTGCCCCCTCGAGCATCGTCGATGTATCGGAGCCCGGTAACGCCGATCGGAATCGAATAGGTGCGCTCGGAGCCGACGAGCGACGTGGAGAGGGCGCCGATCGTCGGTCGCCAGGCGTCCGCCGGGAGCTCCGGGCCGAGGATCAGCGTGCCGAGGGGGGCCAGGCATCCGGAGGCGTCGTCGGTGAGGCCGCCGGCCACCAGGATCGATTCGTCCGGAAGGAGAGCTGTCGCGTGCTTGCGGATCGACCTCGGCGCGGAGGCGCGCCACCAGGTGCCGGAGCGCGGATCGAAGATTTCCATGGAGAGCGGCGGCGTGCCGATCGTGCTCTCCCCGCCGATGATCGCCACCGTGCCGTTGGCGAGGAGCATGGCGGTATGTCCATGCCGGCCGTCGACGATCGTGCCCGCGGATTTCCAGACGTTGGTCGCCGGGTCGTAGAGAAACGCGTCGTTCAGATCCCCCGCGGTGCCGGTGCCGCCGACCACGAGAACCTTGCCGCTCGGCAGCAGCGTGGCCGAGTGGAACGCGCGTCCGACCGGGATCGGAGCCGCCGCCGACCAGACCTCGCAGGCGGGATCGAAGATCTCCGAGGAGGCGAGCGATCCGCGGTTCCACCCGCCGGTGACCAGCACGCGTCCATCCTGCAGAAGGGTGGCCGTGTGGCCGTACCGGGGCGTCTTCAACGGCGACGCGGGTTCCCAGGAGCCGCTGTCGGCGTTCGGGGTGAAGAGGTAGGTCGCCGGGCCGAGCTGAAGGGCATCGGTGACATCGGTATTGCCGTCGGCGTAGCCGCCGCTGATCAGCACGCGGCCGTCGAAGAGGAGCGTCGCGGTATGCAGGGCGCGGTGCGCCGGGAGCGTACGCGCCGGGCTCCAGCGCTCCAGCGCCGGATCGAACAGCTCGCACCGGTCGATGGGGCTGTTGCCGTAGCGACCTCCGACGGCGAGAATCATCCCGCCGGTCAGGAGCGTCATCGTGTGACGCGAGCGGGCGAGCGCCAGGCCGGCGACGGAGCGCCATGTCCCCGTGGCCGGATCGTAGAGCTCAGCCGACTGCGTCTGCGTCAGCCCCCGGCAATCTCCCGAGCCGCCGCTGATGATCAGCCGTCCGTCGGCCAGCTGCGTCATCGCCCCCTCGGCGTGGCTGCCGGAGCAATTGCCCGACGGCGTCCAGCCGAGCGCGCGCCGGCTCAGCAGATAGGTGCCGCTCAGGTAGTTCTTGACCGTGAAGCCGATCTCCCGCTCGCCGCCGCCGGCAAGAAAGATCTCCCCTGATGGGAGGAGCGTGGCGCAGAAATAGCTCATCTGCTGCGGCACGCTCGGCCCGATCGACCATGTGCCCGTCGTCGGATCGTAGATCTCGCAGCTTTCGACGCTCGTGCAGTTCTGGTCGACGTTGCCGGTGTTGGTGTGCCCGCCGATGATCATCACCTTGCCGTTCGGGAGCAGGATTGCCCGGTGTCCCGACCGTCGAACGCTGATCGAGCCGGTGGAGGTCCATCGCTCGGTGGCCGGGTCGAAGAGCGCGCACTTGACCGACATTCCTTCGGAGCCGCCCCAGCCGCCGACGTACAGCGCCTTGCCGTTCGGCAGGAGCGTGAGGGATGCCTCGCCGGTCGGGAAGGAGAGAGGGCCGTTGGAGGTGGAGTTCGCGGTCCACGTATCGCCGGCCACGTCGTACAGGGCGCTCGCGTAATCGTACGGGTATCCGCCGGCCACCAGCACGCGTCCGCCGGGAAGAAGCGTGGAGACCTGATGCGCGCGCGGCCAGGGGAGCGGGGCGACGGTGGTCCAGGCGCCGGTGGCCGGATCGTAGATCTCGACGCTCTGCGTGTAGGAGGTTGCGCTGGTCGTGGAGAGCCCGCCGCTGACCATCACCCGTCCGTCCCCGAGGAGCGTGATCGTGTTCTTGTAGCGCGCCTGTTTCAAATCCGCCGTGGCGCTCCAGGTGTCGGATGCCGGATCGTAGATCTCGCAGAGCTTGATCGGCGTCTGATTCCTGAGGCCGCCAACGACCAGGACGCGGCCGTCGCGAAGGAGCACGGGGCTGCACCAGGAGCGCTGGGTGATCATCGGCGCGGCCGCGCGCAAGGTTCCCTTCAACGGATCGAACAGTTCGCAGGTGGTGACCGAGGTGCCGGAGCCGGTTTCCCCTCCGACGATCAGCACGCTGCCGTTCTGCAGCAGCACCGAGGCGCAGAAGGCGCGGGGGGAGCTGAGACTGGGACCGGCCACCCATTCCTGCGCGCGCAATGCCGGAGCAGAGGCTCCCGCCAGTACGAGCAGGAGCCACATCCGAAGTATCGTGATGTGGCGGTTGGCCATGTCAGTGCGGCGTTCGAATCCGATGGCGCGCCCGAAACAACGTTCTCCCGACAACGGCCCTTCGGTGAGGGGGATGGCCGCTTGAGAATTCCGCGGGGAGTTGGGCAAGTCCCGCGGTCGATTCCGGAGGACCGATCCGTCGGGATCGGTCCGGATGGATCAGGAGAGGCGGACTTTCGGATCCAGGAGTGAATAGACGATATCGACGAGGAAATTGACGATGACGAAGATGACGGCCGTGAACAGCACCGTCCCCTGAATCACCGGAAAGTCGAGCTGGCGGACAGACTCGATCGCGAGCTGGCCGATTCCCGGCCAGTTGAAGATGTACTCGATGAAGAAGGTGCCGGCCAGCGTTCCGGCCAGCCAGGCGGAGATCGTCGTCACCACCGGGTTGAGCGCGTTGCGCAGCGCGTGCTTCATCACCGTGACGCTGTAGGGAAGCCCCTTGGCGCGCGCGGTGCGGATATAGTCCTGGCTGAGCACTTCGAGCATCGAGCCGCGCGTGATGCGCGCGATGATCGACAGCGGGCGCGCCGCCAGCGCCAGCATTGGCAGCACCAGATATTCCATCCTGACCTCGGAGCCCTCGAACAGGTAGCCGACGCCGGGATACAGATCCAGCCACTGCGTCAGCACGATCAGCAGCACGCCGAGCACGAACGACGGCACCGATATGCCGAGCAGCGCGAAGAGCATGGTCGATGTGTCGAACGCCGTGTATGGTTTCCAGGCCGATATGATGCCGATGCCGATGCCGACGACGCTCGAGATGAACAGCGCCGTGAAGGCCAGGATGGCCGTGGCCGGGAAGCGATCGACGATGGTTTCGAGCACCGGGCGGTTGAACGAGAAGCTCCGGCCCAGATCCCCCTGCACCACGTGGACGAGAAAGTCGCCGTACTGAACCCAGACCGGCTGATCCAGCTTGTACTGCTTTCTGAGCGCCTGGATCGACTGGATATCGGCCCGCTGGCCGAGCATCAGTCGCGCCGGGTCGCCGGGGAGCACCCGGATGATGCCGAAGGTGACGGTCATCACGCCGAAAATGATCAGCAGGGAGTAGAAGAACTGTCGAAGAATATAGGTTCCCATCGAGCTCGGTAGGCGATTCGAAATGAGTCGGCCAGGGTGCGTGCCTGTCAGGCCGCCGAAGATAGGTATCTCCTCCAGACGTCACAAACCATCGACCTTCTCCCCGGGATAGTGTCGCACCGGAGGCATGGAATTCCATTGTCGGCCCGGCCGGCGGCGATGTATCATGGGAGCTTCGGGCCGTCACGGATCGCCGTGGGGGAGCGCTCCCCCGGTTTCCGCGTCGATTTCGTAGATTGCCCGTTCATCTCCGCGGCCATGGCCAGGCGCCGGGGCGGCGGATGCCCGCACCTCCGGCGGCGCCGGATCGACCGTTCAGAGCCGCGCCGCGACTTCTTTTTCTCCTTCTCGACATGTGTGGAATAGCTGGTGTCATCGAGAGCTCCGCGGCCGAGCCGAAGACGAGTCTCTCACTTCTGCGCGCGATGTCCGATGTGATCACCCATCGCGGCCCCGATGACGAGGGGCAGTGGCTTTCGGAGAATCGCCGCTGCGGCTTCGCCTTCCGGCGTCTGTCGATCATCGACCTCAGCCCCGCCGGCCACCAGCCGATGTCCACGCCGGACGGCCGCTACACCATCGTCTTCAACGGCGAGATCTACAACCACGCCCTGATCCGCGCCGAGCTGGAGGGGAAGGGGTACAGCTACCGCAGCCGGACCGACACCGAGACCATCCTCTACGGCTTCGCCGAATACGGTCCGGAGATCGTCCACAAGCTGGTCGGCATGTGGGCCTTCGCCGTCTGGGACGCCGAGCGCGGGGAGCTCTTCTGCGCCCGCGACCGGATCGGCATCAAGCCGCTCTACTACCATCACCGGAACGGACGGTTCGTCTTCGGCTCGGAGATCAAATCGATTCTCCAGCATCCGGATGTGGCCGCCGAGGTCGATTTCGACGAGCTTCCGAATTATCTCTCCTTCTCGATGACCAGCGAGCAGGCCACCCTCTTCAAGGGGATCCGAAAGCTCCCGAGGGGACATCGGATGCTCCTTCGCAGGGATGGCTCGCTCGAGGTGAAGGAATACTGGAACCCCCTGGTACACTACGATGGTTATACCTCGATGAGCGAGGGGGAGATCATCGACGAGGTGCTCCGACTGCTCCGTCAGGCGGTGAAGGATCGGATGATGAGCGACGTGCCGTTCGGCGTGTTCCTCAGCGGCGGCATCGACTCCAGCGTGAACGTGGCCCTGATGGCCGAGCTGATGAACCGTCCGGTCGATACCTACTCGGTCGGGTTCAAGGCGCTCGAGAAGTACAACGAGCTCGAATATGCCCGGAAGGTCGCCGCGCTCTACAAGACCAATCATCGCGAGATCCTGATCGATCATGACGACGCGCTTCCGGTGCTCGAGGATCTGGTCTGGCACGAGGATGAGCCGAACGGCGATCCGGTCTGCATCCCCCTCTACTTCCTGAGCAAGCTCACGCGCGAGTCCGGGACCGTGGTGGTGCAGGTGGGCGAGGGGAGCGACGAGCAGTTCGTCGGCTATCCCTGGATGCTCCGCGATATCCGCTTCAACGATCGCTACGCGCGGCCGTACGGCGCGGTGCCGGCCCCGATCCGGAAGCTCGCCTACTCGTTGATGAAGCCGGCGTTCGTCGGCTCCAAGCAGTTCCTCGCGCTCGACTACCTGCGCCGCGCCTCGCACGACGATCAGATCTACTGGGGGGGCGGCGTGGACATGACCCCGTCGCACCTCAGTTTCGTGCTCGGCTCCAAGTACGGCGGCCTGGCCCGGATCCCCTCGGATCTTCCTGGGCGCCTCCACGCGCAGGCGATCGCCGCCGGCAAGGGGAACATCGACTACGTGCAGCAGATCGCCTACTACGAGCTCTCGCATCGCCTGCCGGAGCTGCTGCTGATGCGGGTGGACAAGATGACGATGGCCCACAGCATCGAGGCGCGCGTGCCGTTCCTCGATCACCGGCTCGTCGAGTTCACGATGTCCATTCCGCGCAACCTCCGCGTGCCGAACATGGACGTCACCAAGCATCTGTTGAAGAAGGCGGTGACGACGCTCCTCCCGTCGGAGATCATCCACCGGAAGAAGCAGGGGTTCCAGGCACCGACCTCCGAGTGGTTCCGCGGCCCCTGGTACTCCTACTTCGAGTCGACGATGCTCGGCTCCGATCTGGTGAAGCAGGGCGTCTTCGATCCCGGCGCCATCAAGGCGCTGATGGAGGCGCATCGCTCGGGCAAACGGAACTTCGGCAAGACGCTCTACGCGCTTCTCAACCTCGTTCTCTGGCACAAGCGGTTCTTCTGAGGCTCCCGCGTCCGCTCGCGCGGCGGTCCCTCCGGAAGGGATGAGCCGCGCGGGCCGGAACGATGCCTCGACCGGAATACATGCCACACATCGCCATTATCGGCGCCGGCATCGGCGCCCTTGCCGCGGCCGTTCATCTGCGCGCCGCCGGCCTCGACGTCACCCTCTTCGAGAAGAACGAGACGCCGGGAGGGAAGGTCGCGCGGCTTCTGCACGGCGGCCATGCGTTCGATCTCGGCCCGACGGTGCTCACGATGCCCTTCGTGCTGCGCGATCTGTTCGCCGCCGGCGGCGCGGACTTCGACGAGCGGGTGGAGCTGCTTCCGGTGGAGCCGACCTGCCGCTACCACTGGAGCGACGGGACCACGTTCGATGCGTTCTCCGACCCCGAGCGCCGCGCGGCCGAGCTGCGCCGCGTCTTTCCGGAGGATGCCGACGCCGTCGAGCGCCTTCTGGCCGATGCCGCCGACCTCTACGAGGCCACCAAGGATGTCTTCCTCTTCAAGCGCTTCCGCGGAGTTCGGGAGATGTTCTCGCCGGCGAACGCTCGGCTGCTGCCGAAGCTCGCCTCGCTCGGCTTCACCTCCACGCTCGCCGCGAGCCTGGAGCGCCGGCTGAGCTCCCCTCGGCTGGTTCAGCTCTTCTCACGCTTCGCCACCTACAACGGCTCCTCCCCCTATCTGGCCCCGGCCACGCTGAACGTGATCGCGCACGTCGAGCTCGGGCTCGGCACCTGGTATCCGCGCGGCGGCATGGCCCGGATCGCCGAGGAGCTGACGAGGCTCTGCCGGGAGATCGGCGTCGAGATCGTCTGCTCCGCGCCGGTGGAGGGGCTCCTCAGGCGGGGAAGCAGGATCGTGGAGCTTGCCGCCGGCGGACGGAGCCACCGCGTGGATGCCGTGATCTCGAACGTCGACGCGCTCTGGACCTACCGGACCCTTCTGGAGCCGGTCGGCCTCCCGACGCCGCGACGGCTGCGGGAGGGGATGCGCTCCTGCTCCGGCCTTCTGATGCTGGCGACCGTGGCCGGCAATGCCGCGGCATCACACGGCATGGCGCATCACAACATCTTCTTCGCCGACCGGTATCGGGAGGAGTTCGGGGACCTGTTCGAGCGGAGGCGGCTTCCGGAGGAGATGACGATCTACGCCTCGATCGGCTCGCGAAGCGATCCTGGGCTGGCGCGGGAGGGGAGCGAGGGATGGTATCTGCTGGTGAACGCCCCCGCGTCGGGGGCCGGGCATGGCGATCAGGAGGCGACCGAGCGCTACGCCGAGCGGGTCTGGGAGCGGCTGGAGCGCTTCGGCCTGCGCCCGGAGGTGACCTGGCGGCGGACGCTCGGTCCGGCCTGGATCGAGCATCGTTACAACAGCCTGGACGGCGCCATCTACGGAAGCGCGTCGAACTCCCTCTTCTCGGCCTTTCTCCGTCCGTCGAGCCGCGTGGCGGGGCTGGCCAACATGTACCTGGCCGGAGGCTCGGCGCATCCCGGCGGCGGCGTGCCGCTGGTCGCGCTCTCAGGCCGGCTGGCGGCCGAGGCTGTTCTCGAGGACCTGGCGCGCTGAGGAGATGCCGCTGAAGGCATCCGAGGCGCGCGTCTCGTATGGGAATCCTACGGGAATTCTACGGGAAGAGGAGCTCGGTCCGCCATCCCTCCACGGGATCGGCCTCGAACACGCGACGGTCATGGAGTCGGAACTCACCGGCGGTCCAGAACTCGAACCGGTGGGGGCGGAGGCGGAAGCCGGACCAGTGAGGGGGACGTGGCACCTCGCGCCCCTCGTACATCGTCTCGAGCTCCTCCACGCGGGCCAGAAGCTCCTCGCGATTGTCGAGATGATGGCTCTGCAGCGACGCCCAGGCGCCGATCTGGCTGCCCCGCGGACGGGAGGCGAAGTATTCGTCCGCCTCGGCGTCGGTAACCGGCTCGACGCTTCCCTCGATGCGGACCTGCTTGCCGATCTTCTGCCAGAAGAAGCAGATCGCGGCGCGAGGATTCCCGTGAAGCTCGTTACCTTTTCGGCTCGTGAGGTTCGTATAGAAGACGAATCCGTCGCGGTCGAAGGCCTTCAGGAGCACCACGCGGGCCGAGGGCTGGCCGTCCGGGCCGACGGTGGCCACGACCATGGCGTTCGGCTCGGGAATGCCGGCCGCGACGGCGGCGTCGAATGCCGCGGCGAAAAGCTCGTAGGGAGTGTCGGCGTGCATCGGTCGAGATCCGGTATGATCGTCGAATGCCCGGTTCCGGCGCCTCGGGCGGCGGTCTCGGGGCCTGAGAAGGGGATTAAACTATCGATTCGACGGGAGACTCCTACTTCCTGGCGCCCAAGTTGCTCGGCAACAACATGTAAGTCGCACGTTCCCCGGGGCGCCCCCGTGAGGGCTGGCGGCGAAGTTCACAGATAACCAAAGTTGCGTACGATGAAGTTTTCACGTTCATCCGCCCTCGCGGCGCTCCTCTGCGCCTCGCTCGCGTTCACCGGTGTCGGTTGCAAGTCGCTCAAGGATATCACCTCGGCGCTTACCGATCTCAGACGCCTCCAGTTCAAGCTCGATCGGGCCTCGAACTTCGCCGTCAACGGCGTCGACGTCAGCCGGATCACCCAGCCGAGCCAGATCAGCGTCACCGACGCGGCGCGGCTGCTCTCGCTCTTCACGCAGAAGTCGCTGCCGGTCAACTTTACCCTCAACGTCCAGGCCCGCAATCCGAACACCGGACAGGAGGGGACCCGATCGACGCCGCTGTACCTGCGCCGGATCGCCTGGACGCTCCTGATCGACGACCGGACCACGATCAACGGCGTGACCGACCAGCAGCTCGAGATCCCGGGAAGCGGCCAGAGCGTGAACATCCCGATCACGATGAGCCTCGACCTGTACAAGTTCTTCGGCGATCGCGGGCTGAACGATCTGCTGAACCTGGCGCTGGCCATCGGCGGCGCCAACGGCTCCAGCTCCCATCTCAAGCTCACCTCCCGCATCAGCGTTCAGACGCCGCTCGGCGTGGTCGACTACCCGGGGGATATCACGATCGTCGACACGCAGTTCAGCAACTGAGCGCGCGTCGTCGTACGGGAATGAATATGAACGGGGCCGCGGCAGTCATGCCGCGGCCCCGTTGCGTTGCGCGTCCCTGGCGCCGATATCATGCCATGGAGATCTCTCCGGACATCACCCCTTCTTCGGACGCGCCACCACGAGGAGGGAGACGCCGAACGGAAGGTTCATGTTCGGGACGATGTGCTTCTCGGCCGAGAAGATCGACCGGAAGAGGGAGTTGACGAATCCCGCCGGCTCCTCGACCGCCTCGGAGGCGGCGCTGGCATCCTTACCGCGATCGAGCAGCTTCTTGGCCGCGGCGAGGGGGAAGAGGAGCGTGTTGTAGTAGGTGAGCTTGATCGGCTCGAACCCGGCCCGGTCCAGAAGGTCGCGGAGCGTTTGCGCGTTGTACCGGCGCTTGTGATGATGCACCACGTCGTGCGCGCTCCACATCCACATGTACGCCGGAACGGTGATGATCACCCGTCCATCCGGTCCGATGATCTCCCGCGTGGCCCGGAGCACGTCGAGATCGTCGTCGATATGCTCGATCACGTCGAGCAGGATCGCCGCCTTCACCTTGAACTTATCCTTCGGAAACTCCTGCACCGGCATCTGATAGACGTCGGTGAGGCCCCGCTTCTTCGAGTACTCGACGGCCAGCGGCGACATGTCGATGCCGACCACCTTGTACTTGGCCGAGAGCTTCTTCAGGATCGCGCCGGTGCCGCAGCCGATGTCCAGGATCGTCTCTCCCGGCTTCAGGTTGCCGTAGCGCTCGATGATCTCGGTCACGATCTCGGCGCGCGCGGCGAACCACCAGTGCGACTCCTCCTGGCGGTAATGGATGTGATATATCGAATCGTCCATCGTGTCTGGAATCGGTCTTCAAGAAAAACGGGGAGGCGCTCAACACGACTCCCCGTCGATAACGAACGGATCTCGGGTGACCGGGAGCCTCAGCTCCGGCCGCCGCGCTGGTCGACGATCTCGGCGTTCTCACGCTCCTTGGTCATCCACTGCTGGAAGAGCTGGCCGCGACGCTGACCCATGAACTGCTGCGTGAACTGCATGCGGCGCGCCTGGAAGTCCTGATCGGTCGGCTGCTGCTTGCTGGCCAGGGCCACGATGAAGTAGCCGTGCTCACCGCGGATCAGGTTCGAGGTCTGCCCCGCCTGCATCCCGAAGATCGAGGAGGTCAGCGCGTAGTCGAATCCGACGCCCGGGAAGGGGGAGCTCGGCGTCACGTCGCTGAACGGACGGACCTGCACCGACGGATCGATCGTGCTCAGCTTCGAGAGGCTGTCCCCCGGAACGATGCCGGCGCGGAGCTTCTCGGCGCGGGCCTTCAGCATGTCGAGCTTCTTCTCCAGGCGAAGCTTCTCCATGATCGTGTTCTTCGCGTCGGCGAAGTCCATGCGGCCGGGGTTGTGCACCTTCGAGATCTGGGCCACGATGTAGCCGTTGTTCCGCATCTCGATCACGTCGCTGACGTCACCGACCTTGCCGTTGAAGGTGAAAGAGGTGAGCTTCGAGGAGCCGCCGATCGGCTGCGCGCGGCTCACCGGGCCGGACTCCATCACCTGCACCTTCTCCTTGGCCGCGGCGCTGTCGATCGACTGACCGGCGACGAGCAGATCGCGGAAGTCGTTGGCGCGACGGCGGATCAGATTCTTCGTCGTGTTGCCGACGCGCACGTCGAACTTCAGGTCCCGAATCTTGTAGGCCTTCGTCGTCCGGTCGTTGACCTTGATGATGTGATAGCCGAAGTCGGTCTTGATCGGGCCGACGATGGAGCCGACCGGATTGTTGAAGGCGGCCTCCTCGAACGGCTTGACCATCATTCCCTTCTTGAAGTAGCCGAGGTCGCCGCCGCGCTGGGCCGAGCCCGGATCGCCGCTGTACTGCTGGGCAAGGGCATTGAAGTTTTCGCCGCCGCGCGCGCGCTGGGCGATCTGCTCGGCCTGCTTCTTCAGGCTGTCGTCGTTGGCGCCCTGACCGGAGCGGAGGAGGATGTGCTGCGCCTTGACGTAGGTCTCGCCGCTGTCGCGGACGTCGACCACCTCGACAAGCGTGGTGCCGCCGCGCAGGTGGACCGGGCCGATCACCGTGCCGGGGGCGGCCGCGGCGACGCTGGCCTGCAGCTCCGGATCGACCTCCTGAAGCGGCGTGAAGGAGGCGCCGTTGTACTGGCCGGTGCCGTACTGCTGCGCGAAGTCGGCGAACGCCGAATCCTTCGCGGCCGTCGTTGCCGCGCGGCTCATCGCCTCCATCACCGTCTTCAGGCGACGGGTGATCGTGCCGGAATCCTGCGTCGACGGGACGATCGGGAAGAGGACGTAGCGGAGCTCACGGCCGGGCTTCTGCTGGAAGTTGTCCTGGTGAGCATCGTAGTACTTGCGGGCGTCCGCCTCGGTGACGTTGACCTGGTTGTCCGGGATCAGATTGGCGTCCAGGTAGGCGTAGGTGCCGCTGGCCTTGGTCTCGGACTGGTTGAACGCCGTGCGGATCACCGACGGAGCCGGCACGAGGGAGGAGGCGACAACGCTCTCGACCGCCTCGCGCAGCTTCATGCGGCGGATCTGCTCCTGCGCCTGAAGAAGCTGGTTCATCACCTTGGCCACCTCGTTCGGCGGGAATTTCCGCTGGCTCAGGAAGCCCGACGGGTCCTTCATGAACTCGAAGTAGGCGGCCTGCTGGAAGTTGCCGGTGCTGTCGGTGAAGGGAGCCTTCAGGAACTCCGGCGGATCGTAGAAGAGAATGTCCCGGAGCTGATCGTCGGTGATCATGATGCCGAGCCTGTCGGCCGCCTGCTCCACCAGCTTCTCGTCGATCAGCTGGGTCCAGACTCCCTCACGAACCTGTTCGTCGTCGACGTCCCCCTGCGGGTTGGCCTGACGCTGCATATCGATCGCCTCGGACACGCGGGACTCATACTCGGTCGAGCTGATCTCCTCACCGTTGACCGTGCCGATCACCTGGCCGCCGGCGTGTACAGCCCCACGTCCCCTCCGAGCGTCGCCCCATTCGAACACGATGAGGGCAACGAACATCAGAATGAGGAAAATGACCACCGCCGGCATGCTCTGCCGGAGCTTCTGCATGAATCCCATAAACTCTTAGATGGAAACCGTATTTTGAGATAGGTTTTTTGGAATGACCGGCAAATATAGAGTCGCCTGTGGCGATTTGCAACGAAGGCGGATACTTCACGTCATGTCGGGCATTCTTAGGTCGGACGGCGCGGGTCCAATAAAACACGAATCCGGACGATCATCAAGCCTCTCCTCCTTGCTCCATCTCCCAGTCCAGGCTGCATGCGCCGATCTGCCATAGCCATCGCGGTTCTTCTCTGCCTTCTGGCGCCGCTGGCCGGCGCCGCCCGGGCACAGGACCGTTCCCAGGCGCGGCCGATACCGTCCCCGCCGCCGCCGCGCCCATCACAGCCGTGGCCGACCCGCCTCGCCGGTTCTCATCCAGGAGGCACCGGACCCTCCACGGTCCGCTCGATCGTGCTCCGCTCCGGCGGCTCCGGACAGCGCCAGTCCGCCGCGCCCGGCCACGGAGCGTTTCCGCGCATCGCCCTGGTTCTCAGCGGCGGCGGCTCCCGAGGGTTCGCCCAGATCGGCGTGCTCAAGGTGCTCGAGGAGGCCGGCATTCCGATCCATACGGTGGTCGGAACCTCGATGGGAAGCATGATCGGCGGCCTCTATGCCTCCGGGTATTCCGCCGGCGAGCTCGATTCGATCGTCCGCGCCGTCGACTGGCAGAACCTGCTCGGCATCGGCGACGAAACGCGGCGCGCCGAGCTGTTCATCGACCAGAAGCTCGAAAACGACCGCAGCCTTCTCACCCTCCGCCTCGACGGCCTTACTCCCACGGTTCCCGACGCCATCTCCACCGGCTTCCGGATGACCCAGTTCATCGAGACGCTGGTGTGGGGAGGGATCTATCACACCGACGGCTCCTTCGACAGTCTCAAGTACCGCTTCCGCGCCGTTGCCACCGATCTGGTGACCGGCCGCTGCGTGGTGCTCGATCACGGCAACCTCGCCCTTGCCCTGCGCGCCAGCGCCACCGTTCCGCTCCGCTTCACGCCGGTCGTGCTCGACTCGATGCTCCTGGTCGACGGCGGGCTGCTGGCCAACGTGCCGGTCTCGATCGCCCGCGACCTCGGCTGCGACATGGTGCTGGTGGTCAACACCACTTCGCCGCTTCAGCCGGCCGAAAAGCTCGTCGCCCCCTGGAACGTCGCCGATCAGATCGTCTCGGTGATGATGAAGCCGACGAGCGACGAGGAGCTGGCCAACGCCGATTTCGTGATCTCCCCGGACCTGAACGGCATCAACGGCAACGATTTCTCCGAGCCGGGGAAGACCATCGACCGGGGCGAGGCCGCGGCGCGCGCGCTGGTAGATTCGCTCACGACCATGATCGGCCGCTGGCGCGGCGATGCCCGGGTGGTGTCGCCGGTCTCGATCGAGTGCAGCGATACAAGCCTGGTCGCGTCGCTCGGCCTGGCCGGCCCTCCGAGGCCGATCATGCTGGCCGATCTTCAGCGCCGGATCGACGCGGTGACCGCGGCCGGACTCTACTCCGGCGTGACCGCGCGCTTCGACATGGCCGGCGACACCGCCCGCCTGCACGTGGCCGGGCTACCGGGCGTCAACGTGGCCGGCATCGAGCTCGACGGCATGTCCCGCCTCTCCCGCGGATCGTTCGAGGCGGTCTTCCAGCCGCTGATCGGCCATCCGTACGACAACGCCGCGCTCACGCGCGCCGAGGAGAACGCCGTCCGCCGCGCCCGCCGCAACGGCTACGGCTTCTTCCATATCGATTCCGCCACCTTCGATCCGCTCGACGGCCGGATCCGCGTCGCCGTCGACGAGGGGGTGATCCGGCGCATCCGGTACGAGGGGCTCAGGAGCACGGCGGAGTTCGTGGTGCGGCGCGAGCTGGAGATGGAGGAGGGGGATCTGTTCCATACCGATCGGGCCAGCGAGGCGGTCAACAGGCTGCTCCGCACCGGGTTCTTCAAGCAGGCCCGGCTCGACGTGCATCCGCTGCCGGAAGGGGGGCTGGAGCTGGTGGTGCGGGTGGAGGAGCGCTCGTCGGCGCTGATTCGCCTGTCGGCCAACGTCAACAGCGAGCGCTACACGCAGCTCGGCCTGGAGCTGGCCGAGGAGAATCTCTTCGGCCAGGGGGCGCGCCTCGGCGGCCGCTTCGAGGGAGGCCTTCGCGACCGATCCCTTTCCCTCGATTTCCGCTCGCACAGGATCTACGGCACCTACTGGACGTTCGCGCTCACCGGCTACGGCGCGCTCCGGAACGTGAATCTCTACAACCGCGCGGTCGATCAGGGGGAGGGGGTGATTCTGCGCGAGGGAAACGGGGAGTATCGGGAGTATCGCGTCGGCGGCAAGGCGCGCTTCGGCCGGCAGGTGGAGCGTCTCGGCATGCTCTCGGTCGAGGGGCGCTTCGAGCGTCAGGGACTCGAGTCGCTCACCGGAACGGCTCCGGAGACCGGCTGGCGCTCGCTGACTACCCTCAAGTTCGACGCCCGCTTCGACACGCAGGATCGCCTGCCGTTCGCGCGGGAGGGGACGCTGATGGATATCTCCTACGAGACCGCGCAGCAGCTCCTCGGCTCCGATCAGTCGTTCGTGAAGATCCTCGCCGATGTCGAGCTCTTCTCCAACTTCGGCGCCGGACGGCACGTGCTCCATCCACGGATCCTCTGTGGCTTCGGCGACGCCACGCTTCCGCTGATCGAGCAGTTCTCGCTCGGCGGCCAGGAGAGCATGTTCGGTCTGCGCGAGGACGAATCTCGCGGGCGCCAGCTCTTTCTGTCGAGCCTCGAGTACCGCTACATGCTTCCGTTCAAGATCTACTTCGACAGCTACATCTCGCTCCGCTACGATCTGGGAGCGACCTGGCAGAAGCCCTCGCAGATCCGTCTCGGCGACCTCGAGCATGGCCTCGGCTTCAGCGTCGGGCTCGACACGCCGATCGGGCCGGCGAACTTCTCGATCGGACGGAGCTTCACGTTCAACCGCCCCACGGCGCCGAATCTGATCAATGTCGGGCCGGTCGTCGCCTATTTCTCCCTCGGCTACCCCTTCGACTGATCCCGCTTGGCCAGCTCCGCGTTCCTCTTCAGCACGAAGCTGAAGGTGCTGCCGGCCCCGAGCCGCGATTCCACCTTGATCCGCGTGTGGTGCGCCTCGATAATGTGCTTCACGATCGCCAGCCCCAGGCCGCTGCCGCCGACGGCGCGCGCGCGATCCTTGTTCACCCGGTAGAACCGCTCGAAGATCCTCCCGAGATCCTCCTCCGGGATGCCGATGCCGGAATCCCGCACCCGCACGATCACGCCGATGGCGTTGCTCTCCAGCTCCACGGTAACGCGCCCCCCGTTCTGGTTGTACTTGATCGCATTCTCGATCAGGTTGATCATCACCTGCTTCAGCCGCTCCCGATCGCCCCAGACGGTGAAATCGTCGTCGCCGAGCGTCACCAGGTCGAGCGTCACGCCGGCCATCTCCGCGGTCGGCTGCAGCTCGTCGACGACGTGCGTCACGTGATCGATCAGGTCGAAGTACCTGAAGCTCATCTTCATCTCGCCGGACTCGATCCGGGATATCTCGATCAGATCGGTCAGGAGGGTGCGGAGGCGGAGAACGTTCTGGTGAGCCTTGGAGAGGAAGTCGTCGCGGACGGCATCGTCCTCGATGGCGCCGTCGATGAGGGTTTCCAGATACCCCTCGACCGAGAAGATGGGGGTGCGCAGCTCGTGGGAGACGTTTCCGAGGAACTCGCTCCGGACCCGCTCGAGGCGCTTCATCTCGGCGATATCCCCGGTGGCGCGGGTGGCCATGGCGTTGACCGCCTCGGCGAGATCGCGGAGCTCCGCCCCCTCGATGCGTCCCACGTCCACGCGGCGGTCGAGATCGCCGCGGGCCATCTCGCGGGCGGCGGCGGTCATGGTTCTTGCGGACTCGAGGAGCTTGCGGTCACGCGCGGCCGCGCGCGCCAGGAGCGCCAGCAGCAGCGCCGAGAGAGCGGCGAAGAAAATCCACACGGGGCGTATCCGGGTTGGGATCGAGTGAACGGGAAGTCGATGCCGGCGTCATCT
>JBEHWX010000044.1:0-44809 GCA_048498995.1 Bacteroidota bacterium
GCTCTGGAAGAAGCGCGAGGTCTTTAACCCTCTGCATCACCAGAGCTCGCTTGTTCCGGCTACCTAACCCTTTTTGAACCTAACACAGTACACTACCACCGTTCGCCAACCACCGTGCGCCAACCACCGTGCGCCGTCCGGATTTGCCTGCCGCCGCGCTCCATCGGCGAGGCAAACGCCGATTGTACGGCTGGACATCTGGCATCTTTCACCGCCGCGCCGTATGTTCGGTCCGCCTCTGTCATGACGGAGTCCACAACCCTTCCGATGGCGCTCTGATGCGCCCTCGCGACACCCGAGAGACGAAGCACGATCACCCTCGCGCGGGCCCATGGCTCGATTTCGCGAGCGTACGAAGCGAGACGCCACCTACCCCACCGCGTCCCGCGTGATCGTATGTCGTATCCATACGTACAATTACCTTACTACAACCGAACGAGGACCGGACATGCCCCGTCACCGCATGCGCCCAGCCCATGGCGCGCGCCGCTCCATGCTCTTCACCAGAATCGTCATCTGCCTCACGATCATCATGGCTTCCGCGGCTCTCTCCTGCAAGGATGCCAGCACCGACACCGGAACGAACACGAACACCAATTCCAGCTCGAACTCCGCCATCGGCGCCGGAGACTATCCTTGCGGCACCTACAAGGGCCACACCCTCTACACCGGGCCGAAAGGAGGCTGCTACTACATCAACAGCAATAACAACAAGACCTACGTCGACCGCTCGAACTGCAACTGCTGATCGCCGATGCCGGCGCTGATGGCGTCGGAAGGGGCGATGACTCCTGTTACGAGGTAATCACCTCGTCGATGTCGAGGAACATTTTCGAATATCGAACACCAAAACTTATTCGGAGCTGAATATGCCTGCGCAATATTCCGTGGGGAGCAAGGTATGGCTGATTTCCGGCGGTCCGGCCATGACCATCCAGGAAATCACCGGAGCGAACGCGGTCTGCATCTGGTTCGACAAGTACGACAACCTTCAGAAGAGCTCGTTTCCCATCGACGTCCTCACCACGGACAACCCCCGCTCGTCGCGCTTCCCATCCTGAAGCGTTGACCGTGCGAAGTGCTTTCCCATCGGCTCCCGCGCCGTGGGCAGCATTCGGCTAGACGGAAACAAGCCCGATTCCATTCTCGACGCATGCTCGTGGCCGCGCGTCTCCGCGCGCCGGATCATTGTCACATTCACGATTGACCATCCACCATATGGCACTCTTCGTCACTCTGTCCGTGCTGCTCGCGGTGGCGCTCGGATATCTCGTTACGCGCCTGCGGGCGCTCCGCGAGCTCCACTCCGCCGCTGAGCGGGAGCTTGAAACGATACGGACCCGCTTCGCGCCGATCGTCGACCTGGAGGCGGAGCGGGCCAGGATTCAGGAGGAAAACAACCAGATACGGCTGGAACTGGAACGGGCCATCGAGCGCCTGAGCGAACAGCGCGAGAAGGAAAAGGGAGAGGTGGCCGAGCTCCTGGAGCGGATCACCGGTCTGAGGGGAGATCTGGCGGCGTTGGAGCGGGAGGTCGACCTGCACGACTATGGATTCTACTCCGCCCGCTATGGCTTCGATTCCTCCGAGCGTTATCAGCAGCGGCTCGACGAGATCCGCGAGCGTCAGAAGCAGATGCTGAAGGAAGAGGCCGCGGCCGTCAGCACGGTCCGCTGGACCGTCAACGGCAGCGAGGCGGAGGGGAAGAAGCAGATCAAACAATTGCTGAAGCTGATACTGCGTGCCTTCAATGGCGAGTCGGATGCGGCGATCGCGAAGGTCAAGTTCAACAACGTCGCTTCGATGGAGTCACGGATCCGGAAGGCGGCCGAGACCATCTCGAGCCTTGCCAAGACGCAGGGGTGCGAGATCACCAAGGCGTATCTCGATCTGAAGCTCGAGGAGCTCTACCTGGTGTACGAATACCAGGAGAAGGTGCAGGAGGAGAAGGAGGAGCAGAAGCGCATCAAGGAGCAGATGCGTGAGGAGGAGAGGGCGCAGCGTGAGATCGAGAAGGCGCAGCAGGACGCCGAACGGGAGGAGCGCCTATATCAGGATGCGCTGATGAAGGCCCGCGAGGATGCCCAGCGCGCCGTGGGAGCGCAGCAGGATCAGTTGATGCAGCAGATAGAGGCGCTGCAGAGAAAGCTGGACGAGGCCAAGGAGAACAAGGAGCGTGCCCTCTCACGCGCGCAGATGACCCGCTCCGGCCATGTCTACATCATCTCCAACATCGGTTCGTTCGGCGAGCATGTCTACAAGATCGGCATGACCCGGCGGCTCGATCCGCTCGACCGCGTGCGTGAGCTGAGCGACGCATCGGTGCCGTTCGACTTCGATGTCCACGCCGTGATCTATGCCGACGATGCCCCGGCGCTCGAGGCCACGTTGCACCGAACGTTCGGGAACCGGCGCGTCAACCGCGTCAACGAGAGGAAGGAGTTCTTCCGGGTCTCGATCGACGAAATCGGTGACGCCGTACGAAGCCACCATGGTGAAATCGAGCTGACCAAGATCGCCGAGGCACGCGATTATCGGAGAACGCTGACCATGATCGCGGAGCATGAGCGCTCCGCGGACTCGACGGAGACGAGGGTCGTCACCGGGATCGGATAAGCGGGTGACGCTCCGTGATGTCGGGCGCTCCTGAATTCGGTGTGCTCTCCGTGCTTCGGCGCGGGGAGCGCACCGGCGCCGCTCATGCTCAACAGGCTTCCCACGGCAGCCGCGCGATCGCCGAGCATGCTCTTCCACGGCGAGTTGAAGGTTGTACGGCTGGACATCTGGCATCTGTTGGTGCTCCGCCGTATGTTCTCCCCGGCTCCGCGATTCGCGGAGCCCACAACGACCGCCGGGGCGTCCTGAAGCGCCCCGCGGCTCTTCGAGATGCGATGCACGATCACCCTCGTTCGTTGGAGTGATCCGACGATGCGAGCGTACGAAGCGAGACGCGCCACCCTTCCCACCGTGTCCCGCGTGATCGCGCACCGTGTCCGTTCCTCCATTCATTCATCGAACCGAAAGGGACCAGACATGCCCCGTCACCGCATGCGCCCCCTGGCCGGCGTGCTCCTTGCCACGCTCCTGGCCGTACACGCCGCGTTCATTCCCGCCGCACACGCCTCCAAGCCAAAGGTCGCGCCGAAGAAGGCGGCGGCCGAGGTGGTCTACATCACCGACACCGGCAAGAAGTATCACTCAGCCGGCTGCCGCTACCTGAAGTCGAGCAGCCACGCCATCACGCTCGAAGAGGCCAAGAAGAGCTACGAGCCGTGCAAGGTGTGCAGGGGAGGGGAGTGATCTGTTGGCCTTATATGCGAACTCTGAAAGGAAGGAAGAAAGAAATGATACGGATAACGACTAGAGGGCTAGTGAAGTTTATGACGGCGAGCCCAGCCGGCCAACGAAAAGTCGTAAAGGACTTCAAATATCCAGACGAAGATGAGCCGTTGTCGATGAGAACTTACTATTATGATGCGTATAACCTTATTTACGCATTCCATAAGAACTCGCATGATCGCCGATGGTTAAATGATAAAGCAAATGAATTGATGCAACTTGCGGTTGGTGCTTCGGCGGCGATTGTCGCTCGTTGTAAGAATAATTCCCGCGCACTTCGTCAGTATGAGTCGGCGTTCTCGCACAGAAAGCTTGAACCCATTAGTCGGCAACCTAAGATGACTCTTGAGTTCGGGGGTGTGACAGTTTCAGTCGTTCCTGATTTGTATGTTTCCGAAAAGAACCGGACGAAACTTGTGAAGCTTGATTTCAGCAAAGAACCGAACTCTGCTTACGTGCATAAGATCGTGTCTCAGTGCATGTTTGAAGCGGCGCTTATGCATATGGAAAGCGTGACTAGCTCGTCAATCTTATACTGGGATGTGCCTCGTGGTGCCGAAATTAAAGGCTCTAGGGCCGGTTCGAGAACCTTAAAAGAGATAGAGGCGGCATGCCGGAATTTAGAAGCGCTTTGGCCGACGATCTAGTATCTTCAACACCATGTGCAATCTGCATGGAGTTGGCAGGTCCCCCCGCCGGAAACTCCCCGGAGGGTGCGTTTTAACAGCATCTCGTCGGAATGATCTTCTGATTCTGAATGCCTAAACCAGGTCAACATACCTCCGACCAGGTCCTTGATCTCACCGGAATCAAGAAGTCGCGCCTCTCCCAGCTCGTCAACGGCTACACCACGAGCCGTGGTACTTCCGTTCCTCCGGTGCTGGAAGAGGGAATCCACTACACCTGGGAACGGCGCGAGGTCCAGGGGCCCAAGCGCCTGATGAAGAAGCATGTGCTGCTCTTCACCGAGGCGGGACTGGAGCGAATCAAGGAGGAGACGGCCAAGCCGCCAGGAAGACCTCGAAAGGAAACATAGCAATCCAGATCAACTGGTTTTTGTTGATAACGCTAAACTAGTCCAGTAAATTGAGTCTGTCATCATAACCCCGTCTCCAGTTCTCAATCACCAATCACGGAGACTCATCATGGAACACTTCGAGCCTGAGATCGCACTCGTGCTGTCGCGCGAGGAATCGATCGGTCTGCTGCATGCCGCGATCGTCGGGGCACAGGAGTTTATGAGCGCCTACGACTGCCCGGATTCCACGCGGCTCTCCGCCGCATTGGACGTCGCCTACAGGATCGTCCTCGCCCGCATGGATCCGCGGGTTCGTTACGAATGAGCCATGATCGTTGTCAGAACCCATGGCCAAGCGCGCCATTGGTGTAGGAGTGGGACCCTGTGAAGGGGCTGAACCTGCGTCATCCGAAGAGGGCGGGCAGCCCCTTCGTCGTTCCGAGCATCCCCTGCGGCGGTGTGGACAAGAGCTCGGTGTCCGATCTTCATAGCCTACACAACGGCACTTTTTGCTTGACTGTGTGCAAATGTACACTGTAGATTCAGTGCGTTCGTGATGCCGTAAGCGGGCCTCCCGGCCCGGACGAGCAGCGATGGGCCAAGCAGGCATGCGAGTTCCACGACCACACCTGCGCCTGTCTCGGGCCGTCCACCTGTGAAATTCTCCATCGGTACACACCGCCGATTCAGGGAGGTCGATATGAAGCCACGAAGTCATCGTCCGTTGTTCGTGCTGATCCTGGTATGCGTCTTCGGTGCCCATGCACGTGATCTCCGCGCCCAACACCCGAGCCCGCCCGATACGTTCTTCGTGAACGTTCAGGGCAACCTGTACATCAGTCGTATCTCGCGTGGCGGCGACACGCTGCCGGCATCGGCCGTGATCGCGCCAGCGTTCGCGATCGAAATGCTCTACGATTCCACCTCACGCGTCAACTATCTCTTCAGCGAATGTCTGCACAACGGCGTCAAGGTGACGTTGCCGAACTGGAAGCACCTCCGGCTAGCCGCCGCGCCAATCGCGGTGATCTCCGACAGTAGCCACACGGCGCCGTTCCGCGTCACCGCCGGCGATACCGTGAGCTTCTACCGGCAGCTCTCCTGGTACGATCCGAAGACAAAGGCCCAGAAGCGCAACAACTTCATGTCGCTGGACACGCTCGATTATGTGGTCGAGCTGGTTGATGCTTCCTCGGGACGGCGGGTCGCGATGCTCGACAGCCTGGGAGTATTGCCATGCTCGACGCGCTGCGTGCCAACCTTCTATGGTAACCGGCCCATCAACGCACTCGTGAAGTATGCAATTCCAGCGGCGCTCAACGGGGACACGGTCTTCGTCCGGCTCAAGCTGATGGCGCGCGGCGCGGGTGAATACTACCCTCTTCGCCATGACATATCCACGTCCGGGATTTCGCTGAACGTGACGAGTCCGCTCGGGATCGCATATCTCAGGCAGTACGGAGGGGCCTTCCTCAAGTCTACGTCGGAGAAACTGGAGAGCCTCGCGTCGAGCGCGGAGGCTTTGGACATCGTGATGCGTGGCGATCGTGATATCGAGATCCGTGGTGGCGCGCGCGAACGAACGTCAGCTGGTATCGTCATCTATGATCTTCTGGGCAATGTCGTGTTCGCGCCATCCATGGGGGCGCCGTGGTCTCCCTCGGTCCTGTACCACTTCGAGAGCGCCGGGATCTACTACGTTGCCCTGGTCGCCGGCGGCTCGATTGTACGAACTTCGAAAATCGTCATCCGGTGAGGTCAGCCATGAGAGTGAGCATTCTTCTTCTGACGGCCCTTCTCATGCTGGGCCTCGACGTTGGTACTGGCTTCGCGAGGAATGAGCGGATGCCGCCACCTCGGCTGATCGGCGGTCCGTTCGGCGATGGCGATGACTGGATCGATATGGGGGGTGATCCCTTCGGAGGCGGGGGCGGAGGAGGTGGAGGGGGGCGAGGCGGAGAAGGATGGGACTGGTGGAACGATCGTGGATTCTGGGGGTGGGGATCGGGATGGTGGCGGTATCCGGATCCCGTACCGCCGGTTGGTGGCGGTGGAGGAACTGGTGGAGGTGGTGGAGGCACGGGTGGGGGAAACGGCAGCCAGGACGGAAGCTGCGATGAATACATGAACAATCTCAGTCGCGCGGAAATCGAGTGTCGCGTCTATGAGGTCGAGACCGAGGCTGGTGTGTACGTGGCAACCGATTGTCTATGTCAAACGGTCTGGGAGTATCTCGATGATCCGAGTGGTCCGATTTATACGCGCCAATGCTCCGTCTGCGTCGGTAGTGGACTTACAAGAGATTTACGGTGTGCTGGAAGCTGCCAGGGAGCCAGGTGCGACTGAGTCCATACGCATTCCTAATGGGATTCATGGAGACACCGTACTATCACGAGCTCGCTTCGCGATGTGGACCTTCTCCTGGTTCGTGCTGATGCTTGTTGGCGTCAACGTCAGGGCTGCTCAGCAGGACACGATGCAGATCGAGATCCAGGATGGTGTGTTCGTCCGCCGCGTGATCAACCACGGAGCCGACACGCTCCCGCTCAATGCAAACATCGCGGCGGCCTATATCTTCGAGAGTGAGTACGACTCGACCTGCCGCGTTCAGTACACCTTCACCGAATGCCGCATCAATGCCATGCGGCCACGTCTGGCGACGTGGAAATTCCGACAACAGATAACGGCTCCGGTCTCAGCCCTGACGGATAGTAGCCGCACCGATCCGTTCAAGGTCGTGGCCGGGGACACGATTACCTTCTATCGCGAGCTGATGTGGTACGATCCGAAGACCGGACGACAGGATACCGACAACTTCTTTTCATCTGATTCTATCGACTACGTCGTGGAGCTGGTGCGATGGACGACCGGACATCGCGTGGCAATGCTCGACAGCCTCGGCATACTTGCTCGATCAGCGCCGGGCGCGCCGACACTCTACGGCATGCGTCCG
Organism: Bacteroidota bacterium; assembly: GCA_048498995.1. Classification (GTDB taxonomy): domain Bacteria; phylum Bacteroidota; class Ignavibacteria; order OLB7; family OLB7; genus JBEHWX01. The sequence goes on from JBEHWX010000044.1 coordinate 7,311, forward strand.
GTGATGGCGAAGGTGGCCTATGTCGTGCCCAGGTCGCTTGACGGCGATACCGTCTTCGTCAGAGTCCGCCCCTATGTGAGGGGACATGGGGTGGGGACTCTTGTCCGCTGCGATGGCGTTGGTGTCAACCGCTCGGATGCGCTCGCCCTTCCGTTCTGGCAGGCGTATTTGTCGGTGTATGGCCGGTTCGGGCGGAGAATATCCGTGGCATCCGATACGGCGATTCGCTGAGGCCTCACGTCGCTGCCAACACTTCCGAAGCCGTCGCGGACCGAGATGTCCCGGCGGCTTCCGCGTGTTGTCCATCCATGGAACTTCATGATATTCACCGCCGCCAGAGACATCGACCAACCCGAGGAGAATGCGATGAACGCCATCACGCGCACCCTGCTCACACTCGTGGCCGCCACCATCAGTCTCAGCTTCACCAGGCCGCTTCCACGGCCGCGTCCGGCCATTGCCTGCACGGCCAGGACCGTCTGCGGCACCTGCAACGTCGAGTGCGATCCGACGCAGGAATCCTTCTGCTACCTCTCGGCCACCGAGGCGCACTGCGAATGCCACGGCCCGACGGAGAAGATGCTCCGAACCTGGAATCCGGTCACCCGACTCGGCCACCTGGAGACCGGACTGCTCCGCGATTTCATCACCTATCTGACCGATTCGATCCCGGCCGACAGCGCGCGCGCCCTAGCCCGCGAGACCGAGCGGACCATTGCCGCGATCGAGCGCCGCGATCAGCGTCTGTACGAGGCGGCCTGCAACGCCTACGCGGAGCGATGGCTCACGCTCCCGGCGCGCGAGAAGGGGGCGATCGTGGCGTGGATCGACGCGAACAGCCCATGGGCGCGCAAGACTCTCGGCCGGACGTTGACCGGGCCGCGCGCGACCGGCGAGCCGCTGGAGGTCGACACGCGACGCTCGTATGCCGATTCGGTCCCGGTGCGATACGTGCTTCGCGGGCCGATGGTGCTGCGGGTCGGCGCGTTCCGTCCCGATGGAGGCTTGGTGCGCACGATCGAGGCGGGCTTACAGGCTCCCGGAGCGTATGCGGTGACCTGGGACGGCCGGGACGCCGCCGGCGAGCCGGTGCCGGACGGGGACTACGAGATCCGGTTGATCACGCCGGAGGGAACCACCACGCGGACGGTGAGGATCGAGCGGTAGGGGGAGCGCATCGACGCGGGCCGGCGCGGAGCGTGGGAGCGGCGGATCAGGATCCGCTTCCGTATCATTGCCGGCCGATATCTTCTCTTCGCTTCCCACGGAAATCCGACATGTCCGAGATCACGCACTACGCCATCCGCGGCGGCACGCACGGCCGCGAACGCCTGAGAATCCTCTCCCGCGTTCTTCTTGCCTCCACATCTTCCCTGTTCGATCGCCTCGAGATCGGTCCCGGCATGACCTGCCTGGATGTCGGCTGCGGCGGCGGCGACGTGACGCTGGAGCTGGCGCGGCGCGTGGGGCCGCATGGGCGCGTGGTCGGTGTCGATATCGACGCGGGGAAGCTGGAGCTTGCGCGCGCCGAGGCTGCCGCGCGCCCGGTCGGGAACGTGGAGTACCGCGCGATCGACATCCGCTCGGAGTCGGCCGGGGAGGGATACGATCTGGTCTACGCGCGTTTTCTGCTGTCGCATCTGGCCGAGCCGGAGCGGGTGGTGGCCGCGCTCGCCGCGCATCTGCGTCCGGGGGGGAGGGTGATCGTGGAGGATGTGGACTTCGACGGCTATTTCGTCTGGCCGGAGAGCCCGGCGTTCGATCGCTTCCTGGAGCTCTACCGCGCGGTGGTGCGTGGGCGCGGCGGCGATCCGGAGATCGGCCCGCGCCTCCCCTCGATGCTTCTCGATGCCGGCTTTGCCGACGTGGCCATGAGCGTGTCGCAGCCGATGGGGCTCCGTGGCGATGTGAAGCTGATCAACCCGCTCACCATGGAGAATATCGCCGACGCGGTCGTAGCCGACGGCCATGCCACGCGCGAGGAGACCGACCGTGTGGTACGCGAGCTCCACGATTACGCCGAGGATCCGACCACGCTCGCCGGGGTTGTCCGCGTGATCCAGACGTGGGGACGGAAGAACGTGTTGTCGTAGGGACGTTCAATTGAACGTCCCCACGACGTATTGCCGGGTGGGGATACATATCCCGGTGCTGCTCGCGGCGTGCGGTTCGCGGGGTGTTCGATCGTCGGGGTGGTTGTCGTTCGGGACGTTCAATTGCCGGGGTGGTTGTCGTTCGGGACGTTCAATCGTCGGGGGGGGTGTCGTTCGGGACGTTCGATCGTCGGGGTGGTTGTCGTTCGGGACGTTCAATCGTCGGGGTGGTTGTCGTTCGGGTCGTTCGATCGTCGGGGTGGTTGTCGTTCGGGACGTTCAATTGAACGTCCCTACAACGTATCGCCGCGGGGGGCGTTCATGCGGTGGGAATGCTTGCGCGGCGTGCGGTTCGCGGGATGTTCGATCGTCGGGGTGGTTGTTCTCGGGACGTTCAATTGAACGTCCCTGCGGGGTATCCTCGATACCCTTACATCTCGATGCAGCATGCACGGCCGTTGGAGCGTACATTTCATCGCCCCGCGCGTTTCCATCTTCCATAAGGAATCCGTTTTCCGGTGAACGCCGCTGTTGTCGACGTGCTCGACGCTCCGATCGATCTGCTGCTGGTTCTCGGCTCCGGCCTCTCCGGATGCTTTGCCGAGGATGAGCTGCGCCTGCTCGACGCGAGCATCGACGTGTCCTCCGCCTTGCCTTCCACGACCACTCCCATCACGTCCCAGCCGACCGCAATCCAGGATCTTCCGACTCCCTTCGCCGCGCTTCCGATGGTGGATGGGCATCCCGGACGCTTCGCGATGCTGGAGCGTCCCTCCGGCATCCGGATCCTGGTCTCGCTCGGACGTCGACATCTCTACGAAGGGGTGGCGGTGGCCGAGGTGCAGCGCACCGTTCGTGCCGCGGCGGCGCTCGGCGCGCGGGGCGTGATCCTGACCAATGCCGCCGGCGGACTCCGTCCGGAGATGCGGGCCGGCGACATCATGCTGATCGAGGAATGCATCGGCTCGCTGCTCGGGGCACGGGCGGCCGGACTCGGGGCGCGTCCGGTCGTGTTCGCGCGGGAGCTGCACGCGGGGATCGAGCGGGATGCGCTGGAGGCGGGGCTCGCGCTCCGGCGGGGCGTCTACGTGGGGCTCTCCGGTCCCTGTTACGAGACGCGCGCCGAGGTGCGGATGCTCCGGAGAATCGGCGCGGACGCCGTCGGCATGTCGACGGTGGCGGAGGCGGCGGCCGCCTCGGAGCTGGGGCTCCGGCTGGCCGGGCTGTCGCTGATCACGAATGTTCATCGCGAGACCGGCGCCGCCGGCCTCGAGCACGCGGAGGTGGTGGAGCAGGGGACGCTCTCGGTGCTCCGGATGCGCGCCGCGCTCGACGCGACGATCGCCGCCCTGGAGCGGGAGCTCCTTCCGGAGCGGGAGCTCCTCCCCCGACCTTCCTCCGCGCGCATCACATCCGGCTGAACCGGCCGGAGCACATCCCCTGGAGGCTCGACGATGTTCAGGCCCAAGCTTCTGACCACGCTCAAGGGGTACACGCGCGACCAGTTTCTCTCCGACCTTTCGGCCGGCCTGATCGTGGGCGTCGTGGCCCTTCCCCTGGCGATCGCCTTCGGCATCGCCTCCGGCGTCTCTCCCGAAAAGGGACTCATCACCGCGGTGGTGGCCGGCTTCCTCATCTCCGCGCTCGGCGGCAGCCGGGTGCAGATCGGCGGACCCACCGGCGCGTTCGTCGTCATCATCTACGGCATCGTGCAGAAGTACGGGGTCGACGGTCTGGCGGTGGCCACGATCATGGCCGGCGTGCTTCTGGCGATCATGGGGCTGGCTAGGCTCGGCTCGGCCATCAAGTTCATCCCGCATCCGGTGATCGTCGGCTTCACCAGCGGCATCGCGCTGATCATCTTCTCCTCGCAGGTCAAGGATTTCCTCGGGCTCCGGATGGGGAGCGTGCCGGCGGACTTCATCGAGAAGTGGGGCGCCTACGCCGCGCACGCCGCCTCGGTGAATCCGGCGGCGCTCGGAATCGGGCTCTGCTCGCTGGCGGTGCTCATCGTCTGGCCATGGATCTCCAGGAAGATTCCCGGATCGCTCGTGGCGCTGGTGCTGGCCACGCTCGCGGTGCAGCTGTTCCATCTGCCGGTCGAGACCATCGGCAGCCGCTTCGGCCAGATTCCCTCCACGCTGCCGATGCCGCACGTGCCGAGCGTGGATTTCGCGATGGTGCGGCAGCTGATGGGCCCGGCGGTGACGATAGCGCTGCTGGCGGCGATCGAGTCGCTGCTCTGCGCGGTGGTGGCCGACGGGATGATCGGCGGCCATCACAAGTCGAACATGGAGCTGGTGGCGCAGGGGATCGCCAACATCGCCTCGCCGCTGTTCGGGGGGATTCCCGCCACCGGCGCCATCGCGCGCACGGCCACCAACATCCGCAACGGCGGGCGCACGCCGGTGGCCGGCATGGTGCACGCGGCGGTGCTCCTGCTGATCATGCTCTTCTTCGGCCGCTGGGCCACGCTCGTTCCCCTGCCGGCGCTGGCCGCGATCCTGATCATCGTTGCCTACAACATGAGCGAGTGGCGCTCCTTCCGCGCGCTGCTCAGAAGCCCGAAGAGCGATGTGGCGGTGCTCCTCACGACCTTCCTCCTGACGGTGGTCTTCGATCTGACGGTGGCGATCGAGGTCGGCGTGCTGCTGGCGGTGTTCCTGTTCATGCATCGGATGGCCTCGATCACCAACATCGGCGTGGTGACCAGGGAGCTGGAGGATCGGGAGGAGGAGCCGGACGATCCCCAGGCGATCTCGCGAAAGGATGTGCCGGCGGGAGTGGAGGTCTACGAGGTGAACGGCCCCTTCTTCTTCGCGGCGGCCCACAAGTTCGAGGAGGCGATGTCGGTGATCGAGAGCCCGCCGCGGGTGCGGATCATCAGGATGCGGAACGTGCCGGCGATCGACTCGACCGGACTGCATCAGCTCGAGCAGGTCTGGGAGAGCTCCCGGAAGCAGGGGATCGAGTTCATCCTCTCCGGCATCCACGCGCAGCCGCTCACGGCGCTCGAGCGCTCGGGACTGGCGGCCCGGATCGGAGAAGAGAATATCTTTGGGGGAATCGACGACGCGCTCGACCGCGCGCGCGAGCTTCTGGGGCTTCCCCCCGCCGAGGCTCCCTCCCACGTCGGGGCCGCCTGAGGCTCCTCCCCGTGAGCACGCCGACGGCGCTTCCCGGCTTCTCCCTCCGAGCCGGAGCCAGGTGACCCGGCGGTGCTGAATCCGCCGATGCCGCGTCAACGCGACTCGTCGGGGCGGAGAGAGGGAGGGATGATGATCACTGACGATTTCACGAGAGCTCTACAATGCGACATATCGACCCGAACGAGATTCCCCACGCCGAGGCGCACCGGTATCTGCTGGCCGGCGTGGCCCCGCGACCGATCGCCCTGGTCGGCACGCTCGACGAGGAGGGGCGTCCGAATCTCTCCCCCTTCTCCTTCTTCAATGCCTTCGGCGTCAACCCTCCGGTGATCGCCTTCTCCCCCGCGTTCCGCGGCACCGACGGAACGCCGAAGCACACTTTCCTGAACATCAAGGCGACCGGGGAGTTCACCGTCTCGGTGGTCAACTACGCGATGGTGGAGCAGGTGAGCCTGGCATCGAGCGACTATCCGTCGGAGGTGGACGAGTTCGAGAAGGCCGGCTTCACGAAGATGCCGAGCCTGAAGGTGAAGCCGTTCGGCGTGGCCGAGTCGCCGATGGTGCTCGAGTGCAGGCTGCTCCATCACATCGATTTCGGGGGCAAGCCGGGCTCGGCCAATCTCCTGATCGGCGAGGTGGTGATGTTCCATATCAAGGACTCGGTGTTCGACGGGAAGTATCCGAGCGCCGAGCGGCTCGATCTGGTGGCGCGCATGGGAGGCCCGCTCTACTGCCGCGCCAGCGGCCCGGCGGTCTTCACGCTGGAGAAGCCGACCCATGTCGGCATCGGCTTCGACCGGCTGCCGGAGGAGATCCGGACCAGCACGGTGCTCACCGGCAACGAGCTGGCGAAGCTCGCCGGCGTGCGGGCGCTGCCGGCCGATGACGGCGTGGAGGCGTTCTGGCGGGAGCGGATCGATCTCGGCTCCGGACACGATGTCGACGATCTGGAGACCGAGCTGCGGGTCGGCGCGCCGGAGAGGGCGATCGACCTGGTGATCGCGCGGGCGCGCGGCGGCGAGCAGGTCGAGGCCATGGTCGACGCGATCCATCGTATCGCGGCCATCTATCTCCGGAAGAATCAGGTGGAGCAGGCCTGGTACACGCTGCTCGGCATGAAGCTCCTCGGACGCCTGAGCGCGAGCGGGGAGCTGGTTGCCTCCTGAGCCAAGGGACCACGACGACGATCACGCGACACATCATGCATTTCCGCGGCACGCCCGGCACACCCGAGGCCGAGCGTGCCGGAGAGTACCCGACACGACCATGAGCCACGATCTGCAGCTGCGCGAAGCGACCGTTGACGACATTTCCCTGATCCTCCGGTTCATCCGGGAGCTGGCCGAGTACGAGCGCCTGGCGCAGGACGCGGTGGCCACCGAGGATCTGCTCCGCGAGCATCTGTTCGGCGAGCGTCCGAAGGCGGAGGTGCTGCTGGCGCATCTCGGGTCCGAGCCGGTCGGCTTCGCCCTCTTCTTCCACAACTTCTCGACGTTTCTCGGACGTCCCGGGATCTATCTGGAAGATCTCTTCGTGCTCCCGGAGGCGCGCGGCAAGGGGGTCGGCCGGGCGCTTCTGGAGCGGCTGGCGGCGCTGGCCGTCGAGCGTGGCTGCGGTCGCCTGGAATGGAGCGTGCTCGACTGGAACGAGCCGGCCATCGGCTTCTACAAGCGCCTTGGAGCGACGCCGATGGATGAGTGGACCGTGTTCCGGGTGACCGGCGACGCGCTCCATCGTCTTGCCGGCGAGCGCGCCGACTGACGTGCGTCCGGCGATCGCACGCGCGTCGGTCTGCCGCGTGGATGCTCTCCCCCCGGGTTGAGACCAATGCCGCGGCGTGAAGGTCCGAGAAGATGACATGATGATTCCGGCGCCGATCGCCGGGCGTTGAATGACGCGAGATCGGGCGCGATCCGCTATCGATTGATCGACCACAACTGCTTCAGGCGAAGCCTCCGTCGTCGGCGTGTCCTCCCGCGCGGCGGAGGTGGGAGTGCTCATGCAATCAGCACCATCATCGGTTACGGCATCCCGCCTCGCCGCGACGGCGCTCCGCGAACGGATGTCGCGTCGTGACCGGATGTCGCTCCGTGACCGGACGTGGCTTCGCGCGCGGACACCGGGTGGCGCGCTTCGGGCCATGCTCCGGATGGTGCTGCTGTCCCTGGCCGTCCATGCGCTTCCGGCGCCGGCGCAGACCAACCTTTCCTTCGAGGCGATCACCACCCGCGATGGCCTTTCGGACAACTACATCCTGAGCATGCTCCAGGATCGCCACGGCTTCCTCTGGCTCGGCTCGCGCGACGGCCTCACCCGCTACGACGGGCACGCCTTCGTGACCTTCAAGCACGATATCGACGACAAGCTGACCATCACCGACGGCGGCGTCGACTGTCTGTGCGAGGATCACAACGGCAACATCTGGATCGGCACGAGCGCCGGCGGCCTCGACCGGTTCGACCGCGTCACCGGGCGCTTCGTGCATCACTGGTACGATCCGGACGATCCCGGAAGCATCCCGGGCAACCGGGTGATCTCGATCGTCGAGGACCGGCGGGGAGATCTCTGGGTGCTCTGCGGCGGCGGCAGGTGGGGAGATGGGATCTGTCGGCTCGATCGGCGCACCGGCAGGTTCCGACGTTATCATCTGGATCTGCCCGCCGTCGGCGACGGGCTCGGCTTCGGCCTGACCTCGCTGCTGGTCGATCCGGCCGGGACGCTCTGGCTCGGCACCTCCGGCTACGGCGTGCTCCGCTATGATCCGGCCACCGACGGGTTCATCGGGTATCGACGGAACCCCTCGTATCGGAGCCTGAGATATCTCCACATCATTCTTCTCCACGCCGACCGGCTCGGCCTCTGGTCGCAGTGGAGCGACAGCGGCATGGTGCTCATCCGTCACGTCGGCGATTCGCTCGTCTACGGCACGCATCCGCTGACCTATCCGCACCTGGCCGGCGAGCACGTCAAGACGGTGCTCCGCGATCGGGCCGGGAGGCTCTGGCTCGGTACCGGCACCGGGGGACTGTATGTGTTCGACGAGCGGACCGGCAGGCACTTCCGGGTCACGCACAACCAGGCGGTGCCGACCAGCCTGACCAGCGATGCGATCTACAGCATCGCGGAGGATCGCGCCGGCAACCTCTGGATCGGCACCGACAACGGCGTCGACAAGCTCACCTTCCGCGCCTGGAGCTTCACCCACTACCGGCGCGATCCGGTGGGGGACCGTGGGCTCTCCCATGTCCGCGCGCGAAGCGTGCTCAAGACGCGCGACGGCACGCTCTGGGTCGGCACCGGCGGCGGCGGTCTGGACGAGCTTCCGCCGGGCGCCGACGGGTTCCGACATCACGACCTGAACATCGCCGGCACGCAGGGACGGCAGTTCAACATCGTGAACGTGCTGCGCCAGGATAGCGACGGCACGCTCTGGGCCGGCACCAACGGCGGGCTGGTGCGGATCGATCCGGACGGACGGCGTCGCTACTTCATCCACGATCAGGCGGATCCCACGTCGATTCCCGTGGGAGGCGTCTGGGAGATCCAGGAGGGGAGCGACGGGAGCTTCCGGATCGGGACGCTCCGTGGCGGGCTGGCGCTGATGGACCGCCGGTCCGGCCGGTTCCGCGCGATGCCGTCCGTGCCCGGCGGCCCGAGCAACGACGTGATCCACTGCATCCACGAGGACCGTCGCGGACGAATCTGGATCGGCTCCGACGGCGGGCTCGATCTCCATGATCCGCGGACCAGCCGCTGGCAACACTTCGGCCGGGAGTCGGTCGAGCGTGGAGGGCTGAGCGACAACCGCGTCTGGTACATCCATGAGGACCGGCGGGGGATACTCTGGCTGGCGACCTCCGAGGGAGGGCTCAATCGCTTCGATCCGGCCACCGGCCGCGCCACCCACTACACCGAGCGCGACGGACTGGCCTCGAACATGGTCTGTTCCATCCTGGAGGATCGTCACGGCAATCTCTGGATCGGCACCAACAACGGCCTGTCGCGCCTGGACGCGCGGAGCGGGACATTCAAGAGCTACGGGCTGGGAGATGGGCTGCCGTTGAGCGAGTTCCATTTCAAGACCTGCTTCGACGATCACGGCCGGTTCTATTTCGGCGGCAACGGCGGGGTGATCGCCTTCGATCCGGACAGCATGTCCCGCGAGGCACCGCCCGCGCCGATGGCGGTGACCGCCTTCAAGCTCTTCGATCGTGAGATGCCGCTCGACACGACGATCGGACTGAAGCGGACCATCCGGCTCGACCACGGGGACAACTTCTTCTCGATCGAGTTCGCGGCGCTCGACTTCACCAACCCCGCGGCCAACCGCTACCGTTATCGGCTGGAGGGGGTGGACGCGGCCTGGCGCGTGGCCGACGGACGACGTCCGGTGGCCAGCTATACGAACGTACCTCCGGGGCGCTACCGGTTTCAGGTCTACGGTGCATCGAGCGATGGAGCCTGGAGCCCGCGTCCGGCCGAGCTGGAGATCGTGATAGCGCCGGCGATCTGGCAGACGCTCTGGTTCCGGATCGCGGTGGGGCTGGGGATCGTGCTGGCGCTGGTCGTCGGGGTGCTGGCGCGGATCCGCGCCGTGCGCCGGCAGGGGGAGCTGGAGCGACGTCTGATCGAGTCGCAGTTGCGCGCGCTGCAGGCGCAGATGAATCCGCACTTCATCTTCAATTCCCTCAACTCGATCCTCAACTTCATCACGACGCACGACGGCGCCAGCGCTCACAAGTATCTGGTGAAGTTCGCGCGGCTGATGCGGCTGATCCTCCAGAGCTCGCGACACGACCGGATCCCGCTCGACGAGGAGCTGGACGCGCTCCGGCTCTACCTGGACCTGGAATCGCTCCGTCACGACGGCGCCTTCACCTATCGGATCGACGTGGATGGGGAGATCGAGCCGTCGCTGATCGATATTCCGCCGATGATCATCCAGCCGTACGTCGAGAACGGGGTGAAGCATGGCCTGGCCTATCGCGATTCCGGGGGAGAGCTAGTGATCGGGATCGCGGTGGTCGGGGAGCATCTGGTCTGCACCGTCACCGACAACGGGATCGGGCGTCGCCGGTCGGCGGAGCTGAAACGGAGCGGCCCGGCCCGGAGCGGCCCGGCGCCGTTCGAATCGGTCGGCATGGGGGTGACCGCCGACCGGCTGGAGATCCTGAGCTCGCTGCACAGCGGTGGCATCGGGGTGGATGTGGTCGATCTTCTGGATGAGCGTGGCGAGCCGGCCGGAACCCGCGTCGAGCTCCGGATTCCGATCGGCTGACCGAAGCCCGGAAAGGCTCGTCGAGGCTCGGGAAACGTGCCCGGCGCGGATGCGCTGGGCGATACATGCATCGTCAACGAAGCAGTACGAGAGACTATGTCGGGAGAACATGCCATGTCGCTGAGGGCGATCATCGTGGATGATGAGCGTGGGGGCCGTGAGGCACTTGCCGCGCTGCTGGCGAATCACTGTCCGTCGGTGGAGGTGATCGGCATGGCCGATTCGGCCGCCACCGGCGCCGAGGCGATCCGCGGCCTCCGTCCGGATCTGGTGTTCCTGGATATCGAGATGCCCTACGGGAACGGCTTCGATCTGCTGGAGATGGCGCGGGGCATCGACTTCGGCGTGATCTTCACCACCGCCTACGACCACTACGCGATCAAGGCGATCCGCCTCTGCGCGCTCGACTACCTGCTCAAGCCGATCGACGCCGACGAGCTTCAGGCGGCCGTGGCGCGCGCCGAAAAGGAGCTGACGGCAAAGCCCTCCGGGGTGCTCGAGGCGCTGATCCAGAACATGGCCGGCCGTGATCCCGGCGCCAGCCGCATCGCCCTTCCGACCGCCGAGGAGCTCCTCTTCGTGCAGGTGAAGGATATCGTCCGCTGCGAGGCGGCCGGCAACTACACCATCTTCCATTTCATCTCCGGCGAGGCGCCGATCGTCAGCCGGACGTTGAAGGAGTACGAGGCGCTGCTCGGGGAGATGGGATTCTTCCGCATCCATCACTCCCACCTGGTGAACCTGCACCACGTGCGACGCTACGTGAAGGGGGAAGGGGGGCAACTGGTGATGTGTGACGGCTCGGAGATCGCGGTCTCGCGCCGGCGGAAGGAGGAGCTTCTGTCCCGGCTCTCCACTCTCTGACACGGAATCGAAGGATGGGGCGATCCGGATATCGACGCAGGATCATCGTCCGCGATCGTCGCGACGCTCATCCCTTCACCTTCCCGCGCGACCGGCGGCATATGCCGCGCCGCCACCTGCTCATCCGGAGCCGCCGCCGGCTCATCGAAACCCGCCACCTGCTCATCCGCGGTTGCACTCCCGGCGGAGCCCCCCGAATATGCGCGCGAGCGCTTCATGGGACACCCGCCATGCCGGCACGCGCCGGCGCGCGGCTCCGATACCCTGGACAGGCATTGCCCGCCGCGAGAGGCGGATCCTGACGGGGCGCTTCGTTTGTCGTCACCATCGCACGTCAGGAGTCGCCACGCGGCTCCGAGATTTTGCTCACCCCCCTGGATCATTGCATTGCCATGCCCCGACGCATGCCCGCCCGCGAGACAGCGTTGGCCGGGAGCGTGGCGGGCCATGCCGACGACCGACGAAGAACGCGGCTTTGGGTCGCGGTGGCGCCTCCGTGCCGATCCTGGTATTCCCCCCCCGGCACGGGAGGCGCCCCGTGATCTCCGCCGCCGCCGTTGGCGGCCATGCGCTCCACGACGGCTCTCCATCATCCTCCCGGCTCCGCGGTTCCCGTCATCGCCTCGCCTCTCCATTCCCGCCGCATTGCTCCTGCCGGCCCGAACGCCTAACTTGTCGGATTCCCGAGTCCGTCACGCCCCGGCCCTCCTCGCCCGCGCGGCCCTCGCATCTCCGGCCGGCCTCGCCGTCGGTTTCGCGGCCGATCGCGTGATCGATCGCGCGGCCGGTCGCGGCGAACATCCTTGCCGGCCGGTGGCCGGCGAGGCGATCATCCGGGCATGCACGAACGTTCCGAAGCCGTCGCGCCCAGTCGCGGCCGGCGGATCTTCCCAGACCATCCCACGGCTCCCCGACATCGGGGGGCGACACGATCTATGAAACGACGATTCCTGTCGATAACGATGCTGGCCTTCGCGCTCACCACTTCCTGCGCGCTGGCACAGTACGACCTCGATCCGAAGAAGATCGATCCCTCCAAGAGCCGGCTGGAGCCGGACCAGACCCTTCCCTCGGATCCGAAGGTGACGATCGGCACGCTGCCGAACGGACTCACCTACTATATCCGTCCGAATCATCGTCCCGAGGGGCGCGCCGAGATCATGCTGGTGGTCAACGCCGGCTCGATCCTCGAGGATCCGGAGCAGCGGGGGCTGGCCCACTTCGTGGAGCACATGGCCTTCAACGGCACCAAGAACTTTCCGAAGAGCCGCCTGGTCGATTATCTGGAATCCACCGGCATGCGCTTCGGCGCCGACCTGAACGCCTACACCAGCTTCGACCAGACGGTGTACATGCTCCAGGTCCCGACCGACAGCGCCGAGGAGCTCAGGACCGGCTTCCAGATCCTGGAGGACTGGGCGCACAACGTCTCGTTCGACGATGACGAGATCGACAAGGAGCGGGGGGTGGTGGTCGAGGAGTGGCGGCTCGGCCGCGGCGCCGGCAACCGCGTCTCCGACAAGCAGTTCCCGGTGCTGATGCGCGACTCGCGCTACGCCGAGCGACGCCCGATCGGCGACAAGGCGGTGCTCGACACCTTCCATCACGACGTGCTCCGGCGCTTCTACAAGGACTGGTACCGCCCCGAGCTGATGGCGGTGATCGCCGTGGGAGATTTCGACAAGGAGCAGATCCAGAAGCTGATCACCGAGCATTTCTCCGGCATCGGCGGCCCGTCCGATCCCCGCCCGCGCCAGTTCTATCCGGTACCGGATCATGACGAGACGCTCTTCAGCGTGGTGACCGATCCGGAGCTGACGATGACCAACATCGCCGTCTACACCAAGCGTCCGCCGGAGAAGACCCGGAGCATGAACGAGTACCGGCGCGACATGGTCGACGAGCTCTTCAGCTCGATGCTCCGCGCGCGCCTGTCGGAGCTGGCGCGGCGTCCGGACCCTCCCTACCTCTACGGCACCGCCTCCTCCGGCGGCCTGGTCAGAACCAAGGGGATGAGCGTCCTCTCGGCGGCGGTCGCCGACAGCGGCGTGGAACGGGCGCTCACGACGCTTCTGGTGGAGGCCACGCGCGTGAAGCGCTACGGCTTCACCGCCTCGGAGCTCGCCCGGCAGAAAACCGAGATGATGCGCGACATGGAGCGCGCCTACGCCGAGCGTGAGAAGACCGAGTCGCGCGCCTACGCCAACAGCTACGTCTCCGATTACCTGAACGGCGAGCCGGCGATCTCGGTGGACATGGCCTTCCAGCTCTACAAGATCTATCTCGAAGGGATCACGCTGGACGAGGTCAATGCCCTGGCCGACGGCTGGCTCGGCGCGCGCAACCGCGTGATCACCGTCAGCGGGCCGCAGAAGGCGGGGCTCACCATCCCGGACAGCACGGCGCTCCGCGCGGTGCTCGCCTCGATCGACGGCATGCAGATCACGCCGTACGTGGACAACGTCTCGAACGAGCCGTTGCTGCCGACGGAGCCGAAGAAGGGGAAGATCGTCTCCGAGCGCTCGATCCCGGAGCTCGGCGTCACCGAATGGAAGCTCTCCAACGGCGTGCGCGTGGCGCTGAAGCCGACCGACTTCAAGAACGACGAGGTCCGCTTCACCTCCTTCAGTCCCGGCGGCACCTCGCTGGTGAGCGACGCGGATTTCTATGCCGCCGCCGCCGCCGCCGACATCGTCGACGAGAGCGGCGTGGGGACGTTCGACAACGTGACGCTGCAGAAGAAGCTGGCCGGCCAGGTGGTGAGCGTCTCCCCGTATATCGGCGAACTCCGCGAGGGGATCAACGGCAGCGCCTCGCCGCGCGATCTGGAGACGATGTTCCAGTTGATCTATCTCTACGCCACCGCGCCTCGGCGGGACACGGCCGCCTTCGCCTCGCTGAAGTCGCGCGAGCAGGGGGCGCTCCGGAACCGCTCGGCGATCCCCGAGGTGGTGTTCGACGATTCGGTGCGCGCCACGATCTGGAACGGTCATCTCCGCGCCCGCCCGTGGGACGCCTCGACCTGGGACCGGATCGATCTGGACCGTGCCCTCGACATCTACCGGAACCGTTTCGCCGATCTCGGCGATCTGACCTTCGTGATCGTCGGCAACTTCGACTCGACGGCGCTCCGTCCGCTGGTCGAGACCTATCTGGGCGGCCTGCCGAGCTCCGGACGGAAGGAGACCTGGCGCGACGTGGGGATGCGCCTGGCGCGCGGCGGCCAGCAGAAGGCGGTGCGCAAGGGGCTGGAGCCGAAGAGCGCCGTGCGGCTCTACTTCACCGGCGATTTCGACTGGAATCTTCAGAACCGGTTCGACATGCAGGCGATGGTGGAGGTGCTCCGGATCCGGCTGCGCGAGGCGCTGCGCGAGGAGAAGGGGGGCACCTATTCGGTCGGCGTCAACGGCTCCCCGATGCACCTGCCGAAGGAGCGGTATCTGATGACCGTGAGCTTCGGATGCGCTCCGGACCGCGTCGACGAGCTGACGCGCACGACGCTCGAGCAGATCGAGAAGCTGAAGAAGGAAGGACCGACGGCCGAGGAGCTGGCGAAGGTGCGGGAGATTCAGCGTCGCGGCCTGGAGACCACGCGCAAGCAGAACGATTACTGGCTGTCGCAGCTGGCCAACAGCTACGTCAACGGCGAGGATCCGGTGGTCAACGTGAAGGTCGAGCCGCTGATCGAGAAGATGAACGCGGCGTCGGTGCAGAACGCGGCCCGGCGGTATTTCGACATGAAGACGATGACGACGATGGTGCTGGTGCCGGAGCGCCAGTAGCAGCTCGCGAGTATCCCGCGAGCAACGCCCGCCGATCAGCCGGCGGCCCCACGCGATCGACGCCCGTCCGGAGCCATTCCGGGCGGGCGTTTGCGTTATTCCGCGACACGGGACGTTCTGGCCGGAGATTTGAAGCTTTCCGGCGAGACGAGCAAGGAGCGTACCGATGTTGGTGGTGATCAGTGATCTGCATTTCGTCGATGAGACGGCCGGGAAGCACAATTTCTCTTCCGCGGCCTTCACGAACGTGTTCTATCCGCATCTTCTCTCGGTGGTCCGAGCCAAGGATGCGCGCGAGGTGAAGCTGGTGCTTCTCGGGGACACGTTCGATTTTCTCCATACCGAGCAGTGGTTCGAGGAGCTTCCGGAGGATCGTCCCTGGGGAGCCAACGGCCTGGCCGATATCCCGGTGCCGCGCGCCGGCAGCAGGACCTGTTCGCGGACCCTGAAGATCCTCGGCCAGCTTCCGCGCGATCTTCGGCGCGAGTCGGTGCCGGAGGATACGATCCTCTATCGCAACTGGGAATCCCTGGAGTTCATCCGGACGCTTTCGGATCGGCTGCGGGAGGATCTCGGCCACGATCTGGAGATCAAGACGGTCTATCTGCCGGGGAATCACGACCGGATCGTGAACCTCTATCCGGAGCTTCGGAGCGAGGTGGCGCGCATTACCGGCGCCACGGTCGCTCCCGGCACGGTGCAGGGGGATCCGGATGGGGAATGGTGGTTCCTCAACGAGCTCTGCGATACCGAGTACGGCGTGCTGGCCCGGCATGGACATCAGTTCGATGTCTGGAATTACGGCGGCGGCGAGCGGCTGACGCGCGAGGCGCACCTGGAGGTGCCGATCGGCGACGTGCTCGGCGTGGAATTCGGCGCCAAGCTGCCGCACGAGCTGGCCAAGTACCGGGCGGAGCATCCGGCGATCGACGACCAGGTGATGGAGCAGATGGAGGCGATCGCCCTGGTGCGTCCGTTCACCCACGCGCTGCAGTGGCTCACCTATCAGATCAAGAGCGAGGAGCGCGCCGACGTGCGCGGTCCGCTCAGCGCGTCGCTCAAGACGATCATCCGTGATATCCTCGACATCCGCTTCGTGCAGACCTGGCGCAACCCGAACACGCGGATGGACGAGGGGCTGCGCGCGGTGAGCAACCGGCTGATACGGTGGATTCCGAAGGGGCTGCTCACCCGGCTGCGCGCCGAGGATCTGCTCCCGTTCTTTGCCGGCGTCGGCTCCAATCCGGTCGATCCGGATCAGGATCTGCACCTGCGCGCCGCCTTCGCCGAGCGCTCCTGGCGGGTCGATCCGTCGATCCACTACGTGGTCTACGGCCACACGCATTTTCCCCTCCAGCGCCCGCTCGACGGCGCCGGGGGGCACGAGGTGATGTACGTCAACACCGGCACCTGGCGCGACTGCATCTACAAGACCGTCGGCCTGGACCCGCGCGTGGAGTTCATGCGCTTCGGGCGGATCACCTACACGTTCTTCTATCGCGGGGACGAGGATCTCGGCGCCAAGGCGCCCGGCGTGGTGAGCTTCGAGACCTGGGTGGGGCTGAAGAAGGCGATGGGACGCGAGGCGCACGGCCGGACCTGGTACGATTCCGGCCACTCCTGGTGATCGTGCCTCGCTGCCGGGCGCGCGGGCCTTCAAAGCGTGCGCGCCGTCAACGCCAGAAATCATCGGCCGGCGCAATGGCCAGCGTAATGGTAGGCGCGCTGGTAGGCGCAGGTCTTCAGCCTGCGCGCCGTCAACGCGAGAAATCATCGGCCGGCGTAACGGCCGGCGTAATGGTAGGCGCGCTGGTAGGCGCAGGTCTTCAGCCTGCGCCATGCGCCATGCCCGATCGCGCGCCACGCCGATCGCGCGCCATTGTCCTCGCGTTGAAGCATCGATGATGAACGAGCACGGGGCGTCCGATCGGGCGCCCCGTTCGTCATTCCGGATATGCCGGTGGTCGCTCGCCGACGTCGAATCACCCCACCCGGCATCCTTCGCGCTCCCGATGCGTCGTATGTTTGGCGCGTTGTCCCGATCCCCGCATTCACGATCCCTCATGCTCGATCTTCCCGTTCCTTCCCTCCACGTCATCACCGACACGACGGTGCAGCGGCGCCACGCGCACGCCGAGCTCGCGGAGCTGGCGATCGCCGGCGGCGCCGACGTGATTCAATACCGGAGCAAGTCGACCGATATCCGCGCGCTGATCGCGGAGGCCTCGGCCGTGCGCGAGGTCTGCCGCCGGGCCGGCGTCCCCTGCCTGATCAACGATCGGGTCGACGTGGCGCTCGCGGTCGATGCCGACGGCGTCCATCTCGGACGGGAGGATATGCCGATCGCGATCGCGCGGCGCATCCTCGGACCGGAACGGATCATCGGCGGGACGGTCAGGAACGTGGAGCATCTGCGGCAGGCGATCGCCGAGGGAGCCAGCTATGTCGGGCTCGGCCCGATCTTCGGCACCACCTCGAAATCGCTCGCGGTGCCCCCGCTCGGCCTGGAGGTGGTGCGGGAGGTCGCGGCGGCGTCGAGCATTCCGGTGATCGGCATCGCCGGTATCACCGCCGCGAACGCCGGACAGGTGATCGCCGCCGGCGCGCATGGCGTGGCCGTGATCGGCGCGGTCTGCGCCGCCGACGATCCCACGGCCGCCGCCAGGGAGATCAGGGAGCGGATGCGAAGCGGCGTGATGTGACCCGATATCCCCGGGAATGTGGCGCCGCTCGTCGATGCGTGCTCTCGCGGCAGGGCGGCGTTGACGGCCGAGTCCGTGTCGGCGCCATGCCCTGGTGCAGGGCGCATTCCCTCGCCGGATCAGATCACCATTCCCAGGATGAGAAACAGAAGGAACCCGATGAAGAACGCCGAGGTGAGCAGCGGCGTCTCCGGCTCCTCATGCGCTTCCCTGAGCAGCTCCTCGGTGACCAGGTACAGCAACGCGGACAATCCGAATGAGAGGACGATCTCGAGAACTTCCGTCGAAAGGCGGGCTGAAAGAGTCGTGCTGATGACCGCCCCGACGAAGAAGAGCGTGCCGGTGCCGGCCACGAGCAGGATGATGGTTCCCCGCGAGATGCCGCTTCTGACGAGCGAGGTGCCGGTGGCCAGTCCCAGCGAGAGGATCTCGACGGCCAGCGCGGCGGCAAGCATGATTCCCTCCTTGTCGCCGGCGGCGAAGCCGATGCCGAGCAGCAGGCCGTCGATGAAGATGTCGATGGCCACGCCGGTCAGAAGGCCATAGGGAATGGCGCCACGCGTGCTCTCCCTGCCGGGCACCTTCTCCGAAAAATGTTTGATCAGCGTCATCGCGATGATGCCGGCACCGAAGCCGATGATCACCTCCAGTGGCGCGTGCCGCTCCCGGATATCCGGAAGAAGCTCGACGGCCACGACGGAAAAGATGACGCCGCCGGCGAAATGAAGGATGGCGCTGGTAAGCCTCGGTCCGGCGGGGCGAAACGTGGCAATGATCCCACCGAGGATCATGCAGGCAACCGGTATCAACCCGAACAGGAGCATAACGACCGCGTTCGATCTCTTTGTTCCGACTGTCTGGGATGCCTGAAGCAAAGGAAGGGCCGACATGCTCATCGGCTCGTGATGCGATAGGTGGGAACGTGAGAAGGGGAGCGATATGCTTCAGAGGGGGAACGCGTAGAGGTCGTAGCCGCCGCAGCCGCCGGGGCGGTTGGAGGCCAGATAGAGCGTGGCGCCGAGGACGTAGGGAGTGAAGTCGTCCGACTCGGAGTTGTAGGGGCGTGGAAGCCGCTCGCGTCCGGCCGCGCCGGCGCTGGAGGTGAAGATGTCGAAGCCGGCGCTGTCGGTCTTCGCGGCGAAGTAGAGCTTGCCGCTCCGGGCATCGAGGAAGGGGGAGAGCTCGTCCCCCGCGGAGTTGACGGCGGGGCCGGCGTTGCGCGGCGTGTCCCACGCGCCGCTCGGGAGCCGGTCGGAGATCCAGATATCGGTGCCGCCGAAGCCGCCGGGGCGATCGGAGGCGAAGTAGAGATGTTGCGCGTCGGGGGTCACGTAGGGCTGGCCGTCCCACGCCGGGGAGTTCACCGCCGCGCCGAGATCCACGTATCCCCCCTTCTCACCGCCGATCACCGCGAAGAGATCGCATCCTCCCACGCCGCCGCTCCGTCCGCAGATTCCCACATAGGCGATCGTCCGGAACGGGGAGCCGGGAGGGGCCACCGCGAGCGTGGCGGCATCTTCCCGCTCGAGTCCTTCCAGAATCGTATAGGCGCGGGGGGCATCCCATTCGCGCTCGAGCCGCATCGAGAAGTAGAGGCGGGTGGGGCGCACCGGCTCGTACTGATCGCGCAGGCCGCCGCGGCCGCTCTCGACGCGGTTGCTGGTGAAGATCAGCATCGCCGTGTCGGTCGGCACCGGCGCGTACTCGTCGTACGGGGAGTTGACGGTCGGCCCCACGTTGCCGAAGGTCTCGATGCCGCCGCAGCGTCCGGTGGCGCAGCCGGCCACCATCGCCAGGGCCACCAGCGACAGGGTCGCCAGCGCCAGGGTCACCAGGAGCCGGGGAAGGATCATGGCCGATTCGCCGGCGGCGTGGCGGCGTGGATGAGATCGCCCGGAGGATGTTCGCGTCGGATTGATCGGCACGGAGGCTCGCAGAGTTGGCCGTTGACGGAAGCGCATCGCCGCTCTCGTGGAGCCGGCATCGCATGCATCGCCGGCATCGTGTTGACCGATCGCGCGACGTGGCTCGGCGCGACATGGATCGGCGCGGAGCCCGCAAAAATAAAAGCCCCCGTCGAATAGAGACGGGGGCCGTGACATTTCTGAGATCGCCATGCGCCGGCTCAGAGCACGTAGCGGCTCCGCTCCTCGCTGTCGACGATATCGCGCAGACGCTCGCGCACCATCTCCGGCGTGACCGTGATGGTCGTGCTCGGATCCATGTCCGGCGCCTCGAAGAGGATATCCTCCAGCAGCGCGGTCAGCACCGTGTGCAGACGACGCGCGCCGATGTTCTCCACTTCCTCGTTCACCTCGGCGGCCACGCGCGCCAGCTCCTTGATGCCGGAGTCGGTGAAGATCAGGTTGATCCCCTCGGTGGCCAGCATCGCGCGGTACTGCTTCACCAGCGCGTTCTCCGGCAGGGTGAGGATGTCGACGAAGTCGTCGGCGGTGAGCGAGTCCAGCTCCACGCGGATCGGGAAGCGTCCCTGAAGCTCCGGGAGCAGATCGCTCGGCTTCGAGATGTGGAACGCGCCGGAGGCGATGAACAGAACGTGGTCCGACTTCACCGGGCCGTACTTGGTGTTGACCGTCGAGCCCTCGACGATCGGGAGCAGGTCACGCTGGACTCCCTCGCGGGAGACGTCGGGACCGGATCCGCCGGAGCCGCTGTTGCCGGCGATCTTGTCGATCTCGTCAAGGAAGACGATGCCGGAGTTCTCGACGCGCTCGACCGCCTCGCGCATCACCGCGTCGTTGTCGACGAGGCGGGAGGTCTCCTCGGCGGCCACGATGCGGCGTGCCTCGGAGATCGGGACTCGGCGATGCACGGTCCGCTTCGGCATCATGTTCCCCATCAGGTCCTGAAGCTGGCGTCCCATCTCGTCGCCGGCCAGGGAGGAGAACATCGAGCCCATCTGGCTGGAGTAGCTGTCGTCGGCCATGTCGAGCTCCACCTCGCGGGTCTCGAGCTCGCCGGCGCGGAGCGCGCGGCGAAGCTCCTCGCGCTCCCGCTGGAACTGCGCCGGATCCTGCTGCGGCGGCTGCATCTGCATGCCGGGCATCATGAAGGGGGTCATCGCGAAGGCGTTGTCGCGCGGCTGTAGCAGATCCAGCAGGCGCTCCTCGACCTGCTCCTCGGCGCGCTCGTGCATCCTGACCGCGTGCTCGGCGCGGACCATCGCCACGCCGATCTCGGTCAGGTCGCGGATGATCGACTCCACGTCGCGGCCGACGTAGCCGACCTCGGTGAACTTGGTGGCCTCCACCTTCAGGAAGGGGGCGTTGGCCAGGCGGGCAAGGCGCCGGGCGATCTCGGTCTTGCCGACGCCGGTCGCGCCGATCATGATGATGTTGTTCGGCATGATCTCCTCGCGCATCTGGCCGGCCACCTGCTGGCGGCGCCACCGGTTGCGGAGCGCGATCGCGACCGAGCGCTTCGCGTTGTGCTGGCCGATCACGTATTTATCGAGCTCGGCGACGATCTCGCGGGGAGTAAGAGCCTGGATCGCCGACCATTCGTTCAGAGAGGCGTTCATTGAGCTGTTCCTGGAACCGATGATTTGTTCTCGTGCGTTCGTTGCGCGCGCCGACGGGCGTCGCGCCTGCTGATGCCGTGCCTCGGGCGCGGCGCCGCGACCGATGCCGGCCGCCCGTGGCGCCACCTTCCCATCGCCGGCGGGCATGCCTCCACACGTGGGAGATGCCGGAGCCGCGTGCCCGGCGGGGCACCCATGGAGGCGGACGCGAGGGCGGGGCCTCCGGGTAAGGGGGCCAAAGATAGCGATGCCCCCGCTCCCGGACCACGGAAGAATCGGCGATCGTCCCGACGCGATCGCTCCTCACCGGCCACGCGATTCCGCGGGGAGCGCCGGCTGATGGCGGGGGAGAAATGACGATGGGCCGGGAGGGGGGTGCCTCGGCACGCCCTCTCCCGGCCCATGACGTTCGGACTCCGGCTCAGAGTGCCCGACGAAGGCGGGCCACCGGAATATTCATCTGCTCGCGGTACTTGGCCACGGTGCGCCGCGCCACGTTGAAGCCCGCCTTCTGCATCGACTTGCTGATCGCGTCGTCCGACAGCGGATGGCTCTTGTCCTCGGCCTCGATCATCTCGAGGATCCGCGACTTGACGATCTTGGTCGAGACCTCCTCGCCCGAGGTGGTCTCCAGCTTCTCCGAGAAGAAGTAGCGGAGCTCGAAGGTGCCGTAATCGGTCTGCGAGTACTTGCCGTTGACCACGCGGCAGACCGTGGAGATATCCATCCCGATCCGCTCGGCCACGTCCTTGTAGATCATCGGGCGGATGTGGTTCGGTCCGTTCAGGAAGAACTCCATCTGCAGGTCGACGATCGCGCGCATCACCTTCATCATCGTCTGGCGGCGCTGCTGGATCGAGGCGATGAACCACTTGGCGGCCTCGAACTTCTCGCGGAGGAACTTGCGCGTGTCCCGGTCGATGCCGTTGCGCTTGGCGTTGCCGCGGCGCATCAGATCCTGATAGGCGCGGCTGATCCGGAGCGACGGGATATGGCGGTCGTTCGGGATGATCATGAAATCCTCCCCGTCCCGCTCGATGATGAAGTCCGGGGTCAGATAGTTGTCGTCGACCATCGAGACCGATCCCTCGCCCGGCTTCGGGTTGAGGGTGCGGATCACCTCGATCGACTCCTTCAGCTCGTCGGTGGAGCACCCGATCTTATGGCAGATCTTCTCGAAGTGCTTCATCGTGAACTCCGTGTAGGTCTCCTGGATCACACGGAGGGCCAGCTCGTGGTACGGGGATTTGGCCCGCTCCAGCTCGAGCTGAATCGACAGACACTCTCTCAGGTCGCGGGCGCCGATGCCCGGCGGGTCCAGACGCTGGATCCGCTGAAGGATCCGCTCGGCCTCCTCAATCGAGAAGATCGGCTCGATGGCGGTCTCGGTCTCCGGGGCGAGCGTGGCCGTGGCCACGCCGTCGGTCATCTGCAGCGTGCCGCCGGCGGCCGGCGGAGCCGGGCTGAACGCGGAGGTTCCCTGCTCCAGCAGCTTGGCCAGATCCTCGATCGACAGGCGCGACATCTCCTCGAGCGAGAGGGTGGGGGCCTTCGTCTCGGCGACCATGGTCTGGGTGGCCTCGCCGCCGTGATGATCGCTTCCGTTGCGGCCTCCTCCACCGGAGGGGCGGGCAAAGCCGAGATCGTCGTCGTCGAAGCTCACCGAGAAGGCGTCGATCGGAACGTCCTCCTCCTCATCGTCGGATTTCTTCCGGCGGCCGAAGAGCTCCTCCTCTTCCTCATGAAGGATATGGGCCAGCAGGCGCTCGCGGCCGAACGGCTCGTCGCCGACGATCTCCTCGTAGGCGTCGAAGTGTCCGTCGCCGAGCTGATGGTCGCCGGCCTGCTGGGCGCGGAGCTCGGCGTTGCGCCGGGTGGTTCCGAGAAACTTGTTCAGGTCCTCCAGGATCTCGCCGAGATCGCGGCGGAGGTAGCCGTCCTCGTCGATATTCCCGATAATCTCCTCGGCCAGGGCCAGCTCGTCCTCGCTCAAGAGCTGGACGCGGAGCTGCTCCAGCAGCTGATCGCTGAGCGACTGCTCGGCGCGCTGCGGGATCTCTTCCTGTTCCTCGTTATCGGGGCCGGTGAAGGTGGGGGCTTTATATCCCTCGTACTCCTCGGAGATCGCCTCGTCCCAGTTGTAATCCAGGGAGTTGAACTCCTCCTGCGTCGTCGGCTGCTCGATCTGGGGAGTATCGCTCCCTCCGGAGCCCCCCTCATCGGAGGAGTCGCTGGCGCGCTCGGTGTACGGGGTGGTCTGATCCTGATCGAGCTCGTTGTCGACTTCCTGAATGGTTTCAGAAAGCTCTTCGAGCATCGGATTTATTTCTATCTCCTGCTTGATGCGCTGCTCCAACGCGATGATCGGGAGCTGCAGCATCTTCAGGTATTGCACCTGCTGCGGGGAGAGCCGTTGGGCCAGGGCCTGTCGCTGCGAAAGGGAGAGCATAACGTTGCCGGTTCAGAATGAAGAACATCGTATCAGAGCAAGGCTCGGTACCAGGGTGATATCACATACCGTGCCAGTCAGTCTCATTGTCGCCAAACGTCACAGGCCAATATACAAACGAGATGGCGCGAGCGATCGTGAAACCGCGTGGAATCTGCATTACAGTCTTCTCATTCATCTCCGGCGACATCAGGAGCCCGCCGTCACTTCACCTCCCTCATGGTGGCTCCCCGGCACCCGGATTCCGGAAGGGGGAAACGGATAGCGTGGGCATCGGCCCGTGGCGCTCCTCCCCGCCGGAGACGCATCGGCGCGCCTCGGCGGGGAAGAATATCTCCATCTGGGTCATTCCCCCCGCTTTCCTTTCGCCGGCTTCTCCTCGATCCTGGCCACCAGCTCGGCATAGAACTCGGGGCCGAAGGCGCGCGTCAGCGGATCCTTGAGGAACTTGTACAGGGGGATTCCCTTCTTCTCGCCGTTGGCGACGGCCGGGCGGCACTCGCTGATCTTCTCGTAATGCAGATAGGTACCGTCGAACAATTCGTTGACGCGAATCGGGAACAGATGGCAGGAGATCGGCTTACGGAATGGAGTCTCGCCGTTGAAGTGCGCGCGCTCAATGGCGCACTTTGCAACGTCCTTCTCATAATAGACGAAGACGCAGTCGCGTTGATCGATGCAGACGGTGGCGTAGTCGCCGGGGACTCCCTCGACGCCGCCGGTCAGGCCGATGATCCTCCGGTTGCGCTCGGCCAGGTAGGGGAGGGCGGCGGGGATCGCCTCGCGGATCAGCTCCACCTCCTCATCGGCCAGGGGGGCGCCGCGGCCGCCGGGAGTGGTGCAGCAGGCGCCCTTGCAGGCGCCCAGATCGCAGGCGAATTTCGCGGTCGCAAGCGCGCCGTCGGCGACCGTGTCGAGAATCGTGAACATCGATGGAATCCGGATCGTACTACAACGTATCTTCAGGTTGCGCACGGCCAAGGCAAGCCCGGAAGGCAAGACAGAATGTTACACCGTTTCGGAAATGCCGTTTGTACAATTGTGCGTCTACGTTCAAGATACGAGATGCGGTGCCCACTCCGCGCCCCAGGACTTCGTCCTCCGAGACTTCGTCCTCCGAGACTCCGTCCATTGGTCCGGAGCGGCGCGGCTGATGAACGACCGATCATTCCAGAGAGTTCCCCGAGCCGAGGCCCGCACGATTCCGGGGAGACCCACCGCCGGCTCCCGATTCCCTTCTCGACATGACCGAACGGAACGATCACCATATCGCCGGACATGATCTGTCCCGCACGCCGGCGAACGGATCGTCCGAGCGGGAGAGGGAATTCGCCGAGGCCATTCCGGAATATCTCCAGCCGGGATATCGCGCCCTCATGGGGGGCGACGGCGGCACGGCGATCGAGCTCTGGGAGGCGCTCTACAGCAAGTATCCCTCGGCCGAGGTCTGCAGTCACCTTTCGCGCGCTCATTACTACCAGATCTATTTTCTCGGCCACGATCACGATCCGTCGCTGCAGGTGGAGCATGTCAGAAACATGCGGATGTGGGCCGAGCGCGCGCTGAGCCTGAACCCGAACTCCTCGACCGGCCACGCCATGCTCGCCGGCGCGCTCGGGATGCAGGCGCAACTGACCGGTTCCCAAAAACAGATCATCTCCAGCGCCTGGCTGGTCAGGAATCACGCCGAGCGCGCGGTGCTGATCGACAACAATTCGATCGGACACCTGGTGCTCGGACGCTGGCATCGCGAGATCGCCTCGGTCAACGTCGGACTCCGGATGGTGGTGCAGCTGGTCAGCGGCAAGCTCCCGGAAGGCTCCTACGAGCGCTCTCTCTATCACCTGCGGGAGATCCTCAAGATCTTCCCGGACAACAACACGGTCTACGCCGAGATGGCCTACACCTACGAGCGGATGGGGGAGTGGAAGAAAGCGCAGGAGATGTTCCAGCAGTCGATCTCCATGCCCCTGTTCAAGCATCCGCTGGCCAGCTACCTCACCCGGCGCGCCGTCGAGTGGTTCACCAAGCGGAACCGCTGACGCTCGCGGCCGAGGCCCACGCCGAGGCCCACGCCGAGGCACGCGCCGATCCCACGGCCGCCGTCGCGATCGCCATCCCACGCTCCGCCCCCTATCCCGTCGATCCCCGTTCTCCACGTCCTCTCCACGTCACACGCTCCATCGGCATTCGGCTTCGGGCTCCTTCGCCGGTTGACCATTTCCGGACGACTCCGTTCGCCACGGACATCGCTCCGCCTCGTCATTGTGTAGCTGGGCATGCGGTCGCGCCGCGTCGGATGATGGCGGGGAAGATCGGGCACTCGCCGCCGTTTGTTAACTTCCGCGACTCCTCACGTCCCTTCGAATCCGACAGGCCCATGCAGCTCATCGAAGTACTTCTCGCGGCGCTGATCGCCGGCACGCTCGACACCGTGGCCGGCTTCGGCGGCGCCCTTCTCCTGTTGCCGGTGCTGGTGCTGGTGACCGGCGCGGAGACCGCCGTGATGCTCACGGCGATCATCTCCCTCGGCTGGAACATCGTCCGCGCGGTCGTGCTCCGGGAGTTCGTCGATCTCAGGGCATCGTGGATGATGGTGATCGGCATCGTGCCGGGATCGCTTCTCGGCGCGGCGTTTCTGAAGGATGTGGATCCCTCGATGCTCCGGACGGCGATCGGCGCCATGCTGGTGATCTTCGGCGCCTATTACGTGGTCAGGCTCTACGTGGAGCTTCCGGAGCCGCGGGGGATGAAACGGTGGATGCTGCCGGCCGCCGGGTTCGTCTCCGGGGTGATCAGCACGCTTCTCGGGGCCGGACACGGGCCGCTGCAGACGATCCCGCTTGCCGCGGCGGATCTGGCGCCACGCGCCGTCACGGCCACCAACGGCGTGCTCGGCGCGCTCAGCGGCCTGGTTCGCGTCGGCACCTACGCGTTCTACGGCATGCTCGGATCGAATCTCTGGGTGCCGGGGGCGGTGGGGCTGGTGGGGGCGGGGACCGGCTCGCTGCTCGGTATCAGGATCTCCCGCAGCGCGAAGGACTCCACGCTCGAGCTGCTGATCGGCCTGGCGCTGCTGCTGGCCGGCGTGCGCCTGCTGTTCTGAGGCATCCCGCGCCGGAGCCGGGCGCGACGCGTCGGGCATGAACACGCCGGTATTGCGCGGGCTCAGACCAGGGTGTAGTAGTCGTCCCCATGGCCGGTGAAGAGGCGGATCAGCCCGGCGCGGACCAGGCGGACGAGCGTGCGGGAGGCGCGGCGCTCGGAGATGTTCACGATATGCTGGAACTGCCGGAGGGTGATCCGCTCGTGCCGTTCCAGGTAGTCGAACAGGGCGCGCTCGATCTGGCCGATCTCGATCCTGAGGGGAGGGGCGTCGGCCGAGCTGGCCTCCAGCACCCGCACCACCTCCTTGCTGGCCATCATGCTCCGCTCTCCCTGCCGGATATAGACGCGGGTGTCGTTGCCGTTGGCCTCGGAGTTGATCAGGCGGTGGGGTTTTGACTGGCTCTCCGGAATGTGCACCACGATCACATCCTCCCCCTCGATCTCGACGACCTCGATATCGGCGTCGATCGCCGGCTCGCAGTAGACTTCGCCGGCGGTGGTGATCAGCTCGATCTCGTGCTTTTCGGAATCGACGCCGACCACGCTGCCGTCATCGTCGACGCCGATGATCAGCATTCCGCCGCGGGTGTTCGCCAGGGCGATCATCTCCTTGGCGATCTTTTCGAAACCGGAAAACTTCCTTTTGAACTCGACCTTATCGGTTTCACCGAGCTCGATGATCGCCTGAAGCTGCCTGGTAGTCATGGATGCGTGTTGATGTTCAGCCGAGCGCGCCCTGGAGGGCGTACTCCATAATACGAACTTGGTCGACGCCATATTGCCCCCGCTTTCTGCGCTCGGCGCAACCTTTGTATGTTTACCCGACGTGATCGCGTCCTGGGAGCGTAACGGTCTGGGCTCCGGCGCGATTTCGTTCATATCGACCGTCGGATGCTCCTCCGTGGAGGCCTCGCACCGCGCTTCGCGCCGGGCTTCGCGCCGCGCTTCGCGCCGGGCTTCGCGCCGGGCTTCGCGCCGCGCTTCGCGTCCCGATTCGGGCCCGCGGCCCCGGGGCGCTCGGGTCCGTCCGGACGCCGGAACGATCGACGCGCCGAATCTACAGGTGCGCGAGCGTATTCCATGCCGGATTGCTCCCGGAGGGATGTTAAACGTTACTTACGACATGCTTCAGTCACAGGAACGACGTAGAGAGGGCTCCCCGTCGGGAGCGGAGGAGCAGGAGGAGCGGCTGTCGTGGCCCTCGATGCTCAAGTACCTGATCGCCACGGTCTGCGGGATCTTCCTTCTGCTGGTCCTGCTCGATAAGATCGTCATGCCATGGTACGTGAAGCTCGGCGCGGTCGAGACGGTGCCGAACGTGGTCGGCCAGCAGTTCCCTGCGGCCGAGAAACGGCTGCGCGATCTCGGCTTCACCGTCAAGAAGGGGGAGCCCCGGTTCGACAACCGCTACCCGGCCGGCATGGTGGTGATGCAGCTCCCCTACGGCGGCGCGCAGACCAAGCAGGGACGACGAATCTACCTGACCGTCAGCCGCGGCGCCGAGCTGGTGCCGATGCTCGATCTGGTCGGCATGCCGCTGCGCGAGGCGCGGATCTCCCTGATGCGTGCCGGGCTCGACGTGGGTGAGGTGACCTACGACTACAACGACACGATCATGCGCGACCTGATCTACGCGCAGACCATTCCGGCGAAGGTCGGCGCCCGCCCCGGGACGAAGGTCGACGTGAAGATCAGCCGCGGCCCCAGCACCCGGTTCACGATGATGCCGAACCTGATCTCGCTCGACGTGGAGACCGCGCGCGTCAGGCTGCAGAACGCCGGCCTGGTGCTCGGCGTGCTCCGCTCGAAGGAAGATCCGACCTACATCAAGAACACGGTCATCGAGCAGTCGATCACCCCCTACGCCCAGGTGGCGCAGGGGGCCGCGATCAACCTCACGATCGCCAGCGAGAACGGCTCCGGCGGCGATCAGGACGCCGGCACGGCCAACGAGCCGACCGTGCGGAACCTCCTTCCCCGGTAGCCTCGATTCTCCTCGATCGTCACCGCGGGCGCCCGCGACACGGCCGGCGCCCGAGAGACGGGAGACCACATCCCCGGAGCGCTCCCCTCCGATCTCTATGACGCGATCCGGCACCCTCTACCAACGGTTCTTTCTCGGCAAGCGGGATCTGCTGCTCCTCTGGATCGGTCAGCTCGCCTCCGGCTTCGGCGACTCCCTGGCGTTCATGGGATTCCTCTTCCTGGTTCTGGAGCTGACCGGCTCCGGGCGGGACGTCGGGGTGTTCCAGATGATCGCCTACGTGCCGATCATCCTCTTCGGCCTGGCCGCCGGCGTCTATGTCGACCGCCGGGATCGGCGCCGCGTGATGCTCACCGCCGATGCCGGACGCGCCTTCGCCCTGGCGCTTCTGCCGCTTGCCGCCCTGTTCGGCCTGCTCGACATCTGGGTGGCCGGCCTCAGCGTGGTGACCGTGACCACGCTGACCACCTTCTTCAATCCCGCCTACAACTCCTCGCTGCCGATTATCGTGGAGGATCCCGCGCGCCTGTTCAAGGTCAACGCGCTGATGCAGTCCTCCCGGCAGTTCGCGTCGATCGCCGGGCCGATCTTCGCCGCCTTCGGCATCGGCGCCGGCGGACCGGTCCGGCTCCTGTCGGCCAACGCGGCCACCTACGTCATCTCCTTTCTCTGCATCGTCTTCATCCGGACGCCGCTGCGCACCGGGGACGCGCGGCGCATCACCCGGCGTGAGCTCGGCGAGGAGATCCGGCTCGGGCTCCGGAGCGTGATCGCCAACCGGAGCGTCAGGAACATCTTCCTGCTGACGCTCGGGAACAATCTGCTGATGATGGGGCCGGCGGTGATCGGCACGCCGCTGCTGGTGCGGGGCGTGTTCCATGGCACGATGCGGGACTACGCGCTGGTGGAGCTGATGTACGCGCTCGGGATGACCATTACCGGGCTGCTTCTGCACCGGCTGCCGCGCGTCAGGCATCTCGGTCGGCTCTGGGCGATCGGCATGGTGATCGACGGGCTCACCTTCATTCCCTACGCGTGGGCCGGCTCGCTCAAGATGGTGTACGTGGTGACGCTGATCCACGCGCTCGGGATTCCGCTGATCGTGGTGCCGCGCGCCACGATGATCCAGCGGCTGCTCCCCCGGGAGATGCTCGGCCGCGCCTTCGGCTATATCGACATCGCGGTGCTCGGCATCACGGCGATCTCGGCCGGCGCCGCCGGCTACATCGTGGAGCGGATCGGGCCGGTCGACACGCTCGTCTATGGGGGCGGGATCGCGGCGGTCTTCGGCGTGATCGGGCTGCTCCTCGCCTCGATCAACCGGATCAGCTTCGACGACAACGGTGACGGACGGAGCTCCGGGAGCGGGGCGGACGTTGCTCGCTCCCCGATCCCGGGAGAAGCGGCCATCTGAATGGCCGGCGCCCACGTGAGTGCGGTGTTGTTGAGGCGTTCAATTGAACGCCCATCGGCATGATTGCGATGCGGAGTCGTTGTAGTAGGGCGTTCAATTGAACGCCCATCGGCATGATTGCGATGCGGATGTCGTTGTAGTAGGGCGTTCAATTGAACGCCCATACATTTTCTCTCCGCCCCGGCATTTCACCCCGACGGGATTTCATCTCCCGTTATTCGATTCCCAACTCCCTCAACACCGTCGGCGCGTGAGAGATCTTTTCGGTCGAGAAATCGGCCACGAGCTCGCGCGCCGCGCACGGCTCCGATGTCGGGCGCAGGCCGCAGCTCCAGGCCAGCCACCCCGTCAGCTCCTCCGGCGTTCGCCCGGCCGCGCGAAGCTCCGCCACCGAGATCGAGCCGTGGCGCTTGGCAAGCCGCGTCCCGTCCGGCGCCAGCACCAGCGGGACATGGCAGTAGCTCGGGGGCTCGGCGCCGAGCGTCCGGAACAGAAGGATCTGTCGCGCGGTGGAGGGAAGAAGGTCGTCCCCGCGGAGCACGTGAGTGATCCCCATCGCGATATCGTCCACCACCACCGCCAGTTGATAGCTCACCACGCCATCGGCGCGCGCCACGATGAAATCTCCCGCCTCGCGCGCGATATCTTCCCGTAGATCTCCGGCAACGCGGTCGCGAAACTCCACGACCGTGTCCGGCGGCGTCCGGAAGCGGAGCGACGGGCTCTTCCGCTCCCGCTGGAGCCGGCGCTCATCCTCGGGAAGGTCGCGGCAGGTGCCCGGATAGATCGGGCCGGTGGGGCCGTGCGGAGCGTTGGCCAGATCGCGCAGCTCCTTCCGGGAGCAGTAGCACTCGTAGACCAGGTCGCGCCCCCGCAGCCGTTCTATCGTTGCGCGATAGAGCGCCGAGCGGTTCGACTGGAAATAATCCGGGCCGAGCTCGTTGTCCCAGTCGAGGCCGAGCCAGCGCAGATCGCGAACGATGCCCTCGGCCGCGTCGCGCACGGCCCGGGCCTGGTCCAGGTCCTCGATCCGGAGGATGATCTCGCCGCCGAGCGCGCGCATCTCGAGCCACGCCAGCAGAAACGACCGTGCGTTGCCGATGTGCAGATAGCCGGTCGGGCTCGGTGCCAGCCTTCCCCGGAGCCTCGGATGCGCCCCGCGCGGCCCGGTGATCATCGTCCGCTCCTCATTGCGCAACGGTTACGCCGCATCACCACAGCCCCCCCGCCGTGCTCTTTCCCGCGTTCTGCATTCATCATTCTCAATTCTCAATTCTCAATTCTCTTCAAAATCTGCCGTAGCGATCGAAGAGATCCCGTGCCCCTTCTCCATCGACCAGTCCGCGATGCGTGGCCGACTCCTCGCCGTGCGCGCGGTCGAGCTCGGCATACACCGTCGGGAAATCCTCCGCGCGGATCGCGATCACGCCGTTGGCGTCGCCGAAGAGCACGTCGCCCGGCGCAACGGTGACCTCGCCGCAGCGGACCGTGGTGTTGTAGGCGGCCATGTAGCCGCGGCGGCGGATATCCTTGATGCAGCGTCCGGTGCCGAACACCGGAAAGCCGAGTCCGGCGATCTGCTCCAGATCCCTGATGCCGCCGTTGACCGCCGCGGCCACCGCGCCGCGCGACCGTGCGCGGGCGCTCATCATCCCTCCCCAGAGCGCGGCGTCGATCTCGTCGTCGGCCGCCACCAGCACGAACGCGTCGGCCGGAATGGCGTCGACCATCTCGAGCAGCGTGTCGATCTCGACATAGTCGGAGGTGAGCGCGACGCGGCAGGGGAAGGCGCGGCCGCAGACTTTCAGGGAGGGATCGAGCGGGATCGACTGGATCGAGTGATGAAGCGCGCCGCTCGGCATGCCGAGCCGCTCCATGGTGTCGGAGATCAGGGGAGAGTAGAAGCGGAGCATGCCGCGGAGCTGGTCTCCGGGGATCTCGCCGCTCGGGGAAGTGGTCTCGGATGTCATGTGCTCGGAGCCTGATGTGAACTGCTTCCGCCGCGTGGACGACGGGCCGACGAAGGATGGGAAGATGTCGATCATGGAGGGCGCGACGCAAGCCGGAGTCTGCCGCGCGCGTCAGCTCCGGTCGGAGCTTCGGAAGATGAGCGCCTCGACCCGCTCGAAGGTGACGATGCCGTTGCCGATCATCGCCTCGAGATCGGGACGGATCGCGTCGATCCGCGCGGCCTCGTCGATCACCTCGATCACGATCGGCAGGTCGTGCGCGAGGAATTCGGAGAAGGCGCCGCGCGTCGGCTCTCCGCGGCTGAACCCGGCGATGCCGCGCGTCACGGTGGCGCCGGCAAGATCCCGCTCCCGCAGGTCGCGGAAGATCACCTCCCAGAGGGGCGCGCCGCGGTGCGGTCCGGAGATCGCCTTGTCGGATTCCTTCACGTGGATGCGCATCAGGATGCGCTCGGTTGATATGCTCATCGTGCCGTTGACGTCGATGAAAGGATGTGCTCCGGGCGCCGGAGCGTCGCGGCTCAGAGGGCGCGGCCGGCCAGAAGATAGCCGCCGAGGCAGGCCAGGGGCGCCGTTGCCATGCTCGCCGCCATGTAGGCGATCGCCACCCCCGGCTGTCCGTTGTTGAACAGCGAGATCATCTCGTAGCTGAACGTGCTGAACGTGGTATACGCGCCGCAGAAGCCGGTCGTGAGCATGATCCGGAGATCCGGGCTAGCGGAGGTGCCGAGCAGCCAGCGGGAAAGAAAACCGAGCAGCAGCGATCCGGAAACGTTGATCAGAAACGTTCCCCAGGGAAAGCCGGGGAGCGCTCCGTTGCCGGAGGAGAGGGCCATGCCGACCTGAAAGCGGCAGATGGCGCCGAGAATCGCGCCGATCGAGAGGAAGAGGTATGTGCGCATGCGCGGAATCGATTCGAGATGTCGTCGCCTGCCCGGGTCCGTGACCGACGGGAGCAACCGGCCCAATCTACGCGATCGTTGTCGTTTCCCAGCGTCGGCGGAGTCACTCCTCGATCGGATCTACGCCGGTATACCGGGCCCGCGGACGGATGATCCTGTTGGCGGCGTACTCCTCCATCGCGTGGCCGATCCAGCCAACGCTCCGGCCGAGGGTGAAGAGGGTGAGGGCATGCTCGGCCGGAATGCCGAGCGCCCGCGTCAGCGTCACCAGCGCGAAGTCGATCGTCGGGTGCTCCTCGATCAGCTCTCCGATCGTCGCGGCCACGTCCCGCATGAAGCGGTAGGTGGCTCCTCCCAGCTTGCTCTGGCCGATCATCTCCAGGAGCAGCGCCGCGCGCGGATCGCCATCCGGATAGAGGGGGTGCCCGAATCCCGGAATCGTCTCCCCGCGGCCGAGCCGCGCCGTGACCACCTCCCGCGCGCTCCCCACGTCCACGATCTCCCGCGCCAGCGCCTCGACGCGCCGCGTGTGCCCGCCGTGCTTGTGCCCGAGCATCGCGCCGATCCCCCCGGCGACCGCGGCGTGGAGGGATGATCCGGCCGAGGCGATGCAGCGCGCCGTGAACGTCGACACGTTCAGCTCGTGATCGGCCGAGACGATGAGCGCCGCGCCGTAGAGGTCGCGGCTCCGGGGCGCTTTCGGCGACCAGCCCTTGCGGAGCGCCTCGGCGATGCCGGTCTCGATGGCCCCCCCTCCGGCGGCGATCGCCGCGAGCGTTCTGACGATGCGCGCGCCGGTCCCCGGCATCGCCGCCGGCCGCAGGTCGAACGCGCGCGGGTCGTTCCCGGCCACCACCGGGAGCAGGATCTGGAAGCGCTCCACGGCCGGACGCTCCCGGATCAGCAGCTCGATCTCCGGCGCCTCGGCCGATGCCGGAGCCTTCCAGACCGGCGGCAGCGCGGAAGGTCCCGACGGGAGCTCGCCACGCCAGAGCAGCTCCGCCACCTCCTCGAACGTCCGCTCGCGCGCAAGGCGCGTCACGTCGTGGCCGCGATAGTGGAGGCGCCCGCCGGCGATGGCGGTGATGGCCGAATCGAGCACCGGCGTTCCCCAGTGGAGCGCCTCGGCGACCGCCTTGGCCGGCTGCTTCCGGAGCGTCTTCCGCTCGATGAGCCGCTCCACATCCTCCCGGCTGTAGAGTCTGGAGCGCCGTCCGGCGCCGGTTCCCTCGGAGCGGATCATGCCGCGGCTCACGTAGGCGTAGAGCGTGGCCA
This sequence comes from Bacteroidota bacterium, assembly GCA_048498995.1. GTDB lineage: Bacteria > Bacteroidota > Ignavibacteria > OLB7 > OLB7 > JBEHWX01. Next base: position 41,822 of record JBEHWX010000044.1, read on the forward strand.
CGCTCACGTCGAGCATGGCGGCCGCCTCGGCGGCGGTGATGTAGCGTGCGTTCATGCGGTTTCCAGAGCTCGTGATCTCGAACGGGCGTCAATATATTGATTGCTGAATCAAGATTGACAACATGTCGGGCCCGTGGTAGTTTGCCCCGGTTCAACAACAGCAGCGGAGCATACGACAATGTCTGTGGAGAGTATTGAAACCGATGCGGCCGTCAACGGCCGCGCCAAGAACGACGCCAAGAACGATGTGAAGAACGATGTGAAGAACGATGTGCCGGGCGATCGGATCAAGCCGGGGCTGGAGGGAGTGGTGGTAACCACGACGCGGCTGAGCAGCGTGGACGGAGATCGCGGTGAGCTGGTGATCGCCGGCTATCCGGTCGAGGATCTGGCGCCGAACGCGACCTTCGAGCAGGTGGTGTTCCTTCTCTGGAACGATCGCCTTCCCGATGCCGACGAAGAGCGGGGGCTGCGCCGGGAGCTTGCCCGCTGGCGCGCGCTGCCGGAGCCGACGATCGACCTGCTGCGCCGCGCCGCGGCGATGAAGGTCGATCCGATGGACGCGCTCAGGATGGCGCTCGGCTCCCTCTTCCCGGTCGGCGACGAGACGACCGAGGATGGATGGCGCCGGACGGCGGCGATGCTGGTGGCGCGCACCGCGTCGGCCGCCGCCACCTACGGCCGCCTGATCGGCGGCGGCGAGCCGGTCGAGCCGCGTCCGGATCTGGGGCACGCGGCCTCCTATCTTCACATGCTCACCGGCAACGAGCCGGACCCGGCGCGGACGCGCGCGCTCGAGACCTATCTGAACACCGTGGTCGATCACGGGCTGAACGCCTCCACCTTCACCGCGAGGGTGATCACCTCCACCAACTCCGATCTGGTCTCGGCCATCGTCGGCGCCGTCGGCGCGCTGAAGGGACCGCTGCACGGCGGCGCTCCCGGCCCGGCGCTCGACATGGTCTTCGAGATCGGCTCGCCGGAGCGTGCCGAGCCGGTGATCCGCGGCATGCTCGAGCGTGGAGATCGGTTGATGGGCTTCGGACATCGCGTCTACAAGGTCCGCGATCCGCGCGCCGACGTGCTGGCCGCCGCCGCCGAGCGCCTCTACCGCGAGGGGGCCGATCGCCGGATCTACGACCTGGCGACCGAGGTGGAGCGTACCGCGCTCCGGCTGCTGGAGGAGTACAAGCCGGGCCGCCGCCTTCAGACGAACGTGGAGTTCTATACCGCGCTGGTGCTGCACGGCATCGGCATCCCGACGCCGATGTTCACGCCGACCTTCGCCGCCGGACGGGTGGCCGGGTGGATCGCCCACGCGCTGGTGCAGCGCCGCGCCAACCGCCTGATCCGCCCATCGTCCCTCTACGACGGGCCGCGCGGCCGCCGCTGGGAGTGATCGACGCGACGATGACCGCATGACCGACGAGGCGCCGCGGAGGAGCGGGAACCATCCCACCCTCCGCGGCGCCTCCATGTCCGGGATCTGCCTTCGCGGAGCGAGCGTCGAAGAGCGAGCGTCGAAGAGCGAGCGTCGAAGAGCGAGCGTCGAAGAGCGAGCGTCGAAGAGCGAGCGGCAATGGGGACGATGTTACAGCGGCGGACTGCCGCGTCTGTATCCACGTTACAGATCGGCCGCGGCGCGACACCCTCACGGCCGATCCGCGCCGGCTCGACGTCGCGACATGTCCCACTCATCGCAATCATCGTGGCATTATGATCACTCTTCGCGGTACCCGGTACCTCGTCATGGGGCTTCTCATGGCCTCCGTGCTCGTCGGCTGCTCCAAGGACGAGCCGGTGGCTCCCCAGCCGCAGGACACGACCAACAACAATAACAACAACGGGAACGGCAACGACACCACCGGCGGGCTGACCCAGGCGCAGGAGATCGCGCAGTACGAGAATCTCGCGGCGCAACTGGAGACCACGCGCGCGCAGTTCCTCGGCAAGGAAGCCGATGAGATGGCCGCCTTCGCCAATCGCCTCTTCTGGGTGGAATACCCCGGCTTCAATCCCGGACTGCACAGCTTCAACGCCACCTCCGGCGTCAAGACCGCCTACAAGTTCTCGATCGGCGAGTTCGGCTCGCAGAACTACGTGGTCAGCTCTTCGATGGTCGTCACCGCCATCCGCGACGGACAGGATCTCTACTACCGCGCCTACGCGATCGACCAACAGCAGAATCTTCTCGGCGAGCTCAAGCTCCAGGCTCCTTCCTCCACCGAGCAGAAGTGGTGGGCCTATTCCGCCCGCGACAACGATGTGTTCTACATCGTGACCGGCACGAAGAACGAGCTCTACAAGTGGCACGTCGGCGATCCCTCGGCCTCCGTGGTCATGACCCTGGAGGATGATCTCGGGATGACCGTCGGCGAGATCGCCGACTTCACGATCGACAAGGACCGTATCCTCCTGATCGAGGGAGGACGCCTCTGGAAGATCGACATGACCGCGAAGACCGCCATCTGGCTGAAGAACACCACGGCGGTCGATGCCTTCAGCTACGATGACGACGGCGTGATGTACCGCGACGCGTCCGGACCGAAATTCTTCAGCTACTCCGACGGCTCCGTGACCGACATCAAGCAGAAGATCGAGAAGAACAGCTACAAGATGAACAAGACCTTCGAGCACGGCCACTACTACGTCGGCGACGCGGTACGCTACAAGAACTGGATCGTCTATCGCGGTCAGGATGGCGTCTTCCGCTACAACATGAGCACCGACGCGATCAAGCCGGTGCTCCTGACGCCGCGCAAGGAGGAGGCCAACGGCGAGTGGCTCACCTACAAGTACCTGAGCGTGCTCGACGACGGCACCCTCTTCATCCAGGGGCTTCTCGGCTCGGCCGGCTCCACCGGCGCCGACGGTCCGATCTACAGGGTGAACTACGCCGACTGGTCGAAGTAATCATTCTCCCGATGTACATTCGGCGCGGGGGGGGGGGGCCTTTTTGTTGGGGGTGGCGTCTTTTTTTTCCCCCCC
>JBEHWX010000045.1:0-44729 GCA_048498995.1 Bacteroidota bacterium
CCCCCTTTGAGCGGATGTCCCGGCGCCGTTTCCGGCCATCCTGTCCGTTCGGACAGGTGCTCCCCGTCCACTTTCCCTGTTCGGCTCCCCTCCCTCCGCCCGATGCGCCACGGGTGGTCGCGGACCGAAGTTGCGGAGGTCGCGAGCATCCCTCGCGACCAACCGAACAGAGACATGAATGGAGCAACAATGGCAACGACCACGATAGACCGCACGGCACTCATCACCGGCGCCTCGCGCGGACTCGGGCTGGCCCTGGCGCGCGCGCTGGCCGCCGACGGATGGCATCTCCTCATCGATGCCCGCGGCGCCGAGGCACTGGAAGAGGCGCGAGCCGAGCTGGCCACGCTGACCACCGTCCGCGCGATCGCCGGGGACATCACCTCACCACATCATCTTCACGAGCTTGCCGAGGCGGCCGGGGCGCTCGGCGGCCTCGACGCGGTGATCAACAATGCCGGCATCCTCGGCCCCAGCCCGCAACCGGCGCTGCTCGACTATCCGCCGGCCGAGCTCGAGCGGGTGTTTCGGGCCAACACCATCGCGCCGCTGGCGCTCCTGCGGAGCGTGCGCCAGATGCTGAAGCCCGGCGCGCGCATCGTCAACGTCACCAGCGACGCGGGGGTGGAGGCCTACCCCGGCTGGGGCGGCTACGGGGCCAGCAAGGCGGCGCTCGATCAGATCACCTCGGTGCTCGCCGTCGAGAACCCCGCGCTCCGGATCTACGCCGTCGATCCGGGCGATATGCGGACCCGGATGCACCAGGAGGCGTTCCCCGGCGAGGATATCGGCGACCGTCCCCTCCCGGAGGAGAGCGTGCCCGGCATCATCGCGCTTCTGGAGGGAAACCTGCCGAGCGGCCGCTACACGGCGCGCGCCCTCGACAAGGAGGTGGCCGCATGAGACGGGATATCATCGAGGAGCTGATCGCGTCGGTCGAGAGCATCGGGACCATGGCAGAGACGGAGCGGGAGCTGGACTTCCACCTTCCGGCGGCGCTGGAGGCCACGGCGCCGCCGGAGGCGCGAGGCCTGGCGCGCGACGGCGTGCGGCTGATGGTCTCCCACCACGCCGACGACCGGATCTTCCACGGCATCTTCAGCGCCCTGCCGGATCATCTCCGGGCCGGGGATCTGCTCGTGATCAACACGAGCGGGACGATCAACGCCGCGATCCCCGGTGAGCACGACGGCGAGCGGATCGAGATCCATCTGTCGACACGCCTCCCCGGCGGACTCCGGACGGTCGAGCTCCGCAAGCTCACCGCGGAGGGGACTCTCCCCTGTCTCGACGCCCGCGCCGGCACGACCTTCGCGCTCGACGGGGGCGGAAGCATGACCATCCACGCGCCGTATCGCTCGACGCGCGCGCCGCGCTCGGCCAAGCGTGGCGGCGGAGGTGATGGAGCCGCCGGCAACGGCGGGGGCGTCCGTCTCTGGATCGCGACGTTCGACGTCGAGGGGAGCGTCGAGGAGCACTTCTCGCGGCACGGCCATCCGATCCGCTACGGCTACGTGCGCGAGGAGTGGCCGCTCGAGTTCTACCAGACGGCCTACGCCACCGAGCCGGGGAGCGCGGAGATGCCCTCGGCCGGACGCGCGTTCACCGCCGAGATGATCACGCGTCTTGTGGCGCGCGGCGTGCAGGTGGCGCCGATTCTCCTGCACACCGGCGTGGCGAGCCTCGAGCGGGACGAGCCTCCGTACGAGGAGTATTTCCGGGTGTCGGAGGAGACGGCCCGCGCGGTGAACGCCACGCGTCGGAACGGCGGGCGCGTGATCGCCGTCGGCACCACGGCGGTGCGCGCCGTCGAGAGCACGACCGATCGGGGCGGGACCGTCCATCCGGGCGAGGGATGGACCGACCTGGTGATCGGCGCCGGACGCGGGCTGCGCGCGGTGGATGGGCTGCTGACCGGCTTCCACGAGCCGCGCGCCTCCCATCTGCTGATGCTCGGGGAGCTGGCCGGCATCCGGCACCTGCGCCTTGCCTACGGCGCGGCGCTTCGGGAGCGCTACCTCTGGCACGAGTTCGGCGATCTGCATCTGCTCCTCCCGTAACATCCTGCCGTAACATTTGAGAGGGGCCGCGTGAAATCGGTCGCGTAGTTTTGCGCGACGCGACGCGCGGCCCCTCGTGTGTGTCAAGCCCCTCTCGCCCGTCACACGCTGAGGCCGCCGTCGGTAAATCTGGAGCAGGCGTGGCTGCACATCGCATGACGGACAACGTACCGGCCGTGACCGACGGACCTTTGGTGGAACGGAGCCCGGAACCGGCACGGTCGAAACTCATCGCCGCCTTCGCATCGGTCTATCTGATCTGGGGATCGACCTATCTCGGCATCCGACTGGCCATCGAGACGATCCCACCGTTTCTGATGCTGACGGCGCGCTACATGATCGCCGGCATCATCCTCTATATCTGGTCGCGAGCGCGGGGCGCCGCGCCCCCCACCGCGCGTCAATGGCGCGCCGGCACCGTGATCGGCGCCCTGCTGATCCTGATGGGGAACGGCATGGTGGCCTACACCGAGGGGAAGGGCCTTCCCTCCGGGTTCGTCTCGCTGCTGGTGGCGATGACGCCGATCTGGATGGCGCTGATCGAATGGCTCCGTCCCCGAGGCATCCGCCCGGCGCCGATGGCGACGCTCGGCCTGGTGCTCGGCATGGGAGGCGTGGTACTCCTGATCGGGCCGGCCAACCTCCTCGGCCAGGGGGATATCAACCCGGTCTGGGCCGGCATGGTGATGCTCGGCTCCTTCTGCTGGGCCTCCGGCTCGATCTATTCACGGAGCGCCGACCTGCCGGCCTCGCCGCTGCTCGGCACCGCTATCGAAATGCTCGCCGGCTCCGTGCTGCTGCTCATCCTCTCGATCTCCACCGGAGAGCTCTCCGGGTTCGATCCCTCGGCGATCTCCACCGTGTCGGTTCTCGCCCTTCTCTACCTGATCGTCTTCGGATCGCTGATCGGCTTCACCGCCTATATCTGGCTGCTGCAGGTAACCACGTCGTCGAAGGCATCGACCTATGCATACGTGAACCCGGTGGTGGCGGTGCTGCTCGGTTGGGGACTGGCCGGCGAAGCGCTCACGCCGAGGATGATGATCGCCGCCACGGTGATCGTCGGCGCGGTGGCGCTGATCACCTATCGCAAGGGCTCGCGCTCCTCCGGGACCAGCGCGAAGGAGACTGCGGGTCCGACACCGGTCGGAGAGCAGCCGTGATGTCGACAGCGCGATGATGGGCGCGGCCCCGTGGCCGCCCCGCGCCGGCAGAAGAGCGCGCCCTGAGGATGTGTGCCTGCCGGACCTTCCAGGCCCCTCGTCTCACATGGTAGGCGCAGATCTTCAGGCTGCGCCATGATACCGTGAGCAGCGCACGCTGACGACGTGCTGCTACCGGTGAACCACCTGGGCTTGCCGTGGCATCAATGGCACACGCTGAGGACGCGCGGCTACCGGCGGACGCATGCGACGTGACAAACGCGACATTCGAGTGTCGCTTGAGATGATCGGTCGTTTCGCGATACAGCTCCACGGGCGAGCTCCTGGACGCCGATATTCCCGTGAGGCGTATCCATTCCGCCGAGAACCATGTCCGCGGACAAGTCGCGTTCAAGCACTGCTGGATATGAGCGGGGGTATCGCATTGAGGGTTCGTGGGAACCGCGTATGTTCCCCCACGCCTTCGCTCTCATCCAACCCGCCCATACCATGTACGGCAGCATCATTCTCGCGCTGACGCTCGTCGGCGTCGGTATCCTCGTCGCCGCGATCGTCTACCTGATCGGCACGCCGGTGGCTCGTGCCCGCGGCGCGTCCATGACGCAGCTCAAACGGATCTCGCTCGGCATCCTGATCCTCTTCGCGATCGTCGGCGTCGCCGCCGGCGTGTACGACGCCAACAAGCGGCGCAACACGCTCGCCGAGGGGACCCTCCATGCGCTCCACGACGGCGAAGGGCCGGCATCGCTGACGTTCGACTTCACCGTCAAGCATCCGGGCGTCGAGCATGGACTTCACGTGTTTCCACTCGCCGACAGCGGCGTGACGCCGGACTTCCCGTTCGAGGTCGCGGTCCAGGTGGTGCACGGCGACGAGGCGCCGGTGATCGACATGCGGCATACGTTCATCCCGGAGCGGTTCGGTCAGGAGGGTCGCCTCGACTGGAATTTCTTCGATACCACCTTCACCCCTCCGAAGGCCGGGCGCTACGAGCTCCGCGCGCGCGTTACGACCCCGAAGGTGCCGAACATCACGTTCACGATCACCGATCCGGATCATCCGACCGTCTTCGGATCATCCGATCAGGATCGCCTCCCGTCGCGGCCTCGGACCGCCGATGGCCGCGAGCCCTCCCCTCTCCGGGAGCGGAATCGTTCCATGACATTTGCACGAGGTTCATGAGAGATGATCGACTATCTACGTAAGCTCTTCACCTTCGACGCCTGGGCGAACGAGCGGGTCCACGCGGCGCTGGCCAACGGCCCGGACGACGAGCGCGCGCTGGGGCTGTTCGCCCACGTCTGCATGTCGCAGCTGATCTGGATGATGAGAATCAGGGGGGAGAATACGGTCGGGATGAGCACGCAGGTACAACTTCCCCTCGAGGAGAGCCATGCCCTGGCCGAGCGGATGCGCAGGGAGTGGGAGAGCCTGCTGGAGAAGACGACCGAGGAGGAGCTGGCCGGCATGATCCCCTATCGCAGCCTGACGGGCGATCCGTTCGAGACGCCGCTGGCCGATATCCTGATCCATGTGATAAACCATTCTACCTATCACCGCGGTCAGATAGCAAGCGCGCTGAAGCTGGCCGGGGGCACGCCCGCCCCGACCGATTACATTCTCTTCACGCGCGGCTGACGGGCGCATCGGCGCGAGGGTTGTTCCGGTTCGACGTGCCGGCGGGGAACATGCTATATTCTCCCTCCCGGTCCGACGCCTGGCGACCCCACGCGCAGCGCAACGACAAGTATTCCACACGACTACGGAGCACGACAGATGAGATTCATCCGACATACTCTTCTCCCGCTGGCCCTGATCGGCATCACTGCCGTCACGGCGCAGGCTCAGGTATTCATGGCTGGCGTCCGGGTCGGCGCGAACATCGCCAGCGCTTCCACCGATGCCGACGTTTCGGCGAAGACCGGCCTGGTGCTCGGCGCCCTCGCCCAGCTTCAGATCTGGGGGCCGCTGAACTTCCGCGCCGAGGCGCAGTATGCCCAGAAGGGAGGAAAGTTCGTCGCCGAGAGCTCGGTCACCGGGCCGCAGCTCCCCAGCGGCAACATCAACCTCAACTACCTCGATATCCCGCTGAACCTCACGCTCAAGGTCGGCGGCAGCTCCTTCTTCGTCTACGGCACCGCCGGCACCACCGTGGGCACGCTCCTGTCGGCCGCTGCCGACAATACCAGCCAGGACGTGAAAAGCCTCTTCAACCCGATCGACCTGTCGCTCGATCTCGGCGGCGGCGTCGGCTTCGAGATCGCCCCGCACCTGTCGATCGTCGGCGATCTGCTCTACTCCTTCGGGCTTACCGACGCGGCCAAGACCAACGCCGAGCCGGTGCTCAACGCCGACTCCTGGAAGGCCCGGAACCTGAAGCTGACCACGGGACTCTACTTCACGCTCTGATGGCCCGGCGATGAAAATCGGCATCATCGGCACCGGAAGGATGGGGATCGGACTGGGGCGGCTCTGGGGAGAGCTCGGGCACGAGATCTTCTTCGGCTCGCGCGACGCCGGCCGCGCCGAAACGATCGCGATGGCCATCGGGCAGGGCGCCCGAGGTGGATCGGTGGCCGAGGCGGGCGCGTTCGGCGATCTGCTGCTGCTCGCGGTTCCCTGGCGCGGCCTGCCGGAGACGCTCGCGCGGATCGGCCCGCTCGACGGAACGATCGTCATCGACTGCATCAACCCAATCGCCTTCGGCGGACAGGGACTCGACGTGGGGCACACCGATTCCGGAGCGGAGCGGATCGCCCGCGCCCTTCCCGGCGCCCGCGTGGTGAAGGCCTTCAACGGGATCTACTACCTGAACCTCGACCAGCGCGGCCGCGCCCACCGGCAGAGCCTCTTCCACTGCGGGGACGATGCCGAGGCCAAGGAGCGCGTGGCGTCGCTTGCGGCGGCGATCGGCTTCGATCCGGTCGATGCCGGCCCGCTGGAGAGCGCGCGTCTGCTCGAGCCGCTGGCCTATCTCTGGATCCAGCTCGCATTCCCCCTTGGGATGGGAACCGACGTTTCGATCGACCTGGTCCGCGGCGGCACGAGCGAATGATCCGCGACACATGCCTGAATGGCGCACGTGCCATGAACGACGAAGGGCGGCCATCGGTGCCGCCCTTCGTCGTTCATCCATATCCCAAACGGAACCGGGCCCGCCCGGAGTCGTCAGCTTCAGCCTGATTCCGATACCTGATTCGATCGGACCAAGCCCAAGCTTACAGCACCAAGGCGAGCCCGTCTGCTCACCACACCAGTTCAGTCATCTCACACCAAAACTCGATTCCCATCTCACATCATCACATCAACCATCTGTCTCCGAACAATTCAATCACCATGCCAACGGCACGGACAGATCACCACGCATCGCGGTGACGGTCTCCCTCCGACCAGAAGCGGTCGTGGTAATCGTCGCCACGGGAATATCCGATACCGCGATGGCGCGAGTCCTGGATACGGTCGTCGCTCCAGCTGTCGAAATCACGCCAGGTGATCGGGTTCCCCCGCTGCTGACGGTTCTCCTCGCGATGGTCACGATCGCGATCGCTGAAGCTCCGGGTCGGATCGTAATTCCCCTGATGGGGCTCGCTGTAGCGACGATTCTCCTCGTCGAACCGACGGCTCCGCTCATCGTTCATGCGCTGGCCACCCTGCTGGCGGTTGTCCAACTGACGGTTATCCGACTGGCGGTTGTCCGACTGACGGCCATCCGGCTGGCCCCACTGCTGCCGCCCACGGTCGCCGGAGTACATCTGCTGCTGCTGGCGTCCATGGCCACGGTCGTCGTCGCGACGCGTATCGTAGCCGGCGCCACGGTAGCGATCCTCGGAGACATTGCGGCGATCGTGCGTATCGTGGCGATTCACATCACGTCCGTGCTCGCTCCATCCCTCGCGACGCTCGTCGCGCGTCATGCCGCGGCTCGGCTCCCAGCGACGCTCGTCGGAATAGCGGTTGTCCCACCGCGCGCGATCCTCGTCGATCCGCGAGCGATTCTCGTAGGCTCCGGCGGTCGGGGGGAGCCCGTTGTAGCGCTCCCAGGCAATCCGGTCGTTGCGCAGATCCTCGGAGCGGCGGTTGTAATCGCGATCGGCGCCGTGGGCTCCATGCCAGGTGCGATCGAAGCTGTCGTTGTAATCGTGCTGCTTTCCCCAGGTGTCGACCGGCCCCTGGCCGTATCGATCGTCCCGGTCATCGCGTCGGCGGTCATCGCGTCCCCGATCGCTCACGTCACGACGGTCGCGGTCGTCGAAACGGCCGCCGCCGCTCCAATAATTGTCCTCGTTCTGCTCATCCCAGGAGCGCTCACGACGGACGTCGTTTCTTCCAGCCATTGCGTTTCCAGCTCCACAATTGTGCATGTCATCACCGGCGAGGAATCGCCGGCCTTCCCGGTAGTGAAAACGCAATCGGCATACCAGTCCGCGCATCATGACCGGCGTCGGGGAGTCCGATCGGCGCCGATCCGACCAAGATCGACCGCACCATCGACGCCCGAGGAGTCGACGCCGCCATCTGATTTGCGGCCGAGGCGCGATCAACGCGGCTGGATGAAACGTCGGCCGGTCGGATGAATCGGAGAGCGATATGATGGCAAATACGATATACTCGCCGGTACGATATAATCACCAATGCGTAATACCAGGCCGATGGCGGTGGCGGAAAAAGTTGTAGGGGCACCCATGTAGTGCTGGGTACCCCTACGCGAGCGACCTGGTCACCTGGTCCCCCCCGGAATTGGATGACCTGGCCGCGGTCGGCTGAAAAATGTCATGGATCCATGTCGGCGCTCACCGTGTCCCCAGCCAGCGGCCGGCTCCGGAAGCGCTCACCAATGCTCCTTCGACGGGAAGAGCAGGATTCGTTGCAGCGATCAGGAAGGCGTCGAGCGGTCAGCTTGAGGCATCGAACGCGGGGGGAGAGGAGCGAAGCTAGCAACGATACGTGCGCCGCATCATGAATGGCAGGTCGTGGAAGTTACGGGGACCGGTGTAGACGCGCCGGTCGCCAGACTCATCCGCGCGACGAACGGACATCAAGGTGCCCGTCCGTGATCGGAGCTGCGGTCAAATATAGCAGAGCGACTTAGCCATCGTCTTAAACATCGGGCGCACCATCATATCGATCGAAGCCTGGAGTCTGTCGACGCGGTGGGAGTCGTCACCGCCGCTTCGGTGCGCGACGAGGACGTGAATCCGGCGTGGCACGGACGCCGACCGGCATCCGTTGGTCGGGATCGGCGCGGCGAGATCCGGGGACCTGGATGCTCGCCCGGATCATCGCCGCCATGGTCACCGCTTTCGCTTTCCCCGCTTCACCTCACCGCCCCCTCCTTTCTTCCGCTTGCCGCGCGGGGCGCCGCCACCGGAGCGCGAGGAGCGTCCGCCGGCGTGTGATGCCTGGCGCGAGCTTCCCCGCCCTCCCGAGCTCCGCGGCTCCTCCGGGGCTCCCTCCTCTCCTCCGGGGTGCCCCACGGGCTCGGATCGGCCGGCGCGCGAGCCCTTCCTTCCTCCCGGAAGGCGCGGCGCGCGTGGAGCGGCCATCTCCTCGCCTCCCATCTCCCGCGACTCACCGGACTCGGCGTTGAACTCCTCCTCGTCGATCAGCTCCAGGTCGATCTCCGAGGCAAGCTCATCGACGCGGATCACGCGGACGTGGATCGGGTCTCCGAGGCGATAGACCTTGCGCGAGCGCCGTCCCTTGAACGCCTTGGCGCGCTCGTCGTAGGTGTAGAAATCGTCGGTGATGGTCCGGATGCGAACCAGCCCCTCGATGCCGAAGCGCTTCAGCTCGGCGAACATGCCGAACGGCATGATGCCGGAGATCACCGCCTCGAAGACATCGCCGACATGCCCCTTGAGGAACTCGACCTGCGCGATCTTCACCGACTCCCGCTCGGCCTCCACCGCGGCGCGCTCCCGCTCGGAGCAGTGCGTGGAGATGGGGCCGACCACCTGCCGGTACTCGTGCTGCCGGGCCACCGGCATTCCCTGCTGATACTCGAAGAGCATCCGGTGCACGATCAGATCCGGGTAGCGGCGGATCGGAGAGGTGAAGTGCGTGTAGAACGGAAAGGCCAGCCCGAAGTGCCCGATGTTGAACTCGGCGTACACGGCCTTGGCCATGGAGCGGAGCGTGACCTCGTTGATCAGCTCCTCCTCCTCGGTGCCGCGCGCCGAGTCGATCAGCTTCTGGATATCCTTCGGCTGGACGTTGTCCACCGGCAGCGCGTAGCCGAGCGACTTGACGAACGTGCTCAGCTCGAGGAGCTTGTCCTTCGGCGGCGCGTCGTGGATGCGGTAGATGTAGGGGGCGATCTCGCCGCCGCGCTTCCCCCCCTTCATGTTCTTGCCGATATGCTCCGCCACGATCCTGTTGGCAAGGAGCATGCAGTCCTCGATCAGCTGCGTCGACTCGGTGCGACGCTTCTGCACCACCTCCACCGGACGCTCGTTCTCGTCGAGCACGAACTTCAGCTCGGTGGTATCGAAGTCCACGCTCCCCTTCCGGCGCCGGTTGGCGCGGAGCACGTGGGCGATCTTGTTGACCGCCAGCAGCTCCTCGGCGTAGTCTCCCTCGCCGGTCTCGAGCACCTGTAGCGCCTCCTCGTAGGTGAAGCGCCGCTTCGATCGGATGATGCTCTTGGTGATCTCGTACTCGCGGATGGCCCCACGCGGCGAGAGGCGCGCGAAGACCGAATACGCGAGGCGGTCTTCGTCCGGACGGAGCGAGCAGAGGTTGTTCGACAGGCTCTCCGGAAGCATCGGGATCACGCCGGTCACCAGGTATACGGATGTACCACGACGGTACGCCTCGTCATCCAGAGCGCTCCCCTCCCGGACGTAATGGCTCACGTCGGCGATGTGGACGCCGAGGGTCACGTCGCCGTCATCATGCCGGACGATGGAGATAGCGTCGTCGAAGTCGCGGGCATCGTAGGGATCGATGGTGAAGATGATCTCGTCACGCAGATCACGGCGTCCGCGAAGATCCTCGTCGGTAAACCGATCGGAAAAGGTCGCGGCCTCGGCGAGCACGTCGTCCGGGAAGATATGCGGCAGGCGGTGGGCGGCGGCGATGGAGGCGATCTCCGCCTTCATCTCGCCGGCGCGTCCGAGCACGCCGGTGATCGTCCCCTCGGGATCCTCGTAGGGATCGATCCAGTCGAAGAGCTTCACCACAACCTTGTCGCCGATCTTCGCGCCGTTGAGCCGGTTGCGTCGGATGGTGATGGTACGATGGATCCGCTTGTCGTCGGATTCGACGAAATACTGCCGGCCATGCTTCAGCGTGCCGACGATCGACTCGACCTTCCGCTCGAGCACGCGGGTGATCTCCCCCTCGGGGCGCTCGCCGGGCACCATGGCGCTGACGAGCTTGGCGCGGACGATGTCGCCATGGAACGCGGTCCAGAGTCCGCGGCTTCCGATCTCGATGGCGTCGTCGCGTCCGCTCGGCGGCACGACCAGCCAGTTGCCCCGCTTGGCATTCTCCAGTCGCCCATCGACGACGACCTCGGGAACGCGCCGGCCGTAGCGGCGGCGGGGTCCGCGGAAGATCAGTCCCTCATCCTCGAGCTCGGCAAGCGCCTCGCGCACGAGGTCGTATTCCTGCGCGGTCGCCTTGATTCCGAGCTCTTTCGAGATCTCGTTGGTCTTGAGCTGATCTGGGGCTGACTGGGTGAGTAGTTCGAGAATCTGCTGACGCAGCGACTCGACCGTTACGGTCGCCTGCTGACGGTTCTTGTGCTTCATTGCACGGCTCCGAATTGGTCCGATCGCGACGGTCCGACGCCCCGGCGGCGGCGGACCTCGACTCCTGATGTGGCGGGGGGTAGCCCGGCATCGCGCGGTAGGTCCGGAGCCGGATCATCGCCGGTAGCGCGCGCTGGCGCTCCGGTCGACGATGGCCCCGGGTGGAGCCGCGATCGATCAGAAAAGTATGACGGCGTTCCCCTCACCGCCGCGCGCCCGTTCGAGCGCCTTCGTGGCTCCGTCGATCATCTGCGCGCGCGAGGTCATCGAGCTGAGGTCGCAGATGCCGACGGATATCGTTACCGAAAACTTTCGCGATCCGGCCGAGAGGAGCATGCTTGCAACCTCCTTGCGAAGCCGTTCCGCCCAGAGATACGCGTCCTGATCGTTCCGGTCCGCAAGGACCACGCCAAACGTCCGGCCATCGACCATGCCCGCGGTGTCGTACGGCCTGATGGCACCGGCGATTATCGAGCCGACGTTGGCCACCACCAGCTCCTCGAGCTCGTGCGACTGATCGGCGCGGAGCGAGGCGGGAATGTCGATCGAAATCAGCGCAAAGGAGAGGCGCCGCTTCAGATCGCGCGCGCGCGCGATCTCGCGGTCGAGCGCCGTCATCAGGAAGTCGGTGTTGTACAGGCCGGTCACCTCATCGTGCACCACCTGCGACTCGATCGCCTGGTTCACGTTGTAGACCTCGATCGCCATCGACGCGTAGCGGACCAGATCGCGGATCAGGTCGATATCGCGCGGGATGTAGGCCGAGGGGAACTGATGCTCCATCGCCAGCGCGCCGTAGCACTTGGTGGTGCCGACCAGCGGAATGGCCAGGAACGTTCCCTCGCCACGCAACGGCTCCTCGACGGCGAAACGATACTCCCCCTGCAGACGCTCGAGCAGGATCTCCTCGGCGAAGCGGGTCGACTGCCCCACCAGCGAGATGTGCATGTCCGGCGGAAGCTGGCGGATCTCCTCGGCGTCGGGTCCGCCGGTGATCGCGGCCACGCGCCACTCGCGGGCGTGATCGTCGAAGAGCACCGCGCCGACGTACAGCGAATCGAACAGCCGGGCGATCTCCTCCACCAGGATCTCGGCGATCCGCCCCGGCGTCGGCATCGTGCCGGTCAGGCCGCGGTGGATACGTCCGAACGCCTCGACGGTACGGGCGATCAGGTGGAGATCGTATTTCTCGGTATAGCCGCGGATGAGGCCGGAGATCAGTCGGGTATACTCGGCCAGCGTGGCCACCGATCCCTCATCGAAGCCGCTCTCCTCGGTCGAGTCGGCGGCCAGCACGCCGACCACCTCGCGACGGAAGAAGACCGGCACGCCGACGAACGAGCGGGTATCGGCCGGGCCGGCGTAATAGGTGATCAGCTCCCGCTCGGCGGCCGGGCTGATATCGGTGATGATCTCGGGAACGCCGCTGCGGGCGATCTGGCTCACCACGTCGCCGGTCAGCGGAATCCTCACGCCGTCGCGGATATCGGTCGAGCCCGAGGAGACGTGCGCCTCCGGGATCACATGCTTCTTTTCGAGGTTCACCCAGAAGAAGACGATCGAGCGAGCCGGCATGCTCCGCGCGATCGCGGTGAGCACCTGGCCGACGAGGCGGACGAACTCCGCGCGGGGCTCTCCCGGGCGCGCGTCCTCCTCTCCCTCGGCGATCAGCTCCTCGAGGATCACCTGCGCCTGCTTTCTGGTGTGCGTCCGCTCCGGGCGCACCTCCTCCACCGGCGCCGAGATCGTCACCGGCTCGAGCAGCTCCTGCTCGGCCACCGCCGACTCGGCGCGGCCGTCGGCCATTGCTGCCTGCTGCTGCACCGGCTGCGACGTCTGGTGCGCGCTCACCGGCTGCGCATGCGCCGGCTGGGTGGACTGCGGCGCGGAAGGCGCCGTTCTGCCGTCGGCCGGCGCCGTGGCGCGCGAGGCCTCCACCGGCTCCGGACGCCGCTGCTCCGGACGCCGCTGCTCCGGCGCGGCCGGAGCGTTCACCGGCGCCGGCTTCCCCGACTGCGTCTGCGCCGGCTTCTGGGACTGTTTCTGCGACTGCTTGGCGGCCGGCTCGCTCGCTCGCGCGGCCGGCTGATCCAGCGGCTTGCTCGAGGTCGCGGAGCTCTTGGAGGCGTTCACCACGCGGAAGGACTCCCCTCCCCCCTCGACGAACGCGGGCGGCTCCTCGCGGGCCGGCTCCGGCTTCGCGGCGGGGCGCTCCTCGACCGAACGCGCCGGGGCCTGACGCTCGTGAGCCGGGCGCTCGGCGGCCGGGCGCTCCGGAGCGCGCTCGGCCGTGTCGACCGGGGCGGCGGCGGGGCGCTGCGCCGCCTTCTCGGCGCGCTGCTCGGTGACCCGCTGCTCGGCGGCCGGACGCTGACGCGTCGGCTCCTCCTCGACCTCGTCATCCTCCCGGGTATCGATGTCGAGATCCTTCGGGTTGTAGGTCTCCTGAAAATCGTCGAACACGATACGCTTCGTGCTCGTGGCCGGATCCTGGGTGACGCGCGTCTTGAAGGCCGGCGGGGGAAGCGTGGTCCGTCGCTGGCGGATCTGGACCTGATCATCCATCCTCTGCTTCAGCGTCGCCCAGAGCGCGACGCCGCCGAGGACGGCGATCGCCAGGCCGATGAACTTGATGATGGCATCACCGAGGAAGATCGCGATCGCGACACCGAGAAGCGTGATGATGATGGCGACCGCATCTTGCGGCCGGATCGCAGCGCGAACTTTGTTGAGATCAATCGCCATGGGAAAATGGACCTTGAGTTCGAAGGAGGAGCGGTCGAGACCACTCGTTTCTCCCGCCACATGTCGACCGGTTGTTCCCCTTCCGGTCGACGTCATTGCGTCACTGGGCTTACTTGGCCGGCCCGGTCTCCGGCGCGCGCCTCGCGCCGGGAGCCGATGATCATGGGCCGTGCTCTGTCAACATAACGCGGGGTGGAAGGTCCGTTGCATCAACAACAGATGCGCCAGGCTGAGGCATGCATTCTTTTGGCCGGACCCGACGGCCGCCATGGCGGCCGCGATCCCGACACGTTCTCCGGCATGTCCGGAGCTCTCCGGCCGCTCCCCGGCCGGCATCCGGCACGGGCGCTCCACCCCTCGCGTCCGGCCCTCCGAGCGGGCTACTTGCCGGCCTGGGCCGGCGTGAACTGCGTCCGCTCGATGAGCGCGCTGGTCAGCAGACGCTGCGAGATCGACTCGCTCTTCCCCGCCTGAGGCCCCACCTTCATCTTACCGTTCAGGCTCAGCCGGATGTCGATATGCGAGTTCTTTCTGACCGGGAATCCGTTGACCAGATCGTAGAGCGCGTCACCCGATCCGTCGACGTTGGCGTTGGTGATCGTGGCGCTCATCGCCTGGTTGTCGAACGTCTTCTTCGGGAAATTCACCAGCAGCTTCATGTCGAGGTGGCCGATCGGCCGATCATCCACCTTCCTGACATCCGCCAGCTTGTAGGTAACCTGGCTGGTGGCCGGGATGCCGCCGATCGGCACGTCGTTCTTCTTGGTCCACTCGCCGCCGACGGCCACCGAGCTGTCCGGCAGCGCCTGGAGGAACATCTGCTGGACCACCGTGGCGAAGGCCTGCACCTTCAACGCCTCACGCAGCTGTTCGATACCCCGCGGCGGAATGCTGTCCCGCTTCTTGCCGGCGAGGCTGATCATGTTGCTGATGATCGGCTCGAGGTTCGACACCTCCCTGACGTCGCCGTTCTTGGCCAGCGTGAGGCTGACGTTCTGCCCGATGATCGCCCGATACTGCTCGCTCCCCGGAACCGAGGAATCGGCGCGGCGGCGCGAGTCGAAGGTCACGGTCATCATCGCGGTGTCGGTCATCGACTTCGGCATCATGCGGCGGATGCGAACCGAATCGTAGCGCATCTCGAGCGTGAGCGAGCCGTCGTTGTTCAGTCCGGTGATCTTGCCGCTGAAGTTGTAGACCACCTCCTCGGAGGTCTTCTGCGGCCCGAACGACTGCGACGCCTGCTGCGTGATCCGGTAGGCGAACGTTTCGCCGACCGTCGGATGGAGCGCGAGCGTGTAGCGCTGGTTGGGATCCTCCACCTTCTCGGCGGAGGCGAACTCCTGGTTGTGCCCGGCGGCCGAGGCGGTATCCGACTTCGCGGCGCTCTTCCCCGCGTCCTTCGGGGAGTCCGCCTTCTCGCCGCAGGCGGCGAGGCTCAGCGAGGCAACGGCGGCGGCCGTCATGAGCAGGACGGTCGAGACGGAGAAACGACGGCGGATGAGGTCGATCATCGGATAGTATACAATTCGGAAGGGACGAGACGTTGCGCGCCGCGGCCGCGGTTACGCTGAAAAGTCGCGCTAATCTACGCGATTCGCCCGCAACAACGCTCAACGATCTGGTAATTATTTACCGCCCCGCGCCGCTCCCCCAACGCTCCGGCGCCCGCGTGCCGGAGGCCACTTCCGTCGGTCCGGCGCGATATCCGCCGGCGGTATCCGATCCCTCCCCGGAACCACGCGATCGAGGGTCTGCGACCGGCAGCGCCGCGGGAAAAACGAGACGGCGCCCATCCCGTCGCCTGAGCGGTGGAATGGGCGCCGTCGGTTTCACCTCGGCGGAGAGAGAGCGCGCGCGTTACTGCGTCACGAACGGGCTCATCGCGATCATGTCGATGTAGGTCTCATGCGTCACCTGGCTGACCAGGCGCGCCGCTCCCGATTCGGTCGTGAGCGTGCCGGTGGTCGACAGCCACCCGGAATGGAGCACCCCGTCGTCATCCAGACGGAAATCGCCGGTCACCGCCCCCCGTCCGCCGACCACCTTGACCGGCTCGGCAAGCGCCGAGATGGTGGTGGTCTGGTTGACCGGGCGATCGAGCGTCGCGGCGATCAGCAGGTGCGGGCGATGGTCGTCGCCGCGCACAAGCGTCACCTTCGCGGAATCGCGGAACGCGGTCCGGTCCATCATCCCGAAGTACGGGATGGCGCGCGGGGCGTCGAAGGTGATATTCCGGCCGTTCGGCAGAAGTCCGCGCCACGGCAGCATCAGCGCGGTGACCGCATCGTCGGAGATCACGGCACGGACACGATCCTTGGTGAACGCGTCGAGCGACGGCTCGTTGAGATCCTTCTGAAGGTCGTGCAGCGCCGGGCTTTCCACCTTCAGCACCTCGCCGTATGCCGAGAGGGTGACGGTGGCCATCCGGTTGACGACGACCGAGGGGCCGAGCACCTCGCGGTGACGGACCAGCTTGTCGCTCGGGAACTTCTGCGTATCGAAGTTGACGTCGCCATCGAGTCCCTGATACTCGATCCGCATCGAATCGACGTTCGCCCGGATCTCGAGCTGCCCCGAGATGGTCTCCGACGGCTGCTGCCGCTCGGAGATGAAGTAGGTCACCGTCCGCATGCTGGAATCGCGATCGGTGGAGCCGGCAAGCGCGTTGACGAGCTTGACCCGCTCGGTGACCTTGTAGACGAAGACGATATTCGGCCGCAGCGGCGGCCCGAAGCTGAAGGTGCTGTCCCCGGCGGCCAGAAGGCGGGCACCGGGCAGGGAGAGGCCGAGCGCGAGCCCGGCCATCGACACGAAATTCGCGACGTGGTTGCGCATGATCATACTATCTCGATTCCTACGGAGTGTGAGCCAGTGCTACTTCGGAAATCCGGCAGTACTGGACAATCCCATTAGACCGCCACGATCGGATCAGACCAGCTCGCGCTCGGCGAAGAAGAAGGCGATCTCGTTCCGCCCGTTCTCGACCGAGTCGGAGCCGTGCGCGGCGTTCTCACCCTTGCTGGAGGCGAAGCGCTTGCGGATGGTTCCCTCGGCGGCCTCGGCCGGATCGGTGGCGCCGATCAGCGTGCGGTAATCGGCCACCGCGTTCTCCTTCTCCAGGGCGATCACCACGACCGGCCCGCCGGCCATGAACTCGACCAGGCTGCCGTAGAAGGGGCGCTCCTTGTGCACCTCGTAGAAGCGCTCGGCGTCCCGCTGGGAGAGTTGGATCATCTTGAGGCCGAGCAGACGGAAGCCGGCGCCGGTGATCATGGCGATGATCTCGCCGACGACGTTCTTGCGAACCGCGTCCGGCTTGATGATGCAGAGTGTCCGTTCCATGTAGCGTTCGATTAATCGAGAAATTCGGTTGTTGGATCCCGCCTGAGCGGTTGAACTCGTGCCGCGCGTCGATGCGCCGGTCGTCATGCGTCTCTCCTTCCCTCCCCACGCGTGCCGGCGTGCGCGCCGGCGCTCCCTCCCCGAGCCGGGCTCCCGGATGGGGCTCCCGAATGGGGCTTCCGAGCGGGTTTCCCGAGCGGGCTTCCATGAGGGGATTATCCCTCGATCGGGAACTGCCGCTCCTTCCAGCCGCGCCATCCGTCGGCCATCGACGTCACGTTGGTATACCCCATCTTCTGCAGCATGTCGGCGGCGAGCGCCGAGCGGAAGCCTCCTCCGCAGTAGAGCACGAGCTCCGTCCCGAGTTCGGGCGCGAGCTTCTCGATGTCCCGCTCTATCACTCCCCTGCCGACATGGATCGCCCCCTTGATATGGCCGGCGGCCCACTCGGAATCCTCACGGGTATCGATCAGCAGAAAGCTCTCTCCGCGCTCCTGCTTGGCAAGAGTATCCTCCGGGGAGATCTCCCGGACGCGGGTGAGGGCGTCTTCCACCACATCGAGGAATCGCTTGGAATGCTGCATGGTATCCGAGGTAGATAAGATTGGCCGGTCCGGTAAGCATCGGAGGCGCCTTTCGGGCGCCTCCAAGCTCGCGAACCGGGCGCGGGACGCATTGACAACACCCCCCGCGCCGATTTTGTTAGCGTCCGATTACTTCTTCGAGGAGCTCTTCTTGGCGGCGGGCTTGCCCGGCGCCTTGGCCGAGGCGCTCGCCGTCTCGGCGGTGGCGCTCGCGGTGGCACCAGCCGTGGACTTGGCCGCTCCCTTCTTGGCTCCCTTGCCGCCGTGGTTGGCGATCGCGTCGGCGACCGTGCGGCCGAGCGCGGCCGGCGTGTCCACCGTCACGATGCCGGCCGAGCGCATGGCGGCCATCTTCTCGTCGGCGGTACCCTTGCCGCCGGAGATGATCGCGCCGGCATGTCCCATGCGGCGTCCCGGCGGGGCGGTGCGGCCGGCGATGAAGCCGACGACCGGCTTGCTCACGTGCTCGGCGACGTAGGCCGCGGCCTCCTCCTCGGCGGTGCCGCCGATCTCGCCGATCATCAGGATCGCCTCGGTCTTCGGATCCTCGTTGAAGAGCTTGATCGCGTCGATGAACGGCGTGCCGATGATCGGGTCGCCGCCGATGCCGATGCAGGTCGACTGTCCGAGGCCGACCTCGGTGAGCTGGCGGACGGCCTCATAGGTGAGCGTTCCGGAGCGGGAGACCACGCCGACGGTGCCGGACTTGTGGATGAAGCCGGGCATGATGCCGATCTTGCACTGATCCGGCGTGATCACGCCCGGGCAGTTCGGACCGACCAGTCGGGTGCTGCGTCCCTTCAGATACTCCCTGACCATCACCATGTCCTTGACCGGGATTCCCTCGGTGATGCAGATCACCAGCGGGATACCGGCGTCGGCGGCCTCCATGATCGCGTCGGCGGCGAAGGCGGCCGGCACGAAGATCACCGATGCGTTGGCGCCGGTGGCGTCGACGGCATCACGGACCGTGTTGAAGACCGGGACCGGACGGATGAACTCGGTCGGGTGGTACTCGGTGCCCCCCTTCCCCGGCGTCACGCCGGCCACGACGTTGGTGCCGTATTCCAGCATCTGCGACGCGTGGAAGGTGCCCTCGCTGCCGGTAATTCCCTGCACGAGAACTCGGGTCGACTTGTCGATGAGAACGCTCATTATCCTGAGTGAGATTATGTATGGACAGTTGTCTAAGTGCCTGCGAAGGAGCGCAAACATACGAAAAGCACCGCGAAACGGGAACCCGGCGTAGCGCATCGTAACGAGAGGATAACCGGGCGCGTGCAAGCCGCGTCGGACCGGGGGACGGCACGAACGCGAAACCGCCCGGATGCCGCGCGAAGCACGATTTCAAGCCGTCCGGCGGGGAGCGGCGGGGTCCCTGGGCCGGTCCGAAGCCCGGATCGGAACCGGGACCGGAGCCGGGATCGGATATCGACGCGACGGGTGGAATTATCCTCGCGCTCGGCATCGCGCCGATCGTATCTTTGTCCTGCCCCGATCCGCAATTCACTCCGATCGCGCTCGGCGTGGCGCGCCTAGTCCGGCCGCCGCTCCCCCCGCATCGCCCTTCATGCATCGACACTACTGACCCCGCCTGGCAATGGAGCCTGATCGCCAATACGGTTCGAACGTCCGAAAAAATGCCTTCCTCGTCTGCGCCGCCGGCATCTTCCTGGCGTATGGCGCGCGACTGATCCAGCTGCAGCTGATTCAGGGCTCGCAGTTCCGGCTCAAGTCGGAAGCCCAGGGAATCAAACGGCTCGTCAAGGAGCCGATCCGCGGCGCGATCTTCGATCGCTTCGGCAAGGTGATGGTGGCAAACGTCCCATCCTACTCGATCTTCGTCACCCCGAACAAGCTCCGCGGCGAGACCAAGATCCGCCTGGCGCACGTGCTCGGCGTGGATACCAACACGATCAACGAGAAGATCAAGCAGTACAAGAACAACGATTACTCGCCGGTCAGGATCTTCCGCGACGTCGACCGCGTCGCCTGGGCCCGGCTGAACGAGTTCCATACCGAGCTTCCCGGCGTCGACGTGGTCGAGGAGTCCAAGCGTGCCTACGCGGCCGACGTCCGCGCCAGCCACCTGCTCGGCTACACCAAGGAGATCAGCCGCGAGCAGTTCACCAACGACAGCGCCCTGGTCAAC
Source organism: Bacteroidota bacterium (assembly GCA_048498995.1). Classification (GTDB taxonomy): domain Bacteria; phylum Bacteroidota; class Ignavibacteria; order OLB7; family OLB7; genus JBEHWX01. The sequence goes on from JBEHWX010000045.1 coordinate 19,804, forward strand.
TACTACGAGCGCGGCGACGCGATCGGCCAGACCGGCATCGAGCGCGAATACGAGGTGGAGCTCCGCGGCGAGAAGGGCTACGAGTTCGTCGGCGTCAACAACCGCGGGCAGCGGATCAGCGCGTTCAACGACGGCAAGAACGACATCCACCCGTTCAACGGGTTCGACCTCTACCTCGGCATCGACGCCGGACTCCAGGAATACGCCGAGCAGCTGCTGCGCGGCTATCACGGCGCGGTGGTGGCGATGGACCCGAACACCGGCGAGGTGCTGGCGATGGCCAGCGCGCCGGACTACGATCCGAACATCTTCAGCGGCATCACCGATCGCGCCGAATACAACCGCGTGGTCACCGATGAATCCCATCCCCTGCTCAACCGCGCTACCCAGGCGGTCTATCCTCCCGGCTCCACCTGGAAGATGCTGATGGCGATCGCGGGGCTGAAGGAAGGGCTGATCACGCCGCAGACCACGATCAACTGCCCAGGCTCGTTCACCTTCGGCGGCAATACCTGGAAGTGCCACGGCGTGCACGGCTCGGTCAACGCCGAAAAGGCGATCCACGTCTCCTGCAACGTCTTCTTCTACAAGCTGGCGCTGCAGATGGGGATCGACACCTACGCCAAGTACGGCAAGCTCTTCCACTTCGGCGAGTCGGTCAAGCTGGACATCAACGAGGGGAAAACCCGCCTCCCGACCCGCGCCTACTACGACAAGATCTACGGCACGAACAAGTGGCCGAAGGGGACGATGGTGAACCTCGGCATCGGCCAGGGGGAGCTCGGCGTCAACCCGGTTCAGCTTGCCGCCTACGTCTCGGCGCTGGCCAACGGCGGCGTCTGGCACCAGCCGCACGTGGTCCGCGCCGTCAAGAACAAGCGCCTGAACGAGATCGACTTCGTCAAGACGGACGCCGAGGACCTCCACATTCCGAAGGAGATTCTCGACGTGGTGCACGCCGGCATGTACGCCGTGGTGAACACCCCCGGCGGCACCGCCCGCGCCGCCCGCATGGACAGCATCCTCGTGGCCGGCAAGACCGGCACGGCGCAGGCCGGCAAGGGGAAGCGGGACCACGCATGGTTCGTCTGCTACGCCCCGTACGACAAGCCGAAGATCGCCATGTGCGTGCTGGTGGAGAACTCCGGCTTCGGCGGAACCTACTCGGCCCCGATCGCCCGGAAGCTGATCCGCTACTACCTTACCCGCCAGAAGGAGGCCGAGGACAAGAAGGGGCCGGAGCAGAACGGCGACAATCCCCCGCCCCGTCCCGACGCGCTTCCGGCGGTCGGCCGCGACAGCGGGGACGTGCAGGAAAGCGACATGCTCCCGCCGGAGCTCCGGTAACCGAGGCACATCGCTCGGCGACGATCACGCGATCGATCGGTGAGTCGCGCGGCACGGCCCGCCTCCATCCTCGACACCCCGGAAAACGATGGCGCCCGTCCGGCTCTCTCCGGACGTCCGCTTCCATTTCAGTTGCCTCAGCGGCTATCGACGGCTCAGCGGCTATCGGCGGCTCAGCGGACCACGATCTCCTCGCGTCCGGGACCGGTGCCGATGTAGCTGACCGGGACGCCGACCACCTGCTCGATCTTCTCGATATAGGCGCGCGTGGCCTCCGGCAGATCGGCGTAGGTGCGGGCATCGGCCAGGGAGGATTTCCACCCCGGCACCGACTCGTAGACCGGCGTCAGCCGCTCCAGCGTGCCGCAGTCGCTCGGGAAGTACTTCAGCGACTTCCCCTCCATCGTGTAGTCGACGCAGAAGCGGATCTCGTCGAACGTGTTGAGCACGTCGAGCTTGGTCAGGACGATCTCGCTGATGCCGTTGATCATCGCCGAGTAGCGGAGCGCCACGAGATCGAGCCACCCGCAGCGGCGCGGACGTCCCGTGGTGGCACCGAACTCTCCCCCCTCGCTCCGGAGCCGCTCGCCGACCTCGTCGTGCAGCTCGGTCGGGAACGGACCGTTGCCGACGCGGGTGCAGTAGGCCTTGACGATGCCGATCACGCCGGTGATCGCCGTGGGAGGGATGCCGAGTCCGGTGCAGGCGCCGCCGGAGGTCGGCGAGGAGCTGGTGACGAACGGATAGGTGCCGTGATCGACGTCGAGCAGGGCGCCCTGCGCCCCTTCCAGCAGAAGGCTTCTGCCGCCGCGCCACGCCTCGTTGAGATAGGCGGTGGTATCGGTGATGAACTCGTCGATCCGCTGATCGAACTCAAGGTACTCGGCCACGGTCTTCTCCACGTCCAGCTCGGGAGCATCGTAGACCTTGCGGAACCACTGGTTCTTCTGCTCGATGCCGCGGCGGAGCTTCTCCTCGAGAACGGCCCGGTCGAGAAGATCCACGATCCGGATGCCGGAGCGGTTGTACTTGTCGATATACGATGGGCCGATGCCGCGGCCGGTGGTCCCGATCTTCTGATCCGACTCCTGAAGCTGATCGAGCAGCTTGTGATAGGGCATGATCAGATGCGCCTTGTGGCTGATCTTGAGGCGCCCCTTCACCGAGATGCCGAGCGATTCGAGCAGGGCGATCTCCTCCATCAGCGCCACCGGATCGATCACCACGCCGTTGCCGATCACGCAGGTGACCTTCTCGTGGAGGATGCCGGAAGGGATCAGGTGGAGGACGTACTTGCGTCTGTCGACGACCAGCGTGTGGCCGGCGTTGGCGCCTCCCTGATAGCGCGCCACGACATCGACTTTTTCGGCGAGCAGGTCGACGACCTTCCCCTTCCCTTCATCTCCCCACTGGGCGCCGACAATAACGTTTACACTCATAACGGTTCACAAGAAAACGCTCCGACCGGATTCACCAACTGGTGAAGGGTCGGAGCGTGGAAATGAGTAGCGGATACCGGAGACTCAGGGACGAGCCGCCAGCGCCTCGCCGCGGGTCTCGAACTGCGCGAGCACCGTGTCGAGACGGGTCATCTTGAACAGCTCGCGGAGCTTCTGATTCGCCCCGGCGACGGCCAGCGAGCCGCCGGCCGATCGGAGCGAGGTGGAAGCGCCGACGAGCATGCCGAGTCCGGAGCTGTTCATCAGCGGCACGCCGGTCAGGTCGACGACGACGCGACGGACGCCGCCGCGGATCAGCTCTCCGATCGCCTTGGTGAACTCCATCGCGTCGGCGCCGCCGAGGACGTCGCCGAGGATCTCGATCACCGCCGGATCTCCCAGTTCAATCGTGAATTTCATGGGTGAGATTCCTCAGGCGCCGGCACCGACGGTGGCGCGGCTGGTCCGGACCTCTTCGAACTGCTTCTGGAAATCGCGCTCGGCCGTGGGGTCGAGCTTCTTCTGCTTGATCATCACGTCGACCACGAACGCGCTGGCGATGTAGATCGACGAGTAGGTACCGGTGATGATACCGACAAGCATCGTGAAGGCGAAGCCGCGGAGCACCTCGCCGGAGAAGGCCAGGAGGATCACCAGCACCAGCGCCACGGTCAGCGAGGTGTTGATCGTGCGCGGAAGGGTCTCGTTGATCGAGCGGTTCATCAGCATCATCAGGTTCTCACCGCGATGCAGCGTCCGGTTCTCACGGATACGATCGAAGATGATCACCGTGTCGTTGACCGAGAAGCCGACCACCGTGAGGAACGCCGCCAGCATGCCCTGATTCATCTCCAGGTTCAGCCCGAACAGGCCGTTGAAGATCACCGCGAAGGAGAAGGCCACGAGCACGTCGTGCGCCAGGGCGATGATGGCCCCGAGTCCGAAGAGGAACTCGAAGCGGAAGGAGATGTACAGAAGGATCGCCACCATCGAGGCCAGCACCGCGTAGAGCGCCTGGAGCCGGAGCTCGGCGCCGATCTTCGGGCCGATGTTGTCCACCCTCAGGAGCGTCACCTTGTTGCCGGGGAAGGAGCTGGTCAGCACGTGCTCGATCCGGTCGGAGGTCTTCGAGGCCTCGGCCTCGTTCTGATTCTTCGGCGCCTCCTTGACGCGGATCAGAATGTCGTTGTCCCCCTCGCCGTAGGACTTGATCTCGGCGCCGCGGAACCCGCCGTTCTCGATGGCGGTTCGCACCTGATCGATGTGCACGGCCTGGGAGAAGCGGTAGGCCGCCTCGGTTCCTCCCTCGAAATCGATACCGAACTCGACTCCACGGACGAAGGCGACCACGAGGCCGACGATCGTGATCGCGATCGAGACCCAGTAGAAGAACTTCCTCTTGCCGATGAAGTCTATGTGAGTGTCATGAAAGAACTGCATTGCTCTGCCTGATTGATCTTGTATTGCGATTACGACATCATATCACCCGCGGCGTCCTCGGGCGGCGCGGCCATGTCCGGCCCACCGCGTCGGGACGGCCCCGGAGGGCCAGCGTCCGGCCTCCCCTCCCATCCTAGGAGGGGAGCCGCGCCGAATCAGGCCCGCGCCGGCTCCAGCGAGCGCGACTGTCCGAAGCTGATCGACGTCGTACCGCGATCGAGCATCAGCATGAAGACGGTCCGCGTGGCGAACACGGCCGTGAAGAGGGTCGCCGCGATACCGATCATGAGGGTGACGGCGAAGCCCTGAATCGGACCGGTGCCGAACCAGAAGAGAATGGCGCCGGTGAGGAAGGTCGTGATATGCGTGTCGATGATCGCCTGCCAGGCCTTCTGATAGCCGAGCTCCACCGCCTGCTTGAGCGACCGTCCGGCGGCCAGCTCCTCGCGGATACGCTCGTAGATCAGAACGTTGCCGTCGACGGCCATGCCGATGGTCAGCACCAGACCGCCGATGCCCGGCAGCGTGAGCGTGGCGTTGAACGCGGCCAGCAGGGCCAGCGTGATCAGAAGGTTGAACATCACCGCCACGTCGGCGATGAAGCCACCATATGCGTAATACAGAAGCATGAAGACGATGACCAGGGCCGCGGCCAGCAGCGTGGCGTTGACCCCCTGCTTGATCGAGTCCTCGCCGAGCGACGGACCGACCTGGCGATCCTCGATGATCTTCACCGGAGCCTTCAGCGCGCCGGCCTTGAGCACGACGGCCAGGAGGTTGGCCTCCTTGGAGTCCTTCGAGCCGGTGATCTGCGAGGAGCCGCCGGTGATCTTCGACTGCACGACCGGGGCCGAGTAGACCGCCGAGTCGAGGATGATCGCCACGCGCTTCTTCAGGTTGCGGCCGGTGATGTTGGCCCAGGTATCGGCGCCGTCGGCGTTCATCTCCATCAGCACCATCGCCTTGCCGGTCTGGTCGAACGACGGACGGGCGTCGGTGACCGCCTCGCCGGTCAGCTCCGGGTCACGAGCGACCACGTACATCGAGTAGAGGCTCGAATCCGGGTTGGTCGGGTGGACGCCGAACGGCTGCGCCGAGAAGGCGATCGTCAGATCCTCCGGCCACACCGCCTTGACTTCCGGACGGTTGAACATCGCCTTGATCTTGTCGCGATCGATGCCGGCGACCGAGAAGTTGTAGATGCCCTGCGGAAGGGTCTTGACGATGATCGACGTCTCCTGTCCCTGCGACTCCTCGTTCTGCTGATAGAACACGCCGAGCTTGGCGCCGAGCGGATGGTCGATATTGACGCGGCGGCGGACCTCCTGCGGCGGCAGCCCGGCATACGGGTTGCTGGTATCGCTGGCGGTATCCGCGGCGGCGGTCGCGGCCGAGTCCCGATGGGCCGCGCCGGTATCGGTCGAGGCGATGCGGGCGGTGTCGGTGGCCTTGGCGGAATCCTTCGTGGCAACGGCGGTCGTCTCGCGCGAGGCAACGGCCGTCGAGTCGAGGTGACGGTTCACGCCGGCGCTGTCGTGCGCGGCATGGGCCTTGGCGGTGTCGATCGCCTTGGTGGCCGGGGACTTCTCCAGCGGAGAGACCTTGCCGGCCAGCACGCGGTCGACCGCCTGAAGCGCCTTGACCGCCTCGAGATTGTCGTGCACCGGCTTGAACTCCAGACGCGCGGTGGTCTGCAGCAGGCTGGTGATCTCCCCCTTGTCGGTCACGCCCGGAAGCTCGATCACCAGACGGCGTCCGCCGACCTTCTGAATGGTCGTCTCGGAGACGCCGTAGCGGTCGATACGCTGGCGGATGACCTGCTCGGCCTGATCGACGGCATCATCCACGTTCTTGCGGAGCCGGGAGATGACCGCCTCGTCGCTCACGTCGTTGCCGAGCTCGCCGACATCGTAGTAGCTCAGGAGGGTCTTCCCCTTCTTCTTGGCGATGTTGTCGAACTGGGCCAGGAAGATATCGAGGACCGGACGGTCGCTCTGGGCCGCCTCGCGACGGGTCGCGGCGATCACCTGCTCGAAGGTCTCGTCGACGGCATCCCGCTGCGCGCTCTCGTAGAGCATGGTCGGGATATCCACTTCCATGGTGATGTAGACACCGCCGCGGAGATCCAGACCGAGCTTGATCCGGTGCTCCTTGGCCGACTGCCATGCGTCCTTGTTGGCCATGTCCCACCGGGCCAGCGCGACCGAATCGCGCTTGACCACGAGGGCCTGGCGCGCGGCGTCGAGCTGATAGAACCGATAGGTGGGCCAGAGGAAGTAGATCGTCGCGGCAAAGACAAGCCCGATGACGATCAGACGAGTTCTAGTTGAATTCACAGATGATGCTCCACCAAGTGCAGAATGCTTCTCACGTAGATGAGTGTGTGTCGAAGGTCGCGGGGGACGCTTCGCACCCGTTGTGGGCTCGAAAGGCGTCCAATATACACGGGGCGGTGTCTACGAGTCAATTGCGAATTGAGGAGAGGGAGCTTCCGGACGCGGGAGATTTTTCCGCGAAATCGACGATCGCGGCGGGATTTGCATCATCCGGCGAGGGGTGAGCGGGCGGTCGATTTATTCTCCTTTTCCCTTCCGGGGCGGGCGGAATTGCCGGCGACGGCCGGACCGGGACCGGACCGGGACCGGACCGGGCGATCCTCCCCACCGACCGGCTCCTCATCGCCAGTCGAGAACCTCCGCCAGCGGCTTTTTCGCGATGGCCGGCACGCGGCATCCCTCGGCCGGGTATCCGACGGGAATCAGTAGGTACGGACGCTCGTTCTCCGGACGGCCCAGGATCCGTCCAAGAAAATTCATCGGGCTCGGCGTGTGCGTCAGCGTGGCAAGTCCGGCGTGGTGCGCCGCGGCCAGGAGCATGCCGCAGGCGATCCCGACCGACTCCTGCACGTAGTAGTTCTTCCGCCGCCGATCCCCGTCGACCCGATAGCTGACGGCGAAGACCACGATCAGCGCGGGGGCGACCTCAAGGAACTCCTTGCGCCAGTCGGTGCCGAGCGGCGCCAGATCCTCCAGCCATTCCGGCGGCATCCTCCCCTCGTAGCTTCTCCGCTCCTCCTCCTCGGCCGCCTCCCGGATCCTCAGCTTCAGCTCCGGATCGCGCACGACAACGAAGCTCCAGGGCTGCATGTTCGCGCCGGACGGCGCCGTGTGCGCCGCGGCCACGATCGACCGGATGACCTCCTCTGCCACCGGATCGGGGCTGAAATGCCGCACCGTCCGCCGGCGTCCGAGCTCCCGGGCAAGCTCCCCGGCGCGCCGCGCCGACTCCTCCGGATCGAGCCGGGTGAAGTCGAGCGGCACCGTCGGCGGATCCGTCGGGGCCGGTGAGCCGGCCTCAGACACGGTCGACGACGATCATGTTCGTGCTCGCCTTCTCGTCGAGCGGGAAGCCGGTCGTGATGATCACGATATCCCCTTCCTCGACAACGCCCCCCTCCAGCGCGGCCTCCTTCATCATGGAGATCGCCCCCTCGGTGGTCTCCGGCTGCTTGATCATCACGCTGTAGATGCCGCGGTAGAGCCCGATCTGCCGGCAGAGGAGCTCGTCCTGCGCCATGGCGATGATCGGCGCCTCCGGGCGATGCCGGGAGAGGACCTTCGCGGTGTTGCCGGTGTAGGTGAGGCAGAGGATCGACTGCGCGTTGACCTGCGCCGAGAGCACCGCGGCCGCGGTCGCCACGGCGTACTCCGCCTGCTCGGCGTCGGTGTCGAAGGCCACCGGCGGGCGGGGCTGCGTCAGGTTGAAGCGGACGGCGCTCTCGGTGGTTCTGATGATGTCGTTCATCGCGATCACCGCCTCGACCGGATAGGCGCCGACCGAGGTCTCGGCCGAGAGCATCACCACGTCGGTGCCGTCGAAGACGGCGTTGGCCACGTCGGAGGATTCGGCGCGGGTGGGACGCGGGTTCTGCACCATCGACTCGAGCATCTGGGTCGCGGTGATCACCGGCTTCCCCATCTCGTTGCACTTTCTGATGATCCGCTTCTGCAGCAGCGGCACCTCCTGGCTCGGCAGCTCCACGCCGAGATCGCCTCGGGCGATCATCACCGCGTCGGAGGCGGCGATGATGGCGTCGAGCTCCCGGATCGCCTCGATCTTCTCGATCTTGGAGATCACCGGCGTCGACTTGCCGTGCTGCGCGATCAGCTTCTTCAGGTCGAGGATATCCTTGGCCGAGCGGACGAACGAGAGCGCGACGTAATCGACGCCGAGCTCCAGCCCGTAGACCACGTCCTTCCGGTCCTTGGCCGTGAGCGCCGGCTCGCTGACGGCGACGCCGGGGAGGTTCACCCCCTTGTGCTCCTTCAGCAGCCCGCCGTTGATCACGCTGCAGGTGACGTTCTTCCCCGACTTGGAATCGACCCGGAGCGCGAGCAGACCATCGTCCAGGAAGATCATGTCGCCGGGCTGCACGTCGTTCGCCAGCTTCTTGTAGGCGACCGGGATCCGGTCGTCACCCGCCTTCACCGTGTCGACGGTGAGGACGACCTGGGAGGCCGGCCGCAGGAGGATCGGCCCGTTCGGCAGCGCGCCGATCCGGATCTTCGGACCCTGGAGGTCCTGAATGATCGGGACGTGACGGTTCAGCTCCCGCGCGGCGGCGCGCGTCATCTCGAAGAGCTTCTTGTGCACCTCGTAGCGGGAGTGGGAGAAGTTCAGACGGATGGCGTCGGCACCGGCGAGGATGAGCTGCCGGATTCTCTCCTGCGTCGCCGTCGCGGGCCCGAGCGTGCAGAGGATCTTGGTATGCTGAAGCAATGGGGGAAAGAAGACCGATTGCTGCGATGCGTCGTTCTGCTTCATACGGGACAAATAGTATATATGCCGTCTACCCCCGGCGCGACCGCGCGCCGGTCCGGGGGCCTCGTGGGAGCCTCCATTGCCGGCCCGCCGCGATCACCCCCCCGCGAGGCGCTCGCGACCATGCGCGGGCGACGCGGGAGCGGGGGCTCGAAAGTTCGTCGTTCTGACGCCGGGATTTATATGCCAAGCCGCTCCCGGACGGCGGCTCCATCTCCGCGTTTCAGTCGCGGATCAGTCGCAGGTGCGGACCACCTTGATGCCGATCCTGCGGTTCTGCTTCCGGATCTGCTCGAGCTTCACCGGGTCCATCTTGCGTGCCTCCGGCGACTTCGGGTCCGGCTCCGTCACGGCGTTGCGGGTGCTGCCGTAGCCGATCGTCGCCTCGATCTTGTTGGAGTCGACGCCACGCTCCACCAGCCACGCGGCCACGCGCCGGGCGCGCATCTCGCTCAACTGCTGGTTCCGATCCTCGGTTCCCTCCCGCGAGGCATGTCCCTCGATCACGATGCCGAGCCCCGGACACTGATTGGTGAAGCGGAGCACCTTGGCCAGGTTGTCGTTCGTCTCCGGCCGGCCGAAATCGAACTGGTCGGTGTCGACGATGAAGAAGATCTCCGGGAAGTCGAGCACCGCGCCGAGCTTCGGCGGGGCCGGACATCCGCGGCGATCGGCCTCGCCGGCCACCAGCGGGCAGAGGTCGTCGCCGTCGATCACCGTGTCGTCGTCGGTATCCGGCTTCAGCGGATCGGTGCGGACGGTGAGCACCTCCTCGCCGTCGCTCAGCTTGTCCTCGTCGGTATCCTTCTTCTTCGGATCGGTCTTGTAGACCAGCACCTCCTCCCCATCCTTCAATCCGTCCGCGTCGGTATCGGCGCTCTTCGGATCGGTCCCATGCCGGCGCACTTCCTCGCCGTCGCTCAGCTTGTCCTCGTCGGTATCGGCCTTGAGCGGGTCGGTGCCGACCACGGTCACCTCCTGGCCATCCTCGAGGCCGTCGCCGTCGGTATCGGGGCGCAGCGGATCGGTCTTCTGCTGGTCCACCTCCTGGCCGTCGGTCAGGCCGTCGCCGTCGGTATCCGGCTTGCGCGGATCGGTCTTCCGCTCCACCTCCCGTCCGTCGACGAGGCCGTCGCCATCGGTATCGGCCACGCGCGGATCGGTCCCGATCTCGACGAGCTCCACCTCGTCGTTCAGGCCATCCCCATCGGTATCGGCCTTGAGCGGATCGGTGCCGAATCGGCGCACCTCCTCGAAATCGCTCAGTCCGTCCCCGTCGGTATCCGCGTTGCACGGATCGGTGCCGATGCGTCGCTCCTCGTCGTCGGTGAGCTTGTCCTTGTCGCAGTCGAGCGCGCCGAAGATGTAGTAGCTGGCGCCGATGCCGAGGAAAGCGGTGTGATCGCTCTTGGCGGCCGGCGGGGCAAGCGTCAGCTCGCCGGAGCCGACGGAGCCCGGCCCCGGATAATCGTCGAGATAGCGGGTCGAGGTCAGATCGATCTCCAGCTTGGCGGTGAGCGCCAGCTCGTCGGTCACGTACCATTCCAGTCCCGCTCCGAGCGGCGCCACGAAGCTGCTGCCGGCGTAGACGCCGTTCAGGTTGTTCGGCAGCTGGGATGCCTGGTCGGCGTTGCGCGGATCGAAGGTCGCCATGCCGGCCCCGGCGAAGAGGTACGGGACGATCTTCCCATCCGGGATGAAATTGTACGACAGGAGCAGGGCGTAGCGGAAGACGTTCGTGGTGTTGTCGGCCTCGCGCTTGACGCCGGTGCCGGGGTACGTGCCGGTGCCGGGCCCGCCGCCGAGGGGTCCGAAATACGCCGTGTCCTGGAGGATATCGTTGGTCGTGATGCCGTACCGTGCCTGCACGAGCCCGAGCGTTCCGTGCACGGAGAGGTACGGTAGAATATTCCATCGGACGAACAGGTCGCCGGCAAGGCCGGGGGAAACCTCTTCGTAGGTGCCGAAATAGCGGCCGAGGCCCGCGTGGAATCCCACGCTGATGCGCCCTTCGGACGATTGTGCGAGAACGGTGCGCGACGCCGCCAGATTCGCGATCGCGATCAGGAGCACCGCGAGAAAACGATTACGACGAATCATCGCGCAAACATACCAGCCGGAAGGGACATTCCGGAATGGAATCGTCGCCGATTTCCCCGCGGATCGTCCGGAGCATGGTCCGCTCCCCTCCCCGGCCGGCCATCACGCCGGCGGCGATGCTACGGGCAGCGACGGCGAACCATAGCCGTGATGCGGCGATTCTGGCGGCGGATCCTCTCGAGCATCGCCGGCGGCGCTCCCCCGGAGGGCTCCGGCACCTTCGGCATCAACGATCCGTAACCTACCGTTCCGAGGATCTTGCCCGGGGCGATTCCGTTGGCCAGCAGCCAGTCGCGCACGCGCGCGGCGCGCTTCTCGGAGAGCTTCTGGTTCCAGCGCGCGCTGCCGTCGGCCGAGGTATGCCCCTCGATCACCACCCCCACCTCGTCGCACTGACGGAGGAAGTCGAGCATCGCGCTCAGGTTGCGCGCGGTCTCGGGGCGGGTGAAGTCGAAATCGTCGGAGTTGATCTTGAAGTAGATGCCGGAGAAATCCGCGCGGTCCCCCTCCTCCACGCTCCGCGGCAGGCCGGCCAGCGGTCCGCTCGGCTGCACGGCCGTCGGCGCCGGACGCGGCGAAAGCTCCGGCGGGCAGCCGTGGTTGGCCGGGTCGCCGGGGACTTTCGGGCAGGCATCGAGCCCGTCGATCACGCCGTCGCCGTCGCTGTCCGGATTGCGCGGATCCGAGAGGGTCCGGGTAACCTCGACGCCGTCGGTCAGCAGATCCTTGTCGGTATCCTCGCGGAGCGGATTGGTCCGGTACTGCCGGATCTCCTCGCCATCGTTCAGGCCGTCGTGGTCGCTGTCGGCCACGAGCGGATCGGTCCGGAACACCATCACCTCGGAGCCGTCGTTCAGGCCGTCGTGATCGGTGTCCGGGTTGTTCGGACTGGTGTTGTAGCGAAGGATCTCCTCGGAGTCGGAGAGGTAATCGCCGTCGCTGTCGGGGTTGTAGGGATCGGTCTTGTACCGGTTCACCTCCTCCTCGTCGGTCAGGCCGTCGCCGTCGCTGTCGTTGGCCGCGCCGTACGGATCGAAGGCCGGACGCGACGGCTTCTCGACCGGCGCGGGCACCTCCTGGGCGATCGCGGCGGTATCCGGCGTCGACGCCACCGGCGGATGCTCGACCGGCGTTTCCTCGACGGCCGGCGGCTGCTCGGCAACCGGGGGCTCGGCGGGGGACTCGACCGGGGGCCGCTCCTCGGCGATGGCCGGCGGGGGCTCCGGCTCCGGTTCCGGCTCCTCCTCGGGAGGCGCCGCGCCGGGGCGGAGAATGCTGTAGGAGACGCCGACGCTGACCGAGCCCAGGTAGTCCGCCGGCGTGCTGGCGCCTCCCGGACCCGGCGCTCCCGGATGCTCGTCGAAATCGAGGAAGTGGGCGTAGCCGTCGATATAATCGGAGCCGGTCAGGTAGACGAGCCCCTGAAGGTTCACGTTGAGGCGATCGTTCAGGTAATAGCGGAGCCCGCCGCCGATCGGCATCACGAACGTCCGGTTGGTGTAGCTGCCGGTGAAGGCTGTCGGCAACTCCTCCCCCCGATCGTTGCTGATGCTGAACTGGATCAGCCCGAAGCCGAGCATGAAGTAGGGAACCAGGGTCGAGGAGGCCTCGAAATCGCTCTGCGCGAAGAGGATGTACTTGGTGACGCTGATCCGGTTGGTTCCGGTGATGGCGACATCGCTCAGGGGATAGAGGCTGTCGCCGAGTCTGCCGAAGAAATTCGCCCCGTACTTGCGCCGGACGTAATCGTTGATGCCATAGGAGAGCTGCATCCGGCCGAACATGGCGCCGACGGTGAAGTTGCTGGCGACGTTGTAGCGGAGGTTCAGGTCGATATCGAAACCGGTCTCCGGCGAGAGCGCCCCCTTCTCGTCGAGGCTGTTGAACTCGCCGAAGTAGTAGCCGGGGCCGAGCTCGAGGCCGATATCGAGCGCGCGCGGCACGATCTGCCCGCGGGCGGGCAGGTGAGCCGCGACGGCGATCGCCAGAAGGGTAAGCCCTCCGCCGAGCGCCCGAGTGAGAAAAGCGCGCATACGTCGAGGAATGGAGCTCCGCGGAGCTTCCGTGCCCGTCGATCAGCCGGACGGGAGGATGCCGCGTGAGAAGATGGCGGGAAGTTATGCAGAAGGATGCTTCCCCGATGCGTCCGAAACCGGCGATGCGCTCGAATATTCGCCGGATACTCCCGGAGTCCTCCCCCGGAGCGCCCCCGCCCTCCCCGCCCGATGCACGGCGGTGCGGCCTCAGGGATCGCCTGGAGCGCGCGCGGGAGGCGATCCCGGGTACGATCCATGGAGGTCCGGAAAACGAACGGCCCCATCCACGATCGGTCGTGGACGGGGCCGGCATGTGTCGAATCGGCGCCGATCACTCGGCGCGCCCATATCGATTCGGACTCAGGCGATGACGGCGGTGCCGTTGCTGAAGCCGACGACGACATCCTCCAGCTCGAAATCGAGCTCGACGACCGGACGGGCCGCCGACGGTGGAGGCTCGAGCTCATTGACCTTGTCGAGCACGAGGCGCCAGATCGTCATGTGAACGTCGGCGACGCTCTTGGAGCCGTCGACGATGTAGAAGCGCCCGCGGTTCTGCTCGGCGATCTCCATGTAGCCGTTGACCACGCGCTCGTAGAAGCGATGGCCGCTATCCTCCATCCGGTCGCGATCGCCGGAGAGGCGGTCCTTGCAGCGTTCGAAGGCCATCTCCGGGGAGATGTCGATGTAGAACGTCATGTCCGGGACGAGGTCCTGCGTGGCGATCCGGTTGATATGAAGGATATCATCCAGCGGAAGCCCGCGTCCGTAGCCCTGATAGGCAACGGTGGAGTCGAAAAATCTATCGCAAATCACGATCTTCTCCCGATCGAGCGCCGGGAGTACCACCTCCGCCACGAGCTGCGCGCGACTGGCTGCAAACAGCAGCAGTTCCGTCCGTTCGTTCATTTCCGAGTACTCCTTGTTCAGGAGGATCTGGCGGACGTGTTCCGACAATCTGGTATTGCCCGGTTCCCGAAGCGAGAGCACATTGCGCCCAGATTCCTCCAATCGCTCAGCCAGGAGCCTGGCCTGAGTCGATTTTCCGCAGCAGTCGATTCCTTCGAACGTGATTAGCATAAGCGCTGCTCCTGTAATATGAACGGGACTCTATCTAAACCTACACCCTGTCGAAGGGTTGGTAGAGGAGACGTCGAGTGGATAGCCGAGGAAGGCCGGCGAGGAATGTGGCCGGTTTGAGGGAGCGTCGACGTACACCTGGTATGCCGCCGTCGCACATGCAAGCTGGACGTGAATGTCTGCACTGGTTCTGAAAATAGATTGCATCCGCACCAAAGTCAACCGAGGTCGATCAATGCGAGTGTCGCGCACTTTCGTTTCGCTGTTTCTGCTCCTGTTTCTCACCATCGGGGCCTCCTGGCTCACCTCCTGCTCCAGCTCCAAGGGGAGCGCGCGGGCCGAGGAGCGCGAACGGGAGCGCGAACGGGAGCGCGAGGAGGAGGAAGAGGAAGGCCGCGAATACCGTCCCACCGAGGCCCAGCTCCCGGCCGATCGCGACATCACGATCCACCTCGATCCGTTCGAGGGGCATGCCGACACCCTCCGCTTCCACATCGGCTCCCCCTTCTTCATCCGGATGAGGGTCGACGGCAACCGGACCGACGGGCTGGCCTGCGAGGCGTTCGACGGCCGGCCGTTCTACTTCGACGCCGGCGGAAGCCAGCTCGGATGGGGCTTCGAGGAGGTCGCCGACTCCCTCCTGTTCCCCCGCGGCCGCGGCGTCTGCGATCGCGTGATCATGCTCTCCTCCGACGCGTCCAACCGGATCGCCGAGGGGAACTACACCCTCACGGTGACCGTGTTCCTGGAGGCCAAGAAGCATCTCTATTCCGATACCCTCTACCTTCAGGCCGTCCGCTCCGGCGGCGCCGATGATGTCTCCTACACCCGCTTCCTCCAGGAGCAGATCGTCAGGAACTCCCCACTGCTGCGCGATCCGGAGACGCTTCGCGCGCTCTTCTCCGACGGCGCCCCCCGGAGCGCGGAGTCGGAGATCTACCGCGCGCTGGTCTACTTCCGCGGCGGCGACCGGAACCAGGCGCAGCTTGCGCTGGAGTCGGCCACGAACCTGGAGGCGCAGCGCAACCGCCCGGTGACCGGCGGCACCGACGAGGTCCGCACAGCGGTCAATCACGCCCTGCACGGCGAGGGGATCGTCCGCTGAGCGCGCGACCGCCATCCCACGGAACGGCCGCGCGCTCGATTGCCACGGCAGGAATTGCCGCGGCAGGAATTGCCGCGATCGGCGCGGTTTCCATCCACCGATCCGCCGACGGGGAGATCGCATGAGCATTCGCATCGAATTTCCGGCCACGATCGTCGACGGACGGATCGAGCTGCCGGCCGAGGCGGCCTCGCGTCTCCGGCTGAAAGGGATCTCGCGGGTGCGCGTGGTGCTGAGCCCGGTGGTCGATGAGGAGCGCGCCCTCGACGCGCGGGGCATCGACGCCGGGACGATCGACCGCGTGGCCGCCGCGCAGAAGCTCGACCGGGATGTGGCCTCCCTCCTCCTCGGTGGCGAGGGGGCTGCCGCCGGGGGAGAGCTCGGCCGTCGGCTGGGGCGACTGGCCGGGGAGGAGCCTCGATGAAGCGTGGCGACGGAGTGCTGGTGGAGACCGATCTGATCGCGTCGTTTCTCACGGCGCCGGCCGGGGAGCGGCCGCTGCTCCGACGGCTTCTGGAGACCACTACCTGCTATACCACATTCGTGCAGGCCGCCGAAATCTACGCGGTCGCGACCTCCGACCAGGAGCGCGCGACGGTGGAGCGCGCCCTGTTCGGGCTGAAGATTCTCGGCGCCAGCGCGCGCTATGCTAAAACAATGGCCTCGGCTCTTACGTCACTCGGAACGGCGCCCGATCTCCGGACGGCGATCGTCGCAGCCATGGCGGTGGAATCGGGGCTGCCGATCGTCACGGCCACCCGCGGCGCCGACTACGGCCGGCTTCCCGGTCTCCGGGTGATCCCGGCCGCCGAGGCCGCCGCCGCCGGCGACGCCGAGCTCCAGGAGCTGCTCCGGAGCTGATTCCGCGGCCGACGCCGGAATCGTCCGACACCGATCCCGAGGATCGTCCCGATGATGACGGGGCCTGAAGAAAAGCCCGCTTCGCGGGATTTCGCTCCGGCGATATCGCGTCGATGGGGAACGCGGATGCGGCGGACTGGGACGCTGAAAGTGCAAATCGACGGTACCCCCGTGCCAAACGGGACTCTTGCGTGTTCTTATTCATAGCGGCGGAAGCCGGCGGGCGACGGAATCGACGCGGGAAACCGGTCCGGGATACCCGGAACGGATCCGGCCCGCGGCGCGAGCCCGATGCGAGGAAGCTCTTGCAGTGTGTAGCGAAGCGGTCGGCAAGACAGCTTGCAGCTTGCATTTGCGCTTCGAATGCCGGATTATTGCCGGGCTACATTCCAACGGCCGGAAACCGCGGTGCTTTGCCCATTCCCATCCGGTCGACTGTTGACGGTAACACGCGTCGAGAGGTCTCGCCACGCAGGCGCCATCCAAGAGAGTCCGTCGTCCGCCGGGGGAGCGCGGAGTGACGACATTCGATGCACGCACGTTACTTGAAAGTTCTTACGTCAACTATTTCATCTTTGAGGTGTTTCCGTGCGGATAACCAAACAGTACACGAATCGTGAGAGCCAGTCGCTCGATCGCTATCTCCAGGAGATCGGCAAGGTCGAGCTGCTGACCCCCGATATGGAGATCGAGCTTGCCAAGCGCATCAAGAAGGGGGGCGCCGAAGGGGAGCGCGCCCTGGAACAGCTCGTCAAGGCCAACCTCCGATTCGTGGTCTCTGTTGCCAAGCAGTATCAGAACCAGGGGCTTTCGCTGGGCGATCTGATCAACGAGGGGAACCTCGGTCTGATCAAGGCTGCCAAGCGATTCGACGAGACGCGCGGATTCAAGTTCATCTCCTACGCCGTGTGGTGGATCCGTCAGTCGATCCTTCAGGCTCTGGCCGAGCAGTCGCGCATCGTGCGCCTGCCGCTGAACCGCGTGGGCGCCCTCAACAAGATCGGTAAGAAGTTCTCCGAGCTCGAGCAGCAGTACGAGCGCGAACCGACCGCCGCCGAGCTGGCCGAGGAGCTGGACATGACCATGTCCGAGGTCTCCGAGACCATCAAGATCTCGGGACGGCATCTGTCGGTGGACGCGCCGTTCGCGCAGGGGGAGGACAACCGCCTGCTCGACGTGCTGACCAACGAGTCGCAGCCCTCCCCTGACTCCGGCCTGATGTCCGAGTCGCTCAAGATCGAGGTGCGCCGCGCGCTGTCGACCCTGTCGGAGCGCGAGGCCGAGGTGATCCGCCTCTACTTCGGCCTGGACCGCGAGCACTCGCTGACGCTCGAGGAGATCGGCGAGCGCTTCCAGCTCACCCGCGAGCGCGTCCGTCAGATCAAGGAGAAGGCGATCCGCCGTCTCCGCCACACCTCCCGGTCGAAGGCGCTGCGCGCCTATCTCGGCTGACAGGCCGATCCGTCGAATCTCGGGACGAAGCCCCGGCGAGCGCTCGCCGGGGCTTCGTCTCTTCTCGACATCTCCCCGGAACTCTCCCCGGCGTCCGGTTCCTCCGGCGTCCGGCTCACCGGCCCCTTCTCCCATGCCGGAGCCGACGCCCGCAACGCTCCCCCGATACGAACGCCCCTCCCATCCGTCGGCTGATGTGGCGGGCATCGCGTACTCTCGGCGAAGCTCCGTATTTTCGGGGCCGTACCCGATCCCCATCGGTCAGAGGAGACTCTTCACAGGCCAGCGCTCGGAGGCACGTCCCGACCCACGGTACCATGCTCACCCGCCCTCGACGGCAGATGCCGCGGGGCCGCTACTGCTCTCTCGTCTCCCTTCGAGACTTCCAATCAGGACCATTCCGATAATGATGCTCAGCGAACCCCGGATCTATCAACTCCTGCAGAACTTTATTGGACGTCGCATCGCGGTGATCGGTGACGTGATGCTCGACCGCTACTTCCGCGGCACCGTCTCCCGGATCTCCCCGGAAGCCCCGGTGCCGGTCGTCGATATCGAGGAGGAGTCGGAGCATCCCGGCGGCGCGGCCAACGTGGCCTACAATCTCGTCAAGCTCGGCGCCAACCCCCTGCTGCTCGGCGTGGTCGGCGATGATCTCTCCGGCGTCCATCTGCGCCGCCTCCTCTGCGACGTCGGCATCGGCGACGACGGCATCTTCAGCGATCCGGAGCGGCCGACCTCGGTCAAGACCCGCGTGATCGCCGCCAGCCAGCATATCGTCCGCGTCGATCGCGAGAAGAAAGGCCCGGTGAGCCCCGGCGTGCTCGATCAGATCGTCGGACGGGTCGAGGAGAGCATCAACGAGCTGGACGCGCTCATCTTTCAGGATTACAACAAGGGGGTGATCACCCGCGAGGTGATTGCCCGCGTTGTGGAGCTGGCCCGCCGCCACGACGTGCCGGTCTACGTCGATCCGAAATTCGAGAACTTCTTCTCCTACACCGGCGTCACGGTCTTCAAGCCGAACCGGAAGGAAGCCGAGGACGCGCTCGGCCGCTCCCTCAGGAGCGAGGAGGAGCGCCACGCCGGACTTCAGGAGCTGCTCCATCGGATCGGGTCGGAGTACGTGGTGCTCACGCTCGGCGGCGAGGGAATGATGATCGCCCGGCGCGACGAGGCGCCGGTGCTGGTGCCGACGCGCGCCATCCAGGTTGCCGATGTCTCCGGCGCCGGCGACACGGTGATCTCCACCCTGACGACCGCGTTCGCCGCCGGCGCCTCGATGCACGAGGCGGTGGTGATCGCCAACACCGCGGCCGGTATCGTCTGCGAGCAGGTCGGCACCGTCCCGGTGCAGCACGCCGAGCTCCTCGACGCCCTCCTCGGCGACTGCCAGAAGAGCGTCACGCTCTGAGGCGGCCGGCCCGGAGCGGGCCATCGGCGCAGGCCGCCGAGCGCCGGCGGCGTGGCCACGCGGGTTCGCGCGCCGGATCGCTATCGGCGCGCCGACACGCATCCACGTGTCAGGACAATTCCGCACGGAGTATCTTCAAGATGAACTGCGCGGGAGAGATCCCATGAACGATCCCGGCGTCCGGAAGCGCGCCACGCAAAGCGCCCCGGACGCCATCAGCCTCTCACGATCCCTATGCCCGCATCCCTTCTCTCCCGCGACCAGCTCCGTAGCCTTTCGGCCGATCTTCACGCCGAGGGAAAGCGGATCGTGTTCACCAACGGATGCTTCGACATCCTCCACGCCGGACATGTCACCTATCTGGAGGCGGCCGCCGAGCTCGGCGACGTCCTGGTGGTGGGGATCAACAGCGACGCCTCGGTCAGCCGGCTGAAGGGGCCGCGCCGGCCGATCGTGCCGGAGCAGGACCGGGCGATGATCATCGGGTCGCTCCGCGCGGTCGATCACGTGGTGATCTTCGGCGAGCAGACCCCGTACGAGCTGATCGTGGACGTTCAGCCGGATGTGCTGGTCAAGGGAGGGGACTACGATCCGGAAGCGATCGATGGTCCGAGGTATATCGTTGGCTCGGATGTTGTTCGAGCCCGTGGTGGCAATGTCCGCAGCATCAACCTCGTCGAGGGGCGATCGACGACCGACGTCGTGGCACGCATCCTCGCCGCGTACGGATCGGCACCCGCTACGGCTTAAACTGAATCGAAGGATCGTGCGTCCGGTGCAGTAACCGGAGGTGGCGGGTGACCAGCGGCGGATGGAGGCGCTTCGAACCCTTTCTCACGAACCCACGTGTACCGTTCGATCTACAGAGTTATAAAGCTTACCGCCAAGATCGCCGTCTTTCTCATAGCGCTTCTCGCGCTCGGCGGCGTGGTGATCATCGGTCTGACACAGGTGCCCTCGTTCCGCGCCTGGATGGTGACGCGCGGCCTCTCCGCGCTCAACGGCCAGCTCCAGGGGAAGGTCGAGGTCGGCGAGGTCACCGGGGATCTGTTCCGCGGACTCCGCCTCCACGACGTCCGCCTCCTGGCGGCCAACACCACGCTCCTGACCGCCCGCGTCGTCGACGTCAAGTACCAGCTCCTTCCCCTGCTGCGACAGCGGGTGATCGGCGCCGAGGCCGTGATCTACAGCCCGGATATCCGCCTGATCCGGAACGCGACCGACAGCAGCTGGAACTTCGAGCATATCACCAAGCCCTCGACCGACTCGATCAAGACCCCGTTCAACTGGACGATCGACCTGGCCTCGCTCGATATCCGCGACGCGAAGGTGTCGCTGCATGACCTGACCGTGCCGGAGGTCTACGACACGGTCGGTCACGCGGTCAACTACCAGCACCTGGATATCACCGAGTTCAACCTGGCGCTCCAGGCGCACATCGCCCCGACGTCGCAGTCGATCTGGATCCAGAACCTCGCCTTCAACGTCCCGCGTCCCGACGTGCGCGTGGTGGAGCTCTCCGGCAACATCACGCTGGACACCACCGGGCTGAGCGTGCTCGGGCTCCGGCTGGAGACGGACCGGACGCTGATGAGCATGAGCGGGCGGGTGGACTCGATCAACTTCTTCCAGGCCGGCGTCGCCCCGATGCATCAGTGGCGCCGCTACCCGGTCTCGATCGAGCTCGACGGCGACCGCGTCTCGACGCTGGAGCTGAAGCGCTTCATCCCCGCGGTCGCCTTTCTCGGCGGCACGCCGGCAATCAAGCTCTCGGCCCACGGCCGCTACGGCGACATGGCGATCCGTCAGCTCGTGCTCGATCTGGCGCATTCGCATATCGCGATCGAGGGGCGCCTGAAAAATCTCAACGTGCCGGACAGCCTCTTCATCGACGCGAGGATGTCCGACTCGCATCTCTCCTACGAGGACGTGCCGATCTACGTCCCCGGTCTTCACATTCCGAACCTCGCCTATCTCGGCCCGGTCACCGTCCGGCGCGCGAGCTTCACCGGACCGCCGCAGGATTTCGTCTCGACCGTCGACATCTCGACCGCCGTCGGCAGCGCCAAGGGAGGCGCCTGGCTCGACGTGCGGGGAGACCGGTTGAAGTACAACGCCGACCTCGCGGTGCTCCACGCCGACCTGGCGCCGATCGTGAAGGACAATTCGCTCAAGAGCGATCTGACCGGCCGCGTGCTGATCAACGGAACGGGAACCTCGCTCGATGAGCTGGACGCCGACGTGCGGGCGCTGATGGATGGCTCGACGATCTACGACCGGAGCGTGCGGAAGCTCTACTTCGACGGCCATGTCCGTGACCGCGGGTTCGTGCAGGTGGACACGCTGATGGTCGCCGCCGGCGAGAAGGGCGCGGCTCCGGCGGTAACCCCGGCCTCGCTCGACGAGCTGGAGCGGATCCTTCCGCACAGCCTGAACCAGCCGATGGGCTCCCGGAACGTTCCCACCGCGGCCGACCGCGCCGAGCTCACCTCGGCCAACTCGATCGCCGCCGGCGGATGGTTCGACTATCGCAACCGGGCCATCCCCCGCTACAGCCTCCGCGCGCAGGGACGCTCCTTCGATCCGGCCTGGATCACCCAGGAGCGCGCCGGCACGAGCAGGCTCAGCTTCGTCGCCGACGTGACCGGCTCCGGACTCGCGCCGGACGATCTCCAGGGGAACGCCAACGTGCGGGTGCTCGAGTCGGTGGCCAACGGACGCCAGCTTCCCCCCTTCCAGGCCGAGGTCCACCTGACGCGGGAGGATCGCCTCAACCGCACGCTCAAGGTGGTCTCCGATCTGGCCGACGTGGAGATCGGCGGACGCTGGCGCTTCGAGACGATCATCCCGAGCATCCTCCAGGGATTCCAGGGAGTGGCCGATTACATCGGACGGAAGGCGAGCTACCGTGGCGAATCGCTCCTGCTCGGGGCCGAGACGCCGTTCACCGAGCAGATCGCGGCCAACTACGCGCTGACGCTGAAGAACCTCGAGCCGCTCGAGCTCTTCCTCGGCGGAGCCCGGCTGCGCGCCGAGGGGGAGATCTCCGGCGAGATCAGCGGCACATCGCAGCTCCTCTCCATCTCGGCCAACGGGACGCTCCGCAATCTTCTCTACCAGCAGGATTCGATGATGATCCAGCTGGCGGCCACGACCCTCAGCATCGACCTGCGGAACATCGCCCCGAACCATATCGAGGATATCTCCTCGGCTGAGATCGTGATCCGGAGCGATTCGACGGCGCGCTACAACGACCTCTCCTTCGCCGCGCCGAACGCCACGGTGACGCTCGACGCCGGGCTCCTCTCCTTCCGCGGATCGACCGCCGTCAACGGCAAGGTCTCCGTGGCGGTCGACGGCTCGGTGGACGCGACCGACGAGCGGGGCTACGGCATCCGCCTGGACACGATGATCGTGGCGATTCCGGGAGGAAACCAGTGGCGGAACGTGATGCCGGTGAGCGCGGTGGTCTCGGAGGGACGCGTGGCGATCGACACCTTCATGGTGCAGCGGATCTACCTGCGCCGCCCGGCGGAGATCGTCTCGGTAAGCGGGGCGCTGGCCGGCAGCAAGTTCGAGGATGTCCGCCTGGCCGTGCGCCAGGGCTCGCTCCGCGAGCTCCCGACCTTCCTCGAAGGAGATATGTCGTCGACGGTGCAGCCTCTGGAGGGGAACCTCCGCCTCGGCGAGTTCCGGATCAACGGCACGCTGGACGCGCCGCTGATCGACGGCGAGCTCCGGATCGATTCGATCGCCTACTCCGGCGCGCCGATCGGCAACCTCCAGGGCTCGTTCCATTACGCCGACCGGAACATGACCGGACGCCTGATCGTCAGCGACATCCGCCGGACGCCGGAGGATACCGCCGTGCTGCAGGCCGATATCGACATCGCCTCCTTCCCGATCGATCTGGCCGTATCGCCGACCGGCGAGCGCTTCCCGAGCGATCGCCCGGTGAGCATCACGGCGCGGACGAACGATCTTCCGATCGCCTTCCTGGCCCCCTTCCTCCCCGGAGCGCAGGTGATGGCCGGCATCGCCGACGTGAACTTCACCGTCGGCGGCACGATGCCGAAGCTCGCCTTCAGCGGCACCGGCCAGGTCAACAACGCGAAGGTGCTCATCGAGGGGAACAACATCGTCTACTACGCCAACGCCCGGCTCTCCTTCCAGGATCAGACCCTGACGATCGAGCAGGCGGTGGTGCAGAACGATCCGCGCGACCTCGTCGGGGGCGTGGCCAACGTGCAGGGGAAGATCCAGTTCGACGGGTTCAGCATCTCCCGGCTCGATATCGAGGCGGAGACCAGCAGGCTTCTGGTGCTGAGCGATGCCACGCAGGCGGTGAACAACACGGTCTACGGCGACCTGGTGATCGGCACCGTCGGCGGCCCAATCAAATTCTCCGGCCCGCTCGACCAGCCGAAGCTCGAGGGAGAGGTCCAGATCATCAACGGCAACCTCCGGTTCCCGGAGAACACGTCGACCTCCGAGAACACCAACGTGGTGAAGTATATCGACTTCGCCACCTGGCAGCGGCGCGTCGAGCTCCCGTACGGTCCGCCCGGAGAGGACGTGGCCGACAGCACGGCCGCCGCGGGAACCGACAGCCTCACGGCCGCGCGCACCGACAGCAGCTCCCTCTTGAGCGCCAGCGAGCAGCTGCTGCGCGAGATCGAGCGGACCTCGGGCCTGCAGACCGGCGGCGATCTCTCGCTGGCCGACAAGATCCTGTTCGACCTTTATATATCGGTGGCCGGACGCCTGTTCATCACGATGGACATCAGCCCGGTCGAGCAGCTCCTGGCCGAGATCGCCAACCAGGGGCGTCCGCTCCACCTGGTGCGCGGCAAGGACGGGGTCAACAAGCTCACCGGAACGCTGGCGGTGCTTCAGGGCTCGAAGTACAACTTCCTGAAGAGCTTCGATGCCTCCGGCACCCTCACCTTCCGGGAGAACATCAGCAACCCGGAGCTGAGCCTGACGGCCAACTACGACGGCAGGATCGTCAACCCGGACGGCTCGACCGGACAGGAGTTCCAGGTGACGGTGACGATCACCGGCACGAAGGAGACGCCGGTGGTCACCTTCAGCTACACGATCGAGGGACGTCGCCCGACGATCACCGATCAGACGGAGCAGACCCGCAACGCGATCACGCTTCTGCTGTTCAACCGGACCTCGGACCAGCTCGCCTCGGGGAACGTGGTCGGCTCCACGGTGACCAACACCGTCGGCTCCACCGGCTCGCTGGCGGTGAGCCGCGTCCTGTCGGACATCTTCACCAGCTCGATCGGCTTCGTCCGGAGCGTCTCGCTCGACGTGGGGAACAACCGGCCGGGAGAGTTCGGCCGGACCCGACTGAACGTGGTGAGCCAGTTCGGGCGATTCGTGCTCCGCTACGGCGGGGAGATCTCCTCCCCGTCCGACGGCATCATCGCCGTGGATCTGCCGCTGGCGGCGGTCTCGAACGTGGATCTGCTCCGGAACATCGTTCTGCAGATCGAGCGGGAAGCCCGGACGCTGGAGACCGGCACCGGCAGCCCCGGCTCGGCGACGACCCAGGCGCAGACGTTCCGCTTCCGGATCCAGTACCGCGTCTCCTACTGACCGGTCCGGGAGCACCGGGTCCGAGAGGATCGCATCCGAGAGGATCGCATCCGAGAGGATCGCATCCGAGAGGATCGCATCCGAGAGGATCGCATCCGAGAGGATCGCATCCGAGAGGATCACATCCGAGAGGATCGCATCCGAGAGGATCGCATCCGAGAGGATCGCATCCGAGAGGATCGCATCCGAGAGGATCGCATCCGAGAGGATCGCATCCGAGA
>JBEHWX010000046.1:0-44457 GCA_048498995.1 Bacteroidota bacterium
CCCTTGGAGATGGTACCGAAGGCCAGCGGCGCCGTGGCGGTAGCGGTGATCGGGGTAACGATGGTGGCCGTGGAGGTCACCGAGGCCGACTGGGCCATCGAGACGATCGGAGCGGCGACAATGGCGAGAGCGGCGAGGGTGAAGATCTGCTTGTTCATGTCAGTTGGTCCCGTTGAGTATCGAGTGTTCGTGTTGTTGAAGTCCCGTTGAATTCGCGTACACAAACACCTGCTAATAGGACCATGCCATGGGGTAAAATCATTGAAATCAGAGAAAAATCGGCGTTCTACTCCTGAACGGTCTGACCGGAATCCGGACACGATCCGGATTCCGGTCAGACCGGCCACGCTGGGGGCGATGCGGTCCGACGATGGCGATCGAAGCACCGGAGCATGGAGCGAGGAGGGCGCGGCGCGTTGTTCGGACGAGTGCCGCGATGCGAGCGAGGGCATGTCCGACCTTCAGCCCAAGTCCAACTCACGATATCTTTATGCCGTTATTGCCAATCGGTCAATGCAATGGTAGGATGGTAGAGGTGGCTTGGTGCCTACCGACGCTCGGAGTTCATGGGGTGTGGCAGTCGAGGAGTGCCGGTCTGTGAAGCAGTTGAGCGTCGAATCCATAAGCCCGTGGCGCCATGAAGTCGTGATGATGCGAATCCATGATTCGCGAAACGAAGGAGTTGCCAAGTCCTGGATCTGCCGGCCGATAGCGCCCCGAAGGCGTGATACGACGACGGAGTGATGCCAGGAGTGATGCCGCGAAGCTGTGGTGCCACCAAGGTGCGATACGATGAAGGCGTGATGCTGCGAAGGCGTGATGCTGCGAAGGCGTGATGCTGCGAAGGCGTGATGCTGCGAAGGCGTGATGCTGCGAAGCGGTAATGCTGCGAAGGCGTGATGCGACGAAGGCGTGATGTTGCCAAGGTGAAATGCTGTAATGATGTGAAGCGGAGGCGCTGCGAATCCGTGGTGCTGCGAAGCGGTGATGCCGCGGCGCTATGAAGCTGGGATGTTGCCAAGGTGTGATGCTACGAAGCCGTGATGCCGCGAAGCCGTTGATGCTGTGACAATGCGAAGCCGTTGATGCTGTGACGATGCGAAGCCGTTGTGATGCGAAGGCGTGATACCACGAATACGCGATATTGCGGTGCTACGAAGCTGTGGTGCTGCGAAGCCGTGATGCCGCGAAGCGGTGACGCTCCAAAGCTGCGGCGCTTCAAGGCGGCACACCCATGAGGCCGCATACCAACGAAGCGACGAGGCCATGAATCCGCGAGCCCAGGGAGCTGCCACGTCGCGGGTCCGCGGAGTCGTGGGACGATGCGGCGGTGATCTTGGAGCCCGAGACGCCGTGGGGCGTTGATGACCTGAGGTCCTGAAGCCATATGTTTTCGTGAAGCCACCAAATCTACTCCCACCTCCATTGAGCAGGTAGGGGCGGACCTCGTGTCCGCCCGCCGGCGAGATCTGAGGGGCATGGGCACCGGACGACGTCAGCCAGCCGATTGAAGCCTCACGCAGCCGCAACGGCCGTGGCGCCGCGAATCGGCACCGGGCCGCATGGACGCAGGCTCCTGTCAGCGAGCCTGACGAATCCGCCTTCATGCGTGCGCGCTTCCGGACGCAGGATCAGCTCCGCGAGATCATGCTCCCATGCCGACGTCGTGCGCTCTCCGGACACCGCGTATCAGTTCGCGTAGGTCGCCGTTACGCCGAATGTGCCCGCGTACGAGCCGCGCTGCTGCGTGGGCGACGCGGACACGGATCCTCCCATCCAGATATACGCCTGTCCCTTTCCGTCGATCAGGCCGTCGCCTCCGTCGTCGGAGGAGAGCGCCACCGAGACGGTGCCGGACGATGCGTCGATCGACATCGCCGTGGAGAGTGTATTCTTCGTGCCGTAGCGGATGCTGCCGCGGTCGACGATGGCAACCATCGTACCGCCGACGCCGCTGACCGTGATCATGGCCACCGAGGAGGGAAGCGTTATCGTGACGTTCGCGGAGGCATCTCCGGAGACGACGACACTTCCCGTGGAAAACGATGAGCTGGCGATGGTCGCGGAGCTTCCGCGCTGCAGGGTTCCGAACGAGAGATCGGCGGTGGGCGTCGCGCCGATGGGATAGACGTGATTGGGAGAGGAGATTTCAGCCGCGGCTTGCTGCGCGAGCGCGCAGATGGGTGCGAGCATGGCGCATGCGGCGGCCAGTACGAGGCGCGAGCAGATCATGGTGTCTCCGGCGCGTTGGATCGGTGTCGAGGTCGAATCGGCGACGGTCACGCCGATTGCGGTAGTTCCGTCGATTTGGTTCGGGCATTCCGCCCGTGATGGATGGATCGTTTCGTCATGTGGTCCCTTGAAGCGGAGCGTCGGATCACGATGTGCGAACGCCCCGCGAACGATCCGGGCGCAAAGATACACTTCAGGTTCCGAATGCGGAAACGGGGGCGGTGCTTCGAGAAGTGTCGGATAGTATGGTGGCCACCGGGAACATGCGGCGACGGCAGGGCTCACCGAGGGGGCCGGTGATGCCCTGCCGTCCATTGCCGCGATCACAGCGTCGAAGTTGGATGGGCCCTGGCTGGCCCGATCGTCATGCTGAAGCTCGTCGCCGGATGCCGGTTCCTGGTTGGCCGGCGTCCGCGTTGAAAGCGTTAGTTGGAATAGGCGGCCGAGACGGTGAAGGTGCCGCTGTAGCTGCCGCGCTGCTGCGTGGCCGTCGGCGTCACCGAGCCGCCGATCCAGAGATACGCCTGGCCCATGCCGTCGTTGGCGACACCATCACCCGAGCCGTCGGTCGACAGAGCCGTCGTGGCCGAGCCGCTGGAGGCGTCGAGCGCCGTGGCCGAGCCCTGCGCGCTGGTCGTGTTCACCCGGAGCGCGGCGCGGTTCAGGGTCACCGTCATGCTGGCGCCGGCGCCGGAGGTGGTCGAGATGGTGGCCGTGGCCGGCACCGAGATCGTGATGTTGTCGGCCTCGTCGCCCGAGAAGGTGACCGCGCCGGCCGAGGAGGTCGTGGCGGCCACGGTCGCGGCCGAACCCTTGCTGATCGTGCCGAAGGCCAGCGGAGCGGTGGCGGTCGCGGTGATCGGGGTGACGATCGTGGCCGTGGAGGTCACCGAGGCCGACTGGGCCATCGAGACGATCGGAGCGGCGACGAGGGCGAGAGCGGCGAGGGTGAAGATCTGCTTGTTCATGTCAGTTGGTCCCGTTGAGATTGAGTGTTCGTGTTGTTGAAGTCCCGTTGAATTCGCGTACACAAACCCTCGCCAATAGGATCATGCCACGCGGCCGAATCCGTCAAATCTTCCTGAAATCATCGATTGAAGATCGCGGCGGCTGTCGTGTTCCCGGACACGATCCGGTTTCCGGACAGATGACGGTCGCGAATGGTGGTCGCTGGAGGCATCATCTCCGGGAGTTTCCCGGCTCCGCCGTATGTTCGTTCCTTCAATCGAGGGGATAGCGTGACGGAACCTTCGCAGAACATCGATACGGCGGCGGTGCATGCCGGCGCACACTCCGCGTCCCCATATGGGGATCTTGCGCCGCCGATACATCTGTCCACCACATTCGAGCGCGCCCCCGACGGCGGCTACCCGGGTGGGCACATATACTCCCGAAATCACAACCCGAACCGGAGCGCGCTCGAGGATGCGCTGGCCGTGCTCGAGGGAGGCGCGGCCTCGGCCGCCTTCGCTTCCGGCATGGCCGCGGCCACGGCGATCTTCCAGGCGCTGGCGCCGGGCGACCACGTCATCATTCCCGCCGACTGTTACTACGGAACGCGACGGGTGCTCGAGGAGCATTTCACGCGTTGGGGTCTGTCGTTCACCGCGGTGGAGATGGAGCGCGCCGAGCAGGTGCGCGCGGCGATGCTTCCGGCCACCAGGATGATCTGGATCGAGACGCCGTCGAACCCGCTCCTCCGAATCACCGACATCGCCGAGGTGGTCGGCATCGCGGCCGAGGCCGGCGCGGTCACCATCTGCGACAACACGCTGGCCACGCCGGTGCTGCAGCGTCCGTTCGAGCTGGGGGTCGACCTCGTGCTCCACGCCACGACGAAATATCTCGGTGGCCATAGCGACGTGCTCGGCGGAGCGGTGGTCGCCCGCGTCGAGGACGAGCTGTTTCAGAGAATCCGCGCCATGCAGATCGCCGGCGGCGCGGTCTGCTCGCCGTTCGATTCCTGGCTGCTGCTGCGCGGCATGCGGACGCTCCCGCTCAGGATGCGCGCCCACGCCGAGAACGCCATGGCGGTCGCTCGCTACCTTCTGGACGCGCCGTCGGTAACCCGCGTTCATTATCCGGGACTGGAGGATCATCCCGGCCACGAGCTCGCGCGCCGTCAGATGCGCGCCTTCGGCGGCATGCTCTCCTTCGAGGTGGCCGGCGGGGCAGAGGGGGCGATGCGCGTCGCCTCCCGTCTCGAGCTGATCACGCGGGCAACGAGTTTCGGCGGCGTCCATTCGATGATCGAACATCGGGCATCGATCCAGCCCGGCGGCGGCATTCCCCTGGGCCTACTCCGTCTCTCGGTCGGCATCGAGCACGTCGACGACATCATCGCCGATCTGCGCAACGCGCTCGGCTGATTCGTTGCCAAACCAATCTCGCCCGAAGGGAGTCATCTCGTCCCGATCGCTATATCCGTTGTCGGTGCGACTTCTCCCAACCGTCAGGGGTACACAAAGGGGGACTGGTCGAGCCGAAGAGGCTGGGGTAAATTCGCAAACTATCTTCTCCAATTCTCATTGCACCTACGGTTGCGACGTGCGGCCGCGGATGCACCGCATACCTGAATCCTTCTGCGCAAAGCCCGGGGCGCTTTCACCTCCGTCCGCGGGCGCTGAGAGCCATCAACTCGTTCGCCCCGGACCTCGCGTCTTGCCTGGATGTTGAATAATCTTCCACGAGTTTGTGTGGCGGTGTTGAATATTCGGCAATTAACGGTGCGTCGGATCTGTCATGTGTCTCGAAATTCGAGAAGTATTCTCGAAATCCGCGCAACTTTCTCACATCACGACATCGGAATCGCACGCCATGTTATAGAGCCACATCTTGCCACGACGATTGAGCATTCCATTCCGGAATTACGTCACGTGGCATCAGGCAATCATAGCAACATTAACGATCGGGAGTATCATTATGGATGCCATGGAGGCTGGTAAGGGAGAGCATAGGGTCTACCTTGTTCAGGACGACGTCCCGGGAGACACCGCCAAGCTGACCGCGCGAAATCATTACGTCGGCGTCGATGCCGTCTCCTGGTTCATAAACAAGCAGAGCAGCTGGTTTACGGACCGGATGGCATCCGGGACACTTGAGATCAAGCTGGCCGGCGGCCTCGAGAGTTATCAGGTCGCTCTCGGCACGTTTGAGCTCAAAGGAGGAAACAAGGTCGCTCCGGTCTTCAACAGGCCGGTGCTCCCCGACCGGAATTATCGTGGAGGGGGCATCACGTTCGTTGCCACGCTCAGCTCTATCGGCAAGGATACCGCGATAGCCGGCCTGCTGAAAAGTGCCGCCGATGCGAGCCTGGGGGTGGCCGCCGGGATGGTGGACACCGCGACGCTCGCGGGGCCCACGAAGCTCCTCACCACGGCTGGCTCCGATATCCTTGGTGGCGTGCGCACGCTGTTGAAGGATACCGGCGAAAACCGGGAGCCCCTGTTCGACTTCAATGGACTTGAGTTTACGATGATGCCGGACGCATTGGTTGGCCCTCGAATGTATCTGCTGCTCCATCGGGGAACGGAACTGAACGAAAATGAACTGAAAATTCGGAATGCCGGACAGTTTCAGGTTCCGTTCTACCGAGGCAGTCGTCTGGATGATGGTGCGTGGCTGTTGCTGCGCATCCGCCGGAGCGACGAATATTCCGGCGTGCGGGAATGGTTCGAATCCGCTCGATCGATGCGCCTTCACATCACCGCCATCGTCGACGACGTCGCCTCCGGCGTCCTTTCGAAGGAAGATGCGCTGAAGGAGTTCCGGGCGTCATCAAGTGGCGATAAGACGCTCTTCGACGAGTTCGTCCGGTTGCGGGGCGTAATCAGTTCAGACGGCGTTCTGACCGAGAGGGAGGCCGTCTTCCACGTCGGACAGCTCAGATCCAGGTTCGACGCCGCGCGCCAATCTATC
The DNA here is from genome assembly GCA_048498995.1 of Bacteroidota bacterium. Lineage (GTDB taxonomy): Bacteria > Bacteroidota > Ignavibacteria > OLB7 > OLB7 > JBEHWX01. Next base: position 6,151 of record JBEHWX010000046.1, read on the forward strand.
ACCGACAGTAAACGCGACCTCTATTACGATACGCTCACATCGATGATGTCGGCCATCGAGCGTGGCGAGCGGCCACCGTTGCCGTTTGCCAAGAAATTCCTGGAGGAGTCGAACGCGATAGCACGCCTGCGTGTCGATTCCGTCGCCGCCGAGACCTCGTTTGCCCGGGTATCGAAGCTGACGGGAAGCGAGCTGTTCTCTTCGTTCCAATACCTGCCCGAGTTGCAAAAGCAGTTTTCAGCCGAATTGCCCACGTCAAAGACCGCGCGTTCAGGCATTCAGACTACCCGGAAGAGCCGACGTCGATGAGGCTTTCTCGATCGGCAACCGCACCGGAGCCGCTACCGGAGCCGCTATGCAGGCCATGCGGTGGCGGCTCCGGTGGTGCCACGTCGAAGCGCTGCCAGACCAGATGTGTAACCGGGAATCTCCATGGAGACCGGGTTGGCGGTTCAGTCGCATGCCTCGGATTGCGTTTGAAGACATGGCGCGGAGCAATCGCATTCGACGGCAAGCTCGTAGCTTCGGGACAACCATTCGGCCCGATCGAATCACATGAACGAACACACAACGCATGATGACGCCGACCACCGCCATCCCTCCGAGCGAGGTGGCACTGACGCAGCTTGTCTCCGGTCCGCCGCCGGCGACCATCGAGCAGGTCATCGCCCGGATGCGGGCGATCGACGCGATCCTTCCCTCCAACGACGGGGTGAAGTGGTTCAACCGCCTCTATCTGATGGTGACGCAGGATATCCTGTCGCGCACGCCTCCCGGAGGGTGGAAGCAGCCGCTCTGGCTGTCGCATCTCGATGTGGTGTTCGCCAATCTCTATTTCGGCGCGCTGCTCGACTGGGGACGTAACCGCGCGGCCACGCCCGGCGCGTGGGAGGCGCTCTTCGAGGCACGCTACCGTCCCAACCTGGCGCGCGTGCAGTTCGCGCTGGCCGGGATGAATGCCCACATCAATCACGACCTTCCGTTCGCGCTGGTGCGGACCGGCAATGAGATGGGGATCCCGCCACGCGACGATTCCCCGCAGCATGTGGACTATCAGGCGGTCAACGATATCCTCGCGGCGGTCGAGCCGCAGGCGATGCAGGTTCTGGCCACCGGCATCATCGGCGAGCTGGCCGAGGATCTCGGACGCTTCGGGCAGCTCTTCGCGATGTGGAGCATCCGCCGCGCGCGCGACACCGCCTGGCACAACGCGCAGATCCTCTGGGAGCTGCGCTCGATGCCGATGCTCTTCGATCGCTATCAGGATGTGATCGGCGGCATGACCGGCTTCGCCGGACGGGGACTGTTGACGCCGATCGCATGACTTGAAAACCTGGAGGCACGCCATGAAGATCGCCATCGGATCGGATCATGCCGGGTTCGGCTACAAGGGGAAGATCATCGAGCGCCTGGAGGCTCTCGGCCACGAGGTGAATGATCTGGGCACATCATCCCCCGATCCGGTCGACTATCCGGACTTCATCCGGCCGGTCGCGCTGGCCGTGGCCGAGGGGAGAGCCGAGCGGGGGATCATCCTCGGAGGCTCCGGCAACGGCGAGGCGATGACCGCCAATCGCGTCCCCGGCATCCGGTGCGCGCTCTGCTGGAACGTCATGTCGGCCCGCTACGCCCGTCTGCACAACGACGCCAACCTTCTCTCGCTCGGCCAGCGGATGGTGACGCTCGCCGAGGCGCTGGCGATCGTCGGCGTCTGGCTCGACACGCCGTTCGAGGGGGGACGTCATCAGCGACGGATCGAGCTGATCGATCGGCCGAAATGAGTACCTTTGCGGTTTCCCTCCGGCGTCGGCCGGCGATGCGGGCGTTGAGCGACGCGTGACGATGGAATCGTCCGGGGACTTCGGGCGGTCCGGCCTCGGGCGCGGGAGGGAACAGAGGGTTCAATCTTACGGAGTCAATCAGCGGTGAGATCACATATCCAATCGGCGCTCGAGGAGGCCGCATCGTCCCTGACGGCGCTACTTGCCAACGAGCAGGCGCTTGCCGGCATCGAGAGCGCGGCCGAGATGCTCGTCGAGGCCTTTTCCGCCAAGCGTCGCGTCTTCAGCTGCGGCAACGGCGGCTCGATGTGCGACGCGATGCACTTTGCCGAGGAGCTTTCCGGCCGTTTCCGGATGAATCGACCCGGTCTGCCGGCCACGGCGATCAGCGATCCGAGCCATATCACCTGCGTCGGCAATGATTACGGCTACGAGCAGATCTTCGCGCGATATCTGGAGGCGCATGGCGGCCCGGGAGATATCCTGCTTGGAATCAGCACCAGCGGCACCAGCGGCAACGTGGTGGCCGCCGCGCGCGCCGCGCGCGAGCTCGGCATGAAGGTGATCGTCCTGACCGGACGTCCCGGCGCCACGCTCGGCACGTTGGCCGACATCGAGATCTGCACGCCGGCCGGCCGCTTCGCCGATCGCGTGCAGGAGCTGCACATCAAGATCATCCATATCCTGATCGAGATGATCGAGCGGAAGCTCTTCCCGGAGATCTACGCCTGATCGGCTCGCGACGCTCGCGAACGCGTCCGAGATGGCACTGACAACGACAGCGGCCCCGTCGGTTCTCCGGCGGGGCCGCGTTGCATTCGGCCGCGGAAGGCGCCGCGTCTTCACCGTGCGTCACGTCATCGATGCCACCGTGAGCTCCTGCCTGTCGCAATGGTAGGCGCACGTCTTCAGCGTGCGCCATTGATGCAATGAGTATGGATCTTGGTAGGCGCACGTCTTTAGCGTGCGCCATTGATGCAATGAGTTTGGATCTTGGTAGGCGCACATCTTCAGCGTGCGCCGTTGATGCAATGAGTTTGGATCTTGGTAGGCGCACGTCTTTAGCGTGCGCAATTGATGCAGTGCGTTTGGATCTTGGCGACCTTTATCCAGTCTTCAATGCACCTCCCTCCGGCGTACCATATCATCATCCTTCGCCGAGAATATTCTTCACCTCCGTCGGCCAGCCGAGACGCTCGAAGAGCGCGGCGAGCTCCGTCGGCAGGGGAGCGACGATCGTGATCTCCGCTCCCGTGACCGGATGGGTGAGCCGGAGCGAGGCCGCGTGCAGCAGCAGCCGGTGGATGCCGAACTCCTCCCGGAAGAGCCGGTTGTGGCGTCCTTCGCCATGCACCGTGTCACCGACGATCGGGTGGCGCAGGTGCGCCAGATGCCGCCGGATCTGATGGATGCGCCCCGTTCGTGGCCGCGCCTCCACCAGCGAATAGCGCGCGCTCGGATAGCGCCCCACCGCGATCGGCAGCTCGACGGTCCCGCGGCGCGTGAAGCTCGTGAACGCTTCGGCCGGCTCCCCGCCGCGCTCGTCGGCCAGCGGATAATCGACCTCCGCCTCCTGCGGCGCGAATCCCCGCGCCACCGCCAGATAGCGCTTCGTCACCTCCCGCGACGCGAAGAGCCCGCTGGCCGCGGCGGCGGTGGTCGGGTCGAGCGCGAAGAGGAGGACGCCGGAGGTGGCGCGGTCCAGCCGGTGCACCGGATAGACGTGGCGGCCGAGATGGTCGCGCAGCCGCCGCATGCAGGTGTCCCGGTCCGGGGCGAGCGTCGTGCGGTGCACGAGCAGGCCGCTCGGTTTGCCGATCGCGGCGAGATGGTCGTCGAGGAAAAGAATCTCCATGCGGAAGCCTGGTTCGTCCTGCATCCGGCCGGACTCGGCGCGGCGCTTGTTCGGCACAAATTACCATGTCCGCGATCCGAGCGCTTCCCCCCGAAGAACAATCGGGCGGATCGGGAGCACCGCGCGGATGAACCGGAGAATCGGAGTGGATGGAGCATGGCAAGTCGCGTCAAGACCGGAACCTGCGGCATCAGGATGCCGCTGAAAAGCTATGGTGAGATATACCCGGCGCTGGAGGTACAGCAGACCTTCTATCAGCCTCCGCAGCCGAAGACCCTCGAGCGCTGGCGAACCGAGGTGCCGGAGACCTTCGAGTTCACGTTGAAGGCCTGGCAGCTCATCACCCATGAGGCTTCCAGCCCGACCTACCGACGCCTGAAACGTCCCTTGAGCGATGTCGAGGCGGGACAGTGCGGCGCGTTCCGGTGGACGCCGATCGTTCGGGAGGGATGGGAGGCCACCCGCGTCTCGGCCGAGGCGCTCGGGGCCACGAGAATCCTCTTTCAGTGTCCGGCCCGCTTCACGCCGACCGAGGAGCACTGCGACGATCTGCGCCGCTTCTTCGGAAGCATCGACCGCGCCGGCATCGTCGCGCTCTGGGAGCCGCGCGGCGCCTGGCCGGAGGAGCTGATCGACGAGCTCTGTCGCGAGCTCGACCTGGTGCACGTTGTAGATCCGTTGTCGGCAACCACGGTCACCCCGGAGCGCCCCTATTACCGCCTGCACGGACGGACCGGATTCCGGTATGTCCACGAGGAGGAGGAGCTGGAGGATCTGGCCTCGACGCTCGTCGACGCGGAGCTTTCATACGTCTTCTTCAACAACGTCGCGATGCGACAGGATGCCGCGCGGTTCCTGGAGATTCTCCGGCGGCGGGGGCTGGCGTAATCGTTTCGTTGCGCGCTCGTTGACATGGATGCGATTGCGGCGAACCGGAGGAAACCGTTATCCTCCGAACGGTCACTTCTTCCAGATCCTGATGCGAGATCCAGCACGATGCTCCACGTACTGAACGGCGATTCCACGGCGATCATCTTCAACAATGCCGGCATTCCGGGCGAGTCCCTCGTCTGGCGGGAGGCGCTGATTGCCGGGCCTGCCTCGCTGCTGCATCCGAAGGGGTGGATCGAGCGCCGCGCCGAGCATCTTTCAGCCGCCTACGCGGCCGATCGCGAGCGCGTGACCCGTGATCTCGAGGAGCAGGAGCGCCGGCTTCTGGCCGCCTCTGAGGCCGACGAGGAGATCGTGCTCTGGTTCGAGGCGGATCTCTTCTGTCAGGTGCATCTTCTCTACATCCTCTTCCGGCTCGACGGCGGCCGCCGGAGCGCGTCGCTGCCGAAGGTCACGCTCGTCTCGCCACGCTCGCTCTCGCCGGCGGAGGCGTACATCGGCTTCGGTCGCCTGACGCCGGAGCGGCTGCGGATGATGTTCGAGGCGCGCGAGACCCTCTGGCTCTCGCCGTTGCGCCACGGCTACGATGCCTGGGCCGCCTACGCCTCGCAGTTCCCGGTCAGGATCGAGCAGTTTCTCGAGCGGGGAAGCGGATGGCTGCCGTTCGTGGAGCCGGCGCTGCGCGCCCATCTGGCGCGCTTCCCGTCGACGTTCAACGGACTCGGACGGGTTCAGCATCGCGCGATCGAGCTGATCGATGCCGGAGCCCGCCGGTTTCGCTCCCTCTTCGATCTGGTGATGCAGCAGGAGGTGGTCTATGGCCTGGGAGATTTCCAGCTCTGGCACGAGCTGCTGCCGATGGTCTCCGGGCCGAAGCCGTTGTTGACCGTGGCCGGTGTCGAGGATCCGGCCCAGGCGATCCGCGATCGGACGTTCATGGAGGCCGAGTTCCGCCTCACCTCGATCGGCTCCTCGGTGCTCGCCGGCCGCGAGGACGCGATCCGCCTGAACGGCATCGATCTCTGGCTCGGCGGCGTGCACCTGCGCTCCGGGCTGCCGATCTGGCGCTGGGATCAGCGCGCCGGCCGGATCGTGCAGGGAGAGCGGCTGTAGTCCGCGTTAAGCTTGCCGATGCCGGTTCGTGTCATGTCACATTGCCGGATTGTTCCAACCCTTTGGCGTCGTTTACCGTGTGGCATCGCCCGTATGTGGTGGAGGTCGAGTTTATGATGATGTTTCGCGGACGGCTTTTGATCGCCTTCGTGGCGCTGGGTGTTGTCGCCGAAGTCGGGCACGCTCAGTCCGGGGATGCCGAGGAGGTGCGAACCTATCGTTCGTTGTCCGAGGCGCTCTCCGAACCTTCGGAGGTGACGCGGTTGGATCTGTCGCGAGCCGAGTTGACCGAACTTCCCCGGGAGCTGACGAGCCTGGGCAACCTCCAGGTGTTGAGTCTTTCGGGAAACTCGAACCTGTCCGTCGACAACATCCTCGATATCGTGGCGCGTCTTCCGAAGCTTCGTGAGCTGGATCTGTCGGCGATCGGCGCTGAGCGGCTTCCGGAATCGATCGGAGGCCTCGCGCAACTGGAGATCCTGAATCTTCACGGCAACAGGCTGAGCTCTCTTCCCCAGGCAATCGCCCGCCTTCAACGCTTGCGGATGCTGTTCATCGGTGACAATCGCCTAACGGTGCTCCCGCCCGTGCTGGGGAAGCTGACCTCTCTCGAAGTGCTCTCCCTGGAAGGGAATCAGGAGCTCGATGAAGCGTCACTGCGGGCGGTTGTAGGAGATTCGGCGAGGTTGCGCGAGCTCTCCCTCGCAGGCTGCGGGCTGAGGATGGTACCGGACGGACTTCGAGATCTGCCGATGCTATCGGTGCTTGATCTGTCGAAGAATTCGATCGTGTCGATTCCGGCCTGGATCGGAGAATTGAAGGGATTGACGATTGTCCGTCTCGAGGGGAACGGCATCTCGGATCTTACGGAGTCGTTCTGTGAGCTGGCGAATCTGGAGGTGTTGAGGATCGACGGAACCCGAATAGGCACCGGGTCGCTCGTTCCGTGCTGGCCGCGCCTGCGAATTCTGTCTCTTCGGGGTGTGCCGGGGACGGCTGATGACGCCGAAGAGCTTCGACGTAGGTTCCGCGGCGTCGCGCTGGAGATGTAGACGCGCAATTGGGGCGAACGCCGACGGTAACCGAGCGTGGGCTCGGGCGCGGGATTCCGTCAACGATATCGAGGCGCGCGGCGTTCGAATATGGCCGCGCGCCTCGAGCAGCATGCCTGCAATTCGTGATCGGAAGACCTCAGCGCTCGATGACGAGCTTCTCGGCCATGCTGACACCTCCACGCCGTACCTCGATCAGATACGTCCCGGCATTCAATCCGCGTAGATCGATGCTCTCCTCGCTCACGCCGATCTGGAGACGTCGCGTCATCACCTCGGTGCCCGCCGCATCGATCAGGCGAATCACCGGCCGGGCCAGCATGCCGGCTTCGCCATTGATGCGTACGCGGCACGTTGCCGTCGCGGGATTCGGGACGAGCTCGATGGAGAGTCCCGGTCGTGCGTCGGTGATACCCGTCGGCACCTCCGCCTCGGGGTTGCAGCAGTAGAGCTTCTTGAAATGGCAGATATCGTCCGCGCTGATCTCCCACTCCTGGTGAGCGTCGAGGGGGGTATCCATGATGCCATCGTACTCGTCCCAGAACGTGCTGCAATCGGCCTCGCTCTCATGGGGGAACGAGAACCAGTGGCCGATCTCGTGCTCGAGCACGGTGGAGAAGTGGTACCGATCGTAGAACTGTCGAAATCCATCGTCGGCAACATCGTCCACATTGTAGAACCCACGCGAAAACAGGGATGTGGCGTCGGGGGTGGTCCAGCTGCGGCATTGATTGATGATGAGCTTCGATCGATCGCAGTCCATTCCCTCGCAGCTCGTCGCCGAATTGCCGACGGTTCTCGTATTGGCCAGCACCCACCTGCCGTCGATGAATACCCGCTGATCATCTTCATCCGTGGACCACACGATTTCCAGACAACACGTGTTGTAGGGGTTGGTATAGTGATACGAATTGGTGCCGGATGGATCGCAGATCCGGTACCAGGCATTGAATGCGTCGCGAATATTCTGCTCTACCCGGATGCCGTCCCAGATTACCTTGTCGTCGACGTTCTCGTCCATCACTCGGGGCCGGCCGACGTATCTGAAGCAGGGAGGCAGCGACGCCTTGTAGCTTACCATGCCGCTGACGTTTCGAGGATCCGTCGTGCAAACGGTCACGAATTTCGCCTGGCCGTTTTCGACGGTGCAGAATTCCCAGGAGTGATACGACCGCTATCAGAACCTTGCCGATGTTCATGAGCTCCTCCTCGCTGATGATCGTGTGATGTACCCATGGCAGGCCCGGATCGGTAGGCGCCAGACTGCACCTTCGATTTCAGCGTCTGGAATCGCGATTTCCAGGTTGCGTACGGCGTCGAGGTCGTCGTTGTCCAGATGTTGTTGACGTCACGCACATTGCCGCCGGTGATCGGAAGTGCGTTGTTCGAATAGAGCGGCTGAACGTCGAGATCGTAGTAATCGAACTGGTTGTCGACCTTGTCGTTCTGATGTCCAAGAAACACGATTGCCCGCTGGTTGACCGCCATCGTGAACGATCCGTCGGCAGCCGAGAAGGCGGAATCCCGCAGGGGATACCGGGGAGGATAGTTCGGAAATTCCGTGTAGAGGAGGTATTTCATCGGCGTGTACTGGAACTGGATCGTGGGGTTCGTTGCCAACTGCGCCATGCCGGCATCCTTGGTGCCGAGCGGCGTCACCGGGCTCGTGAACACCTTTCCCTTCAACGTATCCATGACTTGTTCCGTTACCCGGTATCGCTTGTATCCGAGAGGCGAATTCTTGTTGACCATCGAATCGATCGAAAGCACGTTAATTCGCAGAACATAATCGGCGCCGACAATTGAAACGAGAGCCTTCCGCTCGGAGGCGACCGGGATGGTCCTGTAATAGGCCGAGAGAAACTCCCGGCGGAGGTCGGCAAGACTCATGACATATCGGCCGCGCGCGATGGAATTGGCCGGAATGGTATCTCCGTTGATGATCGTTCGCGGATTTCCAGTCACCTTGCGATTGAGCCCGACCTCGTCGACGAACTGCGTTAAGATCCTCAGGTCGTAGTCGTCGATCCGGAAGAGAGTCTTTGCCATCTCCTTGAGCGTGTCGTTCATCGAGCTCCACAAACGCATTCGCGCGAAGGCTTCCTTGCCGTCGCCGAAGCGCAGGAGACTGTCGAGATATACAAAGGAAAGCAGGACGTCGTACGGCATCGACGTCGAAACCGGTTGAATGCTGGTGATGATGGGATAGCGGGTCTGAAACATTGCGGTCGTCGAATCACACCAGTAGCCCATCTTCTGCCACTGCGACCGCGACAAGGATCTGGAACCAGACTCGTTCTGCGCCGAGGCAAGGTGCGCGGATGCCAGGAATATCACGACTATCAGCAGCCACCTGGCCTGCCTCCGGAAGCGATGCGGCAAGTGTTTCATGGCATTGATCGGTATGGTTACTTGAGGTCTGCCCCGAGCTTCTGTCGTGGGGGCGTTCCATCAACTGATGCGCCTTTTACATTGCGTAACATGTGGCGCGCTTCCGCGCCGGAGGCGGCCGCGCGCCACGTCCGGCCTCCGGAGCGCCGGCGTTTGGCACCCATGAAGCCTTTCGGGCCCACGAGGGCCACGCTTACCATCGGTATCACCCGGACTCCCCGGAACCCCGTATTTTAGCAGGTCGGTTCCGTGCCGTCTTCCATGTCGGCCGTCGTCGATGCGGAGACCATCACCCGGACCCGCTTCATCATTCTACCATTCGGACGGTGGCAGCGTTGAGCGATAACAAAATCATTTTCTCGATGATCGGCGTGGGGAAGGTCCACAAGCCGAACAAGCAGGTTCTGAAGGATATCTATCTCTCCTTCTTCTACGGCGCCAAGATCGGCGTGCTCGGCCTGAACGGGGCCGGAAAGAGCACGCTGCTCCGGATCATCGCCGGCATCGACACCGATTACGAGGGGCAGATCAACGCCCAGAAAGGGATCACCTTCGGTTACCTGCCGCAGGAGCCGGATCTCGACCCGAACAAGACGGTCCGCCAGGTCGTCGAGGAAGGCGCCCAGGAGACCGTCAACCTGCTGAAGGAGTACGAGGAGATCAACGCGCAGTTCGCCGATCCCGACGCGGACTTCGACGCGCTGCTCGAGAAGCAGGCAAAGCTCCAGGAGCGGATCGACCAGCTCAACGCCTGGGATCTCGACAGCAAGCTCGAGCAGGCGATGGACGCCCTTCGCTGCCCGGATGGTGACACGCCGATCTCCGTTCTCTCCGGTGGCGAGCGCCGCCGCGTGGCCCTCTGCCGTCTCCTCCTGCAGGAGCCGGACGTGCTGCTGCTCGACGAGCCGACCAACCACCTTGACGCCGAATCGGTCGGGTGGCTGGAGCAGCACCTGGCCCAGTACCGCGGCACCGTCATCGCCGTCACCCACGATCGCTACTTCCTCGACAACGTCGCCGGCTGGATCCTGGAGCTCGATCGCGGCCAGGGAATCCCGTTCGAGGGGAACTACTCCTCCTGGCTCGAGCAGAAGAAGCGTCGACTTGAGGTCGAGGAGCGCCAGGAGTCGAAGCGCCAGAAGGCGCTGGCCGAGGAGCTCGAGTGGGTGCGGATGAACCCGAAGGGACGCCACGCCAAGAGCAAGGCCCGTATCTCCGCCTACGAAAAGCTCCTGGGGGAGGAGACCGAGAAGCGCCACGAGGAGCTCGAGATCTACATTCCGAACGGCCCCCGCCTCGGCGACGTGGTGATCGAGGCCAACGACGTGGCCAAGGCTTTCGGCGATCACCTTCTCTACGAGGGGATGACCTTCTCGCTCCCGCCGGGAGGCATCATCGGCGTGATCGGCCCGAACGGCGCCGGCAAGACCACCCTCTTCCGGATGATCACTGGACAGGAGACGCCGGACGCCGGCGGCATCAACATCGGCGAGACCGTGAAGCTCGGCTACGTGGACCAGAACCGCCCGCTCGATCCCGAGAAGACGATCTGGGAAGAGGTCTCCGGCGGCCATGACCTGATCGCGCTCGGCGGCCGGGAGATGAACTCCCGCTCGTACGTGGCCCGCTTCAACTTCAGCGGCGCCGATCAGCAGAAGAAGATCGGCATGCTCTCCGGCGGTGAGCGCAACCGCGTTCACCTGGCCAAGACCCTCCGCGAGGGAGCCAACGTGCTCCTGCTGGACGAGCCGACCAACGATCTCGACGTCAATACGCTCCGCGCGCTCGAGGAGGCGCTGCTGGAGTTCGCCGGCTGCGCCGTGGTGATCTCCCACGATCGCTGGTTCCTGGATCGCGTCGCCACGCACATCCTCGCCTTCGAGGGGGAGAGCACCGTCTACTGGTTCGACGGCAACTACTCCCAGTACGAGGAGAACAAGAAGAAGCGCCTCGGCATCGACGCCGACCGCCCGCACCGGCTCAAGTACAAGCGCCTCGTGCGCGAGTGATCCGCCGGCGCCGACAAGCGTCGGTGACGGAGATGACGAAACGACGAGCGGCGATCGGTACTACCGGTCGCCGCTCGTCGTTTGCGCAATCGCGCTCATATGGAGAAGCTCCGCGCCGTGCGCGCATCGGTCGTTAGGGAGATGGCTCCCTCCGCGTCCGGTACACGTCCATCCGTCCGTAGGTCGCGTCCTCGATGATCGCCATCCGCGCCATGCCGTGCCGCTCCGCGTAGCGCCGGAGCTCGACGAGCTGATGATGGCGGGGATTGGCCGGATCGGCGAGCTCGTCCAGATAGCTCCGCATATGCCGGTCGATCAGGATCACGTCCGGCGCCACCTGCTCGATCGCCTCGTCGAGCGGCATCGGAGCGTGGGTGAGCTCCGGCGATGCGTGATAGATCGGCACCAGCCAGGTACGGTAGTCGTACGAGCGGAGCCCGAGCCAGTAGTGCTGCAGGCCGAGCACGCGTGAGCCGGGAGGAATAACGCGCGCGATACGCTCCTCGAACCGGTCGTAGGGCGTGGCCTCGGCGGCCATGCGTCGATCGCGGGAGATCCGGTGCGCGCCGTCGGCGACCACCGTGGCCAACGCCAGCAGCAGGAGCGCGCGGACCGGCCACCTCGGATACCGTTCCCACCAGCGGCACCCGATCCAGGAGATCAGGAGCATGGCCGGGGGCATCAGGCCGATCGTGTAGTTGAAGGTCTTCTGGCTGATGAGGAGCGCCAGGAAAATGACCTGAGCGCCCAGCGCGATCGCGAGGCTCGCCCCGCCGTCGAGGGGACCTTGGGAGCGAAGCGGACGGAGGGCCGCCACCATCGCCGCGACGAGGCAGATCGCCGCCAGCGTGAGCGACGGGCCCGGAACGCGGGAGCTCCCCAGGAGGCTGCCGTAGCGATGGTACTCACGGAGGAGATTCGACGGATAGAAGTGCGGATCGGCAACCGCGAACCGTGCCGCCTGTGGCCGCGCCTGAGCCAGGACCAGCGGCCAGTGCATGGCGAGATCGATGGCCAGGGGGAGAAGTGCCAGCGCCACGCCGAGCGCGAGCTGCCATGGCTCCCGGCGTCGAAACGTGGTGTGACCACGACGCAGCAGCATCAGGAGCAGGATCGCCGGCACCCAGAATCCGGCCACCGGATGCGTCGTGATCCCAAGGCCGATCAGGGCGCCCGCCAACGCATGGCCGACCTGGCCGCCTTGACGCTCGGCGCGCTCGAACAGCAGAAAGCCGGCTAGACCGAGCATGGCCGCGAGCGCGTCCGGACGACAGATGCGGGAGATGTCGATCAGGGGAATGCCTGTTCCTCCGCCACCGGCGGCGATGGGGAGCAGCGAAAGCAGGAGCACGCCGATCGCCGCCGCGCGATCGTTCAGCAGAAGCCGTCCCAGGAGCCAGGTGAGGAGAAGAATTCCCAGTCCCGCCGCGACCGTCAGGAGCCGCATCCGCGCCACGCCGGTCCCCAGCGTCGCGAAGACGCCGGAAAGCACGACTCCGTGGAGCGGGGCGATCGGCGTCAGCCGTGTCTCGCTCTTCGCGTAGCCGGCGAACAGGTGGCTTGCGTACTGCCCGGTCGTGGCCAGCTCCCAGGCGCCGGAGGCGATCCAGGGCTCGTCCTCGCCGACCGGTGGCCACGCACCGAGGTGAGGAAGCGTGCCGATCAGATAGATGATGGCCGCGACGGCCAGCGCCGCGGCGGAGAACATCGCCACGGGGAAGGGACGTGCGGCGTCGGCGCGTCTTCCGCCCGGCAGGGTCACGTCGGATGATAGAGGCATGTCGATACGAACGGGGAAGAGGGAATGGGTCGGATGCCGGACGGCGTCCTCGGTTGCGGGAGATAGCCGGAAAGATACGTCGCGCGGGGGAGTATGCACCTTTCATATCTTCGCGCCGAGCCGGCGGCGTTGTCCGCGAAGCCACTGGGAGCGGGTGCTCCCGGAAGCCTCGGACCGGGCATGATTATCGTCGTCGCCGGCCCGGCCTCAGCACGAATCAACCATACGACCTCGGAGATCCGCATGACCGTCGAATCGCTCCGCATCGGCATGAAGGTGAAGCATCCCGCCTACGGCGTGGGAACAGTCAAGACGATAACCGAGCATACCGCCGACATCAGGTTCGAGGATGGCGCGACCAGGACGGTATCGCCGGATGGGAGCGCGCTCCAGCCGGCCGAGCCGATGGTGCAGACCGCCGGACTCGACACGCCGCTGGAGGATTTCATCAAGCGGGTTGCCGAGAGCGTGGTGGAGAAGCTCGGCATCGAGCCGCCCGACACGGGAGATGTGGAGCTCGGCGGCCGCTGGAGCGACGGCATGATGATTCTCCGACCGGCCGATTCGTCGCTTCAGCCCAAGGAGGTGCCGATCGAGACCTTCTTCCACAAGATCGTGATGATGAGAAATCAGCTCCGCGTCCTCGAGGCAAAGGTCAATTCGCACGACGGGCTCTCGGATGCCGACAAGGTGGAGCTTCAGCAGTACATCACCCGCTGCTACGGCTCGATGACGACGTTCAATCTGCTCTTCCGCTACAAGGAGCATCAGTTCGGCGCCTGATACGCCGACGACGCGAGCCTCGTCAGCCGAGGGAGCGTGATGTCGGGAAACGCGGGCCTGGCCGGCGATGCGATGCCTCGGTATTCCCCGATGGCGCGCCGCCGGCCAGGCCCGTCGTCGTTCCGGCCGGGAGGGACCGGCGGGGTGATAGCGTGATTCCGACGCGTCGCGCGTCCGTGGCGGCGAGTCGTGCTCCGGCCATGGAGGCCGTTCGATTGGACGGAATCGGATGTGGCCGGCGAATGCCTGAATTTCGTGTCGAACGGGACGAATACGCGCGAATCGTACATGCCATCCCACATATCACACGATCGTAATCAGGACATGGCAATCGATCATCATCGCGCCGGACATTCCCCGAAGCCAGGTTCCATGCGGTTTTGCGGGGTGCATGGATATTCGTGATGGAAATGGGCGGGGGATATTCATGTAAACTACACAATCATGTAGGTGACATTCCGCGCGATGGGGATGTATATTTGCCACGTACCAGGAAGCGGGGTGCCAGGGTCCGGCACGCGACCGCGCTTCCACGTCGCATGGCCATGCGATCCCGCGATTCGGAACATCCGGACGCAACATCATTGTACCATCGTAGAGCATTCCACCGGAATGCAGGTTCACGGAGCAGACGCGCCCACTATGGCCTCCACCAGCGGCCGGGCGTGTCGACGTCGAAACAACCTCCCTCCCATTCCTAAGCACACGAGTCCCTAGGTAACGACAGCACATTCCCATCGTCCGCGGCCGATCCCGCACACGGGGATCGATGCCGACGATCTCGTCGCGGAGCCTCGCGCGGCGGCGGTCCATTCCGCGCGGTCCATTCCGCGCGGTCATCGATCGACGCGGGGAGGGGCGCCGTTACGACGCATGTCGGCTCCGATTGCTCGGGATCGTGAATCAGGTCCAGTCCGCATCCGGACCGGCGCGCGCCCGACGCGCCGGTGGCTCACGTCGGCCCTCCACCGCGGACAACGGCCGGCGCAAGGGCACGGGTGCGCGCACGCACACACCAAAATCTTGCAGAGGTTATCATGACGACAAGGCAGTACGGCCTGGGCGCCTGGGCGCTCATGTCCCTAACCGTTCTTCTGCTCGCGCTCGTGGCGCAGCCGTCAAGCGCGCAGCATTTCGAAAATGTCCATGGCGACAGCTGTATCGAGGAAGGATATGGAGGGCGCCGGCTCAACGTCGGTCTGAACGCCGGCAATTTCATTTCCGTCGGCGTCACCTACAGCGTCAATGCCGGTCCGGCCGGTGGTTGCGCCGCGGCGCGGAGCGACATCTTCGTGGTGAAGCTCAACCGTCTCGGCCAGGTGCTCTGGCAGCGCTCATACGACATCGGCGGCAATGATGTCGGCTATGACGTGTTCGAGCTCACTAACGGCGACGTCGCGATCTGCGGTCAGTCCGACAATAATCTCACGACCTCCAATTGTTATTCGACGCCACCGACCGGTCGTGACGCGTTCATCATGCGGCTGAACGTCAATACCGGCGCCGTGGTCTGGTGCTGCACGTATGGAACCGGCACGACCGACGAGGGATTCCGCCGCATTATTCAGTGTCGGTTCGCGCCGACGGCGACACGTGACTCGGTCGGTGATCTTGCCTCGACCGGCTACGCGTTCGATCCCGCCACGGGAGATAACAACGGCTACACGGTGCGGGTCAATCAGAACACCGGCAATCTGGTCTGGAACAATACCTACGGCGGCCCATTCTACGACGACTTCCGCTCGATCATCGAGACGAGATTCTTCGGCCGCGGCGACATCGTTACCTGCGGCGACAGCCGAAGCTTCAATACCAGCGGCGGCACCACCGACAACGCGTGGATCGTCCGCGTCAACGGCGGCACCGGCGCGATCGGCCTGGCACCGCAGGGGAGCGCGGCCTATGGTGGCGCCAATATCAACTGCTATCTCTGGTCGGTGACCGAGCAGACCGTGACCGCCGATACCGGCAAGCTGGTCTTCGCCGGTGGTATCTATCCGACGGGGCTCACGGCGCCGGAGATCTATGTGCTGAAGACCGGGCCGGTCCCATGCACGTATGTCATCGACCGGCACTTCGGCGATTTCGGCCAGGCGACCGACGAGGCCTCGACCATTCGCGAGCTCCCGAATCCGCCGGTGACATCCCTGCCGACCGGCGTGCTCTACACGACCGGACATTCCTATATCCGCGCCGGGTTCAACGGCGATGCGTATCTGATGATGCTGAATCCGGGCAATCTCACCCTGGTCAACCCGCCGGGATTCCATCTCTACGGCGCCAAGTCGGATGAGGGAGCCTGGTACGTTGATTTCGTGCCGGGCGTGCTCGGATCGAGCACCGCCGGATTTTACATGACCGGACGGGCGCTCTACGTCGGCGCGCTCCCGAGCCTCAGCACGCCGCCTGATCCGGACCAGATGTATACCCTGAAGACCGATATGAATCTGACTACTCTCTGCTGCGATACGCTCTACACCGTGTACGACAGCATCCCGCGTCTGCGCGACTCCTGTCCCAGCCTGCGGCCGACGCGCTTCGGTATCCGCTGCGTCGTCAACCCGCGGCGGGACACCGTGCGCGTGTGGCGGCCGATCTGCAACGACTCGACCAACCAGCACAATTGCGGCCCCACCACGACTCCGCCGACCGACCCGACACGTCCGGGACTCGGCGAGGATCTCTCGGGCAACAACGGCACCTCCGCCGTGGCGCCGGACGGGGAGAGCGGCATCTCCGGACCGCTGTCGATCAATTTCTTCCCGAACCCGGTGACGGTCGGCGAGCCGGTCTCGCTCCGCTGCGATCTCCGCCTGGCTTCGAACGTGGCGATCACGGTGAGCGATCTGTCGGGCGTGGTGATCTTCCGTTCCGATGACGATCGCCCGGCCGGCTTCAACCTGGTCACCATTCCGACCAAGGAATGGCGTCCGGGGAGCTATCTCGTGAAGGTGACGGCCGGCAATGTCACGAGGTCGCGCCGGATCGTGGTGACCGACAAATAAGTCGCGTGACGATCATTCGCGAGGTGCCTCCGCGACCATGACGGAGCATGCGTCTCGCGATCTCGAGAGCGTGGGATGGTCCGGCCGGGGCCATCCCACGCTTCGTTGTCGGGAGGGCACGGACTCGCGATCGCCCTCTACCGGCGCCGGCGCGAGCGATCATGACGATGACGGGCGATTGTGGAGACCGGGCGTACGAGAGGAGGTGACCAGCCGCGAGGGCCGGTCACATTACGACCGGATGCGGTGTCCTGAGTGCTCCGGATACCAACACAATCCATCATAGCATGAGGTTCCCCATGTTCGGGCTCACCACATCCATGCGTACCGATTCATCGCACGTGGCACGCCGCGCGCTGCGCGCGGCGGCGGCGATCGCCGGCCTCGCCGTTGTCACCTTCTGCGCTCCCGGAGAGCTGCACGCGCAACGCTTCCAGCAGCTTCACGGAAGCACCTGCTACGACTTCGGCACGAGCGGCGTCCCGGTCTCCACCGGTGGCTACATCTCCGTCGGTCCCTACACGCCGCCGACCGGCGGCTTCTGCGGCACGTCCGGCGTCGATGTCTACGTCGTCAGGCTCAGGGCGAACGGATCGCTTGCCTGGTCGCGCACCTACAACATCGGCTACAACGACGAAACCCAGGACGTGAAGGAGTGCGCCAACGGCGACTTCATCATCGTCGGCAGCACCGATGCAACCACCGGCTGCATCGGCGGGCGCAACATTTTCGCGCTCCGCATCGACTCCACCGGCAATGTGCTCTGGACCAGGCTCTACGGCACCTCCGACGGCGATGAGGATGCCTTCGAGGTGGTCGAGACCACGCGGAGGCCAGGGCGCACATCGATCGGCGACTTCGTGATCGCCGGCTCGCAGCGCAACGCCTCCGACAATACCGGAGATGCCTATATCATCAAGATCACCTCCAGCGGCACGCTCCTCTGGGGAACGTCGTACAACATTTCGACGAACGATCATCTGTACGCGGTCGATGAGTCACGCGTCGGCACCTCGGCCGGGGATATCATCGCCGCCGGCGTAACGACCGTCCCCGGACCTCTGCCGGGACAGCAGACGGAAAAGGGGATTCTCATGCGCGTCAGCGGCGCCGACGGATCCATCGGCGCGGCGCCCCAGGGAGTCGCCACCTATGGCGGCAACGTCGCGACGACAACGCGCTTCCTCTCGGTCGAGGAGCTGACGATGGGAACCGAGGCGGGGCGCATCGTGGCGGCCGGGCATTCCACGGTCGTGGGTGTCGGCGCCGATCACTACATCGTCAAGACCGCGGCCAATCCGTGCGGCACGCTGGCGGATGTTCGATTCGGCAAGGACAGTGCATCCGCCGAGGAGGCGTGGTGCGTCCGAGAGATCCGATCGAGCGTGGGCGGCGGACTGAACAACGGCAATCTGATCGTCTCCGGACATGGCGGCGTTCCGATACCGGGTGGAACGGTGTCGGTGCGAGCGGTGCTCTTCGAGCTCTCGCCATCGCTGACGCTGGTGACGCCTCCGGTCGGCGTCGGCTATCGCTACTAAGGCGCCGGACGCGGCCACAACGCGCTGCACGTGGAGCCGGTGGTGAACAACAGCGGCGTGGCGACCGCGGGATTCTATCTCACCGGCATTGCCGAGCCGCCGAGCAGTCTCGTGACTTCCGCGCAGATGTACCTGATCAAGACCGACAATCTCGGCGTCTCCGGATGCAACGACTCCACCGATACGCCGCGGCGCACAGTGCCGGAGCTTTCGCCGAGCTGCCTCTCGGTAACGCCGGTCGCCAGCGGCGCGCAGTGCGAGCCGTCGGTCACCTACAGCACCGTCACCTGGATCGACACGCTCTGCAACGACTCGACGCGTATCACCGGCCCGATACATAAGCTCGCGCGCGGCGGTGCCGGCTCGTCGCTCATCGACGGCGACGGTATCGAGATCCATCCCAACCCGGCATCGAGCGGAGCGCCGATGATGATCCGCTTCACGCTCGCCGAGCGCGCGATGGCGATCGTGACGGTGAGCGACATGGCCGGCCGTGTCCGCTCCACACGGAGCGAGTGGTACGGCGCCGGGATCACGTTGCAGCCGATCGAGACGGGCGCGCTCGACCCGGGCACCTACGTGGTGGCGGTGACGGTCGGAGGCCACACGATCAGCAGGAACGTGGTCGTTTCAGGGCGGTAGCGAACGGGAGTGTGTCGGCGGAGTTGCTGGCTACGACAACACGCCGCCGACGTTGAGAGCGAGGGGTGGTCCGCAAGGACCACCCCTCGCATCGTTTCAGGACATCGTGATCGGGGAGGAGGGAAGTGCCGAATGGCTCGTGATCGTGAGACGGAGGTAGCGCCATTCAGCAACGCAACGGGCCCGTCTATCCGGCGGGCCCGTTGCGTGATTCGAATTCTCATAGGGAGGTTGCGAGAGCGGCTCAGTCGCTGCACTTATCTCCATTGGATTTGCCAATACAGTAGGGATGCGGGTTGTCCTTGTCGATCTCACATTTACCAGGGCCAATTGGGGTAATGCGGCCCGTTGCTGGATCCCTCACAGCCGGTTGCATGCAATTGCATCTGTTATCATTACCACCGGTGACAACGATAATGCATCCCTGTTGTGCCCGATCCGGATCATCCCTATCTGGATTGCCGCCACCACTGCCTCCGCCAATTGGCCACTGGGGATCTGGATACCTCCACCAGCCCGTTCCCCATCCCCAAAAATCCATGTCATTCCACCAGCTGTAGCCACCGCCTCCACCTCCCGTAGGTGGGTAGCCGCCTTGTCCATCGTTCCCAATGCCTCCTCCGCTCCCCCCACCGCCGCCACCCCCACCCCCATCGGTATCCCAATCGTCGGGCAGCCAGAAGTCGATATCTCCTCCTGGCAGGCCTCCACCAGAAATCAGGGTTCGCGGCGGCGGCTTTCGCTCGTTCCGCGCGAGAGCCGATCCTCGCGGCAGGAGAAGCAAGGTCACCAGAACACAGAGCTTGAAAAATACTCGTGTCACGCTTTCTATAGCGTGATGGTGATTTTCTTGATGTCGAGTACTCTGCCGCCGCGCCGAAGCGCAACGAAATATGTTCCACTCGATGAGAAATGATGTGTGACGGTCTCCATTCCTCGCAACATTCGCGTCGAGAATGGAACGAACACGACATTGCCACCGGCATCGTACACCAGAACCTCAAACGGTCCAGTTCCTTCGACCTGGCCAATCCTAATCTCGATCCATCCCGAGCCCGCTGTTTGCACGGAAAGCAACGATGTCCCGGCGACTCGGAAATCCTGTTCCAGCTCCGGAACCGGACGCTTGCTCAACGACCCTCCGTACAGACTCAGGTAGGTGTCCAGGACGCCCTTCGCGAGAGCAAAGGAGGATCCGATCGTTTTGGTGTCATAGCGGATCGGCAGGAAGTATCCATCGCCCCTGGCATAGAGCCTGACGCGAACGAAGACGCTGTCGCCGGTCGGAATCGTGCTGGGCACGAGGTACCTGATCCGAGCGGCGATCGGATGCGAGCCATAGAATGTCGGCACGCCAGGTATCAGTTGAGGCAGAACTCCGAAGCTGTCGAGCAGAGCGAGCCGATGTGTCGTGGCCGCGCTCACGAGCTCGACGGCATAGTCCAGCGTGTCGAGTGACATGAAGTTGTTGGTGTCCTGACGGTGATTCATGGGGTTGTACCAGGAGAACTCCCGGTAGAACGAGACGGTATCGCCCGGCACAATCTTGAAATTGTCGGTCCTGCTGCTGTCTGACATCATTTCCGTGGATGCCGAATGAAGGGCGTCATTTCGCCATATCAGTCGAGGGCGCACACCATTGTACATACACTCGCTGAAGAGATACTGAACACGCGAGGTAGAGTCATAGACCATCTCGAACTGGTAGGCGGCCGAGATGATCTTCGCGGGGTTGATGAGGGTGCCCGACACGTCGGTCTTCCGGATCAGGTAGCCGTCCTGGATTTCGATATACATCGAGGGATCCTCCGGTGCTTGAGCATGACAGGCAGTGGCGTCGATGATGGCCAATGAGGCAAGCACCGAAACGATGAGGAAGGGTGGATGTCGCATAGACAAGCCCGAAGATTGGTGTTTGAAATGTTGGGCCGGCTTGATATTCGATATCGCTCCGAAAACATAGCATGTTAAGTGTACAATTGCAAACCCAAGAAGTGAATTTGCCTTCGCTCCCTGGTTCCCATCAGTAACCGGACATTCAAAACCTACACAATCATGTAGGTGACATGGCGCTTGTCGGGATGTATATTGCACCCATCACCTCGCTTCACTCCAATCATTCTGTCGAAGTCCGTTCGCGCCCGCGAGGCAGGCTCGCGCGGGCCCATGTTCAACGCACGCACGCAACCTGGAGGATCCCCGACCCAGAGGTTCACGCATCATCGGCCAGGATACGGCGGGCAGGCCCACCACGGGGAGATACCTGTCATGCCGCCCCATGGCGGTTGCCCGATGCATCCGGCGGACGATGTCACACCATACCCCTTCATTCATCAACGCTCGAGGACACCATGACCACACGCTCGAACGGCGTCCGGTCGCTCATCACGGCGACCGCATTGCTCCTCATTGTCTCGACGCTGCCCATGCTGGCGCAGCGGTTCGAAAACCTTCATGGCGGCACCACCTGCCTGGAGTATGGGCACGCGGGGCTCCGCGTCTCCATCGGCGGCTACATTTCCGCCGGAAGCACCCTCACTCCCAGCGGCTGCAACACCCAGGATGTCTATCTGGTTCGCCTTCGCGACGACGGCACGCTGATGTGGTCGACGTCGTACGATCTCGGTGGCGACGATCGCTGCGAGGATATCCAGGAATGTAGCAACGGCGATTTCATCATCACCGGCAGCAGCGATTATCTCCCGGTGGGGGCGGCCGCCCGCACGCGCGAGGTGTTTCTGCTCAGGGTCACCAACGTCGGCCAGGTGATCTGGGTCGCGTTCTACGGAACCACCACGCAGGAGGAGGAAGGGTTTCGCGTGATTCAGGCCAAGCGCGCGCCCGGAGCTCCGGCCTCCGGCGCCGCAGTGGGAGACTTCATCGTGGCCGGCCACCGCGTCGATCCCGGCGTGGCCGGGAGCGAGGATGGCTATCTGCTCCGCGTGAACGGCGGCTCCGGCAACATCGTCTGGGCGCAGCTCTATGGCGGCACCGACAACGACTATCTCAACTCCCTGGACGAAGCGAATTTCGGCGCCGCGCCGAGCGGCGACATCATTGCCTCCGGAGGAACCCGGAGCTTCAACGCGGCCGGGCAGATGAACGGCTTCATCGTCCGCGTCAATGGCGGCTCCGGAGCCATCGGCGCCGCTCCGCAAGGGGCCGCGGCAATCGGCGGATCCGTTTTCACCCGATTCAATTCCATCAAGGAGATCAAGTCCGGCAACGATGCCGGACGCCTGATCGCCGCCGGCGGCATGGTGCCCGTGCAGCAGACGGCGATGGATATCTACGTGCTGAAGACGGCCGCGAGTCCCTGCACCAAGATCGCCGAGCGCCGCTACGGTGATAACAGCACGTCGCTGGATGAGGGGATCACCATCCGCGAGATCCTCGTCGCTCCGAACGGCGGCCTGATCAACGGACACTTCTATGTCTGCGGCGAGTCGAACATGCGCGCCGGAGGCAACGGCGACATGTTCGCCATGGAGATCACGCCGGCGCTGGCCGTCAGCGGCCCGCTCAACTTCAAGCTCTATGGCCTCGACTCGCGCGAAAAGGCCTGGGATATCTATCCGGCCGATTCGGTCTTCGGATTCCGGACACAGGGACCCTACATCA
The DNA here is from genome assembly GCA_048498995.1 of Bacteroidota bacterium. GTDB lineage: Bacteria > Bacteroidota > Ignavibacteria > OLB7 > OLB7 > JBEHWX01. The sequence continues at coordinate 28,615 of JBEHWX010000046.1, forward strand.
CCGGCGTGGCACTGCCGGCGCCGCTCGCCTCCGGGCTTCTCGTTCCGGGCGATGCCGGACAGATGTATATCGTGAAGGCCGATCTGAACGGCGAGGATAGCTGCCATACCTGGATTCCGCAGTTGACCGTCGGCACGCCGAATCTGTTCGACTCCTGCCTGACGATCGACCCGCGCGCCGCCGGATCGAAGCTGGCGCGGCAGACCGATTCGGTCTGGCGGGATTGGATCGACACGCTATGCAACGACTCGGCAATGGCCGTCCCGCCCGCGCGCTTCGGCGGATCGTCCGAGATCGGCCAGGCCACCAGCGGCGTGCGTCATCTCGACCTGAGCGAGCGCGGAGAGCTGAGCTTCTATCCGAATCCGGTGCTCCGTGGCGACCCGGTCACGATCCGCTATTCGATGCCGACCGGGCGGACGATGACCCTCTCCGTGGCGGACTTGCGTGGCCGCGTCATCTCCTCCCGCGTCGTGACGTTTGCCGCCGGCGCCGGGGAGATCGCTGTCCCGACCGGCGAGCTGGCGGCGGGGGAATACCTGATCTCCCTTGCGGGACAGGACCGGAACGAAACGCGTCGCGTGGTGGTGGCACCCCGATAAGCCGCATCGAAGAAAGGGAGGATATCAGCCGGTGGAGAGGCCGCCCTCCGCGCGTCTGACCCTTCCGGAGCGATCCCTTCGATGATCGTGGGCGCCGGCGATTGTGAAAGTCGCCGGCGCCCTTCTATTTTCCGCCGGGGTGCCGACCACATCGCCCTCCGACACGAACGAACGATACCAAGCTCCGATCGCCTCCCGCGCCGCGCGCCCGAACGTGGGAAGCGGGGGAGCGAATGACGAACGTGGCCACGCAACCGCTCCGGCCCGCACGCGGCCGGCCCGACCAATCGAACCCGTACCCGTACCATGCAACGCTCACCCTGGAAGCTGGCCGGACTCGCCGCCGGCATCATCGGCGCGCTCCTGCTCTTCCTCGTCGACTCTCCGCTGCATCACATCCCCGGTCTGGGGGACCGTCCGGCGCGCGCGGCGGCGATCTCCCTTCTGATGGCGATATGGTGGCTCACCGAGGCGCTGCCGATCTACGCCACCGCCTGCATCCCGCTTCTCTTCTTCCCGTTGTGCGGCGTCTTCGGCGACGGGATCGGCACGAACCTCATCGAGACCATCCTCCCGTATATCGACCCCTACATCTTTCTCTTCGCCGGAGGGATGTGCATCGCCGCGGCAATGCAGCAATGGGAGCTGCACCGGAGAATCGCCCTGACGGTGATGAGGATCGTCGGCACCGATCCACGCCGGCTTCTGCTCGGGTTCCTGATCGCGACCGCGTTCATCTCCCTCTGGATCTCGAACACCGCCACGGCGGCCATGCTCGTTCCGATCGGGATCGCGGTGATCGTGGAGCTGGAGCATGAGCTCGGCGGCGGAAAGCTCAACCACTTCGGGATGGCGATCATGCTTTCGATCGCCTACGCCTCGAACGTCGGCGGCATCGGCACCAAGATCGGGACGGCGCCGAACGGTCAGTTCGCCGGGTTTCTGAAGGAGATCGGCATCGACATCTCCTTCCTGCAGTTCATGGCGGTCGGTCTTCCGTTCGTGATCCTGTTCATCCCGGTCGTCTGGCTGATGCTCTGGAGGATCGGGCGGAAGGATGCACCTCGCGGCGAGGTGGGGACACGGGTGATCCAGCGCGGCATCGGGGAGCTGGGCGCCCCCAGCCATGGCGAAAAGGTGGTGCTCGGGGTCTTCCTGGCCGTGGCGCTTCTCTGGATCATCGGCAAGCAGTTGGCCGAGGTCATCGCGCCCCACATAAGCTGGATGAAGGTGACCTCCGCGCACATCGAGGCCACGATCGCCATGCTCGGGGCGCTGGCACTCTTCATCTGGCCGATCGGGCGCCGGCGGGGGCTGGAATTTCGTTCGCTCCGATTGATCCCCTGGGAGACGCTGCTGCTGCTCGGCGGAAGCTTCGCGATGGCCGCCGGCATTCAGAAGAGCGGGCTGTCCGGATGGATGGGGGGGAGCATCGTGGCGATACGGCAGCTGAGCCCGTTCTGGCAGGTGCTGATGGCGAGCGTGGCCACGGTGGCGCTGTCGGCCGTTGCGTCGAACACGGCCACGATCGGCGTGATGCTGAACGTGCTGCGCGGCGCGGTAGCCCCGTCGTTGATGACGACCACGGCCTTCACGGCGACGATCGCCGCCTCGTGCGACTTCGCGCTGCCGGCCGGCACGCCGCCGAATGCGATCGTCTTCGGCAGCGGCTACGTCACCATTCCGGTGATGGCGCGCACCGGGGTGATCCTCGACCTGGCCGCGTCTATCCTTGCCGCCGGATGGTGCTGGGTGATCGTGCGATTCGTGCTCTGATCCCCGCGGCCGAGGACACGCCCCGGTAAGAACGCGGGTAGGTGCACGTCGTCGGCGCGCGCTCTTCCGTGGCAACGGGAGGGCAGCCAAGGGGCCGACCGGACAACGAACGTTGTCAGAGCGCGCCATGGTGTCACGACCAGCCCTTTCTCATCGCACAGGTAGTCGCAGGTCTTCAGCCTGCGCCATGCTGGTGTCACGACCAGCCCTTTCTCATCGCACAGGTAGGCGCAGGTCTTCAGCCTGCGCCATGCATGGCACCGCAAATTCCGACCACCGGCCGCCCGTCCCGAGGCCCCTGATACGCCGGTCGGTGACGGCTGGGAATATTTGTGGTGTACACATGTAAGAAAGTTCTTGTGTTTGGATGTACAAGGCGATAGCTTTGCGATTGCCGGGCTTGCGGTGATGGTGACGCGGGCCTCGGCCGGCGCGGCTCCCCCCGGAATGGCCGGGTGCCTGCGATTCGCACGCAACTGACCGGGCGCGCGAGCCGCGCCACTCTGTGGTGGTGCCGATCGGGCAGCGAGCATATTCGTCGACTCCAGGATGGATGTGTCTCGCTGCTCGCGGTTTTCCCCAAGAACGAATAGGGAGGATCGAATCGGGCGGATCGAGAAGATGATGCCGGATTCTCGATCCTCTTCACCTATTTTCCGCCGCCGCGTGGTCCGCTCGGGTCCCTCGCGGAAACGTCCGGCGGAGGATGCTCGCATGCGTGCGTGGCTGGCCGCCGGTCATCGAGCCCAATCACAGTACGCGAGTCGAGCATGCATTCTCCGCGCATCTGCTTCGTGTCCTCCGAGGTCGTTCCGTTCTCCAAGACCGGTGGTCTGGCCGACGTCTCGGGCGCCCTTCCCAAGTACCTCGCCGCCAGCGGCTGCGACGTCAGAATCTTCACCCCGCTCTACGGCTCGATCGACCGGAGCAAGTACGATCTCCACGTCGTCGACTTCATCCGCGATGTGCCGCTAAAGATGGGCGGGCGGACCTTCACCTTCACGCTCCTGACCACGAAGCTCCCCGGCGGCGATGCCGACGTCTACCTGATCGATGTTCCCGAGCTCTACCATCGCGGATCGATCTATACCGACGCGCCGGACGAATCGCTCCGCTTCGGCGTGCTCTGCCGCGCGACGATCGAGAGCTGCCAGCGGATGGGGTGGGGGCCGGAGATCATGCACTGCCACGACTGGCAGACCGCCATGATACCGCTGATGCTCCGCACCCTCTATGACTGGGATTCCCTCTTCGCCGAGACGCGCACGGTCCTGACGATCCACAACATCGCCTACCAGGGGGTGTTCCCTCTGTCCGCCCTCGGCGATCTCGGACTCGGCGAGCACGCCGGCAAGCTCGATCACGGCGATACCCGCGCCGGCATCGTCAACTTCATGAAGACCGGCATCCTCTACGCCGATCTGCTGACGACCGTGAGCGAGACCTACGCCCGGGAGATCCAGACCGAGGAATACGGCGCCGGGCTCGAAGGGCTGCTCAGGATGCGCCACACCTCCCTGGCCGGCATCGTCAACGGCGTCGACTACCAGGAGTGGAGCCCCGAGCTCGACACGATGATTCCGCATCACTACTCGATCGACGATCTTTCAGGCAAGGAGGAGAACAAGAAGGCGCTCCTGAGCTCGGTCGGCCTCGAATATGCTGCGGGCGTTCCGGTGCTCGGCATCGTCTCCCGACTGACGGGACAGAAAGGGTTCGATCTCTTTTACGAGATGCTGGTTCCCTTCATCGATCATCACGATGTCCGCCTCGTGGTGCTCGGCACCGGGGAGGAAACGTACGAGAGCTTCTTCACGCGGGTCCACGCTCGATTTCCCCACAAGGTCTCGTTCTACCGTGGCTTTCAGGCGGCGCTCTCGCACCTGATCGAGGCGGGCGCCGACATTTTCCTGATGCCGTCGCGCTTCGAGCCCTGCGGACTCAACCAGATCTATTCGCTCCGCTACGGAACGATCCCGGTGGTGCGCAAGACCGGTGGACTGGCCGATACCGTGCAGCCCTGGAACCCGGAGACCGGGGAGGGGACCGGGTTCGTCTTCGAGCACTACACCGCGTACGGCCTCGGCTGGGCGATGGATCAGGCCGTGACCACCTATCGCGACAAGGAAGCGTGGGCCCGCCTGATGCGCAACGCGATGTCGCGGAATTATTCCTGGGAGGTGCAGGTGCGGAAATACCTGGAGCTGTACGGCGCGCTGCTCCCGGCCTGGGGGCGTCGACAGTGAGGTGAGGGCGCGGGCGGACACCTCCCTCGTATACCGGGTGCCGGGCGCGCCGAGGCCGACATCGACGTCACCGCCGACGCCGATCCGGGGCGCCGGCATGGAACTGGTGTGGCGATCCACCATGCGCATTTCTCGCACGAAGGAGATACCGGAATGAACTTTCACGAGTTGGCCGAGACCTACCAGCGGATCGAGGCGGCCGGCGGCGAGCAGCGCCGTCGCGCGATCCTCGTCGAGCTGTTCCGTTCGCTCGACGTCAAGACCCTCCCCGCCGTTGCCCATTTCACGCTCGGCGAAGTGATCGACCCGACACAGGTCGAGAACCTCGGCATAGGCCCCGGCACCGTTCGCGACGTGATCGCCTCCCGCTCCGGACGCGCTCCGGAGGAGATCGAGGACGAGCTTCGCGAGGGGGATATCGCCGAGCTTGCCGGCAGCGTGGCCGGTGGCGACGGTGAGCTGACGGTGGAGGGGCTCTGGAAACGGATCGCGCGGGGGGTGAAGCGGAACGAGCCGCGCGCCGCGCTGGTCGACGAAGTGCTGGAGCAGACCAGCCCCGTCGGCGCCACGTTCTTCGTGCGGATGGTGCTCAACCGGATGCGGATCGGCGTCGGGTTCAACTCCATGGCCCGCGCTCTCGCCGAGGCGTTCGATGTCGATGCCGCCGAGCTGGAGCGCGTCTACGCGCTGACGAACGATGTGGGGCTCACCGCCCTCGGCGCCAGAAAGGGGGAGAAGGCTCTCGAGAAGATGGGGATCACCCTGTTCCATCCCTACCAGTTCATGAACGCTCAGCGTGTGGAGCGCGCCGAGGAGATCTTCGAGCATTATCCGAACAAGCGGGTCTACTTCGAGGTCAAGTACGACGGCGCGCGCCTGCAGATCCACATCTCGAAAGGCGAGTCCGGCACGGTGGACGTCCGCCTCTACTCCCGACGTCTGAACGAGGTCACCGAAAGCCTCCCCGACGTGGTCGAGGCGGTGCGCAAGGCGTGGAAGGGAAACGACGGCATCATCGAGGCGGAGGCGGTGGCCTACGACAGCACGTTGACCGAGAAGCAGCCGTTTCAGATGGTGCTCACGCGGCTCGGTCGCAAGAGCGACATCGAGCAGAAGGCGCGTGAGCTTCCGTTCATCCTCTACGTGTTCGATATCCTCCACGACAACGGCGTCGACCTGACCGACAAGACCGCGACAGAGCGACGGATGCTGCTGGTGAAGCGGATCAAGCCGAACAAGCGGATCACCTTCACGATGATGATGGAGACCAACCTGCTCGACGCGACGATGGAGTTCTTCGACAGGGCGGTTCAGGAAGGGCACGAGGGGCTGATGGCCAAGGATCCTGACGGAGTGTATATCCCCGGAAAGCGTACCGATCTCTGGCTCAAGCTGAAGCCGGCCTACGAGACGCTCGACGTGATTATCGTCGGCGGCATCTGGGGAACCGGACGTCGGCGAGGATATCTCTCGAGCCTGCTCGTGGCGGTGCGCGACGAAGCAAGCAACGAGCTGAAGACCGTCGGCAAGGTGGGATCGGGATTCGACGACGAGCGGCTCGGAGAGCTCACCGCGCGTCTGCGCGAGCTTGTGGTGGTCGAGCGTGGGCGGACCGTGGAGGTCGAGCCGGAGATCGTGATCGAAGTCGATTTTCAGGATATCCAGAAGACCTCCGCCTACGAGTCCGGCTATGCGCTGCGCATCCCGAGGTTCCGCCGCGAGCGTGCCGACAAGAGCGTGAAGGAGGCCGACAGCATCGAGCGCCTGGCCGGCATTTTCAAAAAGCTCCATCCGCCGCGTTCATGACGGGCGTGGCGTCCGAGGGCGCCGAAGGCTCGTGACGCTCCGTTACGAGGTCCGCCGCCATGTCGGGCATTTCGGCACGCCGCTTGAGTTTTACTTCGACAGCCGCTCGGCGCGACCTCGAAGGGAGAAGTCGCGGCCCGCGTAAGCGGGAGAGTGAGCGGACGCGGCGGAGTAATTCCGCCGATGAAATGTTGAATAACGATAGGATGGAAACATCATGAATCCGAAGAAGAGTGGTGAGCAGCTGCGTCCGGAACAGATGCAGAGCTCGAACAATCCGGAAGAGTTCGGTGAGTCGCAGAGTAATCTCTCGGGCACCGCGCAACCGGGACGTGGCGTCGAGGGATCTCCGGATGTCTCGAATGTCGCCGGTGGCACCGGAGTGAGTGGTATCGGATCGGATCAACGCAATCAGTCGCGTACCTCGGGCAGCCGCGTCGAGCTCGGCTCTCAGGAGCAGATTGGCTCACAGCAGCAGCTCGGCTCGCAGCAGCTCGGCTCGCAGGAGCAAGTGGGACGCGAGAGTTTTTCCGAGGAGAAGCTCGGCTGGCGTCGTCCCACGGAGCGTAATCTCGAAGAGGGACGTCTCGGCGAGAGCGGTATGGGAGAGGAGAGCGCGGGATATGAGCGCTTCGGAAGCGCCGGCCTGTCGGAGAATCAGGGTATCGAGGATAATCCCGCCGCTGGGGATGTGAGCCTGTCGAGCAGCTCGGGAATCGGATCGTCCGATATCGGCGCCAGTGACACGGATGTCGCCGGACGGAGCGGTGCTCGGAGCAGCCAGCGCGGCATGGAGCAGGGACGCAGCAGTCTGAGCTCCGGACAGGACGAGTCAGAGCGTCCGCGGCACTGATGCCGGCGGAGGATGATCGCAACCCGACGCTCCGTTGAGAGCATCATACGCGATCGCGATACTTCCAGCGTGCGAAGTCCTTTCGGGACGTTCGCCGATATGCGCCGGAGACCTCAGGTCTCCGGCGCTCGTCGTTTCGGAACCGAGGCTCGTCAGCGCCAGCCGGCGTTTCGGAGCGGAGCCGTCGTGGCGCGATGGGGGAGCACGCCGGTTCCGCATTCGGCGGATGCCGGATAGAGCGATCCGCACGTCGACGCGGTGCCACACTGGCACCGGCATTGCAGGATACTTCGGTGTGGATGTGGAATAATTTCGAGGAGAGGTGTCATGCCGAACAAGAGTGGACGCGCATGGAAGCTCGAGCGCGCAAGCGTCGACCAGAAGGGTGGTCGCCCGCGCTCCAATAAATATTCGGGATCGGACAACGACAGCAGACCGGCGGCGGGATCGCGCAGCCGCGTCTGGGTTGGCGGATACACCCGATCCGACGGTACGCAGGTTCACGGATATTATCGCGGCACGCCCGGCCGCTGAGGGTCGACGCCTCGCGCGTTGATCGGTACGCGTCAATGGGATTTCGAGATGGATTTCGATTCGCAGAGGACGCGTTCAGATAGCAACCGATGATTGTCAATTCAGGAGCCGGCATCCGGTCGCGCATGCGCGGCCGGATGCGTCGATGCTCGGTTTCACACATGAGGAGGGTGGAGCGATGCCAAGAGGAGAGAAGTCCAAGTATACGGACAAGCAGAGAAGGAAGGCGGATCATATCGCCGAGGGGTACGAGAAGCGTGGCGTGTCGGACAAGGAAGCAGAGAGTCGCGCCTGGGCAACCGTCAACAAGGAATCCGGCGGCGGTAACAAGTCGGGCAGCGGTCGCGGAAAGAAGGACACCAACGTCTCCAGCAAAAAGGGAGGCCGTAAGGGTGGCGCCAGCATGACGCACGCCGAGCGCAGTCGCGCCGCGAAAAAAGGATGGGAGACACGTCGTCGACGTGCCTCCGCCTGAGCGCGAACCGAGCGATACATAGTCGTTGTGGCGCCGATGGCGGCCTCAAACGGAAACGGGCCGAAGAGGGAGAAGCAAATGCTTCAATCTCTTCGGCCCGTCTCATTGCGAGAAATTCATTCGGCCCGGAAATGTTCCACGTGGCGCATTTTTCAGCAGTCAACGTGAATGGGATACGTTCGATTATTCGCGCTCGTTGTCGGATCTTCTCCACGCCGCGCGGTTGAATATCGATGTCGGAAATTCGATGGCCGGAATCGATGCGATGCGGCCATGCGAGGATTTCCGATGCGTCCCGTGATATCAGCGCGAGCGCTTGCGGGAGGATTTGCCGCCGGCGACAAGCCGCGCGAGCTCGGCGAACGGATCGGCGCTTTGCCGGGAGAGACGGCGCGGCAACGTCTTCAGGTCGAACTTCGTCGGCGTGAGCTTCGCGGTGAGCTCCCGCCACTGAAGCGGGGTCGAGACGGTTGCTCCCGGCGTTGCGCGCACCACGTACGGCGGCACCACATGCTTCCCCCGCGCGTTCTGCATCACGTCGAGATAGAGTCGCCCCTTCCGCTTGGCCTTATTCCGCTCCATAGTCGCGATCTCCGGGAGCTCCTTCACCACGCGCTCCCCCATGTCGAGCAGCCACTCGCGCGCCTCCTCGTAATCTCCCGAGATGGTCCACGGCACGATCACGTGCAGGCCGCTCTTGCCGGAGGTTTTGACGTAGCTCGGAATCTTCTCATCATCGAGCAGCGCGTGCAGCGTCCGCGCCACGGTCATCACGTCGGAAAATTCCCGCGCTCCGGGATCGAGATCGAAGATCACGAAGTCCGGACGATCGAGGCTCTCGAGGCGAGATTGCCAGACGTGGAAGGTGATCGTCCCCTGATTCACGAAATAGAGGAGCGTGTTCACGTCATTCACCACCGCGTAGTTGACGGTCTTTCCTTCCTCGCTCGGAAGCTCGGCGCGCGGAATCCATGGCGGATAATACGTCGGCGTGTTCTTCTGCCAGAAGCGTGGTCCTCCCTCGGCCATGCCGTCCGGGAAGCGCTCCACGGTCACCGGACGATCGGCGAGAAAGGGGAGAATGCGCTCGGCGATCCGGCCGTAGTAGTCGAGAAGATCTCCCTTGGTAAAGCCCGGCTCCGGAAACATCACCTTGTCCAGGTGGGTGAGCTCGGGCTTTTCGGACGCCCCCGCGCTTCGCGCCGTGGAGGCCGACCGAGCCGGCGCCGCGTTGCCGCGCCGTCGCGAGCTCGAGGTGCTCCTCCTGGCGGCATCGTTCGAGGCGCCATCCTTGGCGTCGTCGCCGGCCGTCGCTTCGTCATCACGCCGCGCGAACTCATCCTTCATCTTGATCAGGAGCCAGTTGTGGCGCGACCCGCGATCCTTCATCCGGATCATCGCGAAGCGGCCGTTGAGCTTTTCGCCGTGGAGCTCGAACTCCAGTCGGCCCGCCTCGATTCCCTGGCTGATCGTGGCCGGCTCCGGCTTGTCGAGCATGATGTTGTCGTAGGTGCCGTGGTCCCAGATCTCGACATGTCCGGCGCCATATTCCCCCTCGGGAATATCACCCGAGAATGTCGCGTAGGCCACCGGATGATCTTCCACCTCCACGGCGAGGCGCTTGACCGACGGATCGAGCGACGGCTCCTTGGTAACCGCCCAGCTCTTGAGCACGCCGTCAGCCTCGAGTCGGAAGTCGTAGTGCAGCCGCGTGGCGTGATGCTCCTGGATCACGAAGATCGGCTTCTTCGATTCGCGCCCCACCTTCGCGCCCGGCTCCGGCGTCTTCCTGAAATTTCTCTTCCGCTTGTATTCCTCGAGTGCCATGTCGTCCTCGACTATGTTCAATGCGTCACGGTCGTTTCCATCCGCGATCCACGCAAGCCACGTACCAGCACGCCGACACGTTCGACGAGTCGGGGCGGTGAGGGCGCGCGAGACGCCTCCGGTTCGGACGCGCATCGCACGGGACAAAGTGATATACTTCGGCCCCATCCCCAGCTTCGCCGTGCGGAAGGATCCTCGATCCTCCCGCGGAGTCTCGTCCATTCCGTTCCGGCGATTCCGATGAGCCGACCATCCACGCACGCGGCGCGCCTCGCGCGTGCCCTGATCCTCCAGCTTTTCCTTCTCTCCGCTCTCGGCACGCTCAGGCTTGCCGCGCAGGTCCCGATACCCTCCGGTTGGGACTCGACCGCTCTTGCCCTCTGCGACGCGCGCCTGAAGATGCTGCTGCTCCTGCGTGATCAGGACGCGGCGACCGCCGCGACGCTCGCCGTATCCGATCCATCGTTCGAATCTACCCCGATTCCTCTGGTGCTCACGGGACATCCCGACCGATTGCGATTGATGATCGACTCCGCGGGGGGGCATGTCGGCGCCGTGATCGGCGAGATGATGACCGCCACGCTCCCTCCGGATGCGCTCGCCTCCGTCGCACGCTCCGGGTATCTGACGCGGGCCGAGCTGGCGCCGAGGGTCACGCTCTACAACGACAGCGTCCGGGCAAACGTGCGCGCCGGCCAGGTGCTGCGCGGCCTGCCTCCGTTGTCCGGAACCGCCACCGGCAAGGGGGTGATCATCGGGATCATCGACAGCGGCATCGACTTCCGGCATCCGGAGTTCCGCATGCGGCGTGATCGTCTGGCAACACGCGTCATCTCGATCTGGAGCCAGGGAGATCGGAGCGGCAGGCCGCCGGAGAGCTTCGGCTACGGCACCGAATGGCGTCGCGAGCAGATCCAGCACGCCTGCGAGGAGCCGGCCAGTGGAGAAGTTCAGGAGCTCGACATCGTCGGCCACGGGACCATGGTGGCGGCCACCGCCGCGGGACTCCACGGCATCGCTCCCGAGGCGGACATCATCGTGGTGCAGCTCCGTGCTCTCGGAGGCGCCTGGGACGATCTTGCCACCGACGTGATGGACGCCGCGCTCTATATCTACGAGACGGCGGAGGCGCTCGGCAGGCCCTGCGTGATCAACGCGAGCCTCGGCTCCTTCGAGCATCTGCAGGATGGCTCCGACGCCATGGCGCGCGGCATCGACGCGATCACGGCCGAGCGGCCGGGACGCTTCTTCGTCGCCGCGGCGGGGAACAGCGGCATGATGGCGACCCACTGGAGCGGAGGGGAGAAGGATACAGCGGTCTGGACGTATTGCGCCGGCGGGGCAACGAGCTTCCGCGTGGCCGATTCGGTGGTCTCGCGCTTCGAGCTGGCGATCGGCATCGACTCGATCGCTCCGGACGGCACGATACGGTGCATCGCGCTGACCCCGTTCAGGAGCGGGCTGGCGTTCCGCGCGCTCGGCATGCTCGTCGATTCGTTTCCGGTCACGGCCGGCCGCGCGCCTCGTGCCGCCATCACGGCCGCCGCGGCAAGCAAGGGAACGACCGAGGTGCGCGTGGCCTGCACTCCGACCGGTTCAAGGCTCTTCCGGCTCGTGGTGCGTGGCGGCGCGCCGTTCCATGCGTGGGGAGACCGGCTGCTTCCGCGCGACTCGCTTCCGTACGCCGCCCGTGCCGGCATCGACGACGCGTACCGTCCGCCGGACAACCTCTACACCGTGGCGACACCGGCGATCGCCCGGAGCGTGATGGGGGTGGGGGCCTACGTCAATCGCGCGCAGTACCGGAATGTTCGTGGCGAGCCGCGGCCACGCACCCCGCTCGTGGTTGGCTCCCTCTGCGACTTCTCGAGCCGGGGTCCCTCGGTCGACGGAAGGATCAAGCCGGAGTTGATCGCGCCGGGAGCGCTGGTGCTCTCGGCCCGTTCGCGTGATATCGCCTACGTCGATTCGAGCGAGATGGCGTCCGATGGCTCGTCGATCGCCGGCAGCGGCACGAGCATGGCTTCGCCGGCGGTCGCCGGAGCCATCGCGCTCTATCTGGAAAAGCATCCGGATGCGACCCCCGACCAGGTGCGGCGCGCGCTCGTCGAGCATGCGGCGCATGACGCGGCGAGTCTCTCGGCCGGTCCGCTGCCGAACGGGGCGTGGGGCAACGGGAAGCTCGATGTCTTTGCCACGATGACCGCGGAGGCCGATCCGGGGGCGGTTCCGATGCCGGTGCAGGTCTATGCTCCCGTGCCGAATCCGGTGGCGGGCACGTCCGCCTACATCGGCTATCGCATTGCCACGGATGTCGCCGTCGAGCTCGGCGTGTTCGATATGCTGGGACGGAGGCTGCTCCTTACGCGGCGAGGGGAGGAAGAGGCGGGATATCACGAGCTGCCGCTCGATCTGGCGGGCTGGCCGGCGGGCACCTATCGGATCGAGGTCATCGCCGGAGCCGATCGCGCGATCGGCAAGATGATGCTGGTCAGATAGCGGGCGCTCGGATGACCGCAGCGGCATCGCCTCGGAGGCGGGGTGTGGATCGAGAGTATCCTCCGACGGTCATCGAAACGAAGCGCCCGCGCTCCGGCGTCCGCGATGTAGCCGCGATCGGGTCCGCGCCGGCGATAACGCGGGCGCGGACCTGGATACGGCACCATGCTTCGATGGCCGTGATTGTCGCGACCACCTGACGTCGGCGCGCGTCACGTGGATCAGGCGCCGGTCGGCCGCACGTTGTACGGGCGCTGCGGTCCGCTCGACGGCGAGGTCACGGTGGTGAGCGCGGCGGCTATCTCGAACAGTCCGATGAGCAGATGCGGCGCCACCACGCGATCGGCGAAGCCGAAGATCCAGGGGGAGAGCGCCAGCAGAATGCCGCTGACCAGATCGAGCGTCAGATGCGTCCGCATGCTCAGCTTCGGCACGAGGCCGAGCTCGTAATCGGTGATGAGGCTGTAGGCGATCGCGCCGGCGCCGAGGATGATCGGCAGCCAGGTCTCGGCGCCGCCGAAATCGAAATCGAACAGCCAGGGTGACACCACGAGAAGCGCGCCTACCACGTAATCGAGAATGCCGTGGATGCGCGTCGGGATGAATCGCATGATCATTTCTCCTTCGATGTTGCGAATTCGGTTCTCCACCGGATTATCCCGACAAGATCGGGCCACGTTCTGGCATGCGATATCCGATCCCCGAGGTCGTGACATGGCATGGAATCTCGCCCGAGCCGATCCGGGATCGACGGGTCGATCCGTGTCGTGACGTATACCCGAACGGGCGGGAGCGCCCCTCACGACCGCGGGCGGCCGGAGCATGGCCAGCGGTGACGCCGACGGGCGGGCGGCGCGCCGGTCCTTCCGTGCCGTGGCGATGTGCCATTGTACCATGCCCCTTGTTCAGCGACCTTCACGACGACGGAAGGGCACATCGGGCGCCGTCGGCGGGCGGCTCCTTCGGGTTCCGATCTCGTGGCGATAATGGAGGAGATTGCCGCAATTCCGGCGAAAAATCATCATCCAATAATCGAGTCTGTCGATCAATCGAAAATCAATCGTCCAAAAAAATCTGCTCGGTGGCGACGACTATCGGGGCGGTGGGGAAAAACTCGGCGTATATTTGCCGCAGCCTGGATCGCCCCCCAATCCGAAGGTCCAACCGTCGTTTTGTCATCCAGAAGCGATTTCAGTTAATCAATGGACACCACATCCATGAAAGGCGGCCTAGCCACCGACGTGGCCGTCATCAAGTCTTTTCATCTCCCGCTGCCTGAGGTCCAACGAACGCAGCGGAAGGCCCGCGTACGGAGGGCGTGGACCAAGGACGAAGATCGCCTTCTCAAACGCATGTATCCGAAGCATGGAGCCCGACATACCGCCGAGCTTCTCGGACGCTCCGTTACCAGCGTGCTGCATCGCGCGCGTCGCCTGGAGATCCCGGGCAGCCGCGGCCGTGCCTGGACGGAGATGGAGCTGCGCTACCTCAAGAGCAAGTATCCGAAGCAGTCGATCGATCAGATCTGCAGAACGCTCCAGCGCTCGCGCGAAAGCGTTCGTGGCAAGATCAACCAGCTTCACCTCGGTCCGGAAGGATGGGTGCGCTGGACGCCCGATGAGGTCGAATACCTCAGGAAGCATTACGGACGCGTCAAGATCGCGGAGCTGGCCGAGGAGCTCGGCCGCACCGCGTACGCCGTCGAGCTGAAAGCGGCTCGGCTCGGACTTCGACGCAAGCTCGTGAAGCTCACCGAGGATCAGGTCTCGTTCGTGATCACCAATCTCGGCAAGATCTCCTATGCGAAGATGGCCGCGAAGTTCGGCGTGGACGTCAAGACGCTCCGCCGCATCGGCGCCAAGCACGGCTTCTTCGCGCGCCCGTCGATCCGCGCCTGGACCGTTGACGAGGATGTCTATCTCCGGGATCATTACGCGACGATGACGCAGCGGGAGTTGGCCGAGGAGCTCGACCGGACGGTCGATTCGGTGAGCTGGAGGCTGGACAAGCTCGGCGTCTCCAAACGTATCTGAGCGCGACGTACGTCGAGGCATTCGAAGCCTCGGAGGAGCGTCGGCGTCCCGCGCGGGAGCCAACGCGCCGCGGGCGTTCGCGCGCTCGCATGATCGACTCGATGCACGGCCGGCCCACGATGGGCCGGCCGTGTCGTTTTTCGGAGCGGCGGGAGGCGCGTTCCCCACGCGCGCCCCGGCGATCACGCGCGATTACCTGGCGCCGACTCCCACACGATAGTGGCGCGAGACGCGAACGCTGCGTACATTCCACGGTTCGTCGCCGGCGCCCCTGGAAGGGCCGGCGCTTCCGAAGCGATTAACGTGTCCCCCGCCATGCGCCGATTCACCTCTTCGCTGCTTGCCGCGCTCGTTCTGGCCCCGGTGGCCGTTACCGCGCAGATGACCCCGTCCACATCCTGGCCCGCTCCTGATTCCATCCTCGCCAAATGCGATCCGTGGCTCAAGCTCGAGCTTCATTCGCTCTACGCGCGCCGCGCGCCCTCGGCGTCCGCCGCGTCGACGGAGAACGACCACACGGTCTCGCTGTTCGTCAGCGGCACCTCCGGCGAGCTCGCGGGCGCGATTGCCGGTGCCGGCGGGCGGCTCGGGACCACGGTCGGCGGCCTCGCCACGGCGAAGCTCCCGCTTTCCCGCGTGCTGGAGCTGGCCCGCAGCGGCGAGGTTCGGCGGCTCGAGCTGGGACGCCCGGTCGAGCTTCACAATGATTCGGCGCTCGTGGCCATTCAGGCCGATCGCGTCCATCGCGGAGAGGCGCCGCTGACGGCGCCCGGCACCGGGAAGGGGGTGCTCGTGGGATTGATCGATACCGGCATCGACTTCCGTCACGCGGAGTTTCGCGACCGGAACGATACATCGAAGACCCGCGTGCAGGCGATCTGGAGCCTGACCGACAACGACGGGCCGGTGCCGGAGGGATTCGACTACGGTTCGGAGTGGACGCGCGCCGATATCGAGTTCGGCATGACCCGGTCCGACATCGTGCGGCAGAAGGATCTCTACGCGCACGGCACGCACGTGGCCGCCTCGGCCGCGGGACGCGGCGGCGTGGCGCCGGATGCCTCGATCGCCATGGTGCAGTTCCACAACTCGTTCGATGCGCTCACCACCGATGTGCTCGACGGCGCGGCGTACCTCTATCGCCTGGCCGATCGGCTCGGCATGCCCTGCGTGGTCAACGCCAGCCTCGGCA
>JBEHWX010000047.1:0-44076 GCA_048498995.1 Bacteroidota bacterium
TGCCACCTCGCGCCTACCACCTCGCGCCTGCCACCTCGCGCCTGCCACCTCGCGCCTACCACCTCGCGCCTGCCACCTCGCGCCTGCCACCTCGCGCCTGCCACCTCGCGCCTACCACCTCGCGCCTACCACCTCGCGCCTGCCACCCCACCGACACATTTCGTACGCGAGGGAGACTCAGATATCTCCAACGTTTCCTTCGTGCGCGATTCCACCGAACAGCTCCATGAAGGGGCGCAGATTCGTCCGCTCCGTCGAGCCGTCCATGACCGCGAAGAGGACGTGCCTGAAGCGTCCCCAGAACGGTCCATCCGGCCCCAGCTCCTCCCGGAAGATCGTCGCCACCTGGGCCGGATCGTTACGGAACACGCCGCAGCCCCAGGCGCCGAGCACGAGAGCCGTGCAGGCGTTGGCCGCGGCGACCGCCAACACCTTGCCGGCGCGCCGACGCAGTACCGACTCGATACGCGGCTCATCCTCCGGCTGGTTGGTCCGAATGGCGCCGGCATTGGGTGCCGGTGAGGTGAGAATATCCACGCGATAGGGGGCGTCGAGCAGGGCGCCGTCATCGCGGCGGAAGACGGCGCAGCCGGGCGAGTAGATCACGCGGTCGGTGTAGAGCAGGCTGCGGCCGGCACGATGCGTTTCGTAGAAGTCCGAGCAGGTGAGCAGGCTCGGATAGAGTGCCGAGCTCCGCGCTAGGCTTTCCTCCTGCGCGTGAGCCCCACGCAGAAATCCTCCGCCGGGATTGCGCGCCGACGCGAAGTTGAGAACACCGATCCGCTCCCCGGCAAGCTCCCCCGCCAGTCGCTCGCTCGCCGCGAGCGTGGTTTCATCGGTAACGGAGAAGGTGGTGGCCGGGAATGGCGCGCGCTCGGAAAGGACCTTCCCTTTCAGATGATCCAGTTCGAGCGGCAGGTAGTAGCGCGTGTTCCGCGCGCACTCATCCCTGTGGGACGCAAGCTCCACCTCGACTCCCGAGACGGCGGTGTATCGGCCCTCGTCGAGAATACGGAGCG
Organism: Bacteroidota bacterium; assembly: GCA_048498995.1. Taxonomy (GTDB): domain Bacteria; phylum Bacteroidota; class Ignavibacteria; order OLB7; family OLB7; genus JBEHWX01. The sequence goes on from JBEHWX010000047.1 coordinate 1,020, forward strand.
TGTCGCGAGCGATATCTGTACGGTTCATATGGTAGTGTATCATGGATGGAGGAGGATCGCGCCCCGCGATGGTGGCGGGTATCCTCCCAATCCGATTTCTTCAATGATATGGCTCCGGCGTGGCGGACGGAGCGCTCGTAATGGGTTGGCGATCCGGATCGGATCAGATCGCGGGATCGGATCAGATCGCGTCGATGACCGCCGGAAGCTCGGCACGAAGCCGCTCGCGGAGCATCGCGAGCGCGGATGCGCTTCCGCTGGAATCGTCGCGATGCTCACGGCCGAGCTCGACGATCGTTACGCCGAGGCGCCGCTCAAACTCCTCCACCGCCCCTTCCACTCGTCCGGCCACGATCAGGCAGGGAACGCCGGCGCGGCGCGCACGCGCGGCCACCTTCGCCGCACCCTTGCCGAGCAGGGTCTTGCGGTCCACCGAGCCCTCGCCGGTGATCACCAGCGATGCTCCGCGAAGATGTCCGTCCATGTCGACCGCGTCGAGCACCGCGTCGGCGCCGCCGATGAGCGTGGCGCCGAGAAACGCCGCGAGGCCGCCGCCGAGCCCGCCCGCGGCTCCCGAGCCGGGCCCCGCATCGAGCGGACGCGCAAGGTCGCGGCGGACCAGATCATCCAGAGCTCTTCCCCCCGCTTCGAGCTCACGCGCGGTCTCCGGGCTCGCCCCCTTCTGTCCGGCGAAGAGGAGCGCCGCGCCATCCGGTCCGGCGAGCGGATTCAGAACGTCGCAGAGCGCGGTGATCACGATGCCGCGCATCGACGGATCGAGCGTCCCCTCGATCCTCGCGATCCGTCCGAGCGACGCGCCGACCGGCTCCAGCGGCGCGCCGGAGGCATCGACGAACCGGTAGCCGAGCGCGGAGGCCATGCCGATGCCGCAGTCGTGCGTGGCGGTGTCTCCGAGCCCGATGGACATGCTCCGGCAGCCGAGGCTTGCCAGCCCGAGCAGCAGCTCGCCGATGCCGCGCGTGCAGAGCAACTCCGGATGGCGCCTCCGGACCGGCACATCGGCGAGCGCGACCACGGAGGCCGCCTCCATGATCCCCTCGTTCCCCATCACACCGACCATGCACTCCCGAAGATCTCCGAGCGCGTCATGCGCCGCCAGCTTCACGTACCGACCTCCCCGTGCCCTGACGATCGCGCGCGTGGTTCCCCTGCCGCCATCGCCGAGCGGAAGCTCCACCGGCGCGAGGTCGCGGCCGAGTCCGGCAACGACGGATGCCATCATCCCGGCGGCCTCGAATGCCTCCATGGTTCCCTTGTAGCCGTAGGGCGCGATGATGATGGTGCGTGCCATGGTCGCCTGGTTGGAATCGAATGAATGACGGACACGGTTTGGGGAGCGGGCGCGCGCGGCGAGATCAGAACTGGTTCGCCAGACCGACGTAGACCTTGCCGGTCTCGAACGTATCTCCCTTGCCGAGCGCGAAGGAGACGCGGGCCAGGCCGATCGGCGTCTCGATCTGTGCGCCCACGCCGTAGCCGAAGATCCACTCCTCGAATTGCGCGAGCCCCTGGATCGGATCGTCCGGACGGAGGTAGTAGCCGCCGTCGAAGAAGATCGCCGCATAGGAAAGTCCGGAAAGGAGCAGCCGGAGCTCGGTGGTCCCCCAGGCACGTCGCGAGGCGCGGATCAGGTTCTCGCGATAGCCTCGCACGGTCCCCTGTCCTCCGAACCGGAAGAGGTCGCTCTCCTCGAGCCGATCGCCGCGGATCTCGCCGCCATGCAGTCCACCGGCCATCACGAGCGATCGGCTGAGCGGGATGTAGCCTTCCATGTCGACCTCGATCCGCTGACGCGATTCGGAGCCGGTGGGATCGAGCGTGTCGCAGACCGGGCGGCCGCGGATCCGCTTGGAGCCGACCGAATAGCTGGTCGAGTAGAGCACGCCGGTCACCGGGTTCAGCGGATGCGAGCGGGTATCGTAGAGCACGCCGAGCGTGGTGCTGAGCAGGCTGCTGTTGAGCAACTGGCGATCGCATGGAACGGTCGTGTCGATCTCCGGGATCGTTTCATCGAGCGAGCCACCGAGGCGGATCGAGACCGCGTCGCTCAGGCCGTAGTAGAAGTCGCCGGCCAGATAGCGCTGCACGTAGCTCGGCAGATAGGTCTGCGCCGCTTCCTGATGCTGACGGTAGGAGAGCTCGACGTCGAGCGGAAAGCGGAAGAGGAACGGCTCGCCGTAGCGGACCTCGAGCTCCTGCGCGGTCTTGCTCTGCTTCTGCCATCGGACGGCGAACTTCCGTCCGGTGCCGAACATGTTCCGGAAGGCGAAGTTCAGCAGGCCGGTCACGGTGCCCGATTCGTCGGGGGTCTCCGGCGGCTGGTAGCCGATCACGCCGTCGAAGGTGTTGGAGTTCCCCTCCTTCACCGTGATCAGCATGCCGTAGCGTCCGGAATCATCGCGATAGAGCTGCGGCTCCTCCACCTCGCTGAAGACGTTGAGCCGGATGAGGCGGCTCTTGACCTGAGCGGCGAGCTTGTCGGTGAACTGCTCGCCGGGAGGCACCGCCGCGGCGGTGATGATCAGGTCGCGATCGGTCTCGGTGTTGCCGCGGACATCGACCTGGTCGATCGCCACGCGATCGCCGAGATCGAGCTCGATCCCCAGGTCGACATGGGAGCCGGAGTCGAGCGGATCGAGGGTCACCAGGCGCGCGACGGCCAGCGGAAAGCCGCGATCGTTGGCGATCGACACGATGGAACGGAGATGTTCGTCGAGGCGCGGGGTGGAGTAGTATTCCCCGGTCAGCTCGTCGAGGCGGGCACCGGAGCTCGCGATGAACGCGGCGGCCGAATCGGGGATGATCGCGGCGCGGCGCACCATGGCGCGCGGCCCCTCGGTGATGCTCACGCGCCCGGAGGAATCGATCTCGACGCGGGCGCCGAAGAATCCCGCATCGACATAGGCGGTCTGGAGCGCCACGCGGGCGGAGTCGCGGGATGCCGAGGCGAGGATGGCGGCAACGTAGTCCGGCGTGAAATAGCGCGCGCCGACGATCTCGGGGGGAACGCCCTGCGCAAGGGCGGTGCCGCCGACGGCGCCGCAGAGCAGGGCGATGCCGAGCGAGACCAGAAGCGAGAGCGCGAGAAGAAATCCGCGGAGAGGGGGTGGCGACGTGGTGGCGCGCCGCGCCGGGCGCGGCGGCCGAAGAACCAGGGTTGCTGCGGGTTGCTCCTTCACACGTTGGGACGATCGATCTGGGCGAGGTTGACCATGCCGGCGCGCCCCTGCGAGATATCGGTCAGCAGCGCGGAGAACTCCTCCAGCTGATCGCGTCGGAGCTCGATGGTATAGCGGACGATATCCTCGAACTCCTCCTCCATCGTCAGCGCGTAACGCTCGACGAGCTGACGAACGGCACGCATATCGTCGTAGGTCGTGAAGATCCTGACCGATTCGGTCTGGTGGCGCACCAGCTCTCCGGCCTCGTCGAGGGCGGCCTGGGCGGCCTCACCGTAGGCGCGGACAAGTCCGCCGACGCCGAGCTTGGTGCCGCCGAAGTAGCGGGTGACGACGACCATGCAGTCGACCAGATCGCGCTGCTGAAGGACGAAGAGAATCGGTTTGCCGGCCGAGCCGGAGGGCTCGCCATCGTCGGCGAAACGATACTGCAGTCCGTCGGGCGCCAGACGATAGGCGTAACAATTGTGAGTGGCGTCCCAGAACTCCTTCTGAATCTTCGCCAGCTCGGAGGCGGCCTCCTCCTTGCTTCCGACGGGAATGGCGGTGGAGATGAACCGTGATCCGCGAACCTTGATCTCCGTCCTGGAACGCCGTCCGATCGTTTTCACTGAGGCCACTATGGACATTGCTTAACGCGTCTTCTCGCGAACATTGTACTAACTTAGAGCACCATGAATATAGGCATTACCTGCTACCCCACGTATGGTGGAAGCGGCGTCGTAGCAACCGAGCTCGGCAAGGAGCTCGCGGCCCGCGGACATCAGGTACACTTCATTTCCTACGCTCTTCCCTTTCGCCTCGACGGCTTCATGGAGAACATCTTCTTCCATGAGGTCGAGCTCCCGGAATACCCGCTGTTCGAGGTGGATCTCTACTCACTTTCGCTGACCAGCAAGATGGTCGACGTGGTGCTGTACGACGAGCTGGACCTTCTGCACGTTCACTACGCAATCCCCCACGCCACCAGCGCCTACAACGCCAAACTGATCCTGAACGAGCAGGGACGCGATATCAAGATCATCACGACCCTTCACGGAACCGATATCACGCTGATCGGGCTGGACCCGACGCTCTTGCCGCTGGTCCGCTTCTCGATCGAGAAGTCCGACGGCGTGACCGCGGTGAGCCGGTTCCTGAAGGAGAAGACGCTGACCAACTTCAACCTCGACCGCCCGATCGAGGTGATCCCGAACTTCGTCAACACCGAGACCTGGCAGCGCAAGGACGGAGAGCGCCTGCGGGCGCAGTTCGCGCCGAACGGCGAGGCGATCCTGGTGCACACCAGCAACTTCCGTCCGGTCAAGCGGGTCAACGACGTGATCCGCGTCTTCGCGCAGGTTCAGGAGAAGGTGCCGGCCAAGCTGCTGATGATCGGCGACGGCCCGGACCGCGCCGAGGCCGAGCGCCTGTCGCGCGAGCTCGGCATCGCCGAGCATACCCGCTTCCTCGGCAAGCAGAACGCGCTGGTGGAGATCTTCTCGGCCAGCGATCTGTTCCTGATGCCGAGCCAGTCGGAGAGCTTCGGCCTTTCGGCGCTCGAGGCCATGGCCTGCGGACTTCCGGCGCTCACCAGCTCGGTCGGCGGCCTGCCGGAGCTCAACGTCCACGGCGTTACCGGCTATATCTGCGAGATCGGAGATATCGACCGGATGGCGCGCTACGCGATCGAGCTTCTGCAGCACAAGAAGAAGTACCAGCAGTTCAGCATCGCCGCCCGTGAGCGGGCCGAAAGCCACTTCTCCGCGCGCGACATCATCCCTCAGTACGAAGACTACTACCGGCGCATCCTCGCCGGTGAGCCGACCACCGTCGCCCCGGGGGACCGCCGCTACTGACCGATCGTCCGATCCCGGCCGGCCGGCCCGATCGGTACGCGATTGGTGACGGTTTCCGGGACGACGTCCGGATCGACGAGGCGATTCCAGGTTGGCACGAACTATTTGCGAGATTCCATGCAGGCAACAGACTTCGATAACGGCGGCCGCTACGACGATCTTCTCAGGATCGCGGTCGAGGCCGCCCGCAGGGCCGGCGAGCTGATCCGCTCGCGCGTCGACGACGACATCGACGTGAAATTCAAGGAGGAAGGGATCCACAATCTCGTCACCGAGATGGATGTTGCCTCCGAAAAGCTCATCAAGGAGATCATCGGCTCCCAGCTCGAGGGGGCGCGGTTTCTCGCCGAGGAGTCGGGGGGAAATCACGACCTGACCGAGCTGACCTGGGTCGTCGACCCGATCGACGGGACGGTGAACTACGCGCACGGCATCCCGATCTACTGTGTCTCGATCGCGGCCGTGGAGAAGAACGAGCCGGTGGTCGGGGTGATCTACAATCCGAATCTCGACGAGCTCTTCACCGCCACCAAGGGGGGCGGAGCCTTCCTGAACGGGAAGCGGCTGTCGGTGAGCGACACGGCGGCGATCGAAAAGTCGTTCCTGGTGACCGGATTCCCCTACAACGTGTCGGAGAATCCGTTCGGGTGCATCGACGCCTTCGTGGAGCTGATGAAGATCGGCATCCCGATCCGGCGCCTCGGCTCGGCCGCGCTCGACCTGGCCTACGTCGCGGCCGGACGCTTCGATGGATTCTGGGAGGTGGCGCTCAACGAGTGGGACGTGGCCGCCGGCGCGCTCCTGGTGGCCGAGGCGGGTGGCCGGGTCGAGACCTACGCCCCGACCCCGGCCGGGACCATCCTCATCACCGACAGGATCCTGGCAACCAACGGCGCGCTGCACGACACGCTGCACGACGTGCTCACCCACGTGAAGGTGGTGACCGAGGGAATCCCGCCGAGGAACTGCCCGCCGTGAGCGCGGCACGATGAATCGGCTCTCGACGAAAGCAGCATCGGCTCCCCTTCACCCGGAAGAGGAGCCGATGTCGTTTTGCGGATGTCGTTGCACGGCGACGGAATCGTCCAGAGCGTCAGCGTCCCTCGAGCTCACGCAGGAGCAGGTCGGCCAGAAGGAGCGTCACCGGACCGGGGCGGCCGTCGCCGAACGGGGCGGCATCCAGCGTGAGCGCCGGAAGCACGCCGCGCGCCGCGTTGGTGGTGAAGCACTCGGCGGCGGAGGCCAGCGCGGCCCGATCGAATGCCCGCTCGCGCGTCTCGATGCCCCGCTCACGCGCAAGCTCCAGCACGCGGGCGCGCGCCACGCCGGGGAGCACGCCGAGCTCCAGCGGCGGGGTCACCAGCGCGCCGTCGATCACGCAGAAGAGATTGCTCACCGTTCCCTCGGCCACCATCCCCTCCCGCGTGATCAGCACTCCCTCGGCGGCTCCGCGGCGCGCGAGCTCCAGCGCTCCGAGGACCGACGGCAGATAGCTCGTCCCCTTCACGGCGACCTCCGTGGCCTGGCGCGCGTGCGGCGTCTCCAGCGTCACGAGGTGATGCTGCGCCTCGAGATCACGGGCCGAGGCGAGCGGCCGGACGCTTGCGAGAATCGTGGGAGGTGCATCGGGATCGGGACGCCACCCGGCGGCCTGACCACGGCTCACGGTGAGGCGGAGCACGCAGTGGCCGGCATCGTTGGCGGCGACCGTTCGGGCCACGGCATCGGCGAGCAGCGCGCGCGCCGGCGGACGCATGCCGATCATCGCGGCGCTCCGCTCCAGCCGGTCGAGATGCCGATCGAGCAGCGGCGCGGCGCCGGCGCTGACGCGCATCGTCTCGAACAGCCCGTCGCCGTAGAGGAACCCTCGGTCGAACGGCGAGATACGCGCCTCCGCGAACGGGACGATCTCTCCGTTCAGATAGATGAGACCGCTCACGCCGCCACTCCGCGGAGGAAGCTCGCCAGCAGGAGCTTCCCCCCCTCGGTCATGATCGACTCCGGATGATACTGCACGCCGTAGACCGGCAGCGTACGGTGCTCCACGGCCATCACTTCCCCATCCTCCGCCCACCCGGTCACGCGAAGCGTGTCGGGAATCGAGTCGCGATCGAGCATGAGGGAATGATAGCGGGTCGCGGTGAAGGGGCTCGGCAGGCCGGCGTGCAGCCCGCTCCCGTCATGATGGACCGGCGAGGTCTTTCCATGCATCACCGTGGGGGCCAGCACCACGCGGGCGCCGAAGACCTGTCCGATCGCCTGATGTCCGAGGCAGACGCCGAGGATCGGCACCCGTCCGGCGAGCCGTTCGATCAGCTCGAGCGTGATCCCCGCCTCGTTCGGCGTGCAGGGCCCGGGCGATATCACGATCCGGGAGGGGCTCATCTCCTCCACCTCGTCGACCGTGACGGCATCGTTGCGATGCACGACCGGATCGGCGCCGAGCTCTCCGAGATACTGCACCAGGTTGTAGGTGAAGGAATCGTAGTTGTCGATCACCAGTACCATGCGCGCCTTCCTTCAATCTTCGATGATGTGAGTGAGGTGGCCGGCGCGATCGCGTCCGGCGGCACGATCGGCGACGCGCTGGTTGGCGCGGCGAACGGCCTCCAGCGCGGCCCGTGCCTTCCGCTCGGACTCGAGGTATTCCAGCTCCGGCACCGAGTCGTGCACGATGCCGGCGCCGGCCTGCATGTGCGCGGTGCCGTCGACCACGACGATGGTCCGGATGGCGATGTTCAGCTCGGCGCGACGATCGAGGCCGATCCAGCCGATCGATCCGGTGTAGATGCCGCGGCGATGCGGCTCGAGCTCCTCGATGATCTCCATCGAGCGCACTTTCGGGGCGCCGGTGATGGTCCCTCCGGGGAAGCATGCAACGATCGCGTCGAACAGATCTCTCCCCTCGGCCAGCCGCCCCCGCACGTTCGAGACGATATGGATCACGTGCGAGTACCGCTCGATCGCCATGAACTCGTTCACGTCCACGCTTCCGTAGGCGGCCACGCGCCCTATGTCGTTCCGCTCCAGGTCCACGAGCATCAGATGCTCGGCGCGCTCCTTCTCGTTGTCGATCAGCTCGCCGGCGTTCCGGAGATCCTCCTCCTCGTCGGCGCCGCGAGGGCGCGTACCGGCGATCGGCCGGGTCTCGATCAGCGCCTCGTTCACCTTCAGCAGCAGCTCGGGAGAGGCGCTGACGATCGCCAGCTCCGGCAGCGCGAAGTAGCTCATGTACGGCGAGGGGTTGATCTCGCGGAGAATCTCGTAGAGCTCGATCGGCGTCGCGTCGAGCCGCTGCGAGTACCTGACCGAAAGGTTCACCTGGAAGATGTCGCCGGCGCGGATGTACTCCTTGGCGCGCCGGACCATCGCCGCGAACTCCTCCGGAGTCCTGTTGGCGCGCACCTCGGCGACGGCTTCACGCTCAGGCTCCCGCTCGTCCGCGGTCGCCGCGTCCACGGTCGCCGCGTCCACGGCCGGCGTCGGCTCGAACAGCCGCGCGCGCATGGCCTCCAGACGCTCGACGATCGCGGCGTGCTGCTCCGGAACGGGACGCTCGTCGAGCAGCGGCGCCGCGACCAGACGGACAACGCCCTCGACGTGGTCGATCTCGCAATAGGCATCGACGAAGAGGAAGTAGCTCTCCGGCAGAGGAACATCCTCCACCGCGAGGCTCGGCAGGCGCTCGATGAGGCGCGCGCAGTCGTAGGAGAAATAGCCGACGGCGCCGCCGGTAAAGTTGGCGAGACGCGCGTTGGGGATCGACGGCGTCCGCGCGACCTCGGCTCGGAGGAGCGCGAAGGGATCACCCTCCATCACCTCATCGCGATCTCCCTCGACGCGGCAGGTATGGCCATGGCTGCGCCAGACGCGGTAGGGCTCGGACGCGACGTAGGAGTAGCGGCCGGTCTTGCCGCTTTCGAGTATACAGGCGTAGGGGCCGCGGGAAAGGCGGCGATGGATCTCGATCGGGGTGAGATCGCCGAGGGGGAGCTCGAGTGTGACCGGGAAGCGATGACCGGGGCGGGCGTCGCGGAGGAAATCCCCGAGATCAGGGAAGAGGTTCATGCCTAGAGAGATGCTCGGAACGGAAAGGACCGGCGCGGATGCGGCGGTCCGGAACGAGATGCGGACGGCTGTGCCCGGAGGACGGGCCTCGACGCGGAATCGCGTCAGCGAGCGCGCTTCAACGTGGGGCGCGGGATCGTGGCGCGCCGGATCGAGGAGCACCGGGCCTGGGCGTGTCGGATTTCCGGGCGGCCAGGAACGGATAGGGATTCACGGCCCCTCCGGCGGGCCGGTAGATGCCGTAATGCAGATGCGTCGGGGTTTTCGCGGCGTTCCCGGAATTTCCGACGTAGCCGACCACCGTGCCGCTGTCGATCCAGTCGCCGGCCTCAAGATGCCCAAATTTTTCGAGGTGGGCGTAATAGTGATGATAGCCGCCGGGTCCGGTCACCACCACCACGCGGCCGCCGAGCGCATCCCACCCCACTTTTTCGACGAGCCCCTCGGAGACGCTACGGATCGGCCTGTTGCGCGAGGCGAAGATATCGATCCCCTCGTGCCGGCGTCCCCCGCTCCGGGCGGCGCCCCAGGTATCGGAGAGAGAACGGCGAGCCACCCCTTCCACCGGCACCGGAAGGTGTGTCGGCGCATCCATCGACAGCAGGCGGAGGTAGGACGGCAGATGACGGATCGGCGGATAGACGCGGCCGAGCAGATAGATGAAGAGGATGGTGACGAGGAGGATGGCGATGATGCGGGGGGTGCGGCGCATGGGATCGGGGTCTCGCCGGCCGGCCTCCCGGGCCGGCCGGCGAGAGCGAATGCTATATGATGATCACTTCCCGCTCATGCGGGACCAGGAACGCGTAGAGAAAGTATGCGACCACACTGATCGGCGCGGCCGCGATCATCACGACCGCGCCGATGATCCGCAGCAACGTCGGATCGATGCCGAAGGAATCGGCAAGTCCACCGAAGACTCCCATCACCTTCCGGTCGTCGCGCGAGCGGTAGAACCGCGAGGTCAGCCCGCTCAGCCGCTCGTTGAAATCGTCTCCGTCACGTCCTCTGAAGTAGAAGTAGGCGCCGACGAGGGTGCCGGCCACCATGGCTCCGATCCAGTATTCGCCGTCGAACTGGTCGACGATCAGGCTGGCGCAGATGATGATGCCGAGCAGCTTCAGCAGCAGCGGGAGCACGCTCCGGCGCGGGCCGATATAGATGTGGAGATCGGGATCGGCGGGGATCAGGAACCAGAGTAGGAAGTAGAGAGGAATGCCGAACCCGCCGAGAACGAGGAGGCCGACGAACGCAATGCGGATCAGGAGCGGATCGAAGCCGTAGGCATCGGCGATTCCGGCGGCGACACCGCCGAGTATCTTCTGATCGGTGGAGCGGTAGATCTTGGAAAAGCGCATGATGTTCGAGCCCCTGCTGCCTGAGATGAAGTTCGGATGACAGGCTGGCCCTACGGCGGGCTCCGGCCGGAGGTTGCAGCCGCTCACATGCTTCATCGAAACTCGCCCGGGAGATTTCCTGGCAAACGGCGGGGAGACCACCGGCAGGGGGACTACTCCCCGCCGATCACGCGACGCTCGGTGTAGATCGCGTCCAAGGGGACATCGAGATCATCGACCGGCAGCTCCGGCACGATCTGGACGTCGAAGGCGACGCCGATCGCCGGACGGGGATTGCCGATCAGAAACTGGTCGTAGTATCCCTTGCCGTAGCCGAGTCGGTTGCATCCCTCGTCGCCGGCGACCATCGGCACGATCACGAGATCGCAGATATTCATGTCGAACTCCTCGGCATCGATCGGCTCGAGTATGCCGAGGCCGGCGGCCTGAAACTTCGTGGCCGGCGTGATGCTGAACTGCCGGGTGCCGCCGTCGGCCATCACCCGCATCATCCCCACCTCCTTGCCGAGCTTCCAGGCGACCTCGATCAGCTCCCGGATATCGACCTCCGAGCCGATCGGCAGGTAGACGTGAATGCCCCGCGCGTCGAGGAAGAGCTCATCCTCCACCACCCAGTAGCAGATCCTGGAGCTGGCCCTGGCACGCTCCTCGACGGTCATGGCGTTGCGCCGCTCGAGTGCCTCCTTCCGCATCTCCATCTTCAGTCGTGTCTGGATCGTGCTCTTGCTCATGACTCTCCACAGTGCTCCCGCGCTCTTCTCGCGCTCGTTGACCTGACGTTACCTGGCTCCCTCAAGAAACCTGCCCGAATCGATCCGGGCGACGCTCGGCGATCATGATCGCGAACGAATCGGCCAGCGGCGTCGGACGCCAGCCGAGGGCGCGGAGCCTGCCGCCGTCGACGGCAATGGTGCTGGAGCCCCCAACGTAGCCCGGAAGATCCACGGCCCGCATCGTATCGCAGAGCGATGGATCGACGCCGACGGCCGCGGCATACCGGAGCGCGAACTCGGCGCGGCTGATCGCCTCCTCCCCACCGCAGACGAAGAGCTCTCCCCAGGCTTCCTCCCGCGCCGCGACCACGTCGACGGCCGAGCAGAGATCGCGCACGAAGAGGAAGGAACGGATCTGATCGGTGAAGACCGGCGCGGCCTCCCCGGCCGCCCACTTCCGCTCCAGAAACTGCGAGAAGGAGTTGGAGCGGGGGGTCCCGTTGCCGAACATCAGGGTGGCGCGGATCACCGCGGAGCGGCCGCCGGCGGCGCGCACCTGCTCCTCGCCGAGGAGCTTGGTCAGCGAATAGCGTCCGGCGCCGGAGGGAGCGACCGGCGTTGTCTCATCGCAGCGCCCGGCATCGGGGGGATAGACGAGATCGGTCGAGATATAGACGAGAGGGATATCGAGAGCGGCGGCAGTGCGCGCCAGATGGGCGGTGGCGTCCACGTTGATCCGGTCGAGCTGAAGAGCATCGCCGTCGATCTGGGGACGCGCGAGGGCGGCGGCGTGAAGAATAAAGTCAGGCTGGAACCGTGCCACTACTTCATCGATCGCAAGGCTATCGGCAAGATCCAGCTCGACCGCCCGACAATCGTCCTGGTGCAAGTAGTGAGGAAGAGAACGATACGTTCCGACGACGTCATGTCCACGTTCGGCGAAATAGCGCACCGCGTTCCAGCCGACAAAACCTGAAGCACCCGTGATGAGGATTCGCATATCGTCTCATGATCGATCACCGCATCACATCTCTAGCGACGCGGGAGGAGCAGCGGATATTGCCGACACCTTCTCCTGAATCCGCGAGCCGTTTCCGCGTCGGCGCCGAACGAATCTTCCTTTCGTTGCCGGCCCCCGGCATGCCCGTTCCGGCGTCCGATCCGACGGCACCGCGAAGATCGTGCTTCCGGGTGCGACGCCAAAGCAAAGAAAACGTCCGACACCGCCTCCATGACGTGCCGCGTCGGAGGCATCGTTCAACTCAGCGCGAGCGGACGCTCTACGCCTCCGCCACATCCGAACCGAGTCTGCTGGACTGCGCGTCGATTCCGGGAGCGTCCACGCCTGGAACATCCATGCCGGGAACCTCCCCGCCAGACAGATCCATGCCAGGCATCTCCGCGCCGGCATCCACGCTCCGGAGCAGGCCGGGCTCATCGGCACCGATCGTGCCGACATCGATCATTTCGGCGCTGCTCGCCTCGATGCCGCTCGATTCGATGCCGCTCGATTCGATGGTCACCTTGTGCTCACCACCGTTGACGGGGCCACGGGACCGCTCCTCGGGCACGCCGTACATCACCCCGCTCAGCTTCGTCGGACGGCCATCGGCGCCGACGCTCACGTACACCACCTCGCTGATCTTCACGATGCCCCCGTCGGCGGCCACGAGGCGATAGGTGGCGCGATGATCTACTCCGGACTGCACCGAGCGTCGCCGCGTGGTAACCGACGCATCGCGGTCGTCGGGAAAGAGCCTCCGGGTCCAGAAATCGGGACGGAGCCATTCCTCGACATCGTACCCGAGAAGCTCGTCGGCATTGCCATCGACCGAGAGATAGTTGAAGGTCTCCGGGTCGGCCACCCAGGAGACGCCACCGATCACGTCGACCAGGTTGTGAAGCCGGCGCTCGGCATCCTGCGCGTCGTCGAGCAGGCGAAGCCGCTCCACGTCGATTCCCTTCCGGTCGTTGATATCCTTGAGGAAGATCGACAGACCATCGAGCGAGGGGTAGGCGTGGATGGCGAACCAGCCGCCGATCTGCTGAATGTTCACCTCGAAATCCACCGGCTGCTGATCGCGCAGCGCCGCGTGGTATTTCTGGTACATGTCGGTCCAGATCAGGTCCGGGAACTCCGCCCAGAGCACCATGCCGGTCAGATCGGCGCGCTCCTTCTGCATCGGCGCGAAGAGCTCCTGCGCCCGCCGGTTCGCGTAGGTGAAGCGCCAGTCGCGATCCAGTCCGATGAAGGCATCGCCGATGCTCTCCAGCAGCCGGTTCCGCTTCTCGTTGGAGCGACGGAGCGCATCCTCGGCGCGCTTCCGCTCGGTGATGTCGTGGAAGACGAGGATCGCGCCATGGACCTCTCCCCGCTCGTTCCGGATCGGCGCGGCGGTGGTGTCGATCGGCGTCTCGCTGCCATCGCCGGCGATCAGCATCAGGCTTCGTCCGGAGGAGGTGCCGCTGGTTCCCTTGAGCACCGCGTCGACCGGGTTCTCGGTCGCGCGCCCGGTGCCGTATTCGACGATGCTGAAGATCTCGCCGATCGGCCGGCCGATCGCGTCGTCGGAGGAGGAGCCGATGAGCCGCTCGGCGATCCTGTTGAGGAAGGTGACCGTCCCCCGGAGGTCGGTGGCGATCACCGCGTCGCCGATGCTGGCGAGCGTGGTATGGAACCACTCGCGCTGGGCGCGGAGCTCCTGTTCCTGCCGTTTCTGCTCGGAGATATCGTGGAAGGCGAGGATCGCGCCGCTGATGATGCCGTTGGAGAGGATCGGCGCCGAGGTATAGGCCACCGGCAGCATCGTCCCGTTCTTCTTGATGAACACGTCGTCATCGGCGCGATAGGCATCGCCGAACCGGGTCACGCGCAGCAGCGGGCACTCCTCGGCCGGGAAGGGAGATCCATCCGGGCGGAGGTAGTGAATCACCTCATGGATCGTCTTGCCGTTGAGCTCGCGCTGCTTCCAGCCGAGCAGCTGCTCGGCGGCGGGGTTCATGTAGGTGAGCTTCCCCTCGCGATCGAGCGCGTAGATCGCCTCGCCGATGCTGGTCATCATGGCGTTGGTGAAATCGAGTCGCTCCCGGAGGGCGGTCTCGGCAAGCTTCGCGCGCTTGTAGAGATTCGAGTTGTCGATCGCCATCGCGGCGCGACAGGCCAGATCCTGGGCGACGTGCAGATCATCCTCGTTGAAGATCCTCCCCGACTCGGCCGAGACCATGCTGAGCACGCCGAGGGTGCGCCCGCGCGCGCTCAATGGGACCGACATCGCCGAGCGGAGCCCGAGCCCGCGGATGATCTCAAGATGCTCGGCGTCGATCGCCGAGGCCAGCAGCATCTCCTCGGGGATCTCGCGATAGTACTCGCTGGCGCCTGTGCGGGCCACGTGGTAGATCCCGGTCGGGGCGGAGGTATCGGTCGGGTAGCGCTTCTCCAGCTCGTAGGCCAGATCGATCTTCGCCGGGTCGATGTGGGTCACCACGAGCCGCTCGAGCCGGCTCGGATCATCGCAGTATTCACCGGCGCAGATATCGATGGCGCACCAGTCGGCGATATGAGGCACGGCCAGACGGGCGACGTTGGTCAGCGTGGTCTTGAAGTCGAGTGAGCTGGCGAGCACCTCGCTCACCTTTTCGAGAAATTCGAAGCGGCGCCGGAGAAGCTCGATCTCCGCCTGGCTCGTGACACGGTCCGTCGCGTGGCCCGCCGGAGCGCTCGTACTACGCCCGGCCATGTTCGGATCGGACATGGACTGCCCGCGATCCGCTGGTTCCTGATTCATGATTGCTCCGCAACTGAGGAGTGGAGAGGTCCGGCTTTCAATAAGCAAATTTCGAGCCAGGAAAAACGCTTTCAGATTCGAACTATCGAAACGAGATCGAGCGGCGGATGGGGTCGAGGCCGTGCATGTCGAAATGCGCCCAATCGGACGGATTTGGGAGGTCGGCGGCGCCGGGGAGCGGTGGAATGATGTCGGACGCCCCGGAAACGCGCGAAGGGCATGAGAGCCGAGGCTCGCATGCCCTTCGCAGTGTCCACTTCAAACCGAAGATTCAGGCGCTTATGCGCGCATACTCTTCAAGAAAGAGCGCAGCACTTTTTATGCCGCGATGATAATTCTTCAGGTTCATCTTCTCGTCCGGCGCGTGCGCGTTCTGGTCCGGCAGGCCGAATCCCATCAGCACCACGGGGGCGCCGAGGGCCCGCTCGAAGTCGAGCACGATCGGAATCGAGCCGCCGTTCCGAATCAGAAACGGCTTGACGCCGAAGGCCTGCTCCAGCGCGGCCAGCGCCGCCTTCACCGGCGCCGAGTCGACCGGCGTGAGCGCCGGCGGGCCGCCGTGCAGCGCCACCACCTCGACGGTGACGCCGGCCGGCATATTCTCCTTCACGAACCGCTCGAGCTGGCGCCCGACCTCCTCCGGCGACTGGTCCGGCACCAGACGCATCGAGATCTTCGCCCCGGCCTTCGACGGCAGCACCGTCTTGGCTCCCTCCCCCTGATATCCGCCCCAGATGCCGCAGACATCGAGCGTCGGACGCGCCCAGAGGCGCTCCAGATCGGTGTAGCCCTCCTCGCCGACGGTGGCGGGGATCGAGATCATCTTCTTGAACTCCTCCACCTGATACGGCAGGCGGCCGAGCTGCGCGCGCTCCTCCGGGCTCACGTCGATCACGTCGTCGTAGTAGCCCGGAAGCTGAATCCGTCCCTCCTCGTCCTTCATCTTCGCGATCATCGCGCAGAGGGCGTTGATCGGGTTGGCGACCGCGCCGCCGAACATGCCGCTGTGCAGATCGCGATCGGCGCCGGTGACATGGATCTCGAAATAGGCGAGCCCACGCAGTCCGTAGGTGATCGACGGCATGTCGTAATCGTACATCGGCGTGTCGGAGATCATCACCGCGTCGCAGGCCAGCAGCTCGCGGTGCGCCTCGATGAACGGGGCGAGATTCGGCGAGCCGACCTCCTCCTCACCCTCGATCAGGAGCTTCACGTTCACCGGGAGGCTCCCCTTGGTGCGCATGATCGCCTCGAGGCTCTTGAAGTGGAGATGCACCTGCCCCTTGTCGTCGACCGAGCCGCGGGCGTAGATCTCGTCACCGCGAACGGTCGGCTCGAACGGCGGAGCGGTCCAGAGCTCGACCGGATCGACCGGCTGCACGTCGTAGTGGCCGTAGATCAGCACGGTCGGCTTCCCCTCGGCGTGGAGCCACTCGGCGTAGACGATCGGGTGGCCGGGAGTCTCGAGGATCCGTACCCCCTCCATGCCGATGCGACGTGCCTCCTCGGCAACGTACTCGGCGGCGGCGCGGGTCTGCGCCGCGAAGGCCGGATCGGCCGAGATCGAGGGGATGCGGAGAAAGGTCTTCAGCTCATCGACGAAGCGCTCCGCGTTGTCGTCGATGTAGGTCAGGGTCTGGTCGTTCATGTGAAGTACGCGAGATGATGCTGCGTTGCTCCGGGACACTCCGGGGATGAGGCTACCGGGGACTACTCCCCCTTTCGCCGGCTCTTGGCCTTGTAGACGAGCGTGAGCGGAACGCCGACGAAGCCGAACTGCTCCCGGATCACGCGCTCCAGGTAACGGGTATAGCTCTCCGGCACCAGCTCGGGATGGTTCGTGTAGCAGAGGAAGACCGGCGGCGCGGCCTGCGGCTGCTGGACGAAGTTGATCCGCAGATCGTAGCCCTTCACCGAGGGGGGCGGATGGTTCTTGATCGCCTCGAGAATCACGTCGTTCAGCTTGCTGGTCGAGATCCGCTTGCGACGCTCCTCGTTGACCGTCTTGGCAAGCTCGATCACCTTGACCAGTCGCTGCTTGGTCTCGGCCGAGATGAAGACCACCGGCACGTAGCCGAAGGTCGGAAGCTTCTCGCGGATCTTGTCCTCGTAACGCTTGGACGTCATGGTCTCCTTCTCGAGAAGATCCCACTTGTTGACGGCGATGATCAGCCCCTTGCGCTTCTCGGCCGCCTCGACCAGGATCTTCCCATCCTGATTCTCGAGCCCGGCCTCCGCGTCGATCACCAGCACGGCCACGTCGCAGCGCTCGATGGCGCGCGTGGTCCGGATGATCGAGAAGAGCTCGATCGACTCCTCGACCCGTTTCCGCTTGCGCAGGCCGGCGGTATCGATCAGCACGATCTCCTCGCCGTGAAAGCGGAGGATGCTGTCGATCGAGTCGCGCGTGGTGCCGGCGATCGGGGTGACGATGGCGCGCTCCTGTCCGAGCAGGGCGTTGGTGATCGAGCTCTTGCCGACGTTCGGCCGGCCGATCAGCGCGATCTTCAGCGGACCATCTCCCTCCTCCTCATCCGGATCGGAGGCGGGGAAGGATTCCGTGATCTCGTCGAGCAGGTCGCCGATGCCGCGGCCGTTGACCGCCGAGATGGTGTGCGGCTGGCCGAGGCCGAGCTCGTAGAAGATGACCGCCTCCTGCTCCAGCTTCTCGTTGTCGCACTTGTTGACCGCCAGCAGCACCTTCTTGCCGGCGCGGCGGAGCATCTCGGCGATATCGGTGTCGACCGGCATGATGCCGTCGCGGATATCGACGGCGAAGACGATCACGTCCGACTCCTCGACGGCGATCTCCACCTGCTCGCGGATCGCCATGGCGAACTGATCGGATTCGTCGGTGCTCAGACCGCCGGTATCGACCACGGAGAATTTCTTCCCGGCCCAGTCGGTCTCACCGTAGTGACGATCGCGGGTAACGCCCGGAACCGCCTCGACGATCGCGTCACGACGTCCGAGTATTCTGTTGAAGAGCGTCGACTTACCGACGTTCGGCCGCCCCACCAGTGCGACGATTCGCTTCATCCTGTCCTGCTTCGATTCGTGAATCTTCCATGCGTAATTATGCTTGCGCTCGTATCCGGCGCCTCGGCGTCCGGCGGAGCGTCTTCGTGGCGCGCGCTCCTTCGGGGCCGGCAATCGGCCGCGGAGCACCGTGCCCGGGGCTCAGCGCTGTCCGGCGAGAATCTCCCGGAGCGCCGCGCGGAGCTCGTCGTAGACCGTTTCCATGCTTTCGGAGATCACGCGCGTGTCGGCGAGCACCGGCATGAAGTTCGTGTCCCCGTTCCAGCGCGGAACGATGTGAAAGTGTACATGGTCCTCGAACGCGGCGCCGCCGGTTCTGCCGAGGTTGAGCCCGACGTTGATCCCGTGCGGCTTCATCGCCCGCCTGACCACCGCGACGCCGAGGCGCACCAGGCGCATCAGCTCGGCGGAATCCTCCTCCTCCAGCTCCAGCAGATCGCCGGTCTGGCGCACCGGCACCACCAGCAGATGCCCGGCGTTGTAGGGATAGCGGTTCAGAATGATGAAGGCCCGCTCGCCACGATGGAGCAGAAAGTTCTCCTCATCCTTCTCCGGCGCCTCCCAGGCGCCGAGAAACGGACTGCCCGTCTCCCCGCCGGAGTGTGCCTTGATGAACTGCGAGCGCCACGGTGACCAGAGTCGATCCATAAGAAGGCGAAGTTACGAATCCGCGGCCGATAGCCAGACCGGATGTTGTGAGGCGACGTATCGGCGCGCACGGTCCCGCTTCGCGATCGGCGCGGAGCTCAGCGGCGCGGCAGCGCGGCGGGATCGAGACCGAAGAGGTGCTCGAGCATCCGCTCGCGACGATCCGGGTCGAGCTCGGTCCGCCTGACCGAATTCCCCTTGAACACCGTGAGCGTAGCTCCCACCAGCTCCGCCACCCCCTCCTCCGTCGCGATCCTGACGCGGGCTCCGCTCACCGTCGCCTCGGCGATGGCCTGCTCGTCGAAGCTCGCCCCGATCCGTTCGAGCATCGCCGGCGGCACCGGCTCGGCGACCACGTCGACGATGGAGATGCCGGTTCGCGGTCCGCTGGTTTCGAGCCGCCAGCGTCCGGGGGCGACGGAGGCGACCGAGATTCGCGCGAGACGTCCGGCGCTCTCGGCGCCATCGACGAGCAGTATCGGCCCGAGCGCCGGCAGGTGATGTCCCACGTCGAGCAGGTGCGGCACGCCGTCGATCGGGACCATTAGGAGAAGTCCGACGGGGGCGGCATCGGGATCCGAGCCGGGCTCGACGGCCGCGACCGGATCGACGGTGAAGCCGAGATCGCGGAGGAGCCATGCGAAGAGAAGGTTCAGCTCGTGCGGGGCGCCCCCGCGCGAGGAGGAGACGAGCTTCCCGAAGAGGGCTCCCTCCCGCGTGGTCGAGCGAAGTCCGGCGGCGGCATCGAAGGTCTCGAGCGGGATCGACAGGAGGTGACGCTGCTGGAGATGGCCGAGGTGATCGAAGTCGGAGAGGAACGCACCGACGGCGCCGATCCGCTTCAGATAAGCGCGCCGCTCGGTCCGGCCGAGGCCGCCGGGTCTGACTTCAAGTGGAATGTACATGGGTCGGCTCCGGGGAGCGAGAGATCATCGGCGCGGGCCGGTGGCCGGTCGCCGGTGGCCGGCCGCGTCAGATCGCAACGTTTTGTCATCTCCGGACGGGCTCGCGCCGGCGGGCTGTACCAGATCGCTCAAACTTGCGTAAGTTTACGTCTTCACCGTTGTGTGAAGGTGTATACGGCCCATACGGATACGCCTCACGTCCTTCCGCTCCGTCCGAGGGGACATCGTGCCGGAGCGATGCAGACTTCAATCGGTAATCGGTTCGACCATGCCAAAGCTTTCAGAGCAGAACTTCCCGAAGCTGATCCTCCCGGAGATCGAGAACCTCCATCGCCTCGACGTCTATCGCGCCAACGGCGGCTATGAGATGTACCGCAAGGCGCTCACGATGGGGCAGAACGACGTGATCGAAGAGGTCAAGCGCTCCGGCCTTCGCGGCCGTGGCGGCGCCTGTTTCCCGACCGGCCTGAAGTGGAGCTTCATGCCCAAGGGGGACGACAAGCCGAAGTATCTCGCGATCAACGGTGACGAGTCGGAGCCGGGCTCCTTCAAGGATCGCGTGATCCTCGAGAAGAACCCGCACCTGCTGATCGAGGGAATCCTGATCGCCGGCTACGCGATGGGAATCCGCGCCGCGTTCATCTACATCCGTGGCGAGTATCACCGCTGGGTGGCCCTGATGCAGCAGGCGGTCGAGGATGCCTACGCGGCGGGGCTGATCGGACCGAAGATGAAGGAGACCTTCGGCGGCAACTACACGATGGACATCGTGGTGCACAAGGGGGCCGGCGCCTACATCTGCGGCGAGGAATCGTCGCTGATGAACTCCCTGGAGGGAGATCGCGCCTATCCCCGCGTGAAGCCTCCGTTCCCCGCGCAGCGCGGCCTCTGGGGCATGCCGACCACGATCAACAACGTCGAGACGATCGCCAACGTCCCGGTGATCCTCCGGATGGGAGGCGAGGCGTTCTCGAAGATCGGCGCCGAGAAGCATCCCGGCACCGCCCTGTTCGGCATCTCCGGCCACGTCAACAAGCCGGGCGTCTACGAGCTGCCGACCGGCCTTCCGCTGACCGACATCATCGAGGATATCGCCGGCGGCATTCCCGGCGGCAAGAAGATCAAGGCGGTGATCCCGGGTGGAAGCTCGATGCCGATCCTCCGCGGCGATCAGCTCGAGGGAATTCTGATGGACGCCGAGAGCCTGAAGGCGGCCGGATCGGCCATCGGCACCGGCGGCATCATCGTGATGGACGAGGATACCGACCTGGCGCACATGCTCCGTCGTCTGATCCACTTCTACCATCACGAGTCGTGCGGCCAGTGCACCCCCTGCCGCGAGGGATGCGGCTGGCTCGAGAAGGTGCTGGCCCGCGTCGACAACGGCGAGGCCACCTCGACCGATCTCGATCTGCTGATCGATATCGCCAACAACATCGAGGGGAACACGATCTGCGCGCTCGGCGACGCCGCGGCGTGGCCCACCCGCTTCACGATCACCCGCTTCCGCGAGGAGTTCGAGTCGCGCGTGAAGCAGACGGTGGATCTGCCGGTGCTCAACATCGTCCACTCCTTCCGTCCGATGGGAGAGACCAACGGCGCCACCGCGCCGAAGGTCCACTGACGAAGACTCCCGCGCAACGGGCCGCATGGCGCGGCAGACATGAGATAACACGAGAACGGGTCCGATCGAGCTTCGATCGGACCCGTTCTCGTTGCAGGCCTCGCTGTCTACGCAACGTGCATATGCACGTCGGTAGGCGCACATCTTTAGCGTGCGCGCTCTTCCACGCGTGGGCGGCCACGGAGGGCCGCCCCCACATCACCATCGTCTCGCGACCTCACATCATCTCCCGCCATCCTCTCACGCGGCGCGCATCAGGCGCCGAAGCCGACGAGGGAGCCGATGTAGGCGAAGAACGCGGCGCCGCAGGTCCACACCAGGGCCCAGACAACAGTGGCCTTTCCCCACGAGGTCTTGGCGATCGCGGCGATGCCGATGCCGCAGACGGCCATCCACCAGAGAACGAAGGGATTGGTGAGCGAATGCATCACCGAGGCGAGCACCGGGTTGTCCGGCTTGGCGAAGAACGTTGCATCGATGGCGAAATCGGGATTGCCGGTCACGTAGAGTCCGATGAACTGAAGGATGGTGGCGACGCCGGAGATGATGCCGGCCAGGCAGAGGGCAGCCACTCCGGTCTTGTAGGTCAGCCTCGTATCCTGATCGGTCTGAAGCACTCGCGCCACCGCGAAGAAGATTGCTCCCAGAATGAGGACCATCAGCGGCGCGACGATCAGGGCACCGACGAGTCCGAAGAGGAGGAAGCGATTGCCGCTCGGCTGCTGATCGAAGTACTTGATGGTCTCCTCGTACTGCTTGTCGCTGATCTCCCCCTTGTCGTGGCGCTGCTCCACCTTCTCCCGTTGTTTGTCCATCTGCTTCCGCATGATCTCCGGGTTCGAGGTGTTGGCCACGGTGCCGAAGATGGCGACGATCAGGGTAAAGACGATTCCCAGACCGATGATGCCTCCGAGGCGCTGCGAACCGAGCAGATTGGCGAAGGCCTCGCGCGGGGCGCTGAAGACCATCGCGAACCGCTCGAGGGGTGTGGGCTCCTCCTCCGGGAGCATCTGATCGTCCGACTCGGGATCGGCTCCTTCACGCGATGATTGAAGGTCGTACTGGTTCATGATAAAGTACCGGTGTAGATGAGTGAACGGAGTATTCGATGCTCCTTTGGGATGCCACGAAATTCGTGATGTGTCACCGAAGTGACACGTTTTCTTCATGCGGACCGGCAGTACGCGGGAGCGCGCCAAAGGTTGCTTTCCGGAGGTCCCGCCGGCGGGTCCGGCCGAGGCTCACGGAGGGGTTGGATGACGCGAACATGACAAAAAATTAAGCGTTTATGCGGGTTTGCGGGCGTCCGCGACTGTTGATTCGATGCCGAACGGATCGTATGTTTTCGGCCGTTCCGGCTCCGCGAATCATACCCTCCGCCGAGCGCCCGAATATTACAGCATTGTCAGCAAGTAATTTCATCGGCCCCCCTTTCGGCGACAGTATCTTTGCCTCGCTTTTTGATGACGCGGTCTCCACATCCGATGGAGGCCACCCGCAGACGACTCGCCCCGTGTCGTGACGTGATCTGGCCGGAGAACAGGCTTCAGCGACGAAGAACAGCGAACGCAAACGGTGATACAGCGCATCCGACACGACGTATCAGGATATCGATCACTGCCAGACCCCGATCGTGGGAGTAGGACCCCGTAGGGCAGACACGATGGTAGGAGGCTCCCCGCCTCGCCGACTCACATTCGCGGCCGGTCCGCCCAGATGTGAGAAGCCAAGTCCCCGGAAGCACGCGACCGGACGCCGTTGCGTTCGAAGCTCTTCCGAATCCAAGTGAAACCGACGAGCACGATTCGTTCATAAAGACTGGAATACAGCCTATGCGTAAGACTCTCCTGATTGCATTGACTGCCGCGGCCTGCCTGGCAGGATGTGTCGAGTCACGCCAAGGTCTTCGCACGCGAAGCACCGCCAAGCCGATTCTGGTCGACGAATACTCCGCGCTCGACGATCGGTCCGCCGCCGGATCGATCACCA
This sequence comes from Bacteroidota bacterium, assembly GCA_048498995.1. Classification (GTDB taxonomy): domain Bacteria; phylum Bacteroidota; class Ignavibacteria; order OLB7; family OLB7; genus JBEHWX01. The sequence goes on from JBEHWX010000047.1 coordinate 24,187, forward strand.
ATCAGAACATTCGCAAGAAGCTCGAGGAAGCGCGCCGGCACTACCTGCTGGCCATGCGCTCCTCCGAGCAGGGTAAGGCCATCATCGCCTCGGAGCACTTCGAGTCGGCCATCGCCATCCTGAACGATCTGGTCACCTATCCGAACATCGACTCCAATCCGGAGTTCGTGAAGCTCTCCGAGAGCCTGATCCGCGACTACGAGGAGCAGATCACCTCGCTCGACAGCCTGGACGCCAACAGCAGCTTCTTCGTGCTGCGCGACAAGATCTTCCAGGAGATCGAGACGATCCCGCTGGAGACCGGCCGCCGCTTCACCGCCAAGCGCGCGCACGCCGGCGAGACCAGCGAGGACGTGGCCGCCGAGGAATACCAGATCGCGATGAGCGACAACGCCGCGGTGCAGCAGTGCATCGCCTTCTTCACCTCCGATCGCGGCCGCAAGTTCTTCTCCCGCTGGCTCGAGCGCTCCGGCCGGTTCTTCCCGGTCTACGAGCGTATCTTCGCCGAGGAAGGGGTGCCGCAGGAGCTGAAGTACCTTTCGATGATCGAGTCCGGCCTCAGCCCGGCCGCCGTCTCCTGGGCCAAGGCCGTCGGCCTCTGGCAGTTCATCCCGGGCACCGGCAAGCAGTACGGCCTGACGATCAACTGGTGGGTCGACGAGCGTCGCGATCCCGAGAAGGCAACGCGCGCCGCCGCCCGATTCCTGAAGGATCTCTACAACGACCTGGGCGACTGGCACCTGGCGCTGGCCTCCTACAACTGCGGCCCGAACCGCGTCAAGTCCGCGATCGCCAAGGCCAACAGCCGCGACTACTGGCAGGTGCGCAACTTCCTGCCGCGCGAGACCCAGCAGTACGTCCCTCTGTATATCGCCGCCGCGAAGATCGCCTCCGATCCAGAAGCCTACGGCTTCACCGGTCTCAACTTCGAGCAGCCGGACGAGTTCGCGACGGTCACCGTGAAGCGCTCGCACGACCTGCAGACGATCGCCGACCTGGCGAAGATCTCGGTGGCCACGCTCAAGGCGCTCAACCCGGAGCTGCTGCGCGATCAGGTCCCGGAGGGGATCGTCGAGTACAAGCTTCGCGTGCCGCACAACACGTCCGACGATCTGGCCGCCAAGCTCGAGGAGCTCCCGAACCCGGAGAAGCCGGCCCTCACCTGGACCACGCACAAGGTCCGCAAGGGTGAGTCGCTGGCTGCCATCGCCGACAAGTACAACGTGCCGGTCGCCGATCTCTGCGACGCCAACCGGATGGCCCCGTCGAGCAAGCTGCGCAGCGGCATGAAGCTCCGCGTGCCGGTCAAGGGGAACGCCCCGGCCGCGACCGAGGACGGCGATGATGCGAACCTGGCTTCCAACGACGCCGGCCGCGACGACGATCAGCAGCAGAGCCCGACCGCGGCTCCTCAGCAGACCAAGGAGCGCCAGTCCTCGACGCTCGCCGAGAGCTCCCCTGCTCCGGGACGCCAGACCACGCAGGTCTCCTCCAAGCATGCCGCCAAGGCCCCCCGCGTTCATGTGGTCGGCCGCGGCGAGACCCTCTACGCCATCTCCCGCCAGTACGGCGTGAGCGTCGACGAGCTCGCCCAGCTGAACAAGCTCGGCAAGAACCGGAGCGTCCGCCTCGGACAGCGCCTGAAGCTCGGCGACAACGCCCAGGAGAGCACGCAGATCGCCCGCGACGATCGCTCGTCGGCCTCGGACAAGAATGCCGAGAAGAGCTCTAAGCTCGCCTCCAAGAGCGAGTCGAAGAGCGATGCCCGGAACGCCGACGACGACAAGAAGGTCTCCTCGAAGAAGGATCGCAAGGCGCTGCTGGCCGACGATGAGGATGCCGGCAACAGCCGCTCCCGCCGCCGCGGCGTGACCACGACCTCGAGCCGCTTCGAGACGCACAAGGTGAAGAAGGGCGAGTCGCTGATCGCCGTCGCCGAGAAGTACGGCGTGTCGGTCGACGACCTGAAGACCTGGAACGCGAAGTCGATCAAGGGTGACAAGCTGGCCGCCGGCGCGTCGCTGAAGATCTACAGCGAGTCCCCGTCGAAGGGAGACGCGCGCCGCTCCAGCCGCACCAACAAGAGCGCCGAGAAGAAGTACACGGTCCGCAAGGGTGAGTCGCTGGCCGCGATCGCCGACAAGTTCGGCGTGAGCCTCTCGGAGCTCCGGAAGAACAACCCGAGCATCAAGGAGAAGTCGCTCCGTCCGGGTCAGGTGCTCCGCATCCAGAAGTAAGCGCTCAGCAATCATCGCTCTCGCATCCGCGAGAAACGGCAACGGGGGATCTCCGCAAGGAGCATCCCCCGTTCTCATTTCAGCGCGTCCGCGTGGCCCCCTCCTGGTCGCGTCATCATCGGCGCCGATCATCCGGATCGATCCGCATTGAGTAACGGATCCGGACCTGGAGCCGCATCCTCCCTGCTTCCTCTTGCCTCGTTCCTATTTCTTTCTCGGCTTCTCGTAACGCTCGGGCCAGAGATCGCGGAGCCGGTCGTGGAATTTCCGCTCGCCGCCGTTCTCCGTCGGATAGTAGTAGACGCGGTCGCGCAGCTCCTCCGGGAAATACTCCTGCCTGACGAAGTTCCCCTCGAAGTCGTGCGCGTACTTGTAGCCCTGCTTGTAGCCCATCGACTTCATCAGCTTGGTCGGCGCGTTCCGGATGTGGAGCGGCGGCATCGCGTGCGGGTGGCGGCGCGCATCCTCGAGCGCCGACTGCAGCCCCATGTAGCTCGCGTTGCTCTTCTGCGCCGACGCCAGATAGGTCACCCCCTGCGCCAGCACGATGCTCCCCTCCGGCATCCCGATCCTCTCGACCGCCATCATCACCTGCGTCGCCAGGGTGATCCCGTAGGGGTCGGCATTGCCGATATCCTCACTCGCCAGGATGATCAGGCGCCGGGCGATGAAGATCGGATCCTCCCCCGACTCGATCATCCGGGCCAGGTAGAAGAGCGCCGCGTCGGGATCGCTCCCGCGGATGCTTTTGATGAACGCGGAGATGGTGTCGTAGTGCGCGTCCCCCGCCTTGTCGTAGAACTGGCGGCTGCTGAAGGCGGCGCGGATCTGCTCCTCGGTGATCTCGGTCTGGTCCGGCGCCAAGAGGTCGCGCGCCATCTCCAGGCCGGTCAGAAGCTTGCGCCCGTCGCCGCCGGAGAGGAGCTTCAGCAGCTCCCGGTCGGCGATGGTGATGCCGGTGAAGCGATCGTCCCGCGTGAGCGCGCGCTCCACGAGCGTGTCGAGCGCCGCGTCGTCCAGCGGCTTCAGCGTGAAGACGGCGCTGCGCGACAGGAGCGGGGCTATCACCTCGAACGACGGATTCTCGGTGGTTGCGCCGATCAGGGTGATCCATCCCTCCTCCACAGCCGGCAGAAGCGCGTCCTGCTGCGCCTTGTTGAAGCGATGGATCTCGTCGAGAAAGAGCACCAGCTGGCGTCCGGCTGCCTGGAGGGCGCGTCCCTCCTCGAGGACGGCGCGGACATCCTTCACGCCGGCCGAGACCGCCGAGAGCTGCCGGAACTCGGCGTCGACGCGATCGGCCAGCAGCTGGGCGATCGTGGTCTTGCCGACGCCGGGAGGCCCCCAGAAGATCATGGAGCGGAGCCGTGCGCTCTCGATCATGCGCCGGAGCGGTTTGCCGCGGCCGAGGAGATGATCCTGGCCGAGGACGTCATCAAGCGAGTTCGGGCGGAGCCGGACCGCCAGCGGTTTCAGTCGTGTCGTATCCATGTGGGGACAAAGATACGACCCATCGCAATCGGCACGCCGCGATCGGCACGCCGCGATCGACGCGCGCCACGTGGCACGGGGTAGACGCGACGCGGGGGCGGATGCACCTGTCGGCATCCGCCCCCGCGGGGTCTTGCATGGCGATGGGATCGGCGATCAGGCCTTGGTGCCGCGCACGAGCGCGGTGGAGACCTCATCGGCCAGGCCGCGCTGAATGCGCTCCAGCTCGATATCGCGCCAGAGCTGCTGGCAGGGGAACCGGTTCTCGTAGAACGCGCGCCCGATCACCACCGAGTCGATGCCGAGCGGCTCCATCTCCTGCAGCATCCAGAGATGCTCCACGGAGGCCACGCCGCCGGCGGCGGTGATGTGCAGCCGCGCGGCCGAGGCGATCCGCCGGAGCTCCTCCGTGTTCGGTCCGCGCAGCACCCCCTCGTAATCCCGGTCGGTGAAGAAGAGGCGGTTGATGCCGAGCTCCTTCGCGGCCAGCGCGAAGTCCACGGCGTCGATCGGCTCCAGATCCCTCCAGGCCGGGGCGATCATCCCCTGCTGCGTGATGGCCCCGGCGCTCAAGCGGCTGGAGCCGTAGTCGGCCACGAGCTGGCGCACTCCCTCGGGATCGCGCAGAATCAGATCGTGGACGATCAGCCGGTAGAGTCCGGCGTCGAGCCACTGACGGCACTCCTCGACCGTGGCGAACCGTGCCACGAGCTGGACCGGAATCTCCACCTGCTGCGCCACCGACACCACGACATCGAAGTTGTCCATGTGGCCGGCGTAGAGGCCGTCGTAATCGGTCACGTGAAGCGTCTTGGCGTTCTCCTTCCGCCAGAGCCGCGCCATGTCCGAGGGCAGGTCGGAGTAGACCTGCTCGGCCACCGGCGCCTCCGACGTGATCGTCCGGAGGCATCGGCAGTTCTTGATCTCAATTGCTGGTATGACGAGCATGTATCAGTTCACCTTCCCTTGTCACCGTTCATCGTGTCACATGCATCAGACGAGCTCGACGCGGCTGTGCTCGCCGAGCACGAACCGCTGCACCTTCGGCTTCCCCTGTCCGCGGCAGATCTCCACGTCGTTGCCGAGAATGCTCCCCTCGATCCGCACGTCCACCGAGCGGACGGCGACGCGCTCCATAAGGATGGAATATTCGATCTCGCAGCTTTCGAGGATGCTTCCGGCGCCGATCGAGCTGTAGGGGCCGATATAGGAGTCGACCACCCGGGCGCCGCGGCCGATGATGGCCGGACCCCGGACGCGGCTGCCGATCACCTCCGCCCCTTCCTCGATGACGACCGTCCCGGCAATATCGCTTTCGGAGTCGACGAGGCCGTCGATCTGCTCCTCCATTTTGCCGAGCACCAGACGATTGGCCTCCAGAAGATCGATCGGCATGCCGGTATCCTTCCACCAGCCGGTGATCTCGCCATGGCCGACCTTGAACCCGTGCTTCAGCAGATAATCATGCGCGTCGCTGATCTCCAGCTCCCCACGCTTGCTCGGCGCGATGGCGTTGACCGCCTCGAAGATCGCCGGACCGTAGAGGTAGATGCCGGAGACCGCGAACGGACTCTTCGGCACGCGCGGCTTCTCCTCGACGCCGATGATCCTGCCGGCGGCATCGAACTCCGGGACGCCGAAGCGCTCCGGGTCGCGCACGCGCGCCAGGGTCAGATAGCAGTCGAGATCGCTCTCGCGGAAGGTCTCGATGAAGCGGTCCACGCCGCCGACGACGATGTTGTCGCCGAGGTAGAAGACGAACGAGGAATCGCCGATGAACTCCTGGGAGATCTTCACCGCGTGGGCAAGGCCGAGCGGCGCCTCCTGCCAGATGTAGCTGATGTTGAGTCCCTGCGCGGAGCCGTCCCCGAAGGCGCGCTGCACCTCGTGGCCGTTGTCCTCGCCGACGATGATCCCGATGTCGACGATCCCGGAGGATGAGACGGCATCGAGCGCATACTGAAGGATCGGCTTGTTGGCGATCGGGATCAGATGCTTGTTCTGCGTGTGCGTGATCGGACGAAGCCGCGTGCCGCGACCTCCGGCGGTAATCAGAGCCTTCATGCTGCGGGAAGAACGAATGACGGTTCGGCGGCTAGCAGCGAGTGCAGCGCCTCGATGGAATCGACGACGGCCGAAGGGACAATCTCCGGATCGGCCGGCAGGGGATCAAGGGAAACGGGACGGTACCAGACGGCGCGGAGTCCGGCGTTCATGGCGCCGCGGACGTCGAGCTCGAAGCTGTCGCCGACGAAGATCGCCGCCCCGGCATCGACGCCGAGCCGCCGGAGCGCCTCATGGAAGATGCGAGGATCGGGCTTGCCGTAGCCGAGATCCTCGGAGCAGAGTCTGACGGAGAGATGACGGCCGATGCCGGTATCGTCGATCTTCCCACGCTGCACCGAGGCGAAGCCGTTGGTGATCACGCCGAGCGGACATCGGGCGGCAAGATCCTCGAGCATCTCGAGCACGCCGTCGTACGGCCGCACGGCGGCCACGTACCGCTCCATGTACCAGTCGGAGAGAAGCGCCGGATCGAGCCCCGAAGCGCCTTCCGGGTCCTCGCGGCGCGACGCGCACCAGTCGATCAGCCGGCGCTTCCGCTCCACGCGGAGCTCCGCCGAGCTCATCTCCCCTCTTCCGTACACCTTCCAGAGCTCGCCGTTGATCCTGGAGAATGCCGTGCAGATCTCTTCGTGATCGATGTCGCGACCGAGCTCGGGATATCGCTCGCAGAGATCGAGAATCCCGCGGCGCGCGGCGGCGCCGTGATCGACGAGGGTATCGTCCAGGTCGAAGAGCATCGCGGAGATCATCCGGTGTCCCCCATACGTCGAACGTGAACGGATGCGGTCGGACTCGGTATTGGAATCACGAGAGCGCCTGCGGCTCATCTCCCTTCTGGCGGCCGCCCTGCGAGATGGATTCGCGCATGGCGGTATCGGCCTGTACATTCTTCATGGAGTAGTAGTCCATCACGCCGAGCTTGCCGTCGCGGAGCGCCTCGGCCATCGCCAGCGGCACCTGCGCCTCGGCCTCGACCACCTTCGCGCGCATCTCGTGGACGCGGGCGCGCATCTCCTGCTCGTAGGCAACGGCGGCGGCGCGGCGCTCCTCGGCCTTGGCGCGCGCCACGCTCAGATCGGCCTGCGCCTGATCGGAGGCGAGCTTGGCGCCGATGTTCTCGCCGACATCCACGTCGGCGATGTCGATCGAGAGGATCTCGAATGCGGTGCCGGCGTCGAGCCCCTTCTCCAGCACGGTCTTGGAGATCCGGTCAGGATTCTCCAGCACCAGGCTGTGCGTGTTGCTCGAGCCGATCGTGGTGACGATACCCTCGCCGACGCGGGCGATGATCGTCGACTCGCCGGCGCCGCCGACCAGGCGGTCCAGGTTGGCGCGGACGGTCACCTTGGCCACGGCGCGCACCTGAATGCCGTTGCGGGCCATGGCGGCCACCGGCGGCGTCTCGATCACCTTCGGATTGACCGAGAGGCGGACGGCGTCCAGCACGTCGCGGCCGGCCAGGTCGATGGCGGTGGCCTGCTCGAAGCTCAGATGGATGCCGGCCTTGTCGGCCGAGATCAGCGCGGCCACCACCTTCTGCACGTTGCCGCCGGCCAGGAAGTGCGATTCCAGCTGATCGATCTCGACGCTGAGCCCCGCCTTCTGCGCGGTGATCTTGCTGGTGACGATCACCGACGGCGGCACCTTCCGGAGGCGCATGCCGAGCAGCGAGAAGATCCCCACGTGCACGCCGGCCGAGAGGGCGTTGATCCAGAGTCCGACCGGAATGAAGTAGAGAAAGATCGATCCGACGAAGATGATCGCCACGATCAGGATGATCGGAAACGCAATGCTCTCCATGTGAACCCTCAGATTCGTTCAGGACATGAGCGCGCCCGCTTCCGGGCCGCGATCAGTGACGTTGGTGATGCGAGTAGATCCCTCGGGAACCATGATCCCGACGGCGGGGGAAGGTCGTCATGGGACGCCGGGAGCCGAGACGCGGTCATTTCCGGCCGCGATGCTCCTTGATGACGCGGTAGGCGTCGTTGATCTCCTGTGCCTTGCGCCGCGCCACCTCCTGCTCCTCGGGAGCAAGCCGTGCGTGGCGGTCGGGATGATGGCGGACGATCAACGCGCGATAGGCGCGGGTGACCACCTCGAAGGGATCCGACGGTGCGACGCCGAGCGCCCGATAGGCAACGGCGACGACCTCGACGCCATCGGAGGGCGCCGGCTCCTCGGCCGGGGCATTGGCGCGCTCCTCGCGCTCGCGCGCCTCGCGGATCAGCTCCTGGGCGCGACGAAGCTCCTCATCGAAGGAATCCCGGAAGGGATCACGGAACGAATCACGCCCGCGCCAACCGGATGTGTTGGCGCGGGCGATGTTCGTTATGCGGGAAAAGATCTGACGGAATGACATCGACGATAAAGACGTGCGACGGGGCCGGAAAGATGCAGCCGACACGAATAGCCGCATGAGCCGGCCATGCGACCGGCGCCGGGGAGCGGAAGCGGTCCGCGCGGCGGCCCCCTTCCCCACTTCGGGGCTTACCGGATCTGATCCTGATTCGACATGCGGGAGCTCTCCCGCTCGGCCAGGGTGCTGGCGCTCGGCGCGCCGACCTTCGGAAGGAAATCGTCAGGGTTGTCCAGCAGGCCGATCTCGGTCTGCTGGATGATGTAGTCGACCACCGCCTTCAGGTCGTTCCCCGACTCCTGGTACACGCGGAGCTGGCGCGCGGCGCCGGTACCGTTCTCCAGGATCGTGTTGATATAGTTGATCTGCTCGCGGCTGCCGAGATCGTCGACCACGTCGTCGACGAACATCAGCAGCTCACGGATCAGATCGCGGGTGTTCTTTTCCTTCTGCTTGCCGAAGTCGATCAGCTTGCCGTCCAGGCCATAGCGGACCGCGCGCCACTTGTTCTCCATGATCAGCGCCCGGCTGTAGGTCCGGAAGGAAAGGTTCTTCCGGTAGAGGGCGAAGAGCTTGGCGGCGATCGCCTGGATCAGCGCCGCGATGGCGGCGGTCTCATCCACGGTCATCGGCAGATCGCAGATGCGGATCTCGAGCGTCGGGAAATTCGGATGCGGGCGGATGTCCCACCAGATCCGCTTCGGGTTATCGATGCAGTGCGTCTTGATCAGCAGATTGACGTAGGCCTCGTACTCCCCCCAGCTCTGGAACGGGTCGGGGATGTTCGTGCGCGGGAAGCGCTCGAAGACCTTGGAGCGGTAGCTCTTCAGGCCGGTCTCGAAGCCGGTCCAGAACGGGGAGTTCACCGTCAGCGCCAGGATGTGCGGCAGAAAGTAGCGCATCCCGTTCATGATGTTGATCTGCGTCTCCCGGTTCTCGATGCCGACATGGACGTGCATGCCGAAGATCAGGAGGGAACGGGCCAGCAGCTGCATGTCCTCGACGATCGAGTAATAGCGCTGATCGGGATAGATCTCCTGCTCGGCCCAGTGAGAGATCGGATGGGTGCTGGCCGCGCCGATCTTCAGGCCGTTGGTGCCGGCCAGATGGCGCACGATCGAGCGGATCTCCTTGAGCTGCGTGTAGAGCTCGCCGGTGTTCCGGCAGACGGTGGTCCCGATCTCGAGCATCGAGCCGTGCATCTCCGGCTTGAGCTTGTCCTCGAGCACCGACTGCCCCCGGGAAAGGAGCTCGAACTCCAGGTGCGATTTCAGCTCCCTGGTCTCCGGATCGATCACCATGTACTCCTCTTCCACCCCGAGCGTGAAGCTCGGCTTCTCGTACGGATCACGATCGAACAACTGCCGCGTCTCGGAATTCCCCTGCATGACTAAACCCCCTCGAATTGACGTGAACTGCCGGGCGCCGAAGGATCACTTCGCGGCGCGCTTCCCTCCCTTGCGATCCTCCGGGCCGACATCGTTGCCACGCAGGAACGTGCTCCAGCGGTACTCCTCCGGCACCATGCGTCCCTTCAGGGCTTCCTCGATGGCGAAGGTGGCGACGGTCTCGACGAACCAATGGAAGTTCTCCTCCCCGACCGAGGCCAGCTCGGCGTCCGGCGCCGGATTCATGAAGTCGATCGCGTAGGGAATGCCGTCGCGCACGGCGAACTCCACCGTGTTGATGTCGTAGCCGAGCGAGCCGCAGATCTTGATGCAGTCCTCGGTGATCCGCTTGCGGAGCGCGTCGCTCGGGGCGAATCCGGCATCGTAGCGGAGATGCGCCGGGTTGCGCGGCTCGTACGGCATGATGTGCACATAGCGGCGTCCGACGACATAGCAGCGATAGTACTCCTCGAACTCGATCCCCTCCTGCAGCGTCATGCAGATGTCGCCGGTCTGGTCGTAGGCCGAGAAGAACTCCTCCGGCGAGTGGACGTTGTAGACATGCTTCCATCCGCCGCCGTCGTACGGCTTGAGCCACGACGGGAACCCGATGTAATCGAACAGCTCGTCCCAGTTGAGGGGGTAGACGAGGTTGCGCATCGACTGGCTGGTGGTGCCGGGGGGATGCTGCTTCGACGGCAGGAGCACGGTCTTCGGCACGGCCACGCCGATCTTCTGGGCGAGCGTGTAGTTGAAGTACTTGTCATCGGCAGACCACCAGAACGGATTGTTCACCACCCGGGTGCCGTTGAGCGCCGCGTGCTTGAGCATGGCCCGATAGAAAGGGATATCCTGCGAGATGCGGTCGATCACCAGCGTGTAGCGAGCCGGATCTTCCAGCTTCACCCCACCGACCTGCAGGAACTCGGCGCGCACGTCGGCACCCCGGCGGTTGATCGCTTCCACCAGTGCCGGGGGAAACGATTGCTCCATTCCGAACAGTACTGCGATACTTTCCATAGAGGACGAGCGTAAGGATTATGTAGGAGATGAAATCCGAGGATGTTCTCACGAACGGACCAGGCCCATGGTCTCCGTGCGGCCGGCCACTGCGGCGCAATGTGAAGAATATCCGCGAAAGGGACAAATCGCGCGAGATCAAGCATTCGAGACATCGCCGCTCGACGACCCCGAAAGCCGCCGCGGCCGGTGCCTTCGCGAGCTCGTCGGGGCGCCCGCCCCACGCCGACGTTGCCCACCTCCGCCCCACCCGCTAGATTTGAAGCCCGTCGCGATCGATCCCCCCCGGCCATGGCCGCGCGGACGCTCCGGCTATCGACGGGGAACGCCTCCGAGGCGCGCCACGGACGCCCAGCGGCGCCGACGCTCCCGGGAACCGATAGTAACGGCGCATCAACTCATTCTCCAGCATCACAGGTCAGCATCCAGATCATGGCAGATACCTATTCGTTCGATATCGTCTCCGAAGTCGACCTGCAGGAAGTCGACAACGCGGTCAACCAGGCGCAGAAGGAGCTCGGACAGCGCTACGATTTCAAGGGAACCAACTCCACGATCGAGCTCGACAAGAAAGCCAAGCAGATCGCCGTCGAATCCGACGACGAGTACCGGCTCAAGCAGGTGATCGACGTGATCGAGTCGAAGCTCATCAAGCGGGGCATCGGCCTGAAGGCGCTCACCTATGAGACGATCGAGCAGGGCTCGCGCGGATCGGCCCGGCAGAAGATCACGCTGCAGTCCGGCATCGACAAGGAGAACGCCAAGAAGGTGACCAAGCTGATCAAGGACCTCGGGCTGAAGGTCCAGGCCTCGATTCAGGAGGATCAGGTGCGCGTCACCAGCAAGTCCAAGGACGATCTGCAGACGGTGATCACCGAGCTGAAGAAGGCCGATCTCCCGTTCGACATGCAGTTCATCAATTACCGCTGACGTCTCCCGGCGGCATACTCTCTCTCCCCTTTCTTCCTTCCGGCACCGCATGCCACGTGTCCTGCGGCTCTCGATACTTCTCGCGCTTCTCCTCCTGGTCGGCGCCGGCACGGCCGTCGCCGATCCGGTGGAGCTGCGCGATATCGCCATCTCCACCACCACGAGCTCCGCGCTGATCAGCTTCAGCGTTGCCGGCAAGGTGACCACGGTCGTGCTCGACCGGAAGGAGAACGGCCTGGCGCAGGTGCGGATGCGCTCGATGGCCGCCAGCCGGACCGCGCTCGCCTCGGCGCTGCAGCGTAAAGGGGTCCGCTCGGTGAAGGCGCATATCGAGCGGAAGGATGTGCTGGTGACCGACATCCGCTTCACGCGGGAGGTGCGGAAGCTCCAGGTGCTACGGCGCGACGAGGAGAAGATCGTGGTCCGCGTGACGCTCGGCGACCGGCTGGACTCCGACGGAACCGGCACGAGCTCCGTGGCGGCGGCCTCACCGAAGCGCGCCCGGGAGACCTCGACCAGTAGCGCGAGGAACGGATCGAAGAGCACCGCGAAGGGGGGCGACAAGGGGGCCGACAAGGGAACGAGCGTGAAGAGCGGGAGCGGCAAGGGCTCCGGGGACGCCACCGCGACGCGTGGCGACGACGCGAGGAAGGGAGATCGGCTGAAGTTCCCATTGCCGGACGGCGTGAGCCTCGACTCGAAGCGGAAGTGGTCGCTCACGACGATCGTGATCGATCCGGGACACGGCGGCAAGGATCCGGGAGCGATCGGTATCGACGGCGTGCAGGAGAAGGATGTGACGCTCGCGGTGGCAAGGAAGCTGCGGGACGAGATCAAGCGGAAGATGCCGGAGATCGAGGTGGTGATGACCCGCGGCGACGACCGGTTCATCGAGCTCTATCGGCGCGGACAGATCGCCAATCAGAAGGGAGGCCGCCTCTTCATCTCGATCCACTGCAACTCGATGCCGACCAAGCCGCACCCGGCCACCGGCTTCGAGTGCTATATCCTCCGCCCCGGCAAGAGCGACGACGCGGCGCGCGTGGCCGCCGCCGAGAACAGCGCCATCCGCTTCGAGTCCGACCGGGACCGCTACGCGAAGATGGCGACCGAGAGCGCGATCATGGCGAGCATGGCGCAGAGCGCGTTCGTCCGCTACAGCGAGCGGCTCGCCAAGGCGATTCGCGGAGAGCTGAAGGGGACGACCGCCATTCCCGACCGGGGCGTGCATCAGGCCGGATTCTTCGTGCTGGTCGGCGCGTCGATGCCGGCGATGCTCCTCGAGCTCGGCTATCTGAGCAACTCGGATGACGTGGAGGTGCTGACCAGCGACGCCGGACAGACGAAGCTGGCGCGCGGCATCTTCGCCGGCATTCGGGAGTACGAGAAGATCTACTCGGCGTCGTTGAAGTAGGATCGCGGCGCGATCCGGTTCCTCACGCTCCCGACGAGCCGCTGACGCCGCCGGCCGCCGCGGGCTCCGCCACGCTCCCCTTCGGCTCCACCAGATCGATCACCAGCACGTAGTACGTTTCCCCATCCTCCTCGACCGCGTCGATCTGACGCCATCCGAGCGATCGATAGGTCTCCAGCCCGCCGGCGACCGCGATGTAGAGGCGCTCGAAGCCGATGTTGCGGGCACGCTCGGAGGCCGAGCGCACGAGCGCTGTGGCCACGCCCCGTCCCCGACGGTCCGGCACCACGTAGAGTCCGCCGATCCAGGGGCCGAGGTGGACATGGCTGGCGATCGAGACCTCGACGAGCGAGACGGTGCCGATCACGTTGTTCCCCTCGACGGCCAGCAGGGCGATCGGAAGCGTATCGCGATGCATACGGGCCACGAAGGTCCCCTCCACTTCCTCCTGCGCGCGGCCCCGAAAATATTCCTCCCACTCGCGACGGAACCAGGTGGCGAGCGACGGGATCGCCTCCGGGCGATCGGCCAGATCGATGATCGTCATGGGATATCCACGATGATGTGAGCGTTCATGAGAGTTCGTGCGGCCCGACGATTCCGCGCGGTGGAGGGAGCGCCAGCCGCGGCGGCATCCGTCGCGGGCCGGATCGAAAGTCGCATATCGGGCTCGAAGTACCAACCACAAAGAGGGGGCGGAACCGGTTGTCGCGGGCATGGCTCCTCCCCGAAAAAAACGAAGGGGCGTTCTCGCGAACGCCCCTGAAATCGAATCGAGCCTGGCGAGGTTGCAGCCTCACTCGCCGTATTCGGGCTCGGCGGTCTTTTCCTTCTCCCAGGTAACGCGCTCGTGGCTCCGGAGGGAGTCGGCGATGCGGACGGCGGCCAGCGACCAGCTGTCGAGCACGGCCGGACGGAGACGGTCCGGCGCGGCGCCGATGCCGCGCGGGGCGAGCTTCGCCAGGAGCATGCTGCCGGGGAGGGTCTGCTTCGGGATCTTCTCCCCTTCTCCCACCTCCATTCCCCAGCGAAGGCGCTTGCCGGCCAGGTGAACGATCCGCGGCTGCGGCGCCGTCCAGTAGCTTCCGGCCATGATCGACGACAGGCGCGACCGGCCGAGGTTCCTGTTGTGCACCGAGGCGGAGTCGATGATCGTGGCGCCGTTGGTATCGGCCGCGGCGCAGAACTGCACCACGCGGGCCGGGTCGCCGTCGTGCACCCGGATCAGCGCGCCGGGATGCACCATCGAATACATCTGCTTGATATCCTCGCGCGCCATCCTGATGCAGCCATGCGAGGAGGGGCGACGGCCGAGATTCCAGTAGTAACCGGTGCCATCGAGTCCATGGAAGCCCACCCCACCCTGCACGCCGATCCACCAGTAGAGCTTCGCGTTCTTGAACTGCTTGCTGATGGCCAGCGGCGTCTTGTTCTGCACCGTGAACACGCCGACCGGCGTGGCGATCCCCTGAGGGATGAGCTTGTTGCCGCTGGAGATCGGGAATGTTCTCCGCGCGCCGCTCCGGTTGACGACCGTCACGTGCTGCGTGACGAGATTCACGTCCAGGTAGACCGAGTCGGTCGTATAGATCGTATCGAGGATGCGGAGGTGGCTCAGGACGAGCCTGGAGGGGGTGAACCCGGCGAGGGGAGATACGGGCGCCGAGGAGTCGCGGGCGACAATCGGCCAGCGGGAGATCGGGTAGACGACGCGACTGTCGGCTACGTTGCTGGCCGACAGCAGCAGCAGCCCGACGGCGCCGATGCAGAGAAGGGCGACGGCACCGATAGCATGGTACCGCCTCTCCTCGGCATTGACTGGCTCCTGCGTGATCTCCCCTGCTTCGGTATCGCGCGCTTCGGCATCGCGCGCTTCGGTATCGCGATTGACGTCGTAACTGTTGTCCATAGGCTCTGAGGGATTCGCAGATCAGGATCCGGGGGCTTTACCGGACCGGCCCCCTGAGGGAGCCGGCCCGACAATGCTGTTCTACGAACGATCGGCGTTGGCCAGGTCGAGCCCGCGCTTGCGCTGGCGCTGACGATCGTTGTGATCCAGGATCTTCTTCCGCATCCTGATCGACTTGGGCGTGATCTCGATCAACTCGTCGCGATCAATGTACTCGATGAACTGCTCAAGCGAAAGCGATCGGGGCGTATCCAGGCGGACGGCTCCCTCGGAGCCGGAGGCGCGCATGTTCGTCAGCTGCTTCTTCTTGCTGACGTTGACCACCAGATCGTCCTCGCGGGAATTCTCGCCGACGATCATGCCGGGGTAGACCGGCGTTCCCGGCGGGATGAAGAGCGTTCCGCGCTCCTGGATTCCCTCCATGGCGTAGGCGGTCGTGTCGCCGGCCTCCAGCGAGATCAGCACGCCGCGGCTGCGCCCCGGGATCTGTCCCTTGAAGGTCTGGTAGCCATGGAACACCTGATGCAGCAGTCCGGAGCCGCGCGTCTCGGTCAGGAACTGGCTGCGGAAGCCGATCAGACCGCGCGACGGCACGAGGAACTCGAGACGGGTCGTTCCGTTGGCGGTGCTCATGTTGAGCATCTCCGCCGAACGACGTCCGAGCAGATCAATAACCGTTCCAGCGTACTCATCATCGACGTCGACCACCACGTGCTCGACCGGCTCGTGGATCACTCCCTCGATATCCTTCATGATGACTTCCGGCTTCGAGACCTGGAACTCGTAGCCCTCGCGACGCATGGTCTCGATCAGGATCGCCATCTGGAGCTCGCCGCGTCCCTTGACGATGAACTGATCGGGGCTGTCGGTCTCCTCGATCCGCATCGAGACGTTGCCGCGGACCTCCTTGAAGAGGCGGTCGCGAAGATTGCGGCTGGTGACGAACTTCCCTTCCTTGCCGGCGAAGGGAGAATCGTTGACCAGGAAGGTCATCGAGATCGTCGGCTCGTCGATCGTGACGTAGGGAACCGCCTGCGGGTTGTCGCCGGAGGCGAGGGTCTCGCCGATGTTGAACTCGTCGGAGCCGGCCAGGGCGATGATCTCGCCGGCGCTGGCCTCGGCGATCTCCGCCTTCTTGAGCCCCTCGAAGGTGAACAGCTTGGTCACGCGGAGGCGCTCGGCAAGGCCGTCGCGGTTGATGCGGGCGATCGTCTCCCCCTGACGGACGGTACCGTTGAGGATGCGGCCGATGGCGACGCGTCCCAGGTAGTCGCTCCAGTCGACGGTGGTGATGATCATCTGGAAGTTCTCCTCGAGGATGCCGACCGGGGCCGGGATCTTCTCGATGATCATGTCGAGCAGCGGCGACAGGTCGCTGTCGTCGGCCTCGAGCTCGAGCTTGGAGATGCCGGCGCGGGCAACGGTGTAGATCACCGGGAAGTCGAGCTGCTCATCATCGGCGCCGAGGGTGAGGAAGAGCTCGAAGACTTCGTCGAGCACCTCGTGCGGGCGGGCGTCCTTGCGATCGATCTTGTTGATCACGACGATCGGCTGCAGTCCGAGATCGAGCGATTTCTTGAGCACGAACTTGGTCTGCGGCAGAGGGCCCTCGGCGGCATCGACCAGCAGGAGCACGCCGTCGACCATGACGAGGGTACGCTCGACCTCGCCGCCGAAGTCGGCGTGGCCGGGGGTATCGACGATGTTGATCTTCTTCCCTTTCCAGTCGATGGCCGTGTTCTTGGCCATGATGGTAATGCCCTTCTCGCGCTCGAGGTCACCGGAATCCATGACGCGCGTCGGCACGTGCTGATTCTCGCGGAAGGTTCCGCTCTGCGAAAGGAGCTTGTCGACCAGCGTGGTCTTACCGTGGTCGACGTGCGCGATGATCGCGATGTTTCTGATGTCTTCCCGTGTCATTCACTACCTGTTCTGATAACGCAGTGGGTCGCCTCGTCGGATCAAACCGAACAAGACCCGTTAAATTACGACCTTCACCGCGAAGGGTTTAGCTATTATTACTTCTTGAATCGTAACTGGCTGCATCGATCGAGTCCGGGATTCGCCGCAAGCGAGCTATATTTGACGATTCTCGGACTCCACTCATCTAACGCACGCAGGTATGCTCGCTCAGTCCTATCTGATCCTCGCGCCCGCCGAGCCGACCGACATCGCCGCCGCCGTGGCGACGCAGCGTCAGTCCATTCCGCTCGTCTGGGCCTTCGCGGTCTCCTCCGCGCAGACATCCTTTCACGCCCGCGGCGGCAACTACTACTTCCAGACCACCGTGGGTGACGCGCTGGCCATGCTCGACTCCGGCATGGCCGCGTGGAACTACAACAGCTATTTCCGCGATACGCTCGCTCCGGTCGGCGTCGTGCGAACCTGGCTTGCGAACTATCCGTCGGAGACGAAGCTCTACCTGAACATCACCGAACTGGTGAAATCCTCGCCGAGCGCGGAGGCCGACCTCTCGGAGCTGAAGAAGCTCGGGGCGAAGGTCCGCAAGGCGATCGGCGAGATCGAGCAGAAACACTTCACCGTCTTCCTTCAGGAGCTCCGGAAGCTCGCCTATCCGCTGGTCACCGTGCCGATCACCGGCGACCGGAAGGTCGACGCCGAGATCCTCACGTTCGAGATCCGCGACACCTCGAGCGTCGAGGCCGAAATGGCGCTCCAGATGGTCGGCATCGACCGGGATCAGACCATTCTGAACCGGGCCACCGACGCGATCAAGCTGGTCAAGGGGAAGAAGGGAGATCACGCGCTCCCGACGGTGGCGGCGCTGGAAAACGGCAAGAAGCCCCTCACCCTCTTCACCACCGACCTCGAGGAGGCCCGTCAGCTCCTGGCCGACGAGCTCGGCGCACACGTGCTCCGCAAGTCCCAGCATCGCATACTCCTGAATGCCCACGGCAAGGACTTCATGCTGGTCAAGATCGACGGACGAGAGTGATGTGAATTGAGCCGGTGGTGATGCGAGGGGCCGATTCCCCTCCTTCCGGCCTCGAATGCCGGGCTTCCATGCGACATACGAACGGGGCGCTCCGGATGGGGCGCCCCTTTTTTCGTTCCGACCCGAAGGAGAGTCGCGCGCCGTGGCGCCACTCTCCCCCCTCGAAATTCCGATCGCCTCAGATCACCCGCTGGTACTGATCGAGATCGATCTGCCAGACCTTTTCGCCGCAGAAGCGCTCCCCTTCCGGGCAGACCGGACGCATCCCGGCGTTGTGCCGGATGGTGCAGGGCGGATGGAGCCAACGGCCGATCCGCGGATGCACGGCCCTGATCTGCCGCGCCTCGTCCACCGACGCGCGCCAGATCTCCTCCTGGGCGTTGTAGCAGAGCCGCATCTTGTGCTTGTGGTGCAGGTTCAGCAGGTCGGAGGATTCCGTGTACCGGACCGACACGGCGTTCGGGAGGAGGTAATGGGTGAACTCCGTCGATACGCCGAGCGCTTTCAGCCGCCGCATCCCCTCCCAGCTCCGCTCCATCGCCTCCCGGTAGGCGGCGTGCGCGGCCGGGCTCAGCTCCACGAGCATCGGCGTGATGTAGTCGGGATCGTCGCCGAGCTGGGCGGCCAGGATCGGCCGGGAGCCGGGGGTCATCCGATGGCGCTGATCCTGCGAATCGGCCGCGTGCGAGAGCTTCCGCCGGAAGGTGTACTGCGGGTGATGCATCGCCCGGGCGAGCTTCGCGTGGGTCGTGACCGTCAGGTTCTCCCCGAGCACCGGATTGCGCGCCGGGTCGAGCACCAGCTCGATGGCGTCGTCGTCCGACATCCGGTCCGGCGTCAGCCCCAACATCTCCCGCACGGCGTCGGCCAGGCTCTCCTCGGCGTTGACCTTGTAGTCGACGAGCTTCGAGGTGGTGCCGTCGAGCGTGCCGTCGAACCAGGCGGCGAAGGAGCCATCCGGCGTGGCGCTCCCCCAGTATTGCTGGAACATCCTGTACTCGGCGGTCTCCTCGATCGGCATCGGATCCTCGAGCACGATGCGGTAGTTGTCGTCGTGCCGGAGCAGCTCGCGCATCATCTCGCCGATCACCAGCCGCTGCTCGAGCGGCGTGTCGAACATCTCCGACAGGCGCCAGTAGCGGAGGAGCGTCAGGCCGGAGATGGTGTGGTAGAGATAGGCGAAGGTGCCGACCGGCAGCACGTAGCGCGCGATCTCCTGCGCCTTCTTCTTGATATCCTTCTGGTAGCGATCGGCGTGCTTCCGACGGTACGGGAAGCGATCGAAGTAGGCCTCGGTGGCCGGATCGAGGAGGAGCGCGGTAAGCTCCTTGTAGGCCGCGTGCTGAAACTCGACCGTCTCGCGATAGATCTCCAGCGCCTCCCCGTCCAGCGGCGGAATGGCCACCATCCCCGGCTTCACCTGCACGTAGCGCTGCGATACCTGCTCGGAGTTGTAGAACGGGTGCTGATGGAGGAACGACCAGATGAAGTGGCGCGAGACGTTCTCCAGCGTGAACTGGAACTGCCCGTGCTGAAAGGTCGTGTGATGTCCGGCGCTGTAGATGCTCTTGGCGATCTGCGCGTCGCGGCTCTCCGGAAAGAGCTCGAGCTGAATGGTCTCGTCGTTGACGATCCCCTTCCCCGAGTAACAGGTCCGGGCCGTGGCAACGACGTTCTTGAAGGGGTTGTCGAATGCCTTCTCGAGCTTGACGCGCGGCGGCGCCGAGAGGAAGGCTCGCTGTTCTACCGGAGAAACCGTCACGTTCACGGCGAAGGGATTGGAAGGTTCGAGGGACCGGACGAGAGAGATCGCGACGCGCGCCGATACCGGGACGGAGGCGGAAGCCGGGCCGCGGATATCGTTCGCGAGCGACCGCGAGGTCGTCCGGCCAATATAGCCGGAGTGACGAGACTGAGGAGTGTAGATTGATGAAATCGCGTCGCGACGTGAACCGGCGATGCATCCGCACGTAACGGCGACGGCGGTGGCGACGAAGGGAGCGTTGCAACCCGGTCGGCGCGGGGCGCGGCGACATCGGGGCGCGGCGACATCGGGGCGCGGCGACATCGGGGCGCGGCGACATCGGGGCGCGGCGACATCGGGGCGCGGCGACATCGG
>JBEHWX010000048.1:0-42743 GCA_048498995.1 Bacteroidota bacterium
GATTCCTCCCCGGCCGCGGCGCGTTTTGGTCGGCACCGGCGATCCGTGTTACTGCCAGCCGAGCGTGCTCGAGTGCCCAGTGGCATCCTGCACCGTGATCTGCTGGAACTTCTGCGTCTGCCCGTTGTCCGGGATCATGAGCGTCCACTGGTTCGGCACCGTCGTGGAGCGGACCGGCTTCGGCGTGCCGGCGCCGGTGACGCCGGTGATGCGCCAGGTCATGGCCTCGGTGACGTACTCGGTGGTGATCGTCAACTGCACTTGAGCCGGAGCGGCGGTCGAGCCGGCCACGGCCGCCGCCGGGGTCGTGGCGACGTCCACCAGCTTCGGCACCGAGCGCCACTCGGCGCGCTGGCCGTCGTTGTTGATGACCACCACGTCGCGATCCTTGGCGTACCAGGTCGGCGTATCGGTGATCGCCGGCGGGAAGCCGATGGTGATCGCCGAGGCGAACTCGTTCGGCTTGTCGTCATCCGGGAGCGCCATCGTGGCGTTGCCATCCACCTTGCTGCCGTCGATCCAGACCAGGGCGTTCGGCGAAAGGTTGTCTCCCACGATCGCCAGGCTGTAGGTGCCGGCCACCGAGTTCTGCATCGGGTCGGTGTGCGTGATCACCGGACCGGCCTTTCTGATCGACTTACCGACGATGTAGCCGGCGGAGCTGATTCCCATCAGATAGAGGAGCTGATCCGGCATGTCGGGAAGCTGAGTGTTGATCGCGTAATTCTTGATCACCACGTAAACGAACATGCCCGAGGCGATGATGGTCCAGAGCGCCTGCTGCACCCGCTCGAGCGCGAAGACGCCGCCGTGGACGAACAGATCGGCTGGCGACGGGTTCAGCTCCCCCGCCCCCTTGGCCCCCTTGATGCTGGAGGTGGCCTGCGCGGCCAGCAGCGTCCCGAGACTGATGATGAAGGTCCAGGCGAAGCCGGTCAGCGGAGGGAACGCCCAGACGCTCTCGACCAGCCCGCGCGCGACGAAGATGAAGACGTAGCAGCCGGCGATCACCATGGTCCAGAGGATGAACTGGGCGCGCGAGAGGCTGTAGGTCATGTTCTCCGGCTCGAGCAGCAGAAGCGAGAGGAATCCCTGTCGCTTGGCGTTGACCGCCGGCCTGTAGAGTCGGCAGAGCCACCAGAGGAGCCATCCGATCAGCGCGAGCGGGATGGCCGCGATGCCGAGACACATCCAGATCGATTCCACGCGGAGATAGTGCGGCCGCACCAGCGCCACCGGCGCTCCCGCGGAGTCATGCATCAGGATATCGACCTGATAGAGCCCCCGTCGCACTTCCTTCGGTACCGTGATCACGATCGTGCTGTCGACGACTTCATTGACCAGAACCAGAAAGGAAGAGTCGGCCAGGCGGCCGTTCTCGTCGATCGAAGTCAGGCGGACGGTGGGGGTATCGCTGGCAACCGACCGGTTCACCGCCAGCGCCACCATTCCTCCCTTGATCACGCCGCGGGAGACATCGGCCGTGGCGCGGACGCTGACGAAGAGCGGCCGGCCGAGGAGGGTGACCTGCTGCACCGGGATCACCGGAGCAGTCGTCCCCCCGGCGGGCGTCACGGCGGGCGTTGTGACGGTCGTGCCGGCGTTGGAGGGAGTGACGGTGCCGCTCGTGGTGCCGTTGGAATTGGTATCGGACGTGCCGCCACCGGCACCTGAACCGGTCGTATTCGGCTGCGTGGAATCCTGCCCGTTCCCCGCGCCACCGGTGCCGGTGTTCTGGGCCACGGAGATCGAGGCGACGACGACGAGCAGAAGGAAGAGAGTGATCGCCCGCGTGAGGACCTCGCGGACGGTGCTGCGGACGTCTGGACGGCGGCCGCGTTTTTCGTTCATGTTCATGGTGTGTGCTCTTGTATGCGGACCTGCGACCTCGGGCACCGGAGCCATGGCGGCAGGATGATCGAGATCGACATCAGATACGTGGTGAAGCACTCACCGCCGCGACGGAATCGAATGGCCTACGGGCCACGCTCTTCGGAGGTGAACCCGCCGGACGATGTGGCCGCGCCGTAGCCGCAATGGGCATCGGCAACCTGCATGAGGAATCGGATCGCGGTAGCGAGCTGTCGTCCGAAGTCGGGGATCTCTTCTATACGTGTCAGTGCAACGTCGAGCTTCGGACGGATCTGGTGATAGTCGGCGCACAAAGTACGCGGATCGGTCGGATTTGCAAAGCCGGCGGCAATCCCGCCAGGAGGACCATATCCCCCGCCCATGCCCCGCAGGGCCAGGTCGATGTCGTTGAGTGATGCGAGTACTTTGTTCCTGGTGGCCATGGGCGTCTCCGGCGTGGAATGGTGTCCATTGTCGTGGCCGCGACCAGCACCCGGTCGCGGCAATCGATGACAGTAACGGAGGACAAGTTCAGCCCGCATATCTCGGAACCCGATACGTAGAGACCACGTAGCCGAAGGCCGGATGTTGAAAACCCCGGTCCCGTCTGACGCCATATGCCGAACGGGACCGGGGCCGGATACGTTCCGAGAAGATCAGATGCCGGCGAGAAATGTGCCGAGATTGTCGCCGGGGCCGAGTCCGAACTTCTGGCGGATGTTGAAGCGATGCCGCTCTATGGTGCGCGGCTTTGCCTTGAGCGAGACCGCGATCTCCTTGGTCGCCCTGCCGATCATCACGAGATAACAGACATTGGTCTCGGTTGCTGTGAGCGTCGGCATATGTTGGGCCAGACGTCTGCGGAATCCGGGGTAGGCGAGATCCAGCTCCTCGAAGAAAATCTCCCAGAGATTTTCCGACGACTTGCTCGAACGGATATCGGCCAGGATCTTCTCGATGGTGTCCTTCTCGGACTTTTCTCCCACCTTCGCGGCCGCAGGCTTCACTCCGCTGGCCAGTTGCGCCTTCAGTTCACGAACCTGTCCCTCCAGACTCAGCAGGAAGCTGTTCTGCTCGGCGAGACTCGCGAGAACCGCCATCAGCTTCATCTGCTTTTTCTCGACCTCCGCCTTGAGCCGCCGCATCTTCTGCCGCATCACCCTGCCCTCGTGCGTGATCGTGTCGACCTGGTGCTTGACCTGGAGCTCGACCACCGCGCGCTGCTTCTCCGTGTCGAGCACCTCGTCCTTGAGCTTCGCGTAGCTCCTGTGATGCTTGAGCGCTTGGGCGAAATGCCCCAGCCGTTCATAGACGTCCGCAAGCTTGAGGTGGAGCTCGTACTGCAGCCGCGGGTCTCCGGCCCGCTCGGCCAGAACGAGCGCGTTGTCGAACAGAATCCACGCCTGCGACACATCCTCGAGCGCGAACACGACACTTCCCATGCGGAGCAGCACGTACGGGATCAGATCATCCGCCCTTTTGAAGAGGATCTCGAGTCCCCGACGATACCCACGCAGCGCCTCCTTCAATTTTCCCTCGCGCTCGAGGATCAGGCTCATGGAGATATAGGAGTTTGCGACGACCCGAACATCGACACCACGCTGGGCAATGAGCGAGGCGGCGGCGTAGCAGCGAAGTGCCTCGGACTCGTTCCCGAGATGAGCGTGAAGGCGGGCGAGGCTGAGCACGCAATGCGCTTCGGCCTCATGGTTCTCTTGTCGCGAGGCCAGTTTGCCGCAGCGGTCGTACCAGTCGCGGGCATCATCGATCGAGCCGACCCGTTCGCAGGCGAGCGCGAGCGCCCATGACGCGGTGACCGACGCGGGCGCTCGGCGAACCCTGGAGGAGAGGGAAGCGGCCTTCGAAAGGCGCGCGAACGCTCCCTGATATTCTCCCTGCCCCATCTGCACCAGTCCATCGGCGGTACAGGCGATCATCCTGAGCGTCGGTGCCTGCCGTGCCCCGCAGATCGCCACAGCCCGTTCACTCCAGTCCCGCGCGCTCTTGAAGTCCCCCTGCAGCAGCAGCCCGAGCGACATCGCAGCGGCCGAACGAACAGCGCCATCGGTGAAGTCGACGCTCTTCGCCAGGGAGAAAGCCTCGGTCAGATCGATCAACGCGAAGGTGGGCTGGCCGCTCCGGGCATAGGAGCGGGCGCGGAGCGTCAGTCCGCTCCATGCACCGCTCGGGTTGTTCTTCCCGAGGAAGTTCTGGTAGATCTCCGTGTAATGGCGTATGCCATCGTTGGTCACGGCGGAGGAGTCCGCCCCATCGACGCAGCAGAAGTCGCTGATCACGGCATCGAGACGAAGGAGCGGTGAGTTCCAGAGGATATCGGGTTGAAGGTCCATGGTGATCCTCGAAGAGTATTGGTTGGCGTCAAAGATACCTCGCGCTACGTAGCGGCACCATACAAGGTCTCTACGTACTCCCCCCGCCCCTGGGCCGGGATAAGTTGGGAACAACAGTCTCCCCCCATCATGTCAATTTTCGGAGGCGGACCATGCCTAATGGTTATTCGATTCACATCGGTGTATCCGAGACTGATCCAAGCAAGATCGCGGCAACACCATTGCCACACGCTGATCTTTCCGCGCGAACGTTTGCCGAGGTTTTCTCAACCCTGCCGGGCTGGATCGAAGCAGTACTGTTGACGTCTCAATCGATGATGACAACAACCGGGATTCAGAGCTCGCTTTGTAGTTATGACAACTTCGTCAACGCAGTCGTGGATATCGCATCCAAGGCAAACCCAGCCGACCTTGTCACCATCACGTTCTCCGGACATGGCAGACAAACAGCAGCGCCAGACTGGTCCGAGCCGGACAGGGAAGATGAGACGTGGGTGCTTTATGATCGAGAAGTCATCGATGATGAGATTATCGACGCACTTAAGTCGTTCGCGCCAGGGGTTCGCGTGGTAGTCATCGGCGACTGCTGCAATTCGGATGATGTGGTCAGGAATCTGATGGAGCTCACCGGGCCGGAGAGGCTATCGGCGATCCGGGCAATCGTCGACCCCAAAGCAACAAATCGCCCCATCCCCGTCGTAACGAATCACCCGATCGGAGTCAGAAACGAAGTCGCATTCCTGGGCCTCCTTCCGACGGATGCAACCGGACAAGACGGCATATTTGCCCTGACAACGCGACCGGCACGCCGAAGCAAACCACGCCCGCGCACATCCATTATCGAGATCGGCGCCACCGCCGCGCACCAAGCACTTCCGATTCCGTCAAACGGGCATCTTACCGTGTTTGCCGAATCCGTTATTACAGCGATCAACTCCCGACACTTCTATCGAAGCTACTATGAGTTCTACCTTAGCGTTGTCAAGATGACGCGCAAGCGGGCTGGCCACCAAGTCATCATCGAGCCAGTCTATAGAACAAATTATATACGGAACTTCGATTTCGAATCATCCTCGCCATTCGTTGTCGGCCGAAGCACCACGCTGGCCGTGATGACCAATACCGCGAATGTGTTTGGCATGCGGCCGTTTTCCGGCATCAGCATTACGAAGTCACCGGACCACACCACGTATACCGCGCCACCTAATCTTGCACTCGATTCAAATGCGGGTCCGCTGGGGAGCCATCCGTCGAACGCGACAATCGAATTCAACACCGTAACGCCGAATTTCACACTCGGTTGCTACAACAACGGTGGCGGCACTCCACCATGCCGGGATGATTGCGGAGGAATCGGGGGCGCACAGCACATATTCGTTATGATCGGCAACGAACAGTACAACCAGATAAACGGCAATCACGACTACCTACCAATCGAGGATATGGAGAACGGGACCTATACGCTGAGAGCAATCCTTGCCAATAAATGTGATGAGATTCCACGATCCACGGGTGTCGTGCACCTTGCACAGACATTCGATCTCGGCTCGGCAACTCCTGGAGCGAAGGCATATAACCCGACCGTATCGGCCCTCTTCTTGTCCAGCCCTCGCGACATCGGCATTCCATCCGGCGTCCATTATGACGACATGGGGGTGCTTCTAGACTATATGGTGACCCACCCGACCAACCGGAAGGTCAAAGCAACGCTGAGCGATGGCACGACCTCGATAACACAGGATCTCGATTCGGACGGCCCCTACTGCATTACTGGCCTCGTACGCCCGGTCTTCGGCCGTAAGATCTATACATTACGTCTGAATGTGATCGATCCGACGATCACGGCACCGAATGACCCACATGTACCTCACGTCGTGACCGATGGGTCTGATGAAGTCGATCTCAACGACATCACGATCGAGTTTGAAATTCCGATCTGAGACACGGCAACCAGTAAGGGAGGGAAGCTAGCGACTCATCGTACCTGCCAGGCCCGTGAGCCCGTGATTTGTGCCGAGCAGCCGCGCCCAAATATGCGCGGCGCGGTCGAAGCAGTCGCGTGCCTGCGGTCGATTCTCCGCCGCGGCCGCTGTCCTTCCTTGCGCAAAGTAGCACAAGGCATCGACGAACGTCTCGGACAAATCATGACACTCGATCAACGCTCGAGCCTGAGAGAGAGTGGTGGCGGCCAGTGCAATGTCACCGAAATCCAGGTACATCTGTGCCTGGTTCACCATTGCTTTCAAGTGTGTTGGGTGGTGTTCGCCGAACACCACCCGACATCGTGTCAGAATTTCCTCAAACGCCGCCTCCGGCTCATGCCTCTGACGCCGCGCATGGCGGAACGATGCGATGTTGATGTCGGCGATGAGTGTGTGCGGATGATCAGGACCGAGCATCCAGATTCGTATCTCCCGGCATCGACCATATGCGGCCTCGGCGCCCGCGGCATCCCGTTTCATCCGAAACCACGATGCCCGCGAATTCAACGTGGTCGCGATCTCGGGATGGTCGGCGCCTCCCGTTTCCCGCTGTAGGTACTCGGCGCGGGAGAGGAGCATGCCGGAAGCACCGAGCTTGTCGGTGTCGAGCAGGAGCAGCGCCAGGTCGTTGAGAATCAGCGCATAGCGCATCGGATCCCGGTCAAGAAGCTGCTCGAACAGTTCGCTCGCCAGTATAGCGAGGAAGCACGCCCGTGATTCCTCGTATGCCTCCCGCTCGTAGCTCAACACCGCGTAATCATGCGCGATCCTTAGCCCCTCGTCGGTGCCGACAAGATCTGCCACGGATTCGCGCTTGAACATGTCTGCGAATGTCTCCGCTCCCCTTACGAACTCGCCTCCCGCCCTGTATGCCTCCGCGAGTCGGTGGAGGCTGGTCCTCATCCGTCCGGAGCCCTGGCCGACGACGGACTCGACGGCAATCACCGACTCGAGAATGGTGGCCGCATGCCCGTACTGCCCCGCATGCACGAGCAGCTCCGCCACGTCGTGCGCGAACGTGACCCACGCGTCATCCGGCCGAAGTTCGGCTAGCGCGCCCCGCACGCACTCCACAAGCTCCGCGGCGATCTCCCTCCCCTCCTGTCGAAGAACGACGATCGCCCTGACAAGGTCGTAGCCCCGGCCATGGGCGACGAAGTCCCTGACCACGGCCGGATCGTTCAACATCGTCACCAGCAGCGTAAGATCGCCGGCGTGCACCGCATGGCCGATGGCTTCCTGCCGATAATCGAGGAGATCTCCTTCGTGGAGGAAATGTCGCGCCAGACGCGCATGCATCTCCCGATCACTCTCGTCCGAGGCACCATACCGCAGGCGGATTGCCTCCCGGATGCTGTCGTGGGCGAACATCACCTCATCACCGGCCCGCCAGATGAAGAACGCGAGCGATTGGACGATTCGGTCGATGTCATCGAGCGCCACGGACGTCATGGCCGACAGCGCGTGGCGTGACAGTCCCCGTCGGGAAAGACGTAGCAGCGTGAGAACTTCCCGGACGCTCGTGGTGCCGAGATCGATCTCCAGGGGCGCACATATCCTGTCGATCAGCTCCGGAACGGTCCCATGCCTGATCAGCTCGCGGATATCGACGTGATCAGGCTGGGATTCGTCCGCGAGCTCGGGAGCGCTGATCGCATCGGTATCCGAAAGAAGGCGCCTGATGATATCGATCCGCTGCGCCCGCCTTGGATCCTCGATCTCGAGATGGGTCCACCCTCGAGCCAGAAGGCCATCAGCAACCGGTCCCGATCGGGCCGAAACGATCAGCCGTACGTTGGACGGAAGCGTCGGCGGAATCCAGTTCAGGCCGGTATCGTCGTCGAACTGATCAACGCCGTCGATGGCGATGACTACCGTTCGGTCCCGAATCGCGGCAAGTCGATACGGCAGCTCGGTGCGGATCTCCTCGGAGCCAAGCGGAATAGCTCCCCCGGTTCCGACGATCTCGGCGATCTCCTCGATAAGTCGACAGGCGGCCCGCTCGGGGTCATGGCTGCCGATGGTCGCGCCGACGAAATGCATCACGACCGCCATATCCGGCTCGCCCAGCTCGAGATGAAGGCTCCAGAGAGCAAGCAATGTCGATTTGCCGGCACCGGACGGTCCCACGATCACCAGTGGAGGGGTGTCGGCGGCAACATGATCGTTCAGCAGATCGAAGTACCCCTGGACGTGGTCCGCACCGTGTCGGAACCGTCCGGCATACGCCCGATGCGCATCCCGCTCGGACATCACGGAGCCTCGGGGCAGACCCGGCGGAAGGCCCCGATCGATTAGGGGTGTAAGCCGCTGCGCGACACGCGCGCAGATCTCATCCGGCGTGCGGCAGTCGCTCTCCACCGCTACCCCGGCGACGGCCGCCGCCGAGAGGAGCTCACGCAGGTGACTCGTGCCATCATAACTTCCGTCGGCGCCCGTCATATCGGACGCCGCTCCGCGATCGAACAGGAATATCCTCCTGGTCATCAACGGATTCTCCAGCAGGGTCGTGAGAATGGTGGCATTCGTCCTGCCAAGCTGATCGCCGCGCGCGCCGCCGGCGTCGGCAAGTATGCGGAGCATGGTGTCGTGCTCGGCGAACGTGGGAAACCAGGGGATCTCGCGGCCGAGGATACCGATGACAACCGGACAGAGCTCGGACAACCTGTCGATCATCGCATCGGCGAACATATGATCGGGATGTTGCCCCGGCTCCGGCTCGCAGGAAATCTCCTCGAAGGCCAGCTCCATGTTTTCACATCGGCGGCGAATATCCTCGAAGACACTTCTCCGGAGATATTCATGCTCCGTGTGCAGTCCTCGGAACGTGGAAATAACGGCGACCTGAATTTTGCGGCGGGTTTTGCGTTCGTCTCGAATCGGCGCGTTCAGTGTGGTCACGTCTGCCTCTCCTTATCGGACAGTGCGTTCAATGCCCGGCGTCGGGCACGGCCAATCGTGCTGGCGTTGCGTTCGTTCAGGGTACAAGCCGGGAAGCGCGGCTACCGCGATGGAGGGGTGAGTGGGGCGAATATACGAACGGATGATCCAACTGCTCTACAACAACGACAAAAAGGCCCGCTGATTCCGGATGGCGGCCGGTTCGAGCGAGTCTCATTTTCTTCTGATGTCGGCGTGCGATCAGGGTTTTGCGCCAAACATGGACATCGTTATGTCCGCTTTACGGCGCACGGTTCCCGCGAAGCATTCAGCTGTTGCCGCAGTGGTCGTCGGCGATATACATGAGGAAACGGATCGCGGTGGCGGTGTGGCGGCCGAAGGCGGGGAGCTTGTCGAGCTGGATCAGGGCGATGTCGAGCTTCGGGCGAATCAGCTCGTAGTCGGCGCAGAGCATCCGCCGTCGGGTAGAGCTGTCGATGGGGGTGAAGGCCTGCTCTATCCCCTCTCCAGGACTGAACCGTCGATCCAGGATAGTCTGGATCTCCTCGAGCGCGTCGAGCGCTGGCTTGTCAATCGTCACGCGAATGCTCCTCCCAATCGATATGGGCGCCCGTTCCGGTCAGCCGCGTCCCGATCTGCCTTGTGGCGGCGACACGCGCAACTTGATGCCGCCGAGCGATCTTTCCCTCACGTACAAACCACGTATGCTAGAATGCCTCAATCGGCGTCTCGAGCCCCCTGGGGAGGGCTCAGAGTGAGGAGATCACGTTCCAGACCGTCTCTCCCTGTTGAAGATCCATCCGCTTGCCGATATTTTCGACATGCTTTTCGACGGTCCTGGGAGAGCAGAATCGGGAGTCGGCGATCTCCTTGGCCGAGTAACGCAGTCTGATGAGCACGCAGATCTCGCGCTGCGCGCGCGTGAGCTGCTGTATGCAGCGCCGCTTCAGCCGCTCACCGAATCCCGGGTGGATCGTCTCCACATCCTCGGCGATATAGCGCCAGGTGGCATTCTCGACCAGACTGCCGCGTGCCAGATCCTCGATCTCCGACAGGGCCTTTTGTGCCTTGCCGTTCACCTGCGTCTTCACCTCGCCGATCTGCTTCAGAATCAGCTCGAGCAGATTATCCTTCTTCACCATCGTGGCGGCGCGCTCGTTCAACTCCGCCTCCTTCTGCAGCATCGCGCGCTTGAGCCTTTCAGCCTCCCGCTCGGCGGTCTCGACATCGAACCTCCGCTGCATCTCCGCGACCGCGTTCTGCCGCTCCTCGCCGGCGACCTTCTCGCGCAGTGCCGAGTACTGCCTGAAGAACTCGAGCGCCTGCGCAAAGAGCTTCAATCGCTCGTAGACCTCGGATCGGAGCTTGAGCACCTCGTACAGGAGCTTCAGATCCACAACGGGCTCCTCCCGGCCCACACGGGTCGATGGCCTGCTGGCCAGCTGATGGGCGTAATCGATCGTCATGCGCGGGTCGCCGTAGGTCTCGGTCTTGAGCTGTATCCGCGTCAGCGCCATCAACGCCATCACTCGTATCTGTTCGCTCGCGCCGTTCCCCTTCGTGGAGAGTATCTGCTTGAGAAGACCGACAGCCGTGGAGAACGATCCGGCGCTCTCGTGCAGCATCGCAAGCGAGAGAAGCGCCTTGGAGAGATTTCCCGAGCTCCCCATCGAACCGAAGACGCCGAGCGCACGATGAACGCTCGCCAGCGCCGCCCCCTGATCGCCGAGCGCCCCCTCCAGCATCGACCGCGCGGCCAGCGCTGCCGATTCCCCGGAGACATCCTCCGATCGCCGGTACGAGGCAATGGCTCGATCGTAGTATTTCATCGCGTCGTCGCCGGCTCCCTGGCGTGAGTGCACTTCGGCGATCGCCATGCAGATATCCCCGCAACTCCGCGGATCCAACGTCTCGTCGCAGGCGCCGAGGGCGCGAAGGAAGTGATCGAGCGCCAGATGATCGTTGCCGCGGCGGAGCGCGATGCGGCCACGCGCGAACTCGACCGCCGTCCGCAACTGCGGGACACCGGACTCCTCGATCCCCTGAAATTCCTCCCACGCCGCCTCCAGCCGGCCGAGCTCGATCTCGAGCTCGCCGAGCAGATAGCCGATCCCCCATCTCCGCGCGACATGCCGGCGATCGTCCCCGTACAGCGAACGCAACGTCCGCAGATCTGCGACCGCGTCGGCGAGCGCTCCAAGGCGGACGTGCGCCAGCCCACGCTGAAGAAATCCCTCCTGCAACAGGCGCGCATCGGATCTGATGCGCGCCACATCTATGGCCGCCGCGGCAAGCGCCACGCAGAGGCGCGGATCGTCGGCGGCGGTTCTGATCGCCTCCACCACGATCTCGACACGCCGCGAGGGACTCGCCTGGCGATCGAGCTCCGCCCTGAACCTCGCCACTTCCTCGACATATTCC
Source organism: Bacteroidota bacterium (assembly GCA_048498995.1). Lineage (GTDB taxonomy): Bacteria > Bacteroidota > Ignavibacteria > OLB7 > OLB7 > JBEHWX01. Next base: position 11,507 of record JBEHWX010000048.1, read on the forward strand.
ATTTCGACCATCTCCCGGAATTACCCGACACAGTGAGCATACATACGTAGTTGTTACGGTGCCGTCCGCGCGACCGACGGAGGAAATTGGGCCACGAAGTACGAACGCCGAAAAGCCAATCTCCTTTCACACGTCCTGCGCGGAACACCGGCATCGCGGCACTCGCGGCGATACCGCTCCTCGCGACGACAACCTTCCATGGAACCATGAGCTGCCCAGAAGGTATCGAAGACGAGGTCACCATCGACGACCTGGCGCCCGGCGCGCACGCTCACATCATCATATGCCAGCCGGGCGCGCCGAACAGAACGATCGTCACGAGCTCCCCACTGACGGCGATCGGAGAGATCGACGATGCACTGGGCGCGATTTTCGTCACGAGCACCCTCAACCGCGTCGGATTCGCCCGAGACGTGCTCTGGACCCCGGCGCCTGATCGTACATCCCTACCGCTGCTTCCGACGGCCAACCTTCCGGTCGCGATCCATGTGATATCTCAACGACGATCGGATGCCCTGAGAAAAATCGGCACCGACCTCATCCGGCTCAACGCGACGTTCGCCAGCGAGAACACCGGCATGCAGTTCACGGTCGTCAGCGTCGATTTCGCTCACGGCGGCGACGCGATGCATGCCGCCCTGAACGGGAATTTCTCACAGGAGGCCGACCAGCACGCCAGCTATCTCCTGAGCTCGATGTTCACGCAGGGGATGATCAACATCTACTACGTGGACAAGGCCGACGAGCGCGGCGACGGCGCGTGGCAGGGATATCTGGACCACGACCTGACCCATCCGATCATCGGCATGCCGGTCACTCTCACCGATCCGCTTCTCCTCGCGCACGAAATGGGGCACGCCCTCGGGCTGAGCCACGTGGAAGACGCAACGTCGGAACACTGCCAGTCGATCAACAGCCAGTCGAACATCATGCACGGGAACAGCATATCCCGCGTGCATTTCAGCGACGGGCAGATTTTCAGGATGAATTTCTCCTCGGCCTCCGCGCTCATCACCGTCTACAAACTCGACAGACGACATCTCGCGGTCAACGATCCCACCGATGCCCCGGTATTTCCCTGGATCGGCCTCGATGTCTGGAACGACGCGAGCGCGAGCGAACGACTATTTCGTGACCTATCGCGACGCAACGCCGCGCGATAACCACGTCCTGCAATCCCCCTCCATCAATCACATCATTCTCGACGGAGTCGAAGATGGCAAATGTCGAATGGGACAACGCGAACAACAGAATCGTCGCAACCGCTGATCCGAATCACTCCGGGTATATCCTGGTATCGTTCACCCAGGGAACGATACCGAGGAAAGTCGAGGTACGCAGCACGAACGCTCCCATGGGGCACGATATCAACGTGGATATCGTGACGTGCAATTTCGGTTCTCTTCCGAACACGACGACGGCGACCATCGGGCAGATCATTCCGATTCATGTCTGGCCCACGGTGCCGGGCACCGTTCAGACGATCACGATCAAGCCGTACTACGACGCGTCGCTGTCGACCTGCACCTCCATGGCCGGCCCCGGCTCGATCGGACACACGTTCGATCACTTCGAGACCTCGTTCGCCGAGGCGACCTCGAAGTGCGAGGTGAGCCACTGGAATTTCGACATCGGCGGCAGCTACAACTCCATCGGCATCACCGTGGTGATCTCCGACGATGGATTCGGCGGCGGCGTTCTCATGGCGGCCGAAGCGCCGGACGAGCTGGAGCTGGCCGACATCCTGTGAAGCCCGAGGAAGCCGACGCCCGGTAGGTGATTCGCCCCCCCTTCTGGAACCTGGCCCTCTCCAGTTGCCCGGCCCACCTGCGTCAAGCGGCGCGGAGCTCGAGATCCGCGCCGGTTGATATGCGCACGTGTCGATGTCGGAGCCGGAGAGCATTATTTCAGTCCCATGCGTCGGTAGCCTTCTCCCATCGGATCCTCGACATCGAGCGCGGAGAGCACCGCGACGTAATTATCGAATGCCCTGCGCGTGCCGTCGTTCTGCCATCCGTACATCCCGATGCGATACGGCATCGCCTTTTCGTAGAGACGCCGGGCGTTCAGCAGATCGGCGCGGCCGCGCGATCCGTCATCGGCTACGTCGGCACGCAGCCGGAAATTGCCGGCGAGATTCAGCACCATGTTGATCGTCTCGGGATTTCCCCTGCCGACGGTGCGAACGAGCATTCTGAGCGCCTCGCAGAGAAGCCGTTCGGATTCATCGTACCGCTTGAGCGCCTTCAGCAGCCCGGCCTGGTTTGCCAGCGCGCGAGCTATCTCGGAATGATCGGGTCCGAGCTGCTCCCGATAGACCGAGATGGCGGCCTCGAAGCGCTCCTCGGAGCGCTCGTGCATCCCGGCACGATTCAGAAGCACCGCCAGGTTGCCGGTCAGCCGGCCGGTCTGCAGGTGACGCGGGCCGTACAGGCTCGTCGTGATCTCCAGCGCCCGCTCCATCAGCCCCAGCGCCTCGAGCATGTCCTGCCCTCCCATCCCCTCGAGCGCCGTGGCCAGATTGTTCATCGCCGACGCGGTGGTGATGTCGAGCTCGCCGAAGAGCTGCCGGCGGATATCGAGCGCCTCCCGGAAGAACGCGACGGCGGCAATGCAGGAGTCGCGATTCTGCTCCTTCAGCAGGGCGGCGCCGTAGTTGGTGATCGCCGTGGCATACATCGGGTCCAGCCGGCCACGCGCCGCGCGGATCGCGTGCGTCACCTTCTCGAACACATCCTTGGCCGCCACCGCCCCCCGACGCACATATTCGATCTCGCCGAAGATCTGCAGCGCCGAGAGGGTGATCGGCGCCTGCTCGCCGAATCGCTCCCTGCCGAAGCGGATCGCCTCCTCCAGCGATGAGGCCGCGTCATTGAGCAGCGCGACGTTCTGACGTCCGGAGTGACGGGCGACGGAGCCGAGCGTGAGCGTGTTCCGAAGCCGGTCCTGATCCGACAGCGGCGATGGCGCATGCTGCAGGAGCAGACGGGCAAGATCTCCCGCCAGTCCCATCCGCCCGCAGTCGACGAGAAATCCGGCGAGCACGGTCGCCTGTCGCGGGGTCCACGCGCCGCTCAGGCTCTCCCCTTCGAGCACCGCCGCGCGATAGCGGCTCTCCATCATCTCATGCTCGTGCAGGTCGACCCAGGCCGCGAGCACCCGCGTTCCCCTGTCGGCGCCGATCAGCTCGGCCACCATCGGCGGCGCGAGAAGGAGCGCGCGGATCTCCTCCCGGTCGCCGAGGACCTGAAGCTGGGCCAGACGCTCCTCGATCCCCCGCAGCGTGGAATCCCGAGCGAAGAGCGCGGCGATCGAGCGGCGGATCTCCATTTCGATATCCTCGCGGTCGCGATAGCGCCGCTGGATGGCATCGGCCATGCTCGCGTGCGAGAGGGAGATTCTTCCACCATCGACCTCGAGATGCCACCAGACGCGGGAGCCGATCCGCGTGGCCACCTCGACCGGCATCATGGCCGCGCGCGCCCATTCCTCCACCGTCACGCCACGCAGCGACACGCGGAGCACCGTGAGCGCCCGCGCCGCCAGGTCGCGGCCGAACGTCTCCTCCAGTCGGCCGAGTATCAGATCGTAGAATTCGGGAAGATCGCCGGCATCGAGCACTTCCTTGGCCTCATCCTTTCCCTGATCGGAGAGGACGACATCGAACTCCAGGACCTTGAGCCGGAGGAGCAGCGGGTTGGCGTTGGAGAAATCCTGCGCCAGATGGCTCGCGAAGGAGGGGTCCGCCGAGCCGCCGATCCCGCTCAGGAGCGCGTCGATGATCGCCGAGCGTGTCCCCTCGTCGAGCGGCGCGATCGGAAGCTCCTCCCAGCCGCGCGCAAGAAGCGCCTCGGACTGATCGAAGTCGGAGGTCGAGGCAACCAGCCGCACCGATGACGGCAGGAACTCCGGCAGCCAGCGGAGGTCACGCGAGGGAGCATCGATCCTGTCGAGCGCATCGAGCACGAGCACGAGCCGCTGACCACGTCCCCGCGCCAGCCAGGTCGGGAACTCCTCGACGATCCGCGCGGGCTCGCTCGGGATCTCGTCCGGCAGGCCATACCGACCGCGAATCTCCTCCATCACGCGCCGGAAGAGCGCGACGTGATCGTTCCCGCCGGTAATGCTGCCGAACGCATGGGTGATGATAAGCTCCTCGGGGGGCGCCGCGCGGAGGTGACGTGTCCAATGAGCAAGAAGCGAGCTTTTTCCCGCGCCGCTCGGGCCGGTAACGTGAACCGGAGCGCCCCCCGCGTCGAGGTAGCGATCGAGCGCCGCGGTGTATCCGGGCAGAGGCACGTAGACCTGGTCGGCAAGCTCGCGGGGGACGTCGTAAATACGGAATCGGGAGCCGCGGTCGTCACCGTCGATATCGGGATAGAACTGGCGCAGCACCTCCTGGAGATAATCGAGCACCCACTCGCCGAGCGTCTCCAGGGAGTTGTATGCCTTGCGGATCCTGAACCCGCGCGCGGCCAGCCGATCGCGGAGCAGATCGAGACGGACGATCGCCTCGTTGTCCTGCGTGAGCTCGGGATCGAGCTCCATCGCGCGGCTGCGGATGCAGAAGAGCGATCGCTCCCGCATCAGCGGATTGGCGGCGATATTCCCGAGCACGTCGACCATCGCGTGCTCCCAGGGATCGCGGGCGCGATCGCGCATCCAGGGATGATCATCGAGAATCGCCTCGGCACCGAGCTCCCTCCACTGCGGAAGGCGTCCGTAGCGACGTCCGATCAGGCCGATGATGAAGGGGAAGCGATGGAGAATCAGATCGTTGCAAGCATTGATGTAGGCGGCGTCGGCATGTTGACCGGGCTCCGGCTCCGCGCCGATTTCCACCTCCTCGAAACGGATCCCCCTGGCCTTGCAGAGCTCCTCGATCCTCGGGAACACGGTCCGTCGAAGATGCTCGCGCTCTGGGTGGATATCTCGGAACGTGGAGATGATGGAGACGGTGAACTCGCGTCGTGCGGGTCCACCCAATCCTCGGACTGGTGGAAGCGACATCGGCGTACACGGTTGAGCGTGGAAGGGGAAACGCTGCGACAATTCCGGTTGATTCACTCATCGTACTCCCACGGCATCGGCGCCGTGGGTGAGGGCAAGCTCGATATCGAGACCCGTCGCCGGAACGGGGGTGTCGGGGGGACACGAATATAGAAGAAAGCGGACTTCGACGGAACGAGGCACGGAGGATCGGAAAGGTGAACGCCCCATCCGCCTCCGTCGGGAAGCGGATGGGGCGCGATAACGAGATCTCGGGAAGCGTGTCGGCGCGCTCATCCTACGCCATGGCCACCTTCTCTCCCACGCTTCGGCGCGGGCGGGTGAGCCAGCAGACCACCAGGCACGCCAGGGCAAAGGCGGCCAGCAGCGCGAACCCGGCGTCGAAGCTCCCGGTCTGCTTCTTGAGGATGCCGAGCACCAGCGGCGGAAAGAATCCTCCCAGCCCTCCGGCGGCTCCCACCAGCCCGGTGACACCGCCGACGGAGCGGGGGAAATACTCCGGCACCAGCTTGAACACCGCGCCGTTGCCGAGCCCGATGGCCAGCGCCACGCCGAGCGCGCCGATGGTGAACGGAACCATGGTACCGAAGATCATCAGCAGCGCCATCGCGGCAACCACCGGGAAGACCACCATCAGCACCCCTCGCCCGCCGATCCTGTCGGCCACGATCCCTCCCAGCGGCCGCATCAACGTCGCCAGCAGCACGAAGCCGGCAGTCCTGAGCCCGGCATCCTTCGGCTCCAGCGAGAAGAGATCGGTCAGCAGCGTCGGCAGATAGATGCTCATCGCCACGAAGCCGCCGAAGGTGAGGAAGTAGAAGAGCGAGAGGGTCCAGCTCATCGGCTGGCGGAGCACCTCGCGAAAATCCTTCATCGACTTGGGAGCCGGACGGTTCGGCGCGTTCTCGGCCTTGAGGGAGAAGACGAGGAGCCAGAGCGCGGTCAGGACCGCGAAGGTCCAGAAGCCCCAGACGAAGCCGGCCGCGCCGGCGATCACCGGGGCGCCGTAGGCCGCCAGCGACTGGCCGATGTTCCCGGCGCCGTAGATGCCGAGCGCGAATCCCTGGCGGCCGGCCGGGTACCATCCGCTGACGAAGGCCACGCCGACCGAGAAGCTCGCCAGTCCCACGCCGATGAACAGGCCGCAGAGAAGAAGCTGCCAGTAGGCGTCGATCATGCCGATCAGCATGGCAGGGACAATCGAGCAGGCCATCACGATCGGAAACACCAGACGGCCGCCGAGACGGTCGGTGATGATCCCGAGCGGAATGCGCCCGAGCGAGCCGAGCAGCACCGGCATCGCCAGCGCGATGCTCACCTGGAGCGGATCGAGTCCGAGACGCCCCTTCAGCAGGGGCATCATGGCCGAGACCGAGCCGAAGACCGCGAAGCAGACGGTGAAGGCGCCCGTGCCGAGCACGAGCTGCAGCGTGTTCCCGGAAGGGCTCCCCGGGGAGCTCGCGGGGGAGCTCTCCGGCAGGCTCCCGGATGCGTTATCCGAGGGAGCCGCCGCTGTCGGAGCGGTCGGGAATTGTTCTGTCGAGTCCATAGATGTACCTCAGAAGGCCGAAGTTGAGTCCCAGGCAGACAAGGCTTACCAGAGCCGCCGGTATGGCGGTCGAGCTGTCACCTCCCAGGAACGCGTTCATGGTCGCGGTAAGAAGCCAGAGCTGCAGGATGACGATCGCCAGGACGAGGCAGAGAATCCCATAGATGATCGTGGTCCGCTGGCTCCGGCTGAACAGGCGCCTCGTCATGCCATCCTCTCGCGGATGCCGGTGGCGTAGACCCGTCCGTTGCGGAGCGCGAGCTCCACTTCCGGGAGGGGGCGGCGCGGCGGCCCGGAGATCGGCCGCCCGGTGCTCATGTCGAAGGTTCCCTCGTGGCAGGGGCAATGGAGTGTGCCGTGCTCGGTGTTCGGCTTCACCGGACAGGAAAGGTGGGTGCACTTCTGACTGTAGGCCATGAAGCTCCGCTCCCCGGTCCGGATCAGAAGGCAGGTGTCGTGCTCGGCGGGATATTCGAAGGTGAGGCTTCCGCCGACCGGGAGCGCGTCGATGGCGGCCACCTCCCGCATCGGAGGCCGGCCCCGCCGCGTCCGGAGCATGTTCTCCGCGGCGATCCAGAACTGCCCGACGGTGAAGGCCAGGCTGGTCATCACGAGGAACTTCGTGAAGTCGCGACGGGCGATGTAATCGTCCTGCGGCGTGTCGATCGGGAAATCGCGCCGCCAGACCGGCTGCTCCTCCTCGGGACGTCCGTCGGGAGGGATCGAGAGTCGTTCGTGATCGATGCGCATGGCTGCCTACTCCTCGATATAGATGCCCGCCAGAAGCGGATCGTTGGGGATGGTGATGCCGATCGGCTCCTGGGCGAGGGCCGAGGTAACGTCGACCACCGTCGTCGACGGCTCGTCGATCGGCACCATCATGTTCACTTTGGTCGTGATCGTCTGCCGGCCGAAGCGGAAGACGTTGGTCGGCCGGGAGCGGGGGCGCAGGCGCTCCACCTCCTGGCGCGTCCCGTAGAAGAGCGCCTGGCTGGGGCAGACCGTGGCGCACATCGGCTTCTTGCCTATGGATGTACGATCGTAGCAGAGGTCGCACTTCATCATCAGGTTCAGCTCCACCTGCATCTTCGGCACGCCAAACGGACAGGCGAGCACGCAGTTGCCGCAGGCGATGCAGCGCGGCTTGCGGGCGCTCTGCACCACGCCGTCATCGGTCTTCTTGATCGCGTCGGCCGGGCAGACCTCGGCGCAGGTGGGGGTGTCGCAGTGCATGCAGACCACCGGCGCGGTCTGCGTCGACAGGCTGCGGTCGACGTATTCGAGGTGAATCATCGCGGTCCCCTTGTGGGTATCGCATTCGCTGCAGGCCTGCACGCAGGCCTGGCAGCCGATGCACCTGCTCGGGTCGATGAAGAATTCGTAGCTCTCCGGTACCGGCATGGCTCCACGCTCCTCGATTACTGCTGCGATTCCAGGTGATCGGCATACTCCGGCGCCCCCTCGGCCTTCCGGAGACGCACCGCGCAGACCTTGAACTCCGGGATCTTCGAGATCGGGTCCTGCGCGGAGATCGTCAGCCGGTTGGCGCTCTTCGGTCCGGCCCAGTGGTACGGGATGAAGACCGTGTCCGGGCGGATGGTGGTGACCACCTGCGCGCGGAGCGTGATGGCGCCTCGGCGGGAGGCCACCTCCACCCACTCCCCGTCGGCGATGCCGAGCCTGCCGGCGAGCGTCGGGTGCATCTCCACGTACGGCTCCGGATACTGCTTCACCAGCGGGCCGATCCGCCTGGTCTGCGTGCCGGAGAGGAACTGGCTCACCACCCGCCCGGTGGTCAGGATCACCGGATACTCCTGGTCCACGTCCTCGGCCGGCGGCGAGTAGCGCGCCACGTTGAAGCGCGCCTTGCCGTCCGGGAAATAGAACGGGCCGGCGCCGCGCGCGATCGGATTCCAGGAGCCCGGCTCGAACATCCTCGGCGTGCCGGGATGCTCCTCGGTGGGGCATGGCCAGCAGACGCCGTATTCATTCTCGATCCGCTCGTAGGTGATACCGGCGTAATCGCAGACGCCGCCGCTGGAGGCGCGACGGAGCTCATCGAAGATCTCCCCCGGCGAGCCGAAGGTGAGGCCCTTTGAGCGTCCGAGCGCCGAGGCGATATCCTGGATGATCCGCCAGTCCTGGCGCGCGTCGCCCGGCGGGTCGATCGCCTTGTTGATCTTGATCACCCTCCCCTCGATCTGCGTCACCGTTCCCTCGTCCTCCTCCTGGAGCGATCCGGGGAGAATCACGTCGGCGTGGCGCGCCGTCTCGTTCAGAAAGAAGTCGATCGCCACGTAGAACTCGAGCTTCTCGAGCATCCTTCTGACGAAGTCGTTGTCCGGCAGGGAGACCAGCGGATTGAAGCAGATGCTGAGCAGTCCCTTGATCTCGCCGGAGTCGATCTTCCGGAAGAGCTCGTAGGCGTCGACGCCCGGCTGCGGAAGCTCCTCCGGCGCCATTCCCCAGATCCCGGCGATATGCGCGCGGTGCTCCGGGTTGCCGAGATCGCGTCCGCCGGGGAGCTGATCGGCCTTCTGACCATGCTCGCGTCCCCCCTGCCCGTTGGCCTGTCCGGTGATCGTGGCGTAACCGCAGTTGGGGCGGCCGATGCGGCCGGAGGCAAGGACGATGTTGATGGCGCCGAGCACGTTCTGCACGCCATGGCTGTGATGCTCGATGCCGCGCGCGTGCATCAGGAAGCTGGTGGAGGCGGTGCCCCAGAGCTCGGCGGCCTGATGGATCAGCCGCTCGGCGACGCCGGTCACCTGCGCGGTCCGCTTCGGCGTCCACTCGGCCACGTGCGCGGCAACCTCATCGAACCCGACCGTGCTCCGCTCGATGAAGTCGTGATCGATCCAGTCGTTCTCGATCATCAGATGGAGGATGCCGTTGAAGAGCGCGACGTCGCGTCCCGGCTTGATCGGGAGGAACAGGTCGCAGGTGCGGGCGATCGGGGTGATGCGCGGATCGACCACGACCACGCGGGCGCCGTTCTCGCGCGCCTGCCAGACGTAGTCGGTGGTGATCGGCGCGCACTCGGCCACGTTGGCGCCGCTGATCCAGACCACCTCCGCTCCGAGGATATCGTTCCAGGGATTTGCGGCGCGATCGACGCCGAAGGCCTTCTTGTTCCCCGCCCCGGCCGAGACCATGCAGAGCCGGCCGTTGTAGTCGATATGGGAGGTCCGCAGGCACATGTGCGCGAACTTTCCCATCAGATAGGTCTTCTCCGTGGTGAGGCTCGCGCCGCTCAGCAGCCCGAACGCGTTCATGCCGTGGGTCGTCTGGATCCGGTCGATCTCGGCGGCCACGCGCCTGACGGCCGCGTCGTAGGCCATCGGCCGGAATCCTCCAGAGGTGCCCGGATCGCGCTCGAGCGCCGTGAGAAGCCGGTCGGGATGCGAGCCCTGGAGGTAGCGCTTCACCCCTTTCGGACAGAGCTTCCCCTTGTTGAAGGGGAACTCGGTCCAGGGCTCGAAGCCGATCACCGTGTTCTCCTTCACCTTCAGCTGAATGCCGCACTGCTGTCCGCAGAAGCAGCAGTGCGTCTTGACCATCTTCTCCGGCTCGACGCTCGGGGCCACGCGCCCCTGCTGCATGAAGGCCAGATGAGGTCCGAATTGATCGATGATCCGCTCGGGATCGACGGGAAGTGTCGCCATGGCGTGAGCAAGCAATGGTAGATTTGCGCGCGGTTACGTCGGATCGTCAGTCGATATTTGCGTCACCGGCGATCGGAGTGCCGGCGAACGGAGTGCCGGCACGTCGGGAGGCGCGGGCATCGTTCCAGATCCTCCCCTGCGCCAGCACGAGCATCTTTCGTCGACACGAGGGGCAGACGTGCTGGTAGTGCTCGCCGGCCGGCTCCTCCATCCGGTAGTTGAATCCGAGCCGGCTCTCCACCTCGATCAGGTCGGCCACGTGCATGGCCGAGGCGAACGGCTGGCCGCAGCGGAGGCAGCTCTGCTGCTGGCCGGCGGCGCCGACATCGCGATAGAAGCTGACGCCGAGCTGCGCCGGACGCTGGAAGATGTGGAAGAACTTCCCGAACGGGAGCCAGAGGAGGGTGAATATTACGGTGATGGCGTGGAGCAGCCCGATGAACTCGTAGCCGTATCCTTTCATCCAGCTGTACGATGCGGTCAGCATCAGCCCGGTGACGCTGACGGCGAAGAGGAGGATCAGCGGGAGGAAGTCCTCGCCGAACTGCTGCACGGCCGCCGCGCCGTGGTCCCGCATCCGCCGTCTGAGGGCGATCATCACGCCGGCGATCACCAGGAACGAGGCCCACACCAGGCCATGGAAGATCAGGAAGCCGACGATCGACTCGGTCGGGAAAGAGAACGTGGGGAACCCGAAGAGGAAGACGCGATACCAGCCGGCCTCCCCCGGCAGCGTCTCGAAGTGGAGCCAGCCGAACACCAGCGGGAAGGTGATGCCGAAGGCGAGGATGCAGCCCCACATCAGCAGCAGGTGCGCCAGCCAGCGGAAGCGTCCCCGATGGGCGATGAAACGGTTCATCGCCACGTCGAGCACCATCCGTTTTCCCCAGTTCGCGGCGTTGGCCAGACGGAACCCGCGCTTGAAGAACACCTGCCATCCGCGACGCCAGTAAAGCGCGGTGGCCGGACGCTGCAGCCAGACCGAATAGCGGTAGACGATGCCGAAGGTGGCGAAGAGCACGGCGAAGGTGTAGCCGACGAGCGCGGCATCGAAGTGCGCCAGGTTGCGCGACCCGACCACGATCAGCACCGCGACGATCGCCGTGGCCACCCCTCCGGCGGTGGCTGCTCGCATGGTTTCGTGACGCATCGTGGATTCCCCTTGATTCTGTTCACGTTCAGCGCCCGAACGGCGAGGAACAGAAACAAACTACGGACCGTTGAATGCGGCAAACCATGACTTGGATCATAGTACGATAGATTCGCAATACGATAGATTCGTGGCGCCGGAGGCCACGATCGCGGACCGCTCCCCGGGCGCTCTCCGCGCAACGGCAATGTTTCCGGCCCTTCCATCGATATCATTGAGGTGATCAGATGCCCCGCCTGCCGAAGCGCTTCGCCGAATTCATGCAGCAGTACCCGGACGTCGGACGCGCCTACCGCGCCCTCGGCGACGCCACGGAGGCGGCCGGACCGCTTTCGGCGCGGGAGATCCGCCTGGCCAAGCTCGCGATCGCCGTCGGGACCCGTCAGGAATCGGCGGTCCGCGCCCATGCCCGCCGCGCGCTCGAGGCCGGATGCTCCCCGGATGAGATCCGCCACATCCTGCTGTTGAGCACCACGACGATCGGATTTTCGGCCATGATGACCGCGCTCGGGTGGGTCGAGAACATGATCGCCGAGCGCGCGCCGCATCCCGATGCTCCGCAACCCGATGCTTCGCATCCCGATGCTCCGCAATCGGAGATCACGGATACGAATGCCCCGGATACGGCCCCACAGCGGGCCGATTCCGACGCATCGAACGACGCATCGAGCGATACCGCACCCACATCCTGACACCATTTCGACCACCGGCGAAGCGAGTCACTCCAACGGACGCGGCACCCAACCATTTCCCGCGCCGTTATCGTGACGCCGCACATACACAGGATCCTTCATGCACAAGAGATCGGCATTTCCGCTTCTGCTCTCCCTCGCTCTGACCGTCGGCGCCGCGCACGCGCAGACGGTGACGATCGGCGGAGAGATCCGCGAGCGGAGCGAATTCGACGGCCGCTCCCCGCTCGTCGGGGCGACCATTGATATCTACCACCTGCTGAGAACGCGCCTGGCCGCGAACATCGGCATCGACGACCATATCTCGGCGCGGATCGAGGTTCAGGACGCGCGCGTCTTCGGACAGACCAACTGGGTGACCAATTCCGGCTCGCCGGACTTCGACCTCCGCCAGGGATATCTCGACGTGAAGAATATCGGCGGCACGCCGTTCGGCTTCCGCGTGGGGCGCCAGATGCTCCTGTACGCCAACGAGCGGGTGATCGGCGCCGGCGACTGGGGAAACACCGGGCAGTCGTTCGACGGCATCGTGGCCACCGCGAGAACCGGCGATTTCCGCGTCGACGCGCTCGGAATGGCCATCTCGCGCCAAGGGACGCATCCGCAGTACGCGCGGGACGTGTTCCTGACCGGCCTCTGGGGAATCTGGAGCCCGGACTCCAACCGGACCTCGGTCCAGGCGTTCTACCTCTTCGACGATCCATCGGAGTATGCGTCGCGACAGAACCGGCACACGATCGGGTTCTACACGCGCGGGGCCGCCGGCGCGCTGGATGCCGAGCTCGACGGCGCGCTGCAGCTCGGCGACTATTTCACCTACGGCACGAGATCGGATCTCTCGGCCTCGATGATCGGCGCGCGCCTCGGATATACGATCGGAGATCAGACCACGCTCCGATTCGGCGTAGGCTACGACCGGCTTTCGGGCAATCCCGGCAACGGATCTGCCACGCACGGGGAGTTCTCCGTGATGTACGGCACCACGCACAAGTTCTACGGCCTCATCGACTATCTCCCCCCGACCTCCGGTTATGGCCTCCAGGACCTGATGCTGACGGTGAACGTGACTCCGACCACCGGGCCGGGACCCGGGCTCACGCTCGAGCTGCACAGGTTCCTCACGGCAACCGATCCGGCGGATCTCGGCTTGCCGGGCGGGACAAGCGCTATCGGCAACGAACTGGACCTGACCTCCAGCTACCGCCCCGCGCGCCCACTGGTGGTCACCGGAGGATTCGCGGTGTTCGACGGCGATCCCGGACGCCCGCTGCGCCTGGGGCGCCAGACCACCTTATGGGGCTACCTGTCGACCACCCTTTCGTTCTGAGCAGGCAGTTCGATCGTCATCGCGCCACGCGGATCGTGTGTGATCCAGGTCATAGAATCCGGTCCGCGTGGCGCCGTAGGTTGCATTCATCACGGCACGCGAGCGCATCGGCGAGCGCGGGGCCAGCCAAGGAACGAACGTGATACCCGAAGAGCTCCTGAGATCCAGCAACGCCCGCCTCCTCCCCTTCGCGAAAGGGGAAACGATCTTCCATCCGGGAGACATGGCCACGCATTTCTTCCTCGTCCGCTCCGGACGGGTGAAGATGGTCAGCTACAACGAGGCGGGACGGGAGTTCGTGCAGGGATACTTCGGCGAGGGGCAGAGCTTCGGCGAGCCGCCGTTCTTCAATCACCTCCCCTATCCCGCCGAGGCGATCGCGGTGGAGGCGAGCGAGGTCTGGCGGATGCCGCGCGAGCCCTTCCTGGAGCTGCTTCGCCGGCATCCGGACATCCACCTGCAACTGACGCAGGTGCTCTGCGGGCGCCTCTTCTACAAATCGATGATGCTCGCCGAGATCGCGGTCGAGGAGGCCGAGCATCGGCTGACCTCCCTGATCGAGTATTTCCGAGGCACCGATGGCGTCGGCCCCGATCAGGAGTATCGCGTGCCGTTCACGCGTCAGCAACTTGCCGACATGACCGGCCTTCGGGTCGAAACGGTGATCAGGACCGTGAAGGGAATGGAGGCGAAGGGACGTGTCAGGATCGAGGAAGGGAAGATCATCTTCGCTCCGCGGCCGATGTCGGATACATTCGAGGAGTAATAATCATGGTGATGACGAGAGAGACGACGGTGGGCGCGATCGTGGCGGAGGATTTCCGGACCGCCGCGGTGTTCCAGCGCCTGGGCATCGACTTCTGCTGCCGCGGCAACCGCACGCTCGATGAAGTCTGCCGCGACAAGGAGATCCGCGTGGAGACGCTGCTCGACGAGCTCGCCTCCGTGTCGGGACCGGGAGGCGCGCCGCGCTTCAACATCTGGGAGACCGGACTGCTGATCGATTATATCATCGGCAACCATCACGCCTACGTTCGCCGGAGCGCGCCGCTGATCGTGGCGCACGCGCGCAAGGTCGCGGCGGTGCATGGGGCCCGGCACCCGGAGCTCGGCGAGATCCGGGACCGTATTCTCCGCGTGCTGGAGGAGCTCGAACAGCACATGGAGAAGGAGGAGCGCGTCCTCTTCCCCGCCCTGAAATCGGGCGGCGCCGGATGGGTCACCGTGCCGATCGCGGCGATGGAGCGGGAGCATGACGAGGCCGGCCGCGAGCTCGAGGTGATCCGCGAGCTTTCCGGAAACTACACGCCGCCGGAGGATGCCTGCACCACCTACAGGGTCTTCTTCAAGGAGCTCGAGGAGTTCGAGAGCGACCTGCATTTGCATGTTCATCTGGAGAACAACGTGCTCTTCCCCAGGTTCGAGCACGCCTCGGCGAACGCCCCCGCAAACGCCTCGGATGGCGCCGCCTGCGTCGTCTGAGAGCGACCAGCGCGATGCCCGAGAACGGAACATCAACCATTCACGGCGCGCTCCGGAGTACCCGGGCGCGCCGCTCGTTTCCACTTGGCACGACGACACGCATCGTTGATTCCCCTTTCGCACGACCACCATCATGGCCTGGTGGCGGCCGGACGTCTGAAGCGCGGCGAGCCGGCCCACGCCGGAGAGACGCTCGCCGCCTCGGTGGCGCATCTCTGGCGCGCGGAGCTGGCGGGACATTTCCGGATCGAGGAGGAGCTGATCGTCCCGGCGACGCGAGATATTCGGGAGCTTCGTGATCCGGTGGAGCGGATGCTGACGGAGCATCGCCGGATTCGGGAGGTGATCGAGAAGGTGGCCGGTGAGGATTCGGAGGATGCGCGGCGCGAGCTGGCCCGCGAGCTCGGCGACCTGCTGGAGTCGCATATACGCTTCGAGGAGCGGGAGCTGTTTCCGATGCTGGAGCTGAGCCTGACGCCGGAGGCGCTCGACGCGATCGGCGGCGCCATCACCTCCGCGAGAGACACGAAGGCATGAGCCCGCGCCAACGGCCCGCGTCGACGCTCCGCGCCCGTCGGTAGACCGCAACCGGAGCTCAACCGCCGCCCAGGCCGACGTTGATTTCATGATTCTAAATTCTCAATTCTCCATTCTCTTCACATCGTGATCCCGGCACAACGATGGCCGCGCCTACTGAAGTTCATTCCAAGCCAGGCCGACGTTGATTTCATGGTTCTAAATTCTCAATTCTCCATTCTCTTCACATCGTGATCCCGGCACAACGATGGCCGCGCCTACTGAAGTTCATTCCAAGCCAGGCCGACGTTGATTTCATGGTTCTAAATTCTCAATTCTCCATTCTCTTCACATCGTGATCCCGGCACAACGACGGCCGCGCCTACTGAACATACATCCAAGCCAGGCCGGTATTGATTTCATGGTTCTAAATTCTCAATTCTCCATTCTCTTCACAGCGTGATCTCGATGCGACGATGGCGGCGCATCAGCTGGCCGAGATCGCGGAGCTGCTCCTGGTTGAGAAGGCGTCGCGCCGCCGGGAAGAGGACGTTGTTCTCCTCCTGGATATGCACCTTGTAGAAATGGGCGAGCTCCCGCGCGCGCCGCGCGAACTCGATCAGCGTGACGGTATCGATCTCCCCTTCCGCCATCTTCTCGAAGGTCGCCATAAGCCACCGCTCGATCTGTCCGGCCCGCTCGTGATCGGCGTGCAGCAGCGACACCGCTTCCCCCATCGCCTCGGCCAGCATCGGGAACAGTCCCGCCTCCTCATCCCTCGT
Source organism: Bacteroidota bacterium (assembly GCA_048498995.1). Lineage (GTDB taxonomy): Bacteria > Bacteroidota > Ignavibacteria > OLB7 > OLB7 > JBEHWX01. Next base: position 27,680 of record JBEHWX010000048.1, read on the forward strand.
GTGATTGCCGATGCTGTGCTCGAAGAAGGAGAAGATCTCCCGCCAGACCTCGATCTGACGATCGAAGCCCAGCTTCCCCTCGCAGAGAATCACCTCGGCCATGGCGTCCATCGTATCCATCCGGCGGATGATGTTGTCGTGGCAGATATAGAGCGCATCGATCGGCTGATCGAAATCGGGGACGCGCGCGTACAGTTCCATGATCTTCTCCTGGTTCAGGACATTGAGAAATGCTTTCGGAATGACGACGATCAGCCCACGGAATTGATCGCCAGAAAGAGAGCCGTCACCGCCGTCTCGACGATGCCAATCCGTTTGAGCGAGCTCCTCCGGTAGCCCGGAAGATCGCGAAGAATCCATGCGAGCCGCGCGATCGCCGGAAGGACCGCGACCGCCGCCACCGGTGGAACCATGCGAGCCTCGGCCAGCACAAGCAGCAGCGCAAGAAGCGCCGCGTGGAGCACGATCGGCCTCGTTCCCCGCTCCTCCCGCTTCAGCCGTATCCTGACGCAGCTCGACGAGGAGGCGAAGAAGAGGACAGCCACGCCCCAGAGCACGACCAGATCGCTCACCGACGTCGCTGGAGCCGCCGCGATGCGCGCCAGGGGCGCCCCGAGGGAGAGCCCGAGAAATCCGGCCGAGGAGAGGGTCAGCATCGCCGCGCGTCGGCGGAGAAGCCACGCAAACAGGGCGGCCACCGCGCACCCCGCGACCATCACCAGCCAGAGCCGGGGACGAAGCGACAGAAGCCATCCGCCGGCGACGATCGCCGTTCCGGCGAAGAGAGCCAGCCACGCAACGACATGCCTGGATGCGCTCGCCCGCCCACCACGCAGAAGCAGCCGCAGCGGCTCCTGCGCCAGAAACGCGCCGAGCGGAAGCAGCAGCGAGAGCGTCACGGGAAGCGCTTCCCGGCCGGGCGCCTGGAGCAGGCCGAGCAGCCAGGAAGCGACGAGCACCACATAGGCGCCATGCTCTTTCGGGATCGGTACGGTCTTCATGCGGAGCATCCATCGGCCACCGGTCACCTCCCTCGTTCGAGGAGGACTCGGGGCATGCCGCAAGGTATGCTCGGGGCGAGGCCCGCAACCATGATCTGGATCATACTCGAGACGCATTCCATCGCAACACGATGTAACGCCGACGCGCATCCCCCGGTGCCGGGCCGGAGAAATCCCCTGGGCGCGCGGGGCGGAATCCAGGGAGCATGCGAGCGTCGATCAGGCGGGGTCGCGGCGCAGGAGGAGAAGATCGATCGCGACGGCGAGGAGCGTGCCGGCCAGGTAGCAGACGATATCGCTCCAGAGGAAGGTGTGGCCGAGCAGGAGCGCTCCTGGCGTGGTGGCGCGGATCCCCTCGATCCAGGGAGCGTGATAGAGCTGAAGCAGCTCGTCGGCGACCGAGATCGCGAAGGTGAGAACGGCGAGCCGGAGCGGGCTCCAGCGACGGAAGAGCACGGCCAGCGTGGCGTAGATCATCGTGGACCAGAGGGTATCGCCGGCATAGGCGGCGATGAACGGCGGGATCCGCGCGCCGTAGCGGCGCGACCCGAGGCCGAGCGCCGGCAGCAGAATAAGGAGCGGCAGATAGCGAACCATCCGCCGCTCGATTCCGCCGCCGGTCGCCGGCCGCGTCGTCGTGTTCGTGTCGGTCGTCGTGGCCGCCTCCCCAAGCGGCTCGCCACGTCGTCGATGCATCATGCGCGTTTTCCTCGCAGGGTATCGTAATCGGGATGATCGGGAAAGGGATAGACGATCACCCCCTTCCGGATCTGCGTGTTCAGCCGCTGATAGAACATCGGATGAATCACGCATTCGTCGTCCACCTGAATCGTCAGGCGATCGTTCATGTTGTATTCGAAATCCGCCTCGACGATGCCGGAGCGCTCGTCGCGCCGTCTGACGCGCCCGACCACGCCGAGCTCGGCGACGACCTGACGGAATTTCAGCGGCGAATAATCGCCATGCGGCCAGACCGCGGCGGTGCGCGGGGCAATCTTGTCGAGATCCTTCCCCGGCAGAATCATCGGGCTGCCGACCAAGGCGTCGAGAATCCACCCGACGCCGGGATAGATTCTGGAGTAGGAGTTGATCACCTCGGTGGCCAGCTCCCGCTCGCCGGAGCGGATGGCGTTCAACAGCGCGGTCTGACTGATCCGAGGGAACGTTCCCTCCCGGCGGGCCAGATCGGCGACGCGGTTGCAGAGAAGGATCAACTGCCGCGGGCGCATCTGCGTGTGCCGGAGCACGAAGGGAAAGGTATTCTCGACGATGCCGCCGCCGCTTTCGATGGTCTCCCCGAAATAGGGCATCCACATTTTCGCGAGCACGTCGGAGCCGCTTCCCCAATCTATCGCGGATCGGCTTTCCGGAAGGAGCTGATCGTGGATGAGAAGATACCGGTAGAAGCGCCAGCATACCAGCCGAAGCAGATCCTTCGGCGCCCAGAGCAGGAAGATCGGGTTACGTACATACTTGAGCGGATTGGTGACGACGTTCTCGATCAGATAGGGGAAGACTTCCCCGGTGACGAAGACTTTCAGATGCACGCCCCTGCGGGCATACTGACTGTTGAATTGCGTGGCGCACTGCACGAGCGCCGCGGTGGCGCGCATCACCGCCTCGTTGTTGGCGTCGTAATGTTCCAGCGAGTCGATCGCGACGATGACCGGGCGCTTCAACGAGAGGCGGAGCACGGCGGCCTTGGCGTTGTTGTAGGCGCGTGATTTGAGAAACTCCTCCAGCTCGTCGACGATGATGCCATCGTCCTTCAGATAGCGATCGACCAGTCCGCGCAGGACCTGGAGGACCAGATGGGGGGCACTGCTGCTCGGATTGTACACGAGAAATGCTTTCCGGATATCGGAATCGTACTCTCGATACTCCTTGAAGATCAGCGACCAGATGACGTACTCCCAGATCTTGGCCAGAAGCGGGATGGCGATCTCCGACGTGGTCGCCGCCTTTCCGGCCATGATCGTGAGCACCTGCTCGTAGATCTCCGGCTCGCTGACATCGATCGAGATCGCGTTCTGAATATTCTTCTGGAACGTGAAATAATACGCCAGCGATGTCTTTCCACTCCCTCTCCGGCCGACGATGAGCGAGGTCTCGGGTGCAAGCGAAAGCTCGTTGAAGGCCGTGTAGTCGAAATAATACTTCACGTAATCCTCGCCGAGCATTCGGACCTCCTCTTCGCACGAGATTTGACCGAAAGGTTCCATGATATCAGATCCTCAGGCGGCACCGGGCCGCCATGGTGGTAAGATCGGCTGGGGCCGTTCACGTGTGATGAACTCCCCGGTCGGTCCTCTCGTTCACCGGCCTCGGCATACTTGGGGTATGGTAGGATGGGTTCGGGCATCATCAATTTCGCCCTCGGTGAAGTAGAACGATCCGCCGTACGGCATCGCGCGTGCCGGGCTCCAACCATGTTCTTGAGTCGTGTGCGTTGTGGTGACAACTCGGCGTCAATGTAGAGCGATTAGCGACGCGTGTCAAGGGGGCGCCAGGGGCCGAAATCGGCGAAATAGGCCCGTTCCGACACGTTCGCGTTTCGCGTCCGCGAGGTCGGGCCCGACCGGTTTCCCGGAATTTCGCGCGCGCCCCGCCCCGCGCGGATCAGTGTTCCGCGCCGTTCGGTGGCGGCCGGTCGCCAAGCGATATTTCTCGTCGAGCCGTGCCCCGGAGGCCCGGGCCGCCCGGAATCGTGGAAGAGTGGCTGGAGTGGTGTGCCGTCTCGCGCGTGGACCGCGATGCCCGGGCGGCCGGAGTGTGCCGGCCGCCCGGGGCGATCACGTTATCTAGGAATCAGAAACCGTGCCTCCTCAGGAGGCCTTCACCATCAGATCGGCGACCAGACGACCGAACGCCGCCGGATCGGGGAGCTCTCCCCCCTCGGCGAGCACCGCCTGACCGTAGAGAAGCTGCGCGTACTCGCCGAGACGCGGGTCGGCGTTGTCGGCGTTGTAGATCTCCTGCATCTTCGCGAGCACCGGATGCGACGGGTTGATCTCCATGATCCGCTTGGTCTTGCCGACCTCCTGCCCCATGCCGCGGAGCAGACGCTCGAGCTGCGGGCTCATGTCGTTCTGATCGCCGACAAGGCAGGTGGCCGAGGTGGTGAGGCGATCGCTCAGGCGGACCTCCTTCACGTAGGCGTCGAGCTTCTCCTTGACGAGGGTCAGGAGCGCGCCATGCTGCTGCATCGCCTCCATCTTCCGCTCCTCGCTCTGACGCTTCTCCTCCTCGGTGCCGAGATCGATTCCCCCCTTGGCCACCGAGCGGAGACGCTTCCCCTGATACTCGCCGGCCTGCTCGGTCCAGACGCTGTCGACCGGCTCGGAGAGGAGCAGCACCTCGTAGCCCTTGGCGGCGAACGCCTCGAGCAGCGGCGAGCTACGGAGCGTGGCGGCGCTCTCGCCGTTCAGGAAATAGATCTCGTTCTGCCCTTCCTTCATCCGCGCCACGTATTCGTCGAGCGAGGTAAGGCCGTCGACCGCGGTCGAGCTGGCCAGCACCAGTTCGAGCAGCTGCGCGCGGTTGTCGAAATCCTGGTAGATCCCCTCCTTGATCAGCCCGCCGAACTCCCCCCAGAACGAACGGAACTTCTCCGGCTCGTTCCGCTTCATCTCGACCAGCGTATCGATGATCCTCTTGGTGAGGCGCTTCCGGATCGCCTGGATCTGACGGTTCTCCTGCAGGATCTCGCGCGAGATGTTCAGCGGCAGATCCTCGGCGTCGACGACACCCTTGACGAAGCGGAGATACGGCGGCAGGAGCTGCTCGGCGTCATCGAGGATGAAGATCCGCTTGACGTAGAGCTGTAGGCCGCGATGCGCCTCGCGGAAGTAGAGATCGAACGGCGCCTTCGACGGGATGAACAGGAGCGCGTAGTACTCGAACGTCCCCTCACCCTTCATCTGAATGGTGCTGAGCGGATCGTTCCAGTCGTGCGAGATGTGCTTGTAGAACTCGCGGTACTCGACGTCGGTCACCTGCTCGCGCGAGCGGGTCCAGAGCGCCTTCATCGAGTTGAGCGTCTGATCCTCGACCACCGTGGTCATCTCCCCCTCGATCGGCTTCCCCTCTTCGTCCTTGGCCGCTTCCTGGCGCTCGACGCGCATCTTGATCGGGTAGGAGACGAAGTCGGAGTACTTCTTGATGATCGTCCGGAGCGTCCACTCGTCGGAGTAGTCGTTGACCGCGTCCTCGGTATCGGTCGGCTTCAGGTGAAGCGTGACGGTGGTGCCGTGGGTCGGGCGGGAGGCTTCCTCGATGGTGAAGCTGCCGTCGCCGGTGGACTCCCAGAGCCAGCCCTGCTCCTCGCCGGCGCGGCGGGTGAGGATCGTGACGCGATCGGCCACCATGAAGGTGGAGTAGAAGCCGACGCCGAACTGGCCGATCAGCTCCATCGAGCCGGCATCGCCCGAGGCAGTGCCGGAGGCCTTGCTGGCCTTCATCGCGTTCAGGAACTCCTTGGTCCCCGACTTGGCGATCGTCCCGATGTTCCGGATCAGCTCGTCGCGGTTCATGCCGATACCGTTGTCGATCACCGAAAGGGTGCGGGCGGCCTTGTCCACATCGATCCTGACGTGCAGATCCACGGCCAGCTCGCGGAGGCTTTCCTCCTGCAGGGCGTGGAACCGGAGCTTGTCGAGGGCATCGGAGCTGTTCGAGATCAGCTCGCGCAGGAAGATGTCCTTGTTCGAATAGACCGAATGAATCATCAGATCCAGGAGCTGACGGGCCTCGGTCTGGAATTCGAAGTGTTGCGCTGTTGATGTCGTCATCGCGGTTGTCGTAGTGTATGGTTGAACTGATGTCGGTGCCGTCTCACCATCCGGTGCGCATGGTCACATTCGCGCGAAATTAGCAACGCCGGCGAGCTCGTGGCAAGTGCCGCGCGGATGCCGCGGCAGATGCCGGAGCAGGTGCCGTGGCGGATGCCGTGGCGGATGCCGTGGCGGATGCCGTGGGGCGAATCCCGGAAGCGCGGCTCCCGAACGCCGTATGCCGGATGTAAACACCGGATTCGGATGCCGGGCTCGGATGCCGGATTCGGTTGCCGAGGCTCGGATGCCGAGGCTCGGATGCCGACGGGCTTCGAAGCCGGAGCGCGGAGCGTGGGTTCGCGGAGATCGACGTGCTCAGTGGCGAATTGACGGCCGAGAGCGGTGGTGATCGCCCGCCCCGCTGAACGAGGATTCATGGGGGCACGGGGAATCGGAGGCGAATATACGAATCAAACCCCGCCGCCGCGCAAGTCCCCCGCGGCCGGATGTTCGATGCCGACACGCCGGACCGAACCGGCCGCTCGGGTACGACCACGCCGGTGACGTTCGAGGTCCGTGGATACCGGCCGCATGGCCGTCAGCGCGCGACGACGATCTTCCCCTGGAGCGCGCCGTCGTCGGAGCGATAGAAGTAGACGCCGGCCGCCACCGCCGCCCCCTCCGCGTCCCAGAGGTCCCAGCTGTAGCAGGGAACGGCCAGAGGCCCGGCCGCCGCGTCGTCGAGCATCCTGACGAAGCCGCCGCGCGGGTCGAAGATCGTGATTCTCGGGAGCGAATCGGTCCGGCCCGGTTCTCCTGGAAGCTCGATGCGCACCGCGCCCGAGAGTACGGGATTCGGGTAGGGAGTCGGGTAGGGAGTCGCGCTCGGCTCGCGGTGAGGGACCTCGGCAAGATCGCCCGACCGGGTGAGACGGGCCAGGAGCATATCCATCCCGCCGGCCAGATGTAGGGATTGGGAGTTGGTGATGCCGACCAGAACGTATCCGTCGTCATCCTCCATCACGTCCGCGCCGGCCTCCGTCCCCTCGGCGCCGACCCGACGCTCCCACTCGACTTCCCCCGAGGGATCGGTCTTCACCACATAGATATCGTTGCCGGATGTCGAATCGGGCGTCGTGCCTACCAGGATATATCCGCCGTCGGAGGTCGGGCGTCCGGAGGTCATGATCGTGAAGGAGGTCGGGTGCCCATAGTGCCGGTCGACGACGGTCGAGCCGTTGGCGTCGAGCACCAGCAGCCAGCCGGTACTGAACGGTTTGGTGGCGTGGGTCGATGTTCCGAAGATCGCGCCCCCCCCATCCCGGGTGGTCATGACGCGGTACGGGGTGTCGATCGATTCATCGTTGGCGACCAGATGCCCCCACACCTCTTCTCCCGCGGAGTCGACGCGGAGGATCCAGTATTGATCGCGGCCGTCGGCCGAGGAATGCCCCGCCATCACGCATCCGCCATCGGCGGTTTCGTCGGCGGAGTGGACGTGCTCGTATCCTCGCATGCTGTACAGCTTCTCCCAGACGACGTTGCGCGCGGTGTCGAGCCGCATCAGCCACATGGCGTCGGTGCCGTTCGGTGCCGTCTGGATATGCCCACCGAGGTAGTAGCCCCCCTCCTTCCGCTCCAGAAGTATGTGGGCGTGATTGGTCACCTCCCGCTTGATGCGCATCGACCAGAGCTCGTTGCCGGCGGCGTCGACCTTGAAGAGCAATCCCGAGGTTGCGCCGGGGTCGTGTACCACGCCGGTATCTGCGCCGAACTCCTCGAAGCCGGCCAGCAACAGGCCACCGTCGGCGGCGCGACGCATCGACCAGAGCTGGCCGGACATGCCGTCGCCGAACGAGCGGTCCCAGATGTGGCGGCCGAGGGCGTCGAACCGGGCAATGAAGTAGGGGGTCCTGAGCCGACGATCCTCGGTGAGGTGGGTCCGGGTGCCGGCGGCGAAGAATCCTCCGTCGCCGGCCGGCTCGATGGCGCCGGCGACGTCGTTGTCCGCTCCGCCCCAGGTCATGATCCACGGCTGCGCGTGGAGCGCGCACGAGCTGGCCAGCGTTACGAACGCAAGGAGGAACAGTCTCTTCATCCCGGAAGCTCCAAAAAGTCGGCGGGCCGGCGCGCCATGTGGATAATGGTCGAGGCGTGCCATCACGCGGTCGAGAGAGTCCGGGTGGTGGGGATTCCTGACGGTGGCGGCATGGGAGCTTCCACGCCCCGGCGGGCCCCCGGCCACCGAGCCGGAAGCCGGAGCGATTCCGTATTATTACCAAACTTTCGCTTGCTTTCCGCGAATGCGTGCCGCGCGCGGGAGCGTCAGAACCAGACCCATCCGTTCCATGAGGCAACTCCATACCGAAATCGAGATCGGCGCGCCCGCCGAGCTCGTTTGGGATCTACTTCTCGACTTCCCCTCCTACGCGAGCTGGAACCCGTTCATCCGCTCGATCTCCGGCGCCGCGAAAGTCGGCTCGACGCTCGACGTCCAGATGCATCTCCCCGGCCGGAGCCCGATGACCTTTCATCCGAAGGTGCTCCGCGTGCTCACGCGCCGGGAACTGCGATGGAAGGGACGACTGGCCATCCCCGGGCTCTTCGACGGAGAGCACTGGTTCATGCTCTACCCTCTCGGCAACGATCGCACCCGCTTCGTTCAGGGGGAAGGATTCTCCGGCATCCTGATCCCCTTTCTCTACGGCTCGCTCAAGCCGAGAACCCGCGATGCGTTCCAGCGGATGAACGAGGCGCTCAAGGAGCTGGCCGAGAAGCGCCACGCGGCCTCGCTCCAGGCCGGCTGACGGAGCGGACCATCGGTCGGACGACCGGTCGGTGGCATCCGCAACCCGGTGCCGGCCTCCGCGTACGGGAGGGCGCAGAGAACGTCAACCCGAACCAAGGAGGCACCCCCATGAGCACGATCGAGGAGAAAGCACGCGAGATCTTCGGCGCCCGCGCCGGATTCTACACGACGAGCGACACGCACGCCGATCCCTCCGTTCTCGGCCACGTGGCGGAGCTGGCCGCGCCCGAGCCGGACTGGCGCGCGCTCGACGTGGCCACCGGCACCGGCCATACCGCGTTCGCGCTCGCCCCGTATGTGGCCTCGGTGGTCGGTACCGATATCACCGACGAAATGCTCGCCGAGGCCGAGAAGCTCCGCGACGCGCGAGGCCTCGCCAACGTGACCTTCCTCCAGGCCGATGTCCACGCCCTCCCCTTCGACGACGCCTCCTTCGATCTGGTGACCTGCCGACGCGCCGCGCACCACTTCTCCGATATCGGCCGCGCCATCGCCGAGATGCGCCGCGTGCTGAAACCGGGTGGCCGGATCGTGATCGACGACCGAAGCGTCCCGGAGGATGACGAGGTCGATGCCCTGATGAACCACCTCGATCTGCTCCACGACCGTTCGCACGTCCGCCAGTACCGTCCCAGCGAATGGGCCAGGATGCTCTCGGATGCCGGCTTTACCGTCGAAACGGTCGAGCCCTACCGGCAGCATCGCCCGCTCACCTCCCTGACCGGTGGCGTCGACGAGCCGGACCGGAGCGAGATCGAGCGGATCATCGCCGATCTGCCACCCCACCTGCGCGAGGCGATGGACCTCCGCGAGAACGAGGGACGCCTCGGAACCAATCACTGGTACGTGATCGTCTCGGCGGTGAAGGTCGGATGATCCCGGTCGGATGATCCCGGTCGGATGATCCCGGTCGGATGATATCGTTCGACCATCATCTCGATGCGCGGCGCGGCGGAAACGATTATGTTCGCGGCATGACCAACGACCGGACCGGCATGCTCCATCACGTGGAGCTCTACGTTTCGAGCCTCGAGCGCTCGGCGAGCTTCTGGGGGTGGTTTCTGGGGGAGCTCGGCTATGAGCTCTTCCAGAAATGGCCCGAGGGGATGAGCTGGCGGCTCGGCGCCACCTATATCGTCTTCGTCCAGGCCGAGGAGCGCTATCTCGATCCTCCCTATCATCGCCGGCGCGTAGGGCTGAACCATCTCGCCTTTCACGCCGGGTCGCGGCGTCAGGTGGACCGGCTGGCCGATGAGCTCCGCTCGCGCGGCGTCACCATCCTCTATCCCGACCGGCATCCTGGCGATCCATGCTACTACGCGCTCTTCTTCGAGGATCCGGACCGGATCAAGGTGGAGCTGGTGGCCGAGGAGACGGAGGACTGACGATGGATGATTCGACGACCGGCATGGAGCATCCGCTCCCCGGAGGGCGCGCGGACACCGCGGGGGCGAGGAGCGCCGACGAGACGCTCCGCCGACGCAATCGGGAGATGGAGATTCTGAACGCCATCGCCGACGCGCTCAACCGTCCGGTCGATCTGGGAGAATCGCTCCGGATCGCGCTCGGGAAGGTGGCCGAGCTGTTCGGACTGGAGACCGGCTGGGTGTTTCTGCTGGACGAGGAGAGCGGCGCCCCCTACCTGGCCGCGTCGCAGAACCTTCCACCGGCGCTCGCCGACGCGCCGAAGCGGATGTCCGGCTCCTGCTACTGCCTCGATACCTTCCGTGCCGGCGACCTGAACGGCGCGGCCAATGTGAACGTGATCACCTGCAGCCGCCTCCGCTGGCTGATGGAGGGGACCGAGGGGCTCCGCTATCATTCGACGATCCCCCTCTACGCCTCCGGGGTGAAGCTCGGCGTGATGAACGTCGCCAGCCGCGACTGGCGCGAGCTCTCCGGCGAGGATCTTCGCCTGCTCTACACGATCGGCGATCTGCTCGGCATCGCCATCGAGCGGGCCCGGCTGTTCGCCCGGAGCATCCGGCTCGGCGCGCTCGAGGAGCGGAACCGGCTGGCGCGGGAGATCCACGACACGCTGGCGCAGGGGCTGGCCGGCATCGCGATGTATCTCGAAACGGCCGAGGCGCTGCTGGAGGGGAGCGCGGACCCTGAGCGGATCTCCTCCTCCGTGGCCCCCGCGCTCGACCTTACGCGCCGGAGCCTGGAGGACGCGCGACGCTCGGTGCTCGACCTGCGCGCCGCGCCGCTGGAGGGAAAATCGCTCGAGGAGGCGCTCCGCGATCTGCTCCGGAGCTGGAAGGGAGAACGGAAAATCGCCACGCGGCTGGAAGCCCACGGCGCCGAGCGTCCCCTGCCGGTCAGGATCGAGGTGGGACTCTACCGGATCGCCCAGGAAGCGCTCACCAACATTGCCCGCCACGCCGAGGCGCGACGCGTCACGCTCCGGCTGAGCGTGACGCCGGAGCTGATACGCCTGGTGGTGGAGGATGACGGCCGTGGATTCGAGGCGGACACGGCCGGACCGGAGCGGCATGGACTGGTGGGGATGAGCGAGCGTGCGCGCCTGCTCGGAGGCTCCCTCTCGGTGGCCAGCTCCCCCGGCGAGGGAACCCGGATCGAGGCCGCGATCCCGCTCGACGAATCACACGAATAACCCGGTCTCGAGAGAGAGAGAGCATGCTGCAACCGATCAGAATAGTCGTGGCCGACGATCACCCGATCGTCCGCGAGGGGCTGGTGGCGATCCTCGGCACGCAGCCGGATTTCGCCGTGGTGGGCGAGGCCTCCAACGGAGCGGACCTGGTCCGCCTTGCCGGCGAGCTTCGTCCGGACGTGGTGCTGCTCGATCTGGAAATGCCGGAGCTCGACGGCGTGGAGGCGCTCCGCCGGATGCGCCGGGATGATCCCGCCCTGCGCGCGATCGTCTTCACCGTGTTCGACACCGACGACCGGATCGTCGCCGCCGTCAGGGCCGGCGCGCAGGGATATCTGCTGAAAGGGGCGCCGAGGGAGGAGGTGTTTACCGCCATCCGGACCGTCAGCCGCGGCGGCTCGCTGCTACAGCCGGTGATCGCCTCTAAGCTGCTCCGCCACGTCAGCGGCGCTCCCGATCCGGAGGAGCTCGATCCGCTGACGCCCCGCGAGCTCGAGGTGCTCCGTCTGCTCGGGCTGGGACGCACCAACAAGGAGATCGCCTCCGATCTGGCGATCAGCGAGCGGACCGTGAAATTCCATCTGAGCGCGATCTATGCGAAGCTCGGCGCCGGCAACCGGACCGAGGCGGTCGCCATCGCCACGCGCCGGGGGCTGATCGACGTGACGAGGGCCTCCGCGTAGGAGAAGCCCGCCGTGCCGCGGAATTCCGATGATTCGCGGATTGTTCCACCGCCCGATGTAACACCGGCATCCTCTCCGGGGTCTTTCACGGGAATCCGGTGGCGAGTCGATGCGGCTTGCTCCGTTCGCCCCGGTTTCCGTTCTTTCGCGGCCTCGAAGCCCAACGCCGACGCTACAACCGTACAACCGCGAACCTCATGAAGCCGAATCTGTTCTCGATTCTCGGCGGGAGCACGCTTGCCATCGTGGTGGCCGTGGTCTGCTGCTATACCACGATGCCCACGTCGCTCAGCGCGATACGCCCGCGCCATATCTCCAGTCCGGAGGCGGAGGAGATGGATCCGAGCCTGCGCGCCGAATGGGAGCTCCAGCGTCTGCGCGATCCCCGCACCGGCCGCATCCCCGAGGATATCCGCCGCAAGGAGATGGCCTTCGCGCAGACCCTCCCGGGAAGCGTCGGACGCAGCTACCTGGCCAAGGGGACCGCGGCGGAGCGCGCATGGAATCAGCTCGGCCCGAACGATGTGGGAGGGCGTACCCGCGCGCTCGGCATCGACGTGGCAGATGAGCGGGTGATGCTCGCCGGCGGGATCACCGGCGGCATCTGGCGCTCGACCGACGGCGGCCTGAACTGGAACCGGATGACCCTCCCGACGCAGATGCCGAGCGTCACCTGCCTGGTGCAGGATACGCGGCCGGGGCACACCCGAACCTGGTACTACGGCACCGGCGAGTTCCGCACCAACAGCACCCGCTTCGGCAACGTCCTCTACCCCGGCGACGGGATCGTCAAATCCACCGACAACGGCGCGACGTGGCATCAGCTCACCGCGACCGTCGTCGGCACGCCGCAGCGGCCGAACCGTCCGTTCCACTTCGTCAATGCCGTCGTGGTCGACACCAACGACAAGGTCGGCGACCTGCTCTACGCGGCGGTGATGGGGGGCGTGATGCGCTCGACCGACGGCGGCGGCACCTGGGCGCAGGTGCTCGATGTCGGCGCCGGTGTCGGCTTTACCGATCTCACGCTCGGATCCGACAAAGCGCTCTACGCCGTGGCCGGCACCGGCGGCACCAGGCATGGCATCTTCCGCTCGACCAACGGCGTCGATTGGACCGACATCACCCCGGCCGGCTGGGGCGATTCCACGCGCCGGATCGTGCTCGGCGCCGCCCCCTCGAAGCCCGGACTCCTCTACATACTGGCCGAGACGCCCGGGCGCGGCAAGCGGGTTCCCGGCAGCTACGGCTTCGACGAGTACTACAGCCTCTGGAGCTACACCTACGGCTCCGGCAACGGCGCCGGCGCCAACGGAACCTGGGAGGATCGCTCCGATAATCTCCCGGAGATCGAGGAGCCCTGGATCTACAACGGCCTGAACTCCTACGCGATGTTCGTCCGCGTGAAGCCGAACGATCCGAACACGGTCTACCTCGGCGGCTCCAGCCTCTGGGTCTCCACCGACGGATTCTCCACGAATCAGAACTATCACTGGATGGGCGGCTACGATCAGGACTGGTCGTGGCAGGGGGTCAACCTCCTTCATCCGGACAACCACACGCTCCTCTTCTCCCGAAGCAACCCGAACCGGATCTACGCCGGCAACGACGGCGGCATCTGGACCACGACGGTCGATGCCAGCTTCAACGGACGCAACTGGTCCGCGCTGAACATCAACTACATCTCCACGCAGTTCTATTCGGTCGCGCTCGATCACTCGCCCACGTCCCTTCAACTGGTGATCGGCGGCGCGCAGGACAACGGCTCGTTTCAGGCGGATCGCGCCGGCGTTCATCCACCGTTCAAGAGCCTCTGGGGGGGCGACGGCTCCTTCTGCGCCGTGGCCGACGGAGGGCGGGATCTCTACGTCTCCTCCCAGTACGGCAACATGGTCCACATGCTCTACGATCCGGGACTCGGACAGACCTACGCCGGCTACCTCTATCCGCCGGATACGGTGAAGACCCTCTTCGTCACCCCGTTCGTCCTCGATCCGGTCGGCAACGCCGAGATCTTCATGGCGGCCGAGGGGGGCGTCCTGCGCAACAACAGGATCGGCGACTTCGACGCCTACAACTGGTGGTGGCGGATGACCAAGACCGCCGACAAGAGCATCACCGTCTCGGCCCTCGGCATGTCAGCGAGCGAACCGGCACACCGGCTCTACTACGGCACCACAGACGGACGCCTCTTCCGCGTCGACGAAGCGCGCTACGATGACGAGATCCCGGTGGAGATCACCGGCGCGATCTTCCCGAAGGGTGCCTACATCAACTGCGTGGCCGTCGATCCGGCCGACGCGGGGCATGTGGTGGTGGTCTTCTCGAACTACGGCGTCCAGTCCATCTTCGCCACCAGCGATGCCGGTGCCACGTGGCAGTCGATCGCCGGCAACCTCGAGGAGCAGCCGGACGGCTCAGGCTCCGGCCCCTCCTGCCGATGGGTCTCGATGCTCCATGTTGGAAGCGGCACGATCTATTTCGTCGGCACCAGCACCGGACTCTACTCCACCTCACGGCTCGACGGCGCATCCACCGTCTGGTCCCAGGAAGGGGCATCCAGCATCGGCAACGTGATCGTCGACATGATCGACTGCCGACAGTCGAGCGGGACGGTGGCGGTGGCGACCTGGGGACTCGGATTGTTCTCGACCGATATTACCTCCCTCGGCGCGGTGCCCCTGACGGCCGAGGCCGCGGAACGCCGGATGCTGATCGGGAACTACCCGAATCCGGTCCATGACGCCACGACCATCGATGTGAATATCCCCGAGGGAGCCTCGGGAGGCCAGGTCGAGATCGGACTCTTCGACGAGCTCGGCCATCCGGTCGCGACGATCTTCAGCGGAAGGCTTGGCGCGGGACGCCATAAGCTCCCCTTCTCCGTCGATCGAAGCCCGGTCGGAGCGCTCCCGGCCGGCCGCTACTACTACCGACTCAGCGCCGGCGATCTGACCGACACGCGCGCGATGACGGTGCTCCGCTAGCCATGGCATCTCGCCGACATGGCGAGCTCATATCGCGCCGCGATCCATCGCCACCCCGGCGAGGATGCGCTCCGCGGCAACCACGAGACTCTCATCGTGCCGGCACGTCCCACATCGGAGCAGCCGCAACCAGGCCTGGAAAAAGATTTACCGGGCATCAGCACCCAAAATAAACGACCTTGTTGATACTAAGCT
>JBEHWX010000049.1:0-42240 GCA_048498995.1 Bacteroidota bacterium
CCCGAGCGTGTCGAGCAACTGATCCTGTGGCCGCGCGCGCGCCCGCGCCTCGGCGTAGGGAATCGTGGTGAAGGTGACCATGGTGTAGAGCGGAATCCAGCGGTCCGGAAAGAGATCGTGCAGGCGAGCCTCGATCCGCTTCTTCCGGAGGAAATAGGGATCGACCACCTTGGAGCGCATCTCCAGGAAGTTGGCCACCGCGAGCTCGGCGATCGTGTCGGCGTTCGGCTTCCGGCTCTCGTAGAAGCGGGGCATAACGTCGGCCCAGTCGTGGTTCTCCTCG
The DNA here is from genome assembly GCA_048498995.1 of Bacteroidota bacterium. Classification (GTDB taxonomy): domain Bacteria; phylum Bacteroidota; class Ignavibacteria; order OLB7; family OLB7; genus JBEHWX01. The sequence continues at coordinate 284 of JBEHWX010000049.1, forward strand.
GCCAGGAGCTGATCGAGCACGTAGCAGTCCTCGAAGCAGCAGTTCATCCCCTGCCCGTAGAAGGGGACGATCGCGTGCGCGGCGTCGCCGATCAGCATCGCCCAATCCTCGTAATGCCACGGCCCGCAGAAGACCGTGCCGAGCCGCGAGGTGGGATTGGCGTTCCAGTCCTCGATCAGCGTCGGCATCCGGCGCCGGGCGTCGGCGAAGAAGCGGCCGAAGTACTCCTCCACGTCCTGATCGGTCGTGATCCCGTCGAAGCCGTTCTCCCCCTCGACCGGCGCGAAGAGGGTGCAGGTGAAGGTGGCGTTCGGGTTCGGCAGCGCGATCATCATGAAATCGTGGCGCGGCCAGATATGGAGAGCGTTCTTCTCGATCAGGAACTCGCCGTTCGGTCCGGGGGGAATCTCCAGCTCCTTGTAGGCGTGGTCGAGCCACTCGGTGCGCGACTGGAAGCCGGGCATCTCCTGTTCCATCGAGTGCCGGAGCGAGGAGTTGGCGCCGTCGGCGGCGATCAGCAGCTCGGCCGAGAGCGTGCGGCTGACGCCGGTGGCATCATCGATCACCGTGAAGGTGCGGTTCTTCAGGTCGACGTGCGTGCAGCGGGCGCTGAAGTGGATGCGGACGTTCTCCTCCCGCTCGGCGGCGTTCATCAGCGCGATGTTCAGCCCGGCGCGGGAGATCGAATTGATCGCCTGCCCCGCCTTGCCGTACGGCAGAAAGTCGAGGTTCCCCTCGAGGTCGTGGATCATCCGGCCGGGCATCTCGATGGCGTCGGCCAGGATCTCGCCGCCGATGCCGACCGCCTCCAGCGCGTGGATGCCGCGGGTGGAGAGCGCCAGGTTGATCGAGCGTCCCCCGCCGACGTCGTGCACGCGCATGTCGGGACGCCGCTCATAGAGGTCGACGGCGTAGCCGCGCCGCGCCAGGTAGATCGCAAGAAGAGGGCCGGTGAGACCGGCGCCGAGAACCGTGATCGTTTTCTTCATGAGGATCGATCGCTGCTTCACGTTGGAAAGGATGACCGGCAACCGCGGCCGCGCCGGATCGCGCGATGAGGCTTCGGGCCGCGCGTGAGCGGGCGCGGCGGCTACGGGCTCAGGCCAGGCGCGTGCCGTTCGGGACCTCGCGGTCCGGGACGGCCAACACCACCTCGCCGGGAGCGCGGTAGAGCCCGGTGACGAGCACTTCGGAGATGGCGTTGGCCACCTGCTTCGGCGGGAAGTTCGTCACGCAGAGCACCTGACGCCCCACGAGCTCCTCGGCCCGATAGAGCGCGGTGATCTGCGCGGTGGAGCGCTTGACACCGAGCTCACCGAGATCGACCCAGAGGCGATAGGCGGGTCTGCGCGCCTCGGGGAACTCCTCGGCGCGGACGATGGTGCCCGCGCGCAGCTCGACGCGCTCGAAGTCGTCCCAGGTAATCTCGGGCATGATCCGATTCGACTAGTGTTGCCGCCGACGTCGCGGCGGGGGAAAGAATCCACGCGAGAAAGCCCGTCGGCGGGCCGAAGTTAGAGGGAAGGATACTCGCATCCAACGAGAACGCCCCCACACGAAGATATCCGTATGGGGGCGCACCGGCTATTGGCCTTACACTACTTCACGTAAATGGACGCCGTACCTACCGCGTCACGTGATGAGCATCGCGCGAGGTAGCAGCCGGCCGATGCGCCGGCACTATCCCACAAAAACAGGGATGCGCCATCCGCCTCGGCGCCGCGTGGCGAAAGCCGGGCGACCACGTTCCCACTGACATCCACAATCTCAACCGTGGCGCCACGAAAAGCACCGGCGACCTTGATTTCGACGACACTCCTTTTGGCGGGATTCGGCACCACCTGAATGGATATCTGAACCGGAGGATGAGCGGCTGGCTCGCGCACGCGAGACAACGGCTCGAACTCTCCCAGATCCTTGATCAGAAAGATGTTGCGCCCGGTGATGCTGACATGGCGGCCGTCGGAGCTGAAGACGTTGGTGAAGACGATACTGGATGTGTCCATCGAGCCTTTCCAGACATCGACACGGTTCCAGGTCGATCCGGCGTCGGTTGTTTCCAGGATTGTTGCGCTGTCCCCCACCGCATAGGCAAGAGTATCATTGACGAAGCGAATGTCGAACAGAGTCACGGATGTGTCATCGTGCACACGGCTCCAATTGTTGCCACCATCGGAGGTTCTGAGGATCAGACCGCTGTCGCCACACACCACCCCCAGCAACCGATCTCTAAAGTCAACACTCGTCAAACCATTGTCGGGCATCGTCACGAGCCGTGTCCACGACCGTCCGCTGTCGACCGATTTGTAGATCGAGCCGACACGAAGCTCCTGATTCGCATTAGCCTCGGTGGCCACGATATACCCGACGGCCTCCGAAGGAAATGAGTGCGCCAGGGGCAATACGCCGGGACGGGTAGAATCGAGCGTCCGGCCGGTCCAGGTCATCCCCATGTCGGTGGTTCGCCATACCAGGGTGTCGAAGATCGTCGCGTACCGGCCGAACGCGACCGACGGCGTTACCATGTCCAGGCGGCCGGGGGTGAACAGGGGATCATACGGCGCGAGGGAAAACGTCGTGCTTTTCCAGGTTGTTCCGCCATCGCTCGAGGTGTACAGCGAATCATTCGTTCCGAATGCTATCAGGCTATCCTTCGACCGTACGATCAGCCCCGTCAGGTCATACTGGGTCAATTGCGTGACCTGACGGCTACGCCACGTTACGCCGCCATCGCTCGACGCATAGAAACGTCCCCGCTTGGCCGTGGCGAACAGATGCATCGAGTCGGCCTGGGCGACCTGCTTGAAGTACACCGACGCCGACGGCCCGATGGACGACGTCGGCATCGTGGAGACGAACTCCCAACCGGATCCTCCATCGGAGGTGCGAAGTATCAGGGAGTTGACACCGACGGCGACGACATCTCCACGCCGGTTGGATGCGAGATCCAGGAATCCCCCATAGGTCAGGAGGCCGGGAACAACCACTGCCTCCCAGGTCCTGCCGCCATCACTCGATCGGATCAGCTTATTACTATTCCGGGCAAATCCAGCGGCGACGAGAATCGACGGAGAGAGGTATTGTACCTGTCGGAGCTGGTCGATATCCGAGGGAACATTCGTGGCGGATGTCCAGGTCCGTCCGCCGTCCGCCGTCAGGGAGACCAGGCCGGAGTTTCCGACGACGACTCCATGGAGAGAATCGATGAAGTCGCACCCAAATAACGTAACCTCGTCGGGGAACGGCACGGGAGCCCATGAGGCCCCACCATCCTCGGTCAGAAGCACCCTACCGTTCGTGCCGACGGCAATTCCCGACGTCCTCGACATAAATCTGACCTGGAACAGCGAATTACCGGTCGGAAACGGGATATTCCTCCAACTGGCACCTCCGTCATCGGAGCGGAGTATCCGGCCGGCTCCAACGGCGATATACTCGGAGGAGGAAATGGCGGTCACATCATACAGCGATGCCGTGCCCGTGTCGGCCACCCGCGCCCAGCTGTCGCCGGCATCCGTCGTGCGAAGAATCGCCCCACGATCCCCGACGGCCACCCCGTGCCGCCGGTCGCCGAATGCAATGCCCGAAAGCCGCGCTCGTACAGGAGAATCCCGCAACGACCACTCCCGGCCGCCATCCCTACCGACCAGGATCCGGCCGTAATCGCCGACGGCGACGTAGGTATCGGCATCGTACGAGGCCACATCATAGATATCTCCGCTCACAACCTGCCAGGCATCCCGCGCATGTGCGGCGATGGCAACCATCATCAATGACAGGACGAGAACTACAGATCTGATGTACGACATACCCATCGTGACAGTGAACCAAGCTTGCATGACCGGCTTCGAGCCCGAGCGGACGGCCTCCCTGAAGAAGCCCGGTCGCGGCTCAAGGTACGAGAAACATCCTAGCGCTTCATCCCGATATCCGGACCAGGAGCATCCGAGCCGCAGGTCGGAACGCAGGGGCGCTCGTTCCCATCCGGCGTAACGATATTCGTGCAGTCTCCGGTCGTCCAGGACTGTCTCGGCGTGACTCTGGCCGTATTCTTCACGCCGGGCGGGGTCGGAGCGCAGAGCCATTGGAGAGTTACCGGGTTCTGATATGCTCCGTCGGCGCAGATCTCGCACACCAAGTATCGCTGATAGCATTTGCCGCTTCCCGGGCATCCGATGTACTGGAACGTGTTCGGAATGCTCGTATCGGGGCTCACAATGATCTTCTCCCACACGCAGGATGCGTGCGACACATCGATGAGCTGTTCATCATCACCCGAGACATCGCACATGTAGTACTGGAATTCCGCGGGGTTCATCAGAGCGAGATTTTCACTGATGAGACGATAGAGTCCGGCGATTTCCGCCTCATCACCTGAATTCAGCTTACACGGCGTCTCGAACCAGAAATGGTAGGCATACCTGGTCACCATGCCATCGTTCCAGGTCTTCTGGCAGTACCATACCGTAAACTGGCATCCACGTGGATATCCGTCCACCGGGAGATTCATAAGGATCGACTGCGGGCCGCCATATCCGGGTGGGCAAGGCTGAGCCAAAATCTCAACCGCGCTCCCAATGAGGAGCGCCAGAAGCAGGCAAAGCCGGACGGTGTTGTTTCGCATCGAGAGAACTCCCTCAATAGTTGAAATTTGACAACACGGCAATGCCCCCTCAACCGGAGGAGAGGGTTGTCAATTGTTCTCAAAAAAACGAGAGATATCAGCGAAGTCGAATACGAATGGAATTGGTCCGGTGAACGGCGCGTATGCCTTCAAAGAGAAGCCGGGCTTCGGATTATCCGGACCGCGGCCTGCCCCTTGTATATGCCGGTGTGGGACAGGCGCGGCTCAACATAGCGAACAACTGTACAATGCAAAAGTATTTTTTTGGATAGTCGAGGTTCACCGTGGCGGGCCGATCTCAATCGATCGTGGCCCCGGGCGCGACCTCCGGGGTCCGGCGCTCCTCTCTCCGCTTCTCCCACCATGTCTTTCGGTGGCCGTCGGTGCGGCCGGTGAGCAGATCGGTCAGATAGGCGCGATCCTCCTCGAAGGCGATCGCCAGGCGCCAGCGGGCGAAGGAGCCGAGCCACCATGGGATGAAGAGCGCCAGCAGCCAGAGATACCAGCGCCCGCCCCCCGGCTGCCGCACGATGGTCACCGCGGCGAAGGCCAGCACGATCGGCAGGATGATTACGTACGGTCCGAAGCGAAGCGCCATCCCCGATTCCTTCGTCATCCCGGTCACCCGGACGCGCGTGGTTCTTCCGTCGGAGATGAACTTCCCGGCGAAGGCAACGCTCGGCAGACGGAAGCGATTGCGGGTCAGGTGAAAGCCGCGCGGATCGACCGAGCCGTCGAACGGCGCGCCGAGGATCGCGGCCAGCGGCGTATCCGGCTCGTGAAGGATCGCGCAGATCCGCTCCTCGAGCTCCTCCGGGGAAAGAGAGGTCTCGACATCGAAGGTGATATCCTTGCTCCAGTTCTCGACCGCCATGGCAACCACGCAGCATGATCGAAAGGAAAGCGCCCCGCGCAATGACGGGGCGCCGCGACTCGGTCAGGTAAGGTACGATCCGGTGGGGATTTCTCCGCCTCGACCGAACGGATATTCTCCGCGCGCCGATCGCCCCGCGCCCCGACCACGCGAGGCCGCCGGATGTCGGCCAGGATGATCCGTGGGAGGGAAGCCGGGGTCACGGAAGACGCGGCACCGGGTGCCGAGCCGCATCCTCCATGCCGGATAGAATCGGGACTATCCGCTCCACCTCCTCCTCGGGCGAGATCTTCCAGTCCAGGGATTTGAGCACGACATCTGCCAGGGGAACTGCCACCAGGAGCAACGGCCACGGAGACCTGGAGCCAACAACCATCGTCACGATCATTATTACCACCGGGTACGTGGTCAACGCCAACCTCAACAGCACGGACTCCCGATAATCGCGTATCATCACCACCAGGTGAATGAGCGTCCCCTCCCCCTGCGGCTCGATCCTACCCTCGATCCAGGGGCCGCGGAACTTCATGCGCCCACGTCCGATGACCCTCCGGATCAAGAACCGCCGATTGCTCACCCTCCCCTCAAAACGCCAGTCCCGTATCAACAGACGTACCTGCACGCGGATCTCCTCGGCGGAGCGTGACGAATCGAGCTCGAACTCGGCGATGTCGGACGGATCGCGTTTCGGCATGAGGGAGAGGATTCGATCTTCTGAACGGAACATCCGAGTGAACGCGCCACGCGTGGCCGGTCGGGGAGCTTCGCGCTGCTCTCGGTCGCGCGGCGACGACTCCTTCACGTTTGCGAGCGCCTGGCGCTAGGCTTTGCCGGCACCTCCCCGGTCAGAACCGGCGAGATCTCTTCCAGCGCTTCCTCGGGCGATAACTCCGTCCTATTGAAGGCAACCAAGAATATCAGGGGAATCGTCAATACAAGCGCAATCCACATATGCGAGGCAAAGGCAATCCAAGTGCTTACAACTGCTATCACCAAAAAGGGAAGCGAGATCAACGAATGCTTCCATCGCTTGTGTTCATTATAGTCGGCGATCTTCACCATCAGATGGATGAGCGTCCCTTCCTCCCGGAACTCGAGCTCCCCCTCGACCCAGGGACCGAGCCAATTGCCGTGCTTGGAATAGATGGCTTTCCGGATCGAGAACCCTCGACGGCTGGACTCACCTTCGAATTTGGCATACCGAATCAGCTCTTTCACCCGCCCATGGATTTGCTCCGGGGTGAGTGGCGAGTCGAGCTCGAACTCGGCGATATCGGACGGATCGTGCTTGGGCATGAGGGAGAGGATTCGATCTTCTGAACGGAACGGAACATCCGAGTGAAGGCGCCACGCCTGGCCGGTCGGGGAGCTTCGCGCTGCTCTCCGTCGCGCTGCTCTCCGTCTCGCTGCTCTCCGACGGCTCCTTCACATACGCGAACGCGCGAAGTCGGGAATCGACAGCCCTTCACCCGTCAGAATGGGAGCAATCTCTTGCACCACGTTCTCGGGCGATGGCTTCGGTTCCCGGAAGGCAACCCTGAGTAGCAGGAGTAACGGCAGCAGGAGCAAGACCCATCGAGAAAATCTGAAGGCTCCCCATACGCCCACAGCGGACACCACGACCCACGGGATCATGGCCATCGAATGCTTCCATCGCTCGTGTTCGAGATAGTCCCCGATCTTCACCATCAGATGGATGAGCGTCCCTTCCTCCCGGGAGTCGAGCTCCCCCTCGATCCAGGGACCGTAGATATACCTCGGACCGGAGGCATGACCGACACGACGGCGGACGGTGACCTTCCGGATCAGGAATCCTCGACTACTGGACTCCCCTTCGTATTGGGAATTCCGCAACAGCTCCCGCACCCGCGCATGGATCAGCTTCGGGGTAAGCGGCGAGTCGAGCTCGAACTCGGCGATGTCGGGCGGTCGTTCGGTCGGCATGGAAGCACTGTCATGTCTGGATGCGGACAAGGATGCCGGCGTGGCACCACCGTCCTCGGTCCGCGACCTAAAGATCGGTCGCGGAGATCACAGCAGCACGTCCAGCTCGTCGTGTATCTCCACGCTCCCGTTCTCCAGACGATGACGGAAGCGAAACGTGACCTCCTCGAACGGAATCTCCGCGAACGTCCCGGACATCGCGTCCCCCGCCTCGTCGACCATCACGCACTCGACGGTATCGAACGGCGTGTCGGTGGTGGCCAGGCCATGGAACAGATAATGGCAGCCGGATGCGCGGATCGCCTCGAGCGACGGCGAGAGCACCTCCACGTAGCTCATCTCCGCGTAGGAGAAGTAGAGAAGCTCGTAGACCGGGACATGGAGCGTGTCGGGACCGTCGGGAGGGAGTCCCCAGTTGATCGAGTCGATCACCATGGTCTTGTAGAGGGTCTCGGCGATCGCGTCCCAGGACTCGTAGGCATCCGGGGAGCGCCAGGCGATGTGGCCTCGCTCGAGGGTGGGGATCAGGGTGCGGAGCGCGTCGCGGAAGATCGCGATCAGCTCGTGAACCGACGTGCGCCACGTGGCGTGGCGGTCGAACGCGGGATTCATTCTTCTCTCCTTGGTGTGGTAGTCTCTTCGGAACAGCCCGCACGCTGCCTGCGTGATACCGCTACGCGGGAAGGTCTGTCGGATGCGGGTGGTGATCGTTCGTCGCGCGGAGCTCGGCGCTCGCGGGACGCGGATCGAAGATACATGCCGCGGCGGAAAGATCAAGAGACGCCCGGAGATTTTCGCGCGCATATGCCGGCGGCCATCCCGGAAGCGCGCCACGACGCACGCGATCCGGCTCGATGCAACGCGGCCGGCCCGGCGGAGGTAGCGCCGGGCCGGCCGTTCGGAGCCCGCTGGATCGACGGGTGATCCATCCACCCGGCGATGTCGGAGCCGGGTCCCTCCGCTCCCCGACTCGCCACACGGTGGGTGACGGGCGATCAGTCGACATCGAATTCGTCCATCCGGTTCGGATACCGCGCCCGGGCGCTCCCCTCGAGCGATACGCCGGATCACTGGCTCCGGGTGGGTTACAGGCGCATCAGCACGCGCAGGCGGATCGGCAGCGAGTGGACCACGCCGTTGCCGACGTCGGTGAGCACGTAGCCGCACTCGGCCGCGACCGAGAAGGTGGGGTTGATCCGGTAGGCGGCGCCGATGGCAAGATCGGCCGCGACGTTGACCGTGGAGGTCGGGTGATAGGTGGAAGGGATCAGCTCCCGCTCATCGGCCGACCAGGAATACTGACGCGACACCGACTGCACGAAACAGAGCATCAGATCGCCGGCACCGTAAAGATCACCCTTCCCCGCGTGCACGAGCGTATAGCGGCAGCGCGGGCCGACGCCGGTGGTGACGTAATCATCCAGCCATCCGTAGGTCATCACGAAGCTCGACCGCTGGACGATGCCGCCGACGGCGAGATTCCCGAGCAGGCCGTATTCGACGCCCGCGTCGAGGAGCATCCCCCCCGACCAATCCGTCCAGTCCGATCCGCCGCCGAGAACGCTTCCCTGGCCGAGGCCGGCGAAGACGGTCACCGTCCCCTTCTGCGCCGCGAGCGGCCGGGCGGAGAGGCCGAGTATCAGGAGGATGGCCATCAGCAGACCTGAGAGCATGCGGGGGGAGTGATGCGCGGCAGCAAGAATGTTCGTGTTCATGGCAGTCCTCCGCGGGTTGGTATGATCGTTCTGCGCGGTGCCGTCCGAGGCCGGCCTGGTGAGGCCTGATGGGACATCGGGACCGGCGCTCCGCCGTTCGATCTGGCTCCTTCCAACGGGGATGCCATGGCGGTGAGGCGCCGCATCCATCGAGAATTCGCCGATCCGTCGCGCGCGCGCGTGATGGCCGGTCACGCTCCGTGGCGGGAGTCCGCCGGCGCCGTGACGCGGCGCGCATCTGAGCGGAGTACGATCGTACATGTCTTGCGTGGTGTCTCACGCTGGGTCGCGCCGATGTCCGATGGTGGCTGGCCGCGCGCCGCGCGCTTCTTCGATCACCATGTCGGCGACGGCCGGTCCGACGCGCGCGGGCTCGAGCGCGACGCACGGCTCGCACCGGAACGCTTGCCTCATTCGCACCGAAGCAGTTGTTTTGCAGCGGTCAATTGCCACGTTCCACCCGTTGCGAGACAACTCGATCACCCCCACGTCGTGAGCCGTGCGGCGACTCCGCGCTTCCTTCCCGCGCCCATGGCTCCCGGAACGACTGGTGAATGTCGTGCTCATCAACAGGAACCCAACATGAATCGGCACACTCGCTACCTGCCCGCACTCGTCGCGCTGGCCAGCGCGCTCCTCGCCCTCGCGTCTCCGGCCGCCGCGCAATACTCATCCGTCTCGGTCGCCGGCCAGTCGGCGACCAACGTCACGGCAACCTCGGTGCTCTTCACCGGATCGGCGTCGATCGGCCCCTGGGGAGCCTCCGACTACTTCCAGTACGGCACATCCTCCAGCTACGGCAGCCAGACCCCGACCCAGGGGCTGACATGGAGCTGGCAGTCGGAGACCGTCGGCTTCTCCTCCCAGGTGACCGACCTGGCACCGAACACGACCTATCATTACCGCGCGGTGGTGGTCGACGGCAACGGCTGGGGAACCGCCTACGGCGGCGACGCCACGTTCACCACGCCGCCGGCCCAGACCGACGGCGGCCTTGCGCTCTCCGGCCCCTCGGCCGCCAACGTCACCCACTCGTACATCGGTTCGACCAACGGATGGATCGCGGCTGACGTCCCGATGCTGATCGCCTCGCGCTGGAGCCGCGTCTGGCAGATCGGGACCAGCGGAGCGATCAGCGACACGGTGGCCTTCGGCTTCGACTTCCCGACCGGCGGCGTGACGACCTACGGCGTGAACTACATGCTGCTGTACCGTTCCGGATCGAGCGGCTACTTCACGCCGCTGTTCGTCCCGACGGGAACCGTGACCCAGGGATGGGCGCAGTTCCTGGTGCCGGCCTCGCGGCTCCAGCCGGGCGAGTACACGCTCGGCCAGGCGATCTCCGGAACGATCGTCCAGGTGCCGCGGGACGCCTCCACGGTGCAGGGCGGGGTCAACGCCGCCGGCGGCGGCGTGGTGCTGGTGGCGCCGGGGACGTACAACGAGCGGGTCAACGTCGGCGACAACACCGTCACGATCATGTCCGAGTTCGGCATCACCGGTGACACGTCGAAGATCTCCCGCACGGTGATCGACGGCGGAGGGCAGGGATCGGTGATCACCGCCGGCGACCGGAACAACGGCTGCACCTTCATCGGCCTCACCGTGCAGAACGGGAGCGCCCGGACCGGCGGCGGCGCCTACATGGGCATCTACTCCGGCTCGAGCTGGAAGTACTGCTACTTCTTCAACAACAGGGCGTCCAGCCAGGGAGGGGCGTTCTACAGCGGCTCCTACGGCGGCAACAGCTTCGCCAACTGCGTCTTCAACGGCAACTCGGTCAACCCGGGCGACGGCCAGTCGGCCTACGGCGGCGCCATCTGCCAGACCAGCTACGGCAACATGTCGATCACCAGTTGCTCGTTCACCGGCAACCACGCCAACGGCTACTACAATCAGGGGTTCCAAAGCTGGACCGGGCACGGTTACGGCGGAGCGATCGACTTCGACTTCTTCTCCTACGGCAGCCTCTCGGTCTCCAACTCCACCTTCACCGACAACGTGGCGCAGCAGTCCGGCGGCGCCATCTTCAACGGCGGCGGCAAGGGAGGCGTGACCACCTACAACTGCGTCTTCAACGGCAACTACGGCGGCGGCACGATCAATGGCCTGACGCGCAAGGAAGGGGACGGATCGGCCATCTCCTCCGCGGGCCCGGTGGCCTCCGGCGGCGCGATCTTCGTGGAGAAGGGTGGCCGCGCGCGCATCATCCAGTCGACCATCTACGACACCACCGCCGGCGACAAGTCCGGCGGCATCCGCGTCGACACCGGCGAGGTCGATGTGATCTCCTCGATCGTCTGGACCGGCAACGGCTCTTCGGCGATCGAGGCGAATCACGGCCTGATGCGCGTCGCCTACTCGAACGTGGCTGGCGGCTGGAATGGTCCCGGCATCGGCAACCTGAGCGTCGACCCGATGTTCACCGATATCGCCGGCGGCGACTTCCGTCTCCGCCCCGGATCGCCGAGCATCGACTCCGGCACCCCCGATGCCGACGGCGACGGCCTGACCTGGCAGAGCGACAGTGACGATCGCGATCCGGACGGCAGCAGGATCGATATGGGGGCGCTCCCCTACTACCGGGAGATCCCGGCCGGCGGCGCCGTCGCAGCCGTGCGCGTCCTCACCTCCCTGGCTTCGCCGCGCGGCCCGCGCGTGATGATTGCGCCGAGCCCGATGGCGACCGCCGGCATACTCCGCTACGAGCTCGCCGCGCCGGCCGATGTGACGATCGAGCTGGTGAGCGCGCTCGGCGAACGGATCGCGACGCTGGTCGATGGACATCGCGAGGCCGGGCCACAGGTCGAGACGATCGACGTCTCGAAGCTGCCGGCCGGCGTCTACCCGTTCAGGCTCCGCGCCGGCGATGCGCTGACGACGGGACGGATCGTGGTGGCGCGCTGAGGCGGATCGCGGCGATCGGATAACGGACAGGGGGACCCGCGGGTCCCCCTGTCCGTTATCGTGGAGTCGACATCGTCCTACGGCATGATCAGCGTCGCGCGGATGCCATGCGCGATCGGGGCTGGGACGGACGCGCGGGGGGCGCGGCAACGTCGAGCACCTTCTCCAGGAACTTCCGCTCCCGATTCACCACCTCGCGCATCTGCCGCACCACCGTCAGCGTGTCGATGCCGGTGAAGATCGCCATGCAGACGAGTATCGGTATGACGTGATCGATCCCGACCGTGACCATGCCGATGAGCAGAGCCGTGCCGAGCGATCTGACGAATCCCCACAACGTGAAGCGCTGGACAAACGCCGAGACGTGAAGCTCGGATCCCTCGGCGGTCGGGACGATCCGGCCGTCGAGCACGGCCGTTCTCGGCAGCGACATGGTGCGATGGATGCGGAAGGCACCATCTTGGACCAGCCCCTGATACTTCGGCTTGGCCACCGACTGATAGTCCGAGTAGACCGTGTTGCCGCCGACGAGGATGCCGAGCCGGCGGGCGACTTCCGCCGGAGGCAGGGACGTGGCGATCGTATACGATCCGACCGGAGTGGTGGCGCGCTTCGCGGAGTGTTGCGACAGATCCTTCACGAGAAGCGTGTCGGCCCGCAGCCCCGCCTCCTCCTCGGTCATGCTGATGAGATCGGCGATGAAGCCACGCTCCCGGTCGAGAAATCCGATCGTGCGCCGCCGAATCTCGAACCACGGGAGAAGTATCAGCACGACATTGAGCGCGAGCATCGTCAGCGCCGTGGACGGATCCCCCGTGGCATACAGAACGATCGCGAGAGCGCCGAGGATGGTGGCAAAGGAGCCGAAGAACCAGGTCCCCGCTCGCAGTCCTCCGCCCCGCACGAGTCGAAGTTCGATGCTCGTGGCCTTGCCGGACACGATCGCATAGACGCCGGCGAATTCGAGCTTCGGTCCATAGACCTCCTTTGCCCGTTTGATGATGAAACCGCGCTCGTCATGGCTTCCGGCATAGGCGGCGCCCGGCGGCGCGATCCGCTTCCAGATCGTTTCGTTCGCGGAGAGGTTGGGATCGAACAGCGCATCGAGCCTGCGTCCGATCTCCTCGGGCGTCAGAGATGTCTCGATGGTCGAGCTCTGATTCATGACGATTGAAGTTGGGATTCGTAGTCGGGGATATCGGTTCCATCCGGCGGGCGCGGGTCGTCCGGAGGGCCGCCCGAAGGATCATCCGGAGGATCTCCCGTATCTCCGCCGTCGCGGCCGGCGCCGGGCTCGGGCGCCGGGGTATCAGGATCGAGCACCGAAGCGAGGAAGCGCTCGACCTCTTCCATGTACAGCCGCCATTCATGGCGCGGATGGTACGTGAAGTAGAAGCGCGGATGCCCCTTGAAGAAGATCAGCTTTGCCAGGGCGAGCATGACGGCAACCACGACAGCGACGCCCGATCCCCCTCCGGCGAAGAAGATCACGATCGCGGCGCCGATCCCGATTCCGATCAACCCCGCGATGAAGTCCCTGTCCCTCGGATCATCGAAATAGATCGAGGCGTTCAGGGTCGAGATCCCCCTTCGCCGACTCCAGTTACCGGAGATGAACGGACTGTCGGCATCATCCGTGGAGTGGCGAAGCATGAACGTTCCCTCGCCGATGATCCCCTCGAACTGCGGCAGCTCCCCGGAGGCATGCCACCGGAAGGTCCGATTGCCGTCGCAGAGCAGTCGCAGGCGACGGATGATCTCCTCGCCCTGAAGCGGCGTGTCTAATGAAAGCCGGGCGGACGGACGGTCGAACTCCCTGATCCGCATCAGCGCGCCACTTTCGCGCCGGCGCCGATCGATCACGACGGCCGCCTCCTCGGTGGTCATGGTCAACAGCCCGTCGATCGCGGCGCGGTCCTCGGCCAGCATCCTCGCGGCGCGGCGATGGGCGGCGCGCACCAGCAGCAGCGCGAACAGCAGCAAGGCCGCGGCGCCGTACCAATACGCGGGACGCGGGCCGGGCAGGAGCCTGGCGAGCATCAGGAGCACGAGTATCGCCGGGGCGACCACGCCGCCGGCGACCATCAGATACAGACTCCCCGGCGTCCCCACCACCTTCGTCTCGATCGCGACCCGCGTTCCCTCGGGTGCCGGAATGTAGACTCCCTCGAATCGGAGGTAGCGGCGTCCGACATCGGGATGGCGCTCGATCGTCCAGCCGGCCTCCCCCGCCTCGCCGGCATAGAGCACGCCGAGCGGCGCGAAACGCTGCCAGGCAAGCTCCGCGTCGCGCCGAAGCCCGAGGAGGGTGCGTAGACGACGGGTGATCTCCTCCCGGTCCAGCGGGGAATCGATCGCGTATCGTGTGGTCCGTCGGAAGAGCATGACTGCAAGGAATCTGAAGGCCTGGCAGATGCCGCACTCATTTGCCGGAGGCGGGCAGCTTCGGTGTGCCGATGAACGAGAAGCTGGAGATGATCGCGCGGATATCATCCCGCTCGACACGTTCCCTGCTGTTCGCGTTGACCACGATGATGTACATGCGATCGTTGGCGACCGTAAAGATGGTCCTCATCACGCCTCCTCCCGGGCGGATCCCGACTGCCTCGATCGCGTCGATGCCGCCGAGCGTCGAGTAGCCGATCCGTTCGATGGTACAGGAACTCTTCATCTGCGTCTGGAACCCCCGCATGATGCCGGGGTCACGAATGGAGCCGGTCCCCGGGATATCCCGGAGCGTCAGCATCACCCTGACCGTGTCGGATTCCGTCGTCCTGCCGACGGCGAGAACGGTGGTGTTTCCCCCCCGCGTCACCTCGGCGTCGGTGGCCCGGTACCACGTCTCCGGAACGGAGATGGCGCACCGGGCACGATCGAACCGGACGGCCTTGAGCGTGGCCGAATCGGCGTCCGTCACCAGCCGCGCGACGTCCGGCCTGCCGATGAAGGAGAAGCTCGAATGAATGGCGTCGACCTCGGCATCGGCCAGAGGCTCGCCCCGGCTCGAGCAGAGATAGAGAAGGTATCCCCGATCGTTGGCGAAGGCCGCGACGATGCGCGACCGCAGTCCGTTGGAAAGCCTGCCGGTGATGCTCAGCGCGTCGATGCCGCCGAGCGTCCACCGTTGGGAGGTATCGCGCGCGGCGCCGGCCGCCATCTCTCCGAGCGCGCCTCTGACGAACTCGGAGACAATCACCGGCTCGCCATGCGGCACGCTGACCCTGATGAGAATCGCCAAGGTCGTGTCGGCGGTACCCACGCGCCGCGCCGAGAGAAGAATCCTTCCCTTGACTGCTTCGTCGTATCCCTCCAGGTCCTGTTCCGCGTCGGTATTCCGCTGCCATGATGTCGGCAACCCGATCGAGCAGCGCTCCGAGGGGAACGTGACCGTCGCCATCTGCGCCGAACAGTCGACGGCGATGGCGACGAATAGGAGGAGAAGTATCGAGATGATGCGATGCATGGGAATCGAGAGATCGGCAATGTGATAAATGGTCAGCCGGATCAGTCATGGGCCGCCATCGGAGCGATCCAGGGGCTGTTGCTCGGCAGGGATCGGTTCGGGCTCACTCTTTCGTATCGGAAGATGGCGGATCAGGGGTGGCGAGGAAGGAGATGCCGGCGAGGATCGGGCGCGTCTCGACCTCGGACGTCGCCTCCTTCCGTTGGGAGCTGATATTCACCATGAACATCCGGCTATTGACGATCACGACGAGATTCCTGTAGTACCGCTTCCGCCCTGGTATGTATCCGGACACATCGAACGCCTCGACGCCGCCGAGCGTCGAATTCCCCTTCGACGTGATCTCGGAGCCTCTCTCGAGGCCGATAAGGATGTTCTCCATCACCTTCTCCCTGTCGAGCGAAAACGCATGGGGAACATCCCGCGTCGCCACCACCATCATCGTCGAATCCGGTCCGTCGACTCCCGCGACGAGGATCGTCCCTTCGTCCGGATTCTCACGTCGTGTCATCCGTTGCCAGGAGGACGGGAGCGCGACGTCGGCGCTCTCCCCCGGGAATTTGAAGTCCAGCGTCGGGGCTCGCGTGAAGTCCAGCACCGGGAACGCCGGCTCCCCGATGAAAGAGAAGCTGGCACGGATCGCCTCCACGTCGGCATCGTCGAACAGCTCGGTCCGATTCGAGCCAAAGACGAGCGTGTAGATACGGTACTTGATATGCGCGTTCAGCACGCGAATGTGCTTTCCATCGGGCATCGCTCCCTTGAGGCAAATGGCCTGCACGCCGCCGAGCATCCAGGGCCTGCTCGTATCCAACACGACTCCGCTCCCGAAAAACGCGACGATGTCGGCGACATTGACCCGATCGGTAAAGTGGACCAGTTCCGTGACCAGCATCACGTCGACGGAATCGCCGCCGATGATCCTTCTGGCCGAGAGGAGGACGTTCACATCCCCATTGCCGAGGGGCCTCTCCCGCTCGGCATCGCGATGCCAGGAGTCCGGCACACCGATCGAGCAGCCGAGAGAATCGAAGCGAAGGGTCGTCATCCGCGCCGAGCAGTCGACGGCGATGGCGACGAAGAGGAAAAGAAGTATCGCGATGATGCGATGCATCGCGATGGAACGATCGGGCTCGTGGGTCATGATCGTCGAACGTTAGTGAGGATCGTTACCGGGGCCATTCCGCGCGCCCCATGAACATGTCCGCGGACGGCTCCGCGCTCACCTGCCGCCGCCGGAGGCCGATGGCAGCTCGGGCGTGCCGATGAAGGAGAATCCGGCGAGGATCGGGCGTGTCTCGGCTTCGGACGTCGCTTCCTTCCTGAGGGAGTTGATCATCACCAAGTACACTCTGTGATTGGCGACGGCGAAGAGACTCCTGTAATGACGCTTCTCTTGCGGCATGTATCCGGTCACCTCGAGCGCCTCGATGCCACCGAGGGTCACGTATCCGGTGGACTCGATCTCGGAGCCGGTACGAAGGTCGGCGAGAATGGCCTCCTTGAACTCGGGGATCCTGATCGAGGGCATCGAGAATACGCCCATCGTATGAACCATCAGCATCGTCGAATCCGGGCCGGCGACGTCATCGGCGACGAGGATCATTCCGTCCGGAGGATTCTCGGCGCGCGTGTTCCGTGCCCACGACGCCGGAATCGTGACATCTATGCCCTCTTGCGCGAACGTGAATCGCGTGGGCACGACACGCGCGAAATCCAGCACCGGAAACTTCTGCTCCCCGATAAAGGAGAAGCTGGCGCGGATCGCCTCGACATCCGCGTCATCGAGCAGCTCGCGTCGGTTCGAGCCGCAGATGAGACTATAGAGCCGGTTCTTGGTGATGACCATCAACGATCTGATCCGCTTTCCGTTGCGGAGCGTCCCGCTGAAGCACACGGCGTCCGCGCCGGCAAGCGTCCACCGCCGGCGCGTATCCAACGCAACGCCCTCCCCGAACGCTTGGGCCTTCCCCTCGGCGAGGTCGGCGACATCGACCTGTTCGGAAAACTGGGTCATTGCCCCGGTCAGCATCACATCGACGGAATCGGCGCCAATGACCTTCACGGCCGAAAGGAGAATGGTCACTTCGCCTTTGCCAACCGGCCCCTCCCGCGCGGTATTGCGACGCCAGGCGTCCGGCAGTCCGATCGAGCAGCCGAGGGAGTCGAAGTGAAGGGTCGTCATCTGCGCCGCGCAGCCGACGGCAACGGCGATGAGCAGGATGAGAACGAACGGGATGATGCGACCCATGGAGATCGACGTAATGTGGGTAGTACCTGTCACGAGGATACCGGTTGATGTCAGGGTATCAGTTGCGCACGCTGAAACCCATGGCGTGAGCCACGAGGGCTCCGTGGCGCGGGAAGAGCGCACGCTGAAGACGTGCGCCTACCAAAGACGCCTACCAAAGACGCCCACCGATGTGCATCTGCCATGGGCTCTCGAGAGAATGGCCGTAGGGGCGGCCCTCCGTGGCAGCCCATCCCGCGCCGAGGAGGATGCGCGCGAATCAACGTGCTCAACACGCGCGTTGAAGGCACTGTGCGTTCGTCAACGCGCACGCTGAAGACGTGCGCCTACCATAAGACGCCTGCCGATATACGCCTACCGGTGTATACCTACCGAGGCGCGGCCGGCTCATTTCTTCCGGCTGGGGGCGGATCCGTTGTTCGACGGCGCGAAGAAGCCGACGCCGGAGACGAGGCCGCGAGCATCCGGGCCGTCGAGCAGCTTCGGATCGTTGGCGACGAGCGTCACCATGTACATCCGATCGTTCGTGAAGGTGACGAGGGTCCGCATCACGCCGCCGGCGGTCAGGCGACCTCGCAGGTCGAGTGCCTCGCGGCCGCCGAGCGTGGTATAGATGGTCGTATCGAGCTTGAACGATCCACCCTCCGCGATGGACTGCTCCATCCCGCGCTTGAGGTCGGGATCATGGAGATCGACCTTTTCCGGCATCGAGCGCACCATGAGAACCGTCCCCAGCGAGTCGTTGCCGTCGATACGCCTGGCCCCCAGCAGCGAGGTCATCACTTCCCCTTCTCCTTCCCGCTCGGGATCGCGCTCCCACCCAGCCGGGACCCTGACCGAGATTCCCTCGGAGGTGAACCGCAGGTCTCCCGACGCGCTCGGCGTTGCCTCCGGCGCGGTACCGGCGAGCTTTGGCGCACCGATGAACGCGAAGCTCGAAAGGATCCGCTCGAAATCGGGATCGTCGAGGAGCGCCGGATCGTTCGCGACGAACCAGAGCTGGTAGATCCGATCGTTGGCGAAGGCCGCGATCCGCCGGGCATGGAACGGCGTGGTCATGGTCGCCACCACGGCGTAGACACCGGCAAGCCGCGTGGTTGAAAGACTCGGATCGTTATCCTTGACGCCGAGGGATGTGCTCAACGCGCTGATGGCCCCCGGACCGTGCAGATTCGCCAGGCGCGGATCATCGAACACCATCAGCAGCACGGCCAGCGAATCGTCCCCGACCACCTTCTCGCCGGCCAGCAGCCCATGGACATGCTCCTTCCGCATCTTCTTTTCCTGCTCCGTGGCGCGGCGCCACCCCTTCGGCAGGCCGATCGAGCATTTATCGGCGGAGAATTTCGCGGTCGTCATCCGCTGCGCGGCACAGTCCGCGGCGATGGCGACGAAGAGGAACAGAACGGACGTGATGATGCGACGCATGGGAATCGGACTTCGTTGTTGGGCAGGTTTCTCATGGATACACGGAGCGGCGGCGAGACCGGCCCGGAACACCTTCTCCGGACGATCCCGATGGCGCTCACTGTTGGCCGTCGGGAGCCGGCGGCACCTCCGGCGTGCCGATGAAGGCAAAGCTCTCGATGATTGCCGAGACCTCGGCGTTCTTCACCAGATCGACGCCGACGCTGCCAAAGGAGAGCATGTACATGCGCTTGTTTGCGACGATCATCACCACCCTGGACTTCGCCTCCTCCTTCTGCGTGGCGATCTCCATCGCATCGACGCCACCGACGGAGATATACCGGTTCGCGTCGATGGTCTTTCCGGCGGCGGCCGCTTTCGAGCGGAGATTGTCGAGCATCCCGGGCTTCCGGAGCGAGCTCATGGCCTGGAGGTCGCTCACGATGACGACCAGGGCCACGCCGTCGGCGCTCCGCGCGTTCAGGATGGTTCGCGTCTCCCCGGTGGTTACCTCCCCCTCGGGATTCCGCTCCCAGGTTGCCGGAAGAGTGACCGCGCAGCGCTCCGCCTCGAACGTGAGCCGGTCGGACGGCATGGCCGCCATAAGCGCCGCGGCGACGGGAATGAGCAGGGAGAGAAGTCTCGTTCTGATCATGATGACAGCTCCGCTATCGGCGTGGACGGATACTCCGGGAACGGCCCGTGAACAGGCGCTCCGGAAGAGGACGCTCCGGAGCCGGAATGCAACCCGGGTCGTAACGAGATCCGGGGAGCGCTCCCCTCGGAGGCTCCCCGGCCATGGTCGCGGTCGTCAGCTCGCGCGACGCCTCACTTCTTCGCGTCGACGGTGTCGAACCGGGCGTAGGTCAGCTTGCCGCGGAAACGGAAGCTCTCGACGATCGAGCGGATCTCGGCATCCTCCATCGGCTCGGCGTTGATCTTGCCGGCGATGATCGTGTAGGTGCGCTCGTTGGCCATGGTGGTCACCGAGTAGATCCGCATGCTGTCGCGCGAGCGGGCGAACGCCTCGATCGCGTCGATCCCTCCCATCTTCGTGTAGCCGGTCTTGCGCAGATCGTACTGGTTCTTCATCTGCTCGGTGATCGACTCCATCATGCTGGCGGTTCTGACCGGCACCATCGACTTGGCGTCGTGCAGGACCAGCGCCACGGAGCTGCCGTCGATCCGGCCGGCCAGCAGCAGCAGGCTCTTGTCCGATTTCTCGCGGTCGGCGTCGTGCTGCCATCCGCTCTTCGGCAGCGAGATGGCGCAGCGGGCATCGGCGAATTCATTGACGGTCATCGGCGCGTCGGCGCGGGCAACGAGCGTGAGCGCCAGAAGCGAGGCGGCAAAAGAGATGCGAGACAACATGTGCGAATGCTGATTGTGAGAATGGTTCGACTGCGCGATCACGCCGCGTATCCGGTCCCGGCGGGGGCATCACTCCCCCTTGGCGGTCTCCTTCACCTGAGGCGCGCCGATGAAGGCGAAGCTTTCGACGATCGAGCGGACGTCCTTGTCGAGCTCGGCGCTGCCGGACTTGGCGCGCGCGGAGATCATGTAGAGTCGGGAGTTGGCCGCGGTGCAGATCAGGTAGGAGCTGCCGCCGCTCATCTCGGTGCCGACGAACTCGTAGGCGGGGATGCCGCCGAGCTTCGTGTAGCCGCTCCGGGTGATGGTCGCGTGCCGCTTCAATCCCTCCATGATCCCGTCGACGAAGCCCGGCTCCTTCACGTTGCCGTCGACCGGCAGCGGGGTGGCCATCACCACCACGACTTTCGAGGCATCATCGTTCTCGATGGCGGCCAGGATTGCCGGCGACGCCTTCTCCCGCTCGGCGTTCCGGTTCCATCCCTTCTCCGGCAGCCAGAGCTTGCACTTGGCCTCGGCAAAGATGTAGGATGTGGCCCAGGCCGCGACCGGAACCAGGAGCATGGCAAGAAGGAGCGCGGCGGGACGCCGGAGGATGGAGCGCATGACGATCGTGCGGAGTTGCTGGATCGGGGAAAGGATATCCTGTTCGGGACACCCCGGGACGGTCGGTCCCGTGGATCATCTATTCGGGAGTCCCGCTCTCCTCCGTCCGGGGGGCGGCGGGAGCGGCACCTTTCCGGCGGGCGCGGCGGTTGAGCAGGAAGCCCGCGATGCCGGCCAGCAGGAGAAACAAGATAATCCCGACCACGCGATATACCCAGGCATAAGCGCCCCCCGGCCGGCTGGCCACGTAGTCGACTTCCGGCAGCCCGATGAAGTCGAAGCCGCGGACCATCTCGAGCGAGACCGGGTCCGGCGTGAACGCGCCGCCGGTGGGCGTCCGCGCGTAGATGCTGTAGACGTAGAGGAAGCCGTTGGCCGCGGTGGCGAGCGTGTAGGAATCCCCGCCGCGATGCTCCCGCGCCACGACGAGCCGCGCCGGCAGCCCCCGCACCTCCAGGGTATCGATCCTGACGATCGTGGCGTGCCCCGCGATGGCGTCGGTGACCGAGCGGGCCATCCCCTGGGTCTCCAGATCGTACTTCTCCCTGAGGGGCATCGCCATCAGGAGCGCGGTGCGGCTGCCGTCGTTTTGCCGCGCGGCCAGCAGGATGTTCTTCCCGGCGCGGACCGCCTCCCGGTCGAGACGCCAGCCGCTGTCGGGAATCGCCACGAGGCAGCGGGACTGATCGAAACCGTAGCGCTCGGCGCGCGCCGAGGTGAAGGCAACGACGAGCATCGCGGCCACGCTGATGGCAACGCGGAGGATGGGACGGAAGCGGCTCGGGCTCACGCCGCTCCTCCGATGCATCGGCGCGCTCACACCCGCTTCATCTTCTCGACGAAGCGCCAGATATCCTCGAAGCTGTTGTACATCGGCACCGGGGCAACGCGAATCACGTCCGGATAGCGATAGTCGACGATCACCCCTTCCCACTTCAGATACTCGGAGACCTTGCGCGCGTCGTCGCCGATGCGGATCGAGAGCTGTGCGCCGCGCTGCAGCGGATCGCGCGGGGTGATGATCTGGAACGGGTGCCCCTCCTGCGCGTCGAGCAGGAACTCGAGGTAGCCGGTGAGCAGATCGGACTTGGCGCGGAGCGCGGGCATCCCGGCCTGCTCGAACAGGTCGAGCGCCACGCGATGCACGGCCATCGGGAGGATCTGCGCGTTGGAGAGCTGCCAGCCGGCGGCGCCATGCTGCGGGATGAACTCCGGCCGCATCTCGAAGCGGGTCTTCGGATCGTTCCCCCACCATCCGGCGAACCGCGGAAGCTCCGGATCGAATCCGTGCCGCTCGTGCACGAAGCAGCCGGCCACGCCGCCGGGCCCGGAGTTGAGATACTTGTAGGAGCACCAGACCGCGAAGTCCACGTCCCACTCGTGCAGGTGGAGCACCAGGTTGCCGGCCGCGTGCGCCAGGTCGAACCCGACCACCGCGCCGACGGCATGCCCCCATTCGGTGATCCGGCGCATATCGAAGGCCTGGCCGGTGTAGTAGTTCACGCCGCCGAGCATCACCAGCGCCAGCTCCTCGCCGTGCGCGTAGATCTTCGTCTCGATATCCTCGGGACGGATCGTGGTCTCCCCGTCGCGCGGACGGAGCGCGATGATGGCGTCATCCGGATCGAAGCCGTGGAAGGCGGCCTGGCTTCTGACCGCGTAGGTATCCGACGGGAAAGCGCCATCCTCGACCAGGATCTTGTAGCGGCTCTTGGTCGGCCGGTAGAAGCTGACCATCATCAGATGGAGGTTCGTGGTGAGGGTGTTCATCACCACCACTTCCTCCGGCTTTGCGCCGACGATCTTCGCGGCCGGGCGCTTGAGCAGCTCATGGTAGCCGTACCACGGATCGCGCGCCTCGAAGTGCCCCTCCACGCCGAGCTTCCCCCAATCCTCCAGCTCCTGAAGCACGGCCGCCTTGGCCGACTTCGGCTCCAGTCCGAGGGAGTTGCCGCAGAAGTAGACCATCGGATCGCCGGTGACCATGCGCGGCAGGTGATACTGGTCGCGATAGCCGCCGAGCGGATCGCGCTCATCCATCTCCCGCGCGAACTCGAGCGAGGGATGATACTTGGCGGACTGGGAGGGATTCGGATCGATGATCGGCAGATCAGTCATGGCGCGTGCACTCTCTGAGCAGGTTAGGAGATCTCTTCGACGGAATACAGCAGCGGACGCGACGGCGCGGCGTCCAGCAGAAGCGGGGCCACCTGCAGATCGAGCAGGTACCAGCCGTCGGCCAGCGCGTCGTCGACGTATATCATCTCGGTGATCGTGCGGGAAGGATACGGCGGCGGGATCTCGTGCGTCCCCTCCGGCACTTCCCAGAAGATGCGGTGCGCGCCGAGCGCCCCGCCGTCATCCTCCCGATCGACCGACGGAAGGTCGACCAGCAGATGCTCCACGTCGAGCTCGCGCACCAGGCGCATCGCCTCCAGCGTGAAGTAGGGCGGGTTGGCGCCGGAGTAGGCGGCGCTCCGCTTGCCCGGCGGGTTCGGCCGCGTGCGGATCACCAGCGCGCGGAAGAACTCCCGATCGACCGCATCGAGCGCGGAGATGCCCCGCTCGATCGCCGACCAGGTGATGGCCATGTCCCCCTCCCGCGCGATCTCGTCGGACCCGGCCGACCAGGGCTCCGGATCCACGGTGATGAGCGTGGCCGGCATCACCGTCGCGCCGAGCACCGAGGTAACGGCCACGCGGGCGTTGGCGACGTGGCCGACGCACTCGGTGTGCGTGCCGTTGCCGTGCGGGTTGAAGGTGACCGTTTCGCAGTTGCAGCTGCCGCCGCGCCGGGTATCGCCGATGAAGGAGCCCCCCTCGGCCGCGTGGGCCTCGGCGCGCGGAAGCCAGAAGGCGTTCGGCTGCGGTCCGGAGAAATCGATCGGGATCGAGATGTCGAACGGACGGGAAAGATCGGCCGCGAAGTGCCGCTTTCCCGAGGCGAAGGTGATCCTCATGCGGCTACGCCTCCTGGCTGGATGCGTGCCGCGACAGGAACTGCTCCCGCCCGAGGCCGAGGAATTCCAGCGCGGTGCCGGCCAGCAGACGATCCTTCGTGGAGGCATCCAGATCCTCCATCGATTCGATCAGGTTGCCGGGATGGTGCTCGCCGAGCGGGAAGGGATAATCGGAGCCGAGGGCGATCCGCTCGGCGGTGCAGAGGTTGATCATGTAGCGGAGCACCTGCGGATCGTGCACGAGCGAATCGAAGTACATCCGGCAGAGGTATTCCCGCGGCTCGGTCTGGATGTGGAGCTGCACCAGGTCCGGACGGACGCGGAAGCCATGCTCGATACGGCCGATGGTCATCGGGAAGGAGCCGCCGCCGTGGGCGAAGCCGATCCGGAGACGCGGGAAGCGGTCGAGCACGCCGCCGAAGATCACCGAGCAGATGGCCAGCGTGGTCTCGGCCGGCATGCCGACGAGCCAGGGGAGCCAGTACTTGGCCATCCGATCCTTGCCGAGCATGTCCCAGGGATGGACGAAGATTGCCGCGCCGAGATCCTCGGCCGCCTCGTAGATCGGGAAGAAGGATTCGTGGTCGAGGTTGAGGCTGTTGATGTGGGAGCCGATCTGCACGCCGGGCATGCCGAGCTCCTTGACGCAGCGCTCGAGCTCCGCCACCGCGTGGGGCGCGCTCTGCATCGGAAGGGTGCCGAGGCCGACGAAGCGCCGAGGATAGCGGGCGACCACCGAGGCGATATGGTCGTTGAGGATGCGGGCCAGATCGGCGGTGTGCTCCGGCTTTGCCCAGTAGCTGAACATCACCGGGACGGTCGAGAGCACCTGCACGTGAACGCCGTCGCGATCGCATTCGTGCAGCCGGGCCTCCGGGCTCCAGGTGTTCTCCTGGACGTCGCGGAAGTTCTCCCCGTCGACCATCATGCGCGCGCAGCATGGCTTGTAGTGGTCGAGCTGAACCCAGCCTCCGTAGCCGTAGCGCTCGCGCAGGTTCGGCCAGTTCTCCGGGAGAATGTGCGTATGGATGTCGATCTTCATGTGCGCTGTCGCTGTTCGTCCGCTGTTGGTTGCCAATAGTCCCACCCCGCCCCGAATGCCCTCACCCGCGTCACCCGCGCCCCCCGTACCATCCACGCTGCCGTGAAGCAGCCCGGCGGGTTGGCGCCGATTTCATCCTTCGGCATTCTCAATTCTCAATTCTCTTCGATACCCCCCGCCCCGATGCCCTCACCCGCGTCACCCGCGCCCCCCGTTCCATCCACGATGCCGTGAAGCAGCCCGGCAGCGGGTTGGCGGTGATTTCATCCTTCGACATTCTCAATTCTCTTCGGCGGTTCCATCACGGTGCCGCAGACCTTGCAGGTGCGCGCGTCCATGTCGGCCCAGAAGGCGTCGAAGACCGGCTTGAGCTGCGTGGTGATGTCGGAGACCGGGAGGAAGACCTCGTGGATCTTGTTGCCGCAGTTCTCGCAGTACCACTGAAAGCCGTCCTTCTCCTCCGGCGTCCGCGTCCGCTCGATGACCAGGCCGACGGTGTTGGCGCCGCGCTGGGGCGAGTGGGGCACCATCGGCGGCAGCAGGAAGATGTCCCCCTCGCGGATCTGGACGTCGCGGATCACCCCATCCTCGACCACCCTGACCACCACGTCCCCCTCGAGCTGATAGAAGAGCTCTTCGCCGGCGTCGACGTGGAAATCCTTCCGGGAGTTCGGTCCGCCGACCACCATCACGATGAACTCGGGGTGCTCCTCCTTCCAGAGCTGCTCATTGCCGACCGGCGGCTTCAACAGGTGCCGGTGCTCTTCGATCCACTGTCGCAGGTTGAATGCTGTACGTGCTGCCATCGGACGTTGCTCCGTAGTGAAGTGCTCCGGCCGGGCGGTCCCGCCAGGGGACCACCGCGCGGGCCGGTTCGGATCAGGATGCGACGCTGAACTCCGCGGTGCCGATCTCGTCGACAACCACGCGCACCCGGTCGCCGGGATTCAGTGAGACCGCGGCGGTGGCGCCGCCGCTGAGCACCACCTGTCCGGCCTCGATATACTTGCCGCGCCGCGCCAGCATGTTGGCCAGCTCCGCCAGCGCCCGCGCCGGATTGTCCAGCACCGCCGCGCTCGAGCCGATCTCGGCGATCCTGCCGTTGACCTCGAACACGATCCCGAGGTTGCCGAGGTTGAGCAGATCGCACGGCACCAGATCGCTCCCGAGCACGAACCGGGAGGCCGAGGTGTTGTCGGCGATCACGTCCGGCAGGGTGAACTTGAAATCCTTGTAGCGGCTGTCGATGATCTCGATCGCGGCCGAGGCGCCGGCCACCGCCTGGAGCGCCTGCGCCGGCGTCACCGGACCGTAGAGGTCCTCGGCCATCACGAAGGCGATCTCCGGCTCGGCGCGCGGATGGCAATGCTCCCGGACGCGGATCACGCCGCCGTCGTTGAGCACCATCGTGCTGGTCAGGTGGCCGAGGATCGGCTCATGGACCCCCACCTGCTCCATCTTGGCGCGGCTGGTCAGTCCGAGCTTCATCCCGACGAGCGCTTCCCCCCGCTCCAGGCGCCGGAGCACGGAGGCTTCCTGAATCGCGTAGGCATCCTCGATGGAGATCCCGGCGTCGGCGATGGTGAGCATGGCGATCTGCGTCGCGCTCATCGCGGCGGTGTCCACGGTCTCGGCGAGCTCTCGAATACGGTCGATGGTCATGGTTCCAGGGGCTGAGCGTGCAAGCTCCGACGGCTCGCGAATCGGCGAGCCTCGGTGCGGGTTGAAAGGGTCGATGGCGCGGAATCCTCGATCGAGGAAGCCTCAATGGGGGAGCCTCAATCCAGGGCCCCGACCGGCAGATCGCCGATGAGCGCCGCGACAAGAAACGAGAAGAAGAGGAGAAACAGAAGCGCGTAGCCGACATACTTCGGCTGGCGCGTCCGCGCGTACCGGAGCACGGAGAGCCCCAGGTCCAGAAGCGATTCGCCGAGCAGCGTGAAGGCCAGCACCCGACGGACGGTCACCAGAGGATCGAGGTATCCGAGGCTCCGCTCGAGCACGATGCCGAGCATCAGCAGCGCGAGGAACGCGAAGAAGAAGATCACCCCCGCGGTGAAGGAATCCCCGCCGGCCTTGCGCCCGGCGACGCGGGAGACCACGATCAGAAAGATCAGGAGGAACGCAAGCACGCTCATCCCTTCCCCCCTGGCCGCGCCGTTATCATCGCTCGACTCCCCGCGCGGCCAGATCGATCGCCACGTCGACGATCATGTCCTCCTGTCCGCCGATCATCTTGCGGCGTCCGAGCTCGACCAGGATGTCGCGCGGATCGACGCCGAAGCGCTTGGCGGCGCGCTCGGTGTGGAGCAGGAAGGAGGAGTAGACGCCGGCGAAGCCGAGCATCAGGGCGTTGCCGTCGGTCTGCACCGGACGCCGCTGAAGCGGGCGGACGATCCCGTCGGCGCCGTCGATCAACGGGTAGAGGCTCACGCCGGTCTCGATCCCCATCCGGTCGGTGACGGCGATCAGCACCTCGAGGGCGCAGTTGCCGGCGCCGGCGCCCATGCCGGCCAGCGAGCCGTCGACGCGGTCGGCGCCGCACTCGATGGCGATCACCGTGTTGGCCACGCCGAGGCCGAGGTTGTTGTGATTGTGGAAGCCGACCTGGCAGCCGAGCTCCTGGCGGAAGGCGGTGACGCGCTCGCGCGTCTCGTCCATCAGGAGCGCTCCGGCCGAGTCGGTGATGTAGACGCAGTCGGCGCCGTAGGACTCCATCAGCTTGGCCTGGCGGACCAGCTCGGCGGTCGGAATCATGTGGGCCATCATCAGGAAGCCGACCACGTCGAAGCCCATCTTCCGGGCTGCCTCGATATGTTGGGCGGCGATATCCGCCTCGGTGCAATGGGTGGCGATGCGGATGGTATCCACCCCCGCCTCGCGGGCCATCTCCATATCCTCCACCGTCCCGATCCCCGGCAGCAGCAGCGCGACCAGCTTGGCGTGGGTCAGCACCTCCTTGACGGCGCGGAGATAGTCGATCTCGGTATGCGCCGAGAAGCCGTAGTTGAAGGAGTTGCCGTTGAGGCCGTCGCCGTGGGAGACCTCGATCAGATCGACCCGGGCCTCGTCGAGCTTCCGGGCGATCGCGACCATCTGGTCGACGGAATACTGGTGCGCCAGCGCGTGCATGCCGTCGCGCAGCGTGCAATCGTTGATGATGATCTTCTTCATGACTGCCTGATGAGCCTGGAAACGAGACGCGAGAAAGCGCACAAGGGCGGTCCGGACCGCTCGTGTGCGCCTTCACAACTTCGCGAACCGCGGGGTTTCCCCGCGATTACATGTACGAAACCGAATGTACCGAATCGGGCGCGCCAAAGCCGCATCAATCTACGACAAATCGTTCACTCGCCGCCGCCGGCATTCCCCTCCCCAGGCGGGTCGGAAGGGCCGGCCGGGAGGGATCGGCCGGCCGGCAACGACGACGGGGCGCCCGTTTCCGAGCGCCCCGCGCGATATCCGATCGAGGTGTCCGCCGCCGCGCGCCGTGCCTCGGGAGCGGGGCCGGCGAGCCCGAAGGCGAACACCGCGCGCCTCTTCAATCTTCGTACGAGCGCCCCCCGTGGCCGCCCCCCGCCGCGCCGGCGCACGCTGAAGACGTGCGCCTACCATCGAGCGTCTATCATTGAGCGCTTATCGATGCGCTTCGCGATCACCGCTCGCCGACCACGATCCGTCCCGAGGCGACCGGGACGCCGGCGGCGTCGCGGATCAGGAAGAGATAGGCGCCATCGGCCAGATCCCCTCTCTCGAGCTCGACGCGGGAGCCGACGGCCTCCAGCGCGCGGACCTCGCGCCCGGCGGCGTCGACGAGCGAGACGCGGTAGTGTCCGTCGGCCGCGCCGTCGAAGGAGATCACCGACGAGCTCCGGAGCGGGTTCGGGCTCACCACGGCCCCGGCAATCCTCCCCTGTTCGAGGTGCAACGGAACGCCGGCCGCGGAGGCGAAGGAGAGATCGTCCATCAGAAGGTTGCAGCAGCGCGCCTCCTTGCAGATGCCGGCGCGGCTCGAGAAGAAGCCGACCGCGACCGAATCGGGACGCGCGCCGTCGCGGGGCGCCGGAATCGCGATCTCGAACGGCGTCCAGTTCGGCGCCGGGCCGAGCGAGGCCCTGACCAACGAGAGCGTGTCGGCCTTGCTCTGGCCGGCATCGAAGCGCTTGAGGATGATCACGACCATGGCCGAATCGTCGGCGCTGTAGGTCTCCCCGGGAAGGAACTTGTAGGAGCCGACGAGCCGCGCCGGCACTTCGTCGACCGGGACGCCGCCATAGATCAGCCCGCGCCCGTCGTCGTTGACCTGACGCTGGCCGAGCACCATCACGCCGGGGATCTCGCCGTACCAGTTCCAGATCGACGCGGACCAGGAGCCGGTATGCGCGTCCGAGCTCCGGCCGACGCCGTAATACGAGGCGGCGCTCCAGCCGGCCGGAAGCACGCCCACGTAGGGAGTGTCCACGTCGGTCCAGGGGCGCGTGAAGCTGGTCGTGTCCCAGTGCTCGAAATCCCCCTGGATGCGCTGCGCGGGGAGCAGCGTCGGCAACAGAAGGAGGAGGAGCAGTGCGAGCGTCGTCTTCATGAGATCATTCTCCGGTGATTGTTGGGAGGGCGCGTCACAAAGCTATCGAGCGCCCGGTCGCCGCGGGTAGGACGATCGGTTGCACCTTCCGGACATTCTCACCCGGTCGCGAGCGACGTTCGACCACGACGGCACGGATCGCGTCTCGATGAAATGCGGAGCGTGGGCATCCCCACGACGCGCCGTCCCGAACGCACGACGCCCCCGCAACGATCCGCTGCGAGGGCGTGGCATGATTCGATCGGAACGGCGAGGCGGACTCAGGAGCTCGCGCTCTCGATGCTCGACTCCCGCTCGATGCGCCGGGCGATCTCCTCCCCCATCCTGAGGGCGGCGGAGGTCATGATGTCCAGATTGCCGGCATACTTCGGCAGGTAGTGTCCGGCCCCCTCCACTTCGAGGAAGACGCTGGTCTTGGTTCCCTGGAAGGAGCCGAAGCCGGGGATGGTGACCGAGACCTCATCGAACACCGGATCCTTCACCAGCCGGTAGCCGGGGACGTACTCGGCCACGCGGGTCACCACCTCGCGGATCGAGGCGTCGATCGCGGCGGTGTCGTTCCCCTCGGAGAGGGTGTAGACCGTGTCGCGCATGATCAGCGGGGGCTCGGCCGGGTTCAGGATGATGATCGCCTTGCCACGGCGCGCGCGGCCGATCTGCTCGATGCCGCGCGAGGTGGTCTGCGTGAACTCGTCGATGTTGGCGCGGGTTCCAGGGCCGGCCGACTTGCTGGCGATCGAGGCCACGATCTCGGCATAGGCAACCGGAGCAACGCGGCTGACGGCCCAGACGATCGGGATCGTCGCCTGTCCGCCGCAGGTGACCATGTTGACGTTCGGCGCGTCGATATGCTCCTCGAGGTTGGCGACCGGGACCACGTACGGACCGACCGCGGCCGGGGTAAGGTCGATCACCCGCTTGCCGTGGGCGCGCAGGATCTCGGCGTTGGTCATGTGCGCCCGGGCCGAGGTGGCGTCGAAGACGATCTCGATCTCGGGGAAGAGCGGATGCTTCACCAGCCCCTCGATGCCCTCGTGCGTCGTGGCCACTCCCATCCTCGCGGCGCGCGCCAGACCGTCGGACTCGGGATCGATGCCGACCAGCACTCCCATCTCGAGGAGATCGGAGGTCCGGAGGATCTTCACCATCAGATCGGTTCCGATGTTGCCGGAGCCGATGATCGCTACCTTGTGCTTGTTCATGCGATATCCACCTGTATATACGCCCCGCGCGCTCGAGAGCGTGTCGGGTTCGGAGATGCGTTGTCGGAGATTCGATGCCGGGAGCCCGTCGGCGGAATCCCGTTGTCGGAATCCCGTCGGCGGAATCCGTCGTCGGAACCGGGGGCCGGCGATCGGCGGAGCGGGGCGCCTCAGAAGGAGACGGCGACCTCACCCATCCGGCCGATCTGCACGGAGACGACGTCGCCGGCCGTGACCGGGGAGACCGGTCCGAGGGCACCGGAGAGGATCACCTCGCCGGCGCCGAGCGTGGTGCCGAGCTCGCCGAGCTTGTTGGCCAGCCAGACCACCGCGTTGATCGGGTTGCCGAGGCAGGCGGCGCCGGCGCCGGTGGAGACCACCTCGCCGTTCTTCCTGAGCGCCATGCCGACGGTCTTCAGGTCGAGCTCCTCCAGGGTCATCGGCCGGGTGCCCACCACGAACATGCCGCTGGAGGCGTTATCGGCCACGGTATCATGGATCTTGAACTTCCACTCCTTGATGCGGGAGTCGATGATCTCGATGGCCGGCAGCACGAAATCGGTGGCGGCCACCACGTGCGCCGCGGTGATGCCGGGGCCGAGCAGGCACTTCTTCAGCACGAACGCCAGCTCCCCCTCGACGCGCGGCTGCAGGAGCTTCGAGATGTCGGCGCGGGCGCCGTCGCCGACGGACATGTCGTCGAGCAGGCCGCCGAAGTCCGGCTCGGAGACGGAGAGCCAATCCTGCACGGCGCGGCTGGTGATGCCGATCTTCCGACCGACCAGCCGGGCCTTCGGCCCGAACAGGCCCCGCTCGCTCATCCGGCGACCGAGGTTGATCGACTGGATCTCGTAGGCATCCTCCAGCGTGAGATCGGGATGGCTCGCGGTGAGCGCATCGCACGGGGCGCCGGTCATCTGCGCGTTCCAGAGCCGCTCGGCAAGCTGCTGATGAAGAGTCATGCGGATGTCGATTGCGTTGCTGTTGCGATTGCTGTTGCGATTGCTGTTGATCGGCTCCCCGCCGCTCCGGCGTCCGGCATCGGTCGCGACGCGGGCCACGACGCGGACGCGGGCCGGACGGAATCAGCCGCGAGGAAGATAGGCCACGGCCTTGATCTCGATCAGGAGGTTCGGATGCGGAAGCTGATGCACGGCGCAGGTAGTCCGACTGGGCCCGGTCTCCGCGTTGAAGAACTCGTTGTACACCTCGTTCATCCCGCCGTAATCCTTCATGTCGACGAGCATCACGAGCATGTCGACGACGTTGGCCAGATCGGCGCCGGCGGCCAGAAGGATCTCCCGGATATTCTCGATCACCGCGCGGGTCTGCTCCCGGATGTCGAGCTCCACGGTGCCGTCGGGATGCTTCCTCACCCCGGCGTGCGTGTTGTCCAGCCTGCGGCTGGAGACGCCGGAGACATAGATGAAATCACCCACGCGGCGGGCATGCGGATAGTTGGCCAGCGCCTGCGCGCGATCTCCCAAGATAAATGACTCGCCGTTCATCGGTTCCTCGTCGGTCGGAGGGTTCGGTTCGATCGGGGCGCAATATCGCATCCCGGCGCCGAATCAGCATGCGGCAATGCACGCCGAACGGCCCGGCCACGATCGCGAACGGACATGATAGCGATTCCGGAAAGGGGCCGGAGGTAATTGATTGCAAGAGGCGGGACACGGCTCGGGAGCATGGCGGGGCGATCGGCCGGATATCCCGACGCGATCAATCCCACCAGAGGTAGACGTGGTTGGTCTTCTTCATCTCGGCCGCGAGCGCGTCGACCGTTTCGGTCCCCTGCGTCACCACGTCCGGCGAGAACTTGGAGACCTCGTCGGCGAAGGCCTTCATGTCGGCCGGCTGCTTGACGAGCTCCATCTCCGCCCAGTCGGCGCCGGCGCCGATCACCTTGAGCCCGAAGCGACGATCCCACTCCCTGATCCTGGCGATCACGTCGGCGTTGGAGATGCCGAGGTTGGCGCCGGAGGTGCCGGCCAGGATCACCGGGGCGTACGGATCGCGCTCGCGGGTGATGGCCACCTGATCCGGGTGCATGTCGAAGCCGTTGTCCGAGAGCCATGCGCGGTAGCCGAA
Source organism: Bacteroidota bacterium (assembly GCA_048498995.1). Lineage (GTDB taxonomy): Bacteria > Bacteroidota > Ignavibacteria > OLB7 > OLB7 > JBEHWX01. Next base: position 33,323 of record JBEHWX010000049.1, read on the forward strand.
CGACGCCACGGCATCGCCGACCCGGTCGACGGCCTTGTAGCCGCTCCCGGCCGGCACCCGGAGCTCGATCGCCGGCCGGGCCAGAAGCTGCCCCGAGGTATCGTAGGAGGCATACTGGTGGATCGAGTCGCCGAGCATCACCAGGGCCCCCATGAGCCGCTCATCCAGCTTCATGTGCCGCATCAGATCCCGCTGCTCGACGGTGAGCGTCACGCTCGGCTCGTTCTTCGGCGGGTCGGTGCTGTTGAGCACCCTGATGACGGCGAAGACGATCATGAAAAAGATGGCGATGGCGGAAAGGCCGACGCGGCGCCCCGTGGCGCCCGACCGCGGGCTCTCCGGCTCCTGCGATGGAGAAGTCTCTGACATGCGAATGATCCTGATTGGATTGCCGATCCGTCCGGCGCGCCAGGGCGAGCCACGCGGACGAGGGACCGCGACGGGGCTCGCCGAGGAGCATCAGCTCCGAGGCGCCGTCGCCGCCGACGAAGGACGCCGGCCGGCGGAAGACGCAACACCCGACCGGGCGCCGCTCGGGCGGATCGCCTCAGCCGGATCGCCGACGCGTGGCGCGGCCTCGGGATACTTCCCCGCTCCACGTGAGGAAGAGTCTCCGCGAGCCGGCCAGTTGTTCGCCGATCGTCCCCTTGAGCTGGCCATCGCCGACGATGACCTTCGGACAGAACGCGGCCAGCTCCCGGGCAAACGCCTCCCGATCCTCCGGCGTGGCGCTCAGCTCCAGATCCAACCAGTCCCGTCCGGCCCCGTTCACCGCGAGCCCGAAGCGCAACTGCCAGTTCTCGAGCCGCGCGACGATCGAATCGTTCGTCAGCCCGTGTCCCGGGGCGGCAGTCGCGACCAGTCTGACGAAACGGATCTGGTCGGCGCTGATGGTGTTGTCGCCGGAGAGGATCACGATCCGGTCGATCGGGCTTCCATCGCGCTGGGCGGAGATATACACCTGGAAGCCATACATGCCGAGCATCTTGCGGAGCGATTCGCGCGTCTCCACGGCGCTCCCGGCCGGCACCGAGAGCTCCACCGCTCGCTGCGGCTCGAGCAAGCCGCCGGGGCCGGGCGCCATATAGCGTCGGAGCGAATCGCCATGGCGCCGCGCCGCCTTGAGCACCAGCTCATCGAAGCTGACCTCCGACGCCAGATGCTCCTCCTCTGCCGAGAGCATCGGAAGCGGCTCCTTCCCGAGTGCATCCATCGAGTACGCCCCGGACGGGGTATACCGCCCGATATCCTGCGGCGAGATAGTATCGGAGTCAGTCCGGATCAGAGACGCGATCAGCCTGAGCATGACGAACCCCACGAACACCGCCACCCACGTCCGCCTCTGCCTCAGGCGGGAGCCGCTCCCGGCTCGCGCTTCCCATTCCTCCGAGTTCCCGACGAAGCGCCGCGGAACCGGCTCGGAGAGATCCCGCTCCGTATCGTCGCTCGCATCCTCATCATCCTCGGGAAGCCTCACGCGGCGGTAGCGGGCACGCTGCAGATCGGCGATGGAGATGCCGGTGATGCGCTCGACGATGGTGAAGACGTAGCTCTCGTCATAGCCCCACGACGGACGAAGAATCCCCTCCTCCTCGGCCAGCGGAAGCCCGCCGGCCAGCGCCGTCCCTTCCGGCCGGTACAGGATCTCGCGCATCGGAACGCCGTCGACATACCAGAAGAAGCCGTACGTGGAGGTGTTGGCGTTGAGCTTCACGGCGAGGGCGCGCCGTTTCGCGGACACTCTCGCGAGCATTGTCGTGATCACGCCAAGCGGCTCCCCGGGCGCCCAGACCACGGTCCACCCTCCCACTTCGGCGAAGGCCAGATCGGGCTCCAGGTCGGCGGAGACGGCATGCTTCAGGTCGAGGAACTCCGAGGTGAGGCTCCCCGGCTCGAGCGTCGGCACGAAGGTCCGCGCCGCGGTCCCCTCGAAGAAGAACGCGATGGTATTCCAGCTCATGGTGCTTGCGGTGTCCGGTGCGTGAGCGATGCTGTCGAAACGTTCGATCGGCCGGGTGCCGGGCACGGCATCGCGGCCGGCGGCGCGGCGTCAGATCCGGCCGAGACGGCGATACGTGGCCGCGTCGAGATCCTGATAGGAGATGCCGGTGAGCCGGGAGACGATGGTGAAGATCCAGTCCTCGTCATAGCCCCACGACGGACGGTCGATCCCCTCCTCCTCCGGAAGCGCCGCTCCGCGATCGATGGCCGGCTCGTCGTCGGCATAGTAGATGGCCCGCGTTATTTCGCCGTCGATCGACCAGAGGAAGCCGTAGGAGCTGGTGACGCCGGAGAGGACCACCGCGAGGGCGCGTCCGGCCACCGAAAGATCATCGACGAGCTCCGCGACCTCGGCGAGCGTCTCCTGTCCCGGCGCCCAGAGCGCGCTCCATCCCTTCACCTCGGCGAAGGCCATGTCCGGCGCGAGCCCCGAGGATGAGGCTTCGTCCAGCGCCAGCTCATTATCGGTCGGCGTCCAGGAATCCTCGAACGCGGGCATCAGCGTGGTCGAGGGATCTCCCTCGGCGAAGAAGGCGATGGTGTTCCACCCCATGTCTCGTGCTCGGTTTTGATGGAGAGACGCCGCGAAGGGCGCCGAGGCGCGCCCGGCGACGGCCCGGAACGCAACGGAAGCGATCGGGCGGGAGAGAGACGCTGGCCCGGCGACGGCAACCGGGGGGGGCGGCCAAGGGGGGCCGCCCGTACGGGAATCAAGAAGCGTCGTGCCGAGGAGCCGGACAGATCGAACGACGCCGACCGGAGGATACGTAACGCGCCATCGTCGAAGCGCCCTCGTCGAAGCGCAGGCGGAGCACCGCGCGAGATCAAAGCTTGACGCAGACGTTCTTCAGCTCGCTGTAGAAATTCACCGAGTGCACGCCCCCCTCGCGTCCGATGCCGCTGAGCTTCACGCCGCCGAACGGCGTGCGGAGGTCGCGGAGGAACCAGGTGTTGATCCAGACCATGCCGGTCTCCAGATGGCGGGCCATGCGATGGGCGCGGGTGAGGTTCTGGGTCCAGACCGCGGCGCAGAGGCCGTACTCGGAATCGTTCGCCATGCGAAGCGCCTCCTCCTCGGTGTCGAACGGCTGGATATGGCAGACCGGGCCGAAGATCTCCTCGCGGATGCAACGGGCGCTCTCCGGCAGGCCGGTCCAGATGGTCGGCTCCACGAAGGCTCCCCCCTCCAGCTCGGAGCCGAGCTCCGGGATGCCGCCGCCGGTGACGACGGTGGCCCCTTCCTGGCGCGCCAGCTCGAAATAGGAGAGCACCTTCTCCCGATGGCCGCGCGAGATCAGCGGTCCCATCGTGATGCCCGGCTGCTTCGGGTCGCCGATGGCGAGGCTCTCGGCCTCCCGCTTGAGCGCCGCGACGAAGCGGTCGAAGATCGAGCGCTCCACGTAGACGCGCTCGGAGCAGAGGCAGACCTGGCCGCAGTTGGAGAAGACCGAGCGGGCGGTTCCCTCCACGGCGGCGTCGAAATCGCAGTCGGCGAAGATGATCGCCGGGTTCTTGCCGCCGAGCTCGAAGGAGATGTGCTTGACGGTGGCCGCGGCCGCGCGCATGATCGCCTGGCCGGTGCGGCTTTCGCCGGTGAAGGTGATGGCGGAGATATCGGGGTGCTTGGTGATCGCCTCGCCGGCCGAATCGGGTCCGAAGCCGTGCACCACGTTGTAGACGCCGGGGGGAATCCCCACCTCGTTCATCACTTCGGCCAGAAGGGTCGCCGTGCCGGGGGTCTCCTCCGAGGGCTTCACCACCACGGTGTTGCCGCAGGCCAGCGCCGGGGCCACCTTCCAGGTCATCAGCAGCAGGGGAAGATTCCAGGGGCAGATCACCCCGACCACGCCGAGCGGCGCGCGCAGGGCGTAGTTGAGCGCCCCCTCGCCATCGGCCGTGTCGGTCTGGAAGGATTCGGTCGGCAGGTTCCGGAGCATGTTGGCGAAGATCCGGAAGTTGGCCGCGCCGCGCGGGATGTCGACGCTGCAGGCGAAGCCGAGCGGCTTGCCGGTATCGGACACCTCGGCGTCGAGGAATTCGTCGAAGCGCTCCATGATCCGGTCGGCCACGCGGGCCAGCAGGTCGAGCCGGTCGGCGACCGGCATCGATCCCCACGGACCATCCAGGGCGCGGCGCGCGGCCTTGACGGCCAGATCGACATCCGCGGCGCCGGCCTCGGCCACCCGGGCGATCACCCGGCCGGTCACCGGGCTGATGTCCGGAAAGGTCCGGCCGTCGATGGCGTCGACGAAGCGGCCATCGATAAAGAGCTTCAACTGGCGAACATCCTCGGCCTGGCCGAGCTCGGTCTGCGCGTCGGAATCGGTAATCATGGCGCTGTCAGCATGCCGGTTCGGAGAACCGGCGAAATCGTTGAAGGAACGGGGGCATGCCCCGCGGAGATGACCGGGAAAGTTACGCCCCCGTTTCCGGGTTTACCAAACCGCGAACGGGGGTGGAAACCTATCGCAACGGATCGGAAGAGCGCGAATTCCCGCCGAGAACGTAACTTCGCGCCGACATCGCAAAAGGTGACCGCCAGATGAATATGTCGTTCAAGGAGCTCGCCAAGTACTTCACGGCGCAGAATCTCGCAGATTCCCTCATCGGAATCGGCTGGAAAGTGCTCAGCGCGATCGTGGTGCTGGCCATCGGATACTCGCTGCTGCGGATCACGCTGACGGTGCTGCAGGGGACGCTGCGGCGCACCGTCAACGATACCACGGTGCGACGCTACGTGCTCAGCGCCGCGAGGATCACCCTCTGGGTCACCCTCGGGCTGGTCCTGCTCGGGGTATTCGGCATCGAGACCACGTCGCTGGTGGCGATTCTCGGCGCCGCGGGCCTGGCCATCGGCCTGGCGCTGCAGGGCTCGCTGTCGAACTTCGCGGCCGGATTCATGCTGCTGCTGTTCCGCCCGTTCAAGGCCGGCGACGAGGTGGAGGTCTCCAGCGTCTCCGGGACCGTGATCGAGATCGGCATCTTCTCGACCATCGTCGACATGGCGGACAACGTCCGGGCGTTCGTGCCGAACAGCGCGATCTTCTCCGGCGTGATCAAGAACCGGAGCGTCAACGAATATCTCCGCGTGGAGATGAAGGTGACCGTCGCCGGCAACACCGACATCGGCCGCGCGCAGCAGATCGTCCACCGGCTGCTGGCCGAGAACGAGCTGATCCTCGACGTCCCCCACCCGGAGGTGAAGGTGATCGAGGACGATTCCCCCGGCGTGACCATCGCGATCTTCCCCTTCTCCAGGCTCAAGAACGTCGACGCGGTGCGGACCACGGTCTCGCGCGACGTGCGCGAGGAGTTGAAGAAGAGCGGCATCGAGGTATTAAAACAGTAGCCGCGTTCAATTGAACGCGGCTACGAACGCATCCCTCATGCGCCGCATCCCCTCATGCGCCGCATCCTCCGTCCTGCGGCACGTCCCCCCGCGCCGCATGTCCCCTCCATCCGGCGCATCCCCATCATCCCGATCCCGGGTCGAGGCGCTCCGTGAAGCGCCCCACCCTGCACGCCTCCTTCCCATTCCGCAACCTTTCTCCGCCCACGACGCATCACTCTCTCAGTCCGGTACGGAAACGGTACTCCGTTTCACTCAGATAACGCCGGTGTGAGGATCGGCACGCGTATTGAGTCTTTCCACAGTGTGGACAACGTGTGGATAAGGAGGTGGGCAATGAGTCAAGTCGTCATCTATCTGCAGCATCGTACCCTTGATATGTGGTACGCGGAATCGCCGGAGCTCCCTGGAGAGATCGGGCAGGCGTCGACCCTGGAAGAGGCTATCGCTCCGCTGAAGAAAGCGTTGGAGCTGAAGATGAACGGAGGGAGGAAAGGGCGCAAAAACGGACGGAACGAGCCGCTGGAGGTGATTCTCTACAGCCAGCCGCTCCGCCGCATGCAGTCCGGCACGGCCGGGATGATCGGCTCCTGATACCCGCCCGGACATGGCCGCTCCCCTTCCCGCGCGGGGGCGCGGGGGCGCGTGTAGTTGTCCACACGTGGGGGAAACGGACGGCCGTGGAAATGTGGAAAACTGTCTGTGCTGGAAGGTCCCATTCCAATCTGTGGAATGGGACCTTTCCGTTTTCATGGATCGCCGTTTGCCCAGCGGCCGCGGCCGGTTCATATCGCACCGCCGTCGCAATCCGTTATGTCTCGTTGGCCCGGCCCGCTTCGCTCCCCTCGTCATCCTTCCCCCGACTCACCCCGCGCGCGTTCCGGCGGAGCCCCTCGGCGGTGGCCCGCTTCACCGGGCTCCCCTGAAAGCGGGTGGCGAACTCCTCGTCCCCCATCTCGCGAAGCTCCTCCAGTCCGAGCTCGAGCATGCCGGGGCGGGGCTGGAAGATCTCCTCGTCGGTCGGGCGCTGGAACCGGTTCCAGGGGCAGACATCCTGGCAGATATCGCAGCCGAAGACCCAGTTGTCGAAGGAGGCGCCGGTGGCCGGATCAAGCTCCGTCTTCGGCTTCTGTTCGATGGTCACGAAGCTGATGCAGCGGGAGGCATCCACCAGGTAGGGCTCGACGATCGCGTCGGTCGGGCATGCGTCGATGCAGCGGGTGCAGGTGCCGCAGAGGTCGCCGATCGGCTCGTCGTACGTGAGCTCCATCGACGTGATGAAGACGCCGAGGAAGAGCCAGCTTCCGTGCGTTCGGGTGATCACGTTGCTGTGCTTCCCCATCCAGCCGAGCCCGGCGCGCACCGCCCAGCTCTTTTCGAGCACGGGACCGGTGTCGACGTACCAGCGGGAATCGACCGCGGGATCGATCGTCTGGAGAAAGCGATGGAGCTTCCGGAGCCGCTTCGGGAGGATGCGGTGGTAATCGGTCCCCCAGGCATAGCGGCTCACCTTGGCGATATCGTCGCCGGCGGCGCGCTGATGGGGAGTGTAGTAGTTGCGGGCCACGACGATCACCGAGCGGGCGCCGGGAAGGATCTCCCGAATGTCGATCCGTTTCTCGACGTTCCGCTCCATGTAGTCCATGGTGCCGTGGTAGCCGCGCGCCAGCCACTCCTCCAGGCGCACCCCCTCCTCCTCCATCCGCTCGGCCGGCGCCACGCCGACCAGATCGAACCGGAGCTCATCGCGCAGAAAGCTTCTGATCCGCTCGGTCCGCTCCCGCGCCAGCGCGCGCGCCGCCCGGGACTCCATGGCGGACTGCTCCGGGGCGGTCGGTTCCGGGGCGGACGGCTCCGGAGCGGAGTCGGGTCGCGCGTCGTCATATCGTCTCAGATCCGCCAGGTCGGCTCCTCCGGTTCGGGCTTCTCGATGATCACGTCCTCCCCTTCGAGGAAGATCTCGTAGGTCTTCAGGCGTCCGGCCCCGCCGATCGCCTTGCCGGTCTCCAGATCGTAGACCCAGCCGTGCAGCGGGCAGGTGATCGTGCAATCCTCCACGAATCCCTCGGCGATCACCGGGGCATGCTGATGCGGACAGATATTGCTGACGGCGAAGAGGCGGCTCTCGATGTGAAAGATCGCCACCTGCGTCTCCTCATCGAAGTAGATGTTCTTCCCCCGCCGCTTCGGGATCTCCTTCAGGGAGCAGGCGCGGATATATTCCTTGGTGCTGTCGCGTTCCATCTGGGATGCTTTCTTCGAAATGCCGGGCTTGCCGAAATAAGTCCGGGCTGCCGGAATGAGTAGGGGCCCGCGCCGATGCGCGAGCCCGGTCCTTGGTCGACGAACGGCCCCGGCGGGGATTGGCCCGACCGGAGCACGGATGCCGGAGCGCCGGCTCATTGAGCAGGCCCGGATCTCAGAGCTCGACGCGGTCGGCGATCTCGAAGCCCCGCTTGGCCGCCTGGATCGTCACCGCCTCGGTGAAGGCATCGTGCTCGAAGCAGAGGAGCCAGCGCCGCTCGTAGGCCTCCGGCACGAACCGCTTCTTCTCCTCGAGCGTCGTGAGCGGAAAGTTGTCGTAGCCCATGATATAGGGGAAGCCGAGATGGGCGGAGGTCGGGATCAGATCGGCGCAGTAGAGCAGGCCGCCGTGGGAGCCGCTCCCCTCGTCGCCGCGAACCAGGATCATCTGCATCGCGCGGGTGTGGCCATGCACGGTCCGGAGCTCGATCCCCTCGAAGAGCTCGCCGTCGCCGTCGAGCTCGTTCATCAGGCCGCGCTCGACCACCGGCTCCCAGTTCTCCGGCATGAAGCTCGCGCGGTCCTTGTCGGTCGGGTTACGCGCCCAGGCCAGCTGCTCCCGCTGCACCCAGTGGCGCGCGTTGGCGAAGGTCGGCACCGCCCCCCCGGACTCGTCGATCCGGGTGGATCCGCCGGCGTGATCGAAGTGGAGATGCGTGTAGACGAAGTCGGTGACATCCTCCGGGCGGACGCCGTGGCGCTCGAGCTCCGGCAGGAGGGCGTAGCGGCTCCGGTCGATCGCGTAGATCGACTCGAGCTTCTCCCCCATCTTCTCGCCGCACCCGGCGTCGACCACGATCGTCCGTCCGTTGCCGCGGATCAGCAGCGCCCGGGCCGACATCGCGATCCGGTTCTGATCATCGACGTGCGGGTAGGCCTTGGCCCAGAGATTCTTCGGCACCACGCCGAACATCGCCCCGCCATCGAGCGCGAAGCGGCAGGTCTCGACGATCGAGACGTCGTACTGTCCAATAGTCATGGGAAGAGAATGAAGAATTGAGAATGTAGAACCATGAAATCTCTGCCGGGCCGGAGGTGCGCTCGGATGCCGCGATTATGAGATTGAGAATTGAGAATGTAGAACCATGAAATCTCTGCCGGGCCGGAGGTGCGCTCGGATGCCGCGATTATGAGGTTTGAGAATTGAGAATTGAGAATGTAGAACCTTCGGATCAAAGAGCTAATGCAACAGTGATCTATCCAAGTCTTATTCTGTTGCTCTATGCACTATTGTCGATTGTCCCCGTCAGAACGTGAACAGATC
>JBEHWX010000050.1:0-41979 GCA_048498995.1 Bacteroidota bacterium
AGCAGCTCGTAGACCGCCCCTGCGCCGGCGCGCATCGGGCGGTGGAAATCCACCCCCTGCGCCGCGCAGAGCAGCTCCACGCCGAGCACGGTCGCCAGGTTCCGCACCACCTTCAATCCCTTGCGCGCGGCGATCGAGCCCATCGAGTTGTGATCCTCCTGGTTGGCCGAGGTCGGGATCGAATCCACCGAGGCCGGATGCGCCAGCACCTTGTTCTCGCTCACGATCGAGGCGGCCGTGTACTGCGCGATCATGTAGCCGCTGTTGAGCCCGCCGTGGCGCGTGAGGAAGCGGGGAAGAAACTTGCTGAGCGCCCCGTTGACCAGCCGCTCGGTGCGCCGCTCCGACACGTTGGCCAGCTCCGCGGCGGCGATCGCCAGAAAGTCGAGCGCCAGCGCCACCGGCTGTCCGTGGAAGTTCCCCCCCTCCAGATGCTCTCCCCCCTCGGCGAAGATCAGCGGGTTGTCGGTCGCCGAATTGATCTCCACGTCGAGCACCGACTCCACGTACGCGATCGCGTCGCGGCTGGCGCCGTGGATCTGCGGGATGCAGCGGAGCGAATACGCGTCCTGCACCCGGTCGTCGCCATGGCGGTGCGACTCGCGGATCTCGGAGCCGGCCATCAGATCCCGGAGGTTGGCGGCCACGTCTCGCTGTCCCCGGTGGGGACGCACCTCGTGCAGGCGAGGGTCGTAGGCACGGTCGGTCCCTTTCAGCGCCTCCACCGTCAGCGCGGCGATGGCGTCGGCGGTCCGGGCCAGCATCTTCGCCTCGTCCAGGGCCAGGCAGCCGAAGGCGGTCATCATCTGGGTGCCGTTGATCAGCGCCAGCCCCTCCTTGGCCGCGAGGCGGAGCGGGGCGATCCCGTGCCGCTCCAGCTCCGGCCCGGCCGGCACCACCTCCCGATCTTTCCAGACCCATCCTTCCCCCATCGCCGCCAGGACGATGTGGGAGAGCTGCACCAGATCCCCCGAGGAGCCGACCGATCCCTGGCTCGGCGCGGCCGGCACCACGTTCGCGTTGATCATCCGGACCAGCGTCTCGACCGTCTCGACGCGGATGCCCGAGAACCCCTTGGCCAGCGCATTGACGCGGAGGATCATCATTGCGCGCATCACCGCCGGCTCGATCGGGTCGCCGGCGCCGACGGCGTGGCTCCGGATCAGGTTCTCCTGAAGGCGCTCCAGGTTCTCGCGGCTGATCACCACGTTGGCGAACTCGCCGAAGCCGGTGGTAACGCCGTAGATCACCTCCCCCTTCTCCACCCATTCATCGATCACCGCGCGGGATGCCTGCATCCGGCCGATGGCCGCGGGAGCGAGTGAGACCTGAATGCGGGGATCGCGCGCGGCGCGCGCCACCTGGGAGATCGTGAGCGACTCGCCGTCGAGAAGGATCGGTTCCATCGTCAAGGGAGGTTTTCAAGAGGTTGTTGCGCCGCGGGGCCGGCGGCACGGCTCCGGACTCGCTCCCGGACCGATGCGGCCGGAAGAAGCGCCGGAAAGGACGAACATACGAAGGCCGCCGGAGAGCGCCCCGGCGGCCTACCGACAGTTACGGATGCGGCGCCCGACGGACGTGGCGCGCGCGAGCATCGAGGCTCCGACTCAGAGCGCGGCGCGGACGATCGCGAGGAAGGAGTCGGCCTGCAGCGAGGCGCCCCCCACCAGGCCGCCGTCGATATCCGGCTGGGCGAAGAGCTCCGCGGCGTTGCCCGGGTTCATGCTGCCGCCGTAGATGATCGAGATGTCGGCGGCGCGCTCCGGCGTGTAGAGCTCCGCCAGGATCGCGCGGATATACGCGTGTACCGCCTGCGCCTGCTCCGGCGTCGCGGTGTTGCCGGTGCCGATGGCCCACACCGGCTCGTAGGCGATCACGCAGCGGTCGGCGTCCATGTCCAGAATCCCCTCCAGCGCCACGCGGACCTGACGGCCGATCACGCTCTCGACGGCGCCGGCGGCGCGCTCGGCCTCCGTCTCGCCGACGCAGATGATCGGCGACATCCCGGCTTCGAGCACCACGTTGGCCTTGCGCCGCACGTCCAGATCCGTCTCGCCGGCCTGCTGACGCCGCTCCGAATGCCCAACGATCACGTAACGGCAGCCGACCGAGCGGAGCATGTCCACCGAGATCTCCCCGGTGAAGGCTCCCTTCTTCTCGACATGCACGTTCTGCGCGCCGAGCTCCACGCGTCCGCCGGACAGATGCCCGCCGGCGATCGGCAGCAGCACGAACGGCGGGCAGAGGACGATCCGCAGCCACTCGTCGGCCGGGAGCTCCGCGACGGCGCCGACCACGCCGTCGACGAGGTCGGCGCAGGAGGCCGCGTCCATGTTCATCTTCCAGTTACCGGCAACGATTCTCTTCCGCATGGCTCTGGTCTCCGAGGAATGTTGACTGTTGTTCGGTCCCCCATTCCGGGACCGGGGCGAAGCGCGTCACTCGGTGGAGATGGTCCGGCCGGAGGCGCTGTAGATCTTGTAGTGTGTCAGCGACTCGTCGCTCTCGAAGCCGCTTCCCCGCAGGGTCCGTCCGCGCAGCGTGTCGACGATCGTGGTCGAGGCGTCGGAGTGGAGCAGGCGCTTGGCGCTGTCGTAGTAGATGCGGTCGGTGTCGACCGTGGTCTTGTTCCGGGCGCTGACCACGTGCACCGCGCCGAAGGCCACCATGTCGCCGGTGCGGTCGTCGACGCGGGCGCTGTCGGCCACGAGGGTCGCGTTGAGGGAGCCGTCGTGGGCGTAGAACTCCACAAAGAGGCTGCTGTCCAGAAGGGTCTGCATCCGGCTGGTGTACTTCCGTACATGCCCGACGCGGAGGCGCGCCTTGACCCAGTTGGAGTCGGTGAAGATGAGCGTCGTGCGGTTGCTCTCCTCGTCCGGCGCGTCGGCGGCGATCCGGGCGCGGTTCGGCGGCGGAGCTTCCTCCTGGCAGGCGCCCAGCGCCAGCACGAGGAGGGCGAGGGCCACGGGGATGATCGGAGTCGTGCGTCTCACGATTTCAGTCCCGCCTCGATCAGGTCGTGCATGTGGACGATCCCGAGCAGCCGTCCGCGGGCGTCGACCACCGGCAGGTGCATCCGCTTCTTCTCCTCCAGGAGCACGAGCGCGGCCGAGCCGAGCATGTCGGCCGGGACGGTCATGGGGTCGGCGGTCATCATCTGGCGCGCGGTGAGCTCGATCGGATTCCGCCCCCGTTCCAGGAGGCGGCGGAGATCGCCGTCGGTGATGATGCCGAGCAGCTTCCGGCCGGAGACCACGAGCGTGGCGCCGAGCCGCTTCTGGCTCATCTCGAGCACCACCTGATTGAACCCGGCTTCCGGCGGCACGACCGGCATCTTCTCCCCCATCTTCATGATATCCTCCAGGCGGAGAAGCAGCCGCCGGCCGATGGCGCCTCCGGGATGTGTGGCCGCGAAATCGTCCCGCGTGAATCCCTTCTGTTCGTAGAGCACCACCGCCAGCGCGTCCCCCATCGCCAGCATCGCGGTGGTGGAGGCGGTCGGGGCAAGGTCGAACGGGCAGGCCTCGCGGTCCACGGAGCAGTCGAGCACCACGTTGGCCGCGCGCGAAAGGCGGCTGGCGGCGTTGCCGGTGAGGGCGATGATCTTCACCCCCATCTTCCGGAGAATCGGCAGCAGTTGCGCAAGCTCCGGCGTGTCGCCGCTCTTGGAGAGGATCACGATCACGTCGGCCGGCGTCACCATGCCGAGATCGCCATGGAGGGCATCGCTCGGATGGAGATAGAACGCGGGAGTGCCGGTGCTGTTGAGCGTGGCGGTGATCTTCTGGGCGATGTTCCCCGACTTGCCGACGCCGGTGAGAATCACCTTCCCCTTGCAGCGGATCAGCAGGCGGACGGCGCGCTCGAACGAGGCGTCCAGCCGTCCCTCGAGCGCCTCGACGGCGGCCCGCTCGATGGCGAGGATCTCCCGACCCCGCGCCACCAGATCGACGCGCCCGGCCATCAGCGTATCCCTCCTGACCGGGATGCGGTCACCGCGCGGCCTGGCCGAGCGGAAGCGCGCGGCGCAAGGAAGCGACGGCGCTCCGCGGCGTGGAGATATCGCATCGTAGAGCCGCGCGACGCGGAACTATTCATCATGGGTCCGATCGGCATGGCGTCGCTCATCGCAGATCCTCGAGACGCTGATGGACGGCCAGGCATTGCTCGACAAAGCGCGCGGCATCCTGGAGCGGAAGCTGCGTGGCGGCGTCCGAGAGGGCGCGCGACGGATCGGGATGGGTCTCGAAAAAGACGCCGTTGACCCCCACGGCCACCGCGGCGCGCGCCATCGGCATCACGAACTCACGCTGCCCGCCGGAGGTGGCCGAGGCGCTCGGGAGCTGGAGCGAATGGGTGGCGTCGTAGATCACCGGGACTCCGCTTGAGCGCATGATCACCAGCCCGCGCATATCCACCACCAGGTTGTGGTAGCCGAAGGTGGTGCCCCTCTCGCAGAGCATCACGGCGTTGCCGCCGACGGCCCGCGCCTTCTCGATGGCGTGCGCCATATCCTCGGGGGCGGCGAACTGCCCCTTCTTGATGTTGATCGCCTTGCCGGTGACGGCGGCCGCCTCGATCAGCTCCGTCTGGCGGCAGAGGAACGCCGGAATCTGAAGCACGTCGACGTAGGCGGCGGCAAGTGCGGCATCGTCCGGAACGTGGATGTCGGTGAGGGTGGGAAGGCCGAGGGCCTGGCCGGTGGCGGCAAGGATCTCGAGGGCGCGCTCCTCGCCGATCGTGGAGAATGAGACGCCGCTGGTCCGGTTGGCCTTCTTGAAGGAGCCTTTCAGGACGATGGGGACGCCGTGCCTGGCCGAGAGCTCGGCAAGGTGACCGGCGGTCTGTTGGAGCATCTCCTTCCCCTCGACGAGGCAGGGGCCGGCGATGAAGAAGAACTGGGTGCGTGGATCGAACGAGCCGATATGCATGCTGACGGACCGAAATGAGAAAGGATGCTCAATATACGACGAAGCCCGGGGCCGATGGTGGAGGGGGTGGCCGGGGGGGGCATCGTCCGGGACGAAGGCGGGAAGGATATCCGGTTGGGAGCCGGGGGAACCATCCCGCGCCGGCGCGGAAACGACGAAGGTCCTCCCCGGCAGCCGGGGAAGACCTTCGAACTGAAGCGCATTGCGATCGGGATCAGCGGCCGCGCTCGCCGGTGGCCGGGACCAGCGGGTCGGTGCCGCGCTGAACCTCGTCACCGTCGGAGATGCCGTCACCGTCGGTATCCGCGCGGAGCGGGTCGGTGCGGCGGCCCTGGGTCAGGATCTCCTGGCCGTCGGTCAGACCGTCGCCGTCGGAGTCGGGCGAGAGCGGGTTGGTCTTGTAGGTGAAGATCTCCAGGCCATCGCTCAGGCCGTCACCATCGGCATCCGGGTTGTTCGGATCGGTATGCGTGACGTTGCGCTCGGCGCTGTCCGGGATGCCGTCGCCATCGGCGTCGGCCTCGGGGCTGAAGATCTGGTCACCGACCTCGAAGCGGGTGTAGCTCGGCTCGAGGGGGGGCGCGTAGCGGACGGCCAGGAAGAACTCCGGGCGATTCGGGCCACGCGACTCGCGGTCCCAGGTATGCTCGAGGTACTTGGCGCCGACCTCGAAATCGAAGTCCCGCAGGCTGCGGACGATCAGACCGAGGTTGATATCCTCGCCGGCGACGTCGAGCTGACCAACAAGATCGTTGTAGCGATAGCGCAGGACGAGCATCGGGTTGAGGCCGGCCGGCACGAGCTTTCCGGTTTCCTGATCGGTGTAGCTGAACACGTTCAGGTACTTCGAGATCGGTCCGGAGCCGGCGTACTTACCGGTGCCGAGTCCGATGCCGGCGGTGAAGCCGTTACGGGTCGAGTAGCGGACCGGCATGGCCACCGGCATATCCGACGGCGGCAGGGCGCCACGGACATACGTGTTGGTGTCGAGCGCGCCGGTGCGGTAGTTGTTCGTGTCGACGCGGCCGCGGCCGGAGTAGTTCGTGTCGATGCGCGAGCGCACCGCCGAGATACGGCTGACGCGATCCGGGTCCATGGTCGGATAGGCCTGGCGCATCAGCTCCTGCTGCTGCGTCGGATCCATCTCGCTGCCGAACCAGTAGGTGACCATCGCCGAGAAGGAGTTGGCCGGGTCGAAGACCGAATTATCCGGCTGGAGCAGCAGGGTCGGATCGAAATCCTTGCTGCTGGCGAAGAGCCCTTCCCACGCCACCGAGCCGCTCCAACGGGAGCTGTCCCCACCGAAATCTCCGTTGCCGAAGATCGGGTTCCACTGGATGAACGGGGCGATGGCGCCGAACTTCTCGATGCCATTGAGCGCGATGCCGCCACGGAGCTGCCAGTAATCGAACGACACGCCGAACTGAACGTCCATGCCGGTGCCGTCCCAGGGAACGTTCTTCCGGGCCGTGACGGGATCGAGCTCACTCTTGAGCGGTCCGAGCATATTGCCCGAGACGAGGATCTTGCCGGACTCGATGCGCTCGAACGGCTTGCGGAGCTCCAGCACCTGCGCGGTAAGGGCAGTCGTGCCGAGAAGCATCCCCTGCAGGGCCAACGCGCCCAGGCAGGCTTTTCCGACGGATGTATGTCGGAGAAACGAACTCATGATATTTCCCCCAGAGTGATTCTGTCTTCTTCGTCGTAACGGACTACGTGTCAGAGACATGTCGAAGGAGCAACGGGCGCCAACATAACGAAATCCGAAAGAACAACAGCACATCCATCGTGCATGTAATTCCCTCTCATCGCGATATGTCTTCCGAGGCTCTCCCGGCCGGCCGATGCTCCCCTGTCGGGAAGGGATCCGTCGTCGGAACCCGTCGTCGGAACCCGTCATCGGAGGCCCGTGGTCCGAAGCCCGGCGATGGAGCGTGCCGGGCATGCTCATCCGATACATGTCACCGAGCGGATCGACGGTAGTGGCCGTGCGCCGCAAACGGCGCGCCCGATCCGGTAGTGTGCTCGGCGTATCCACCCGCCGGGCACCGCCGTTGGGCGGCGCTCGGTGGGCGACGCTCAGTGGACGGTGTCGTGCGAATTCAACATCAGTCGGCTGCCTCCGAACTCCATGTCGGAGGATTCGGCCAGCAGGGTGCCGATCAGGGCCTTGACGTCGGCGATCGAAAGAGCGCGGAGTCCGGTGACCTGCGCGCGATTGAGGATGGTCTCGAACTGCGTTTCGTTCATCAGCCCGATCTCCCGAAGCTGCAGCATGTAGCCGTATGCCTCGGGCTGGAACAGAAGCCGCTCGGATTCGTGAAGGATGCGAAAGCCGTGGCGATCCTCGCCGGAGCGATCCGGGCTCGAAAACACCGCGTGATCGACCAGCCAGCAGCAGGCCGCGCCGATCTCGGCATCGGTGTATCCGTCGGCCGAGAGCCGGTTGACATCCACGAATTCGATGGGGGTATCGTGCTGAACCTGGTTGACGAGGTAAAGAATGATCTCGATAATCCTCTCGTTCATTAGCTGGTACTCAGATGTTGAAACGGCCGGTCGCGGGCGACAACGGCCGAAGGAGTTCCGATCGCTTCGGCTACCCTTTGTGCTCTGAGCTCCCCGCCGACAGGCGCCGAGGACGGGGCCCCGCTCCGGCAGGGCAGACGCCGGAGATCCTGGGGGTTCTGCAAAGAACGGGGCGAAGATAGAGCCTAGGCACACGGCAGTCAACGCCCAGGCGTATCCAATTCAGGATCGTGGTTGTACCAAATATGTATCCTCCAGACGCCGCATTCCCTCCCGCTGCTCGGCCGTGGCGTCGTCGTGCCCGGCCAGGTGGAGGGTGCCGTGGATGGCAAGCCGGCGAAGCTCCTCGTACAGCCCCACCTTGGCCTCGGCCGCCTGCTCGCGCGCCCGGTCCACGCTGATGTAGATCTCCCCCTCCAGCGGCTCCTCCTCCAGCGGAAAGGTGATCACGTCGGTCAGATAATCGTGCTCCAGGAATTTCCGGTTCATCTCCAGCAGCTCCTCGTCGCTGACCAGGACCACGTTGATGACCGCTCCGCTGATCCGCTCCCCCTTCAGGGCACGACGGACCGATTCGGCGATCGGCTCGCGCCGCAGACGGGTCCGCGGGTGGGCGTTGATCACCGTGATCTGCTGTTCGGTGTTGCTCATCGGAATGAAGGAAGGCTCAGGCGGGAATGTTCTCGGCCAGTCCGAGCTGCATCGCCGCAAGCAGCAGCGACGGCTCGATGGCCGCGAGGTCGGCCGACAGGATCGCGCGCCGGACGTTGGCGAACAGCGAGCAGTTTCCCTCGCATCCGACCACCAGGCCGGAGATCTTCTCCCCCTCCTCGGCCACGAAGATCACCTCGCCGGTCTCGATCCCCACGTAACGCTGAACGTTGTGCAGCTCGAAGTATCCGTGCACCGTCTGGGCCGACAGCAGCGCCAGCCCGTTGTCCAGCTCGGTCACCGTCAGGACGATCGAGGGGGTCGCGCCGCCGGCGCCGATCGACAGCACGGTCTCGCCGCCGACGCGCTCGAGGTGCGCGCGGAGGAGCTTGGAGATCGATTCTAGGTCGTTGATTAGCTTCACGTCTGATCGCGGTTTCTGGGCCTGGAAGGGGGGTCCGAGCAACGGACCCGGAAAGGGGCCGGTGAAAGATGCCCTTCCCTCGCCGGCGCTCGTGGTGAAATATAGGCGGAAGTGTCGTGACTATGAAAACGGCCACGACGAAATCCCCCCACCATCCCGCCTCCCCGGTCGCCGACGGCGCGCGGAATCCGCCCCGCCGAATCGAGGCTCCCGGATCGCCCCGCTCTCCCGGATCGCCCCGCTCTCCCGGATCGCCCCGCTCTCCCGGATCGCCCCGCTCTCCCGGATCGCCCCGCTCTCCCGGATCGCCGCTTCCGCATCGGGACTCCCGGAAACGACGACGCGGCCCCGGAGTACAGCCCGGAGCCGCGTCGTTACCATATGGCATTCGCGATAGTTCCGCGAGATCACTTCGTCACCACGCTCCGGAGCTCCGGATCGCGACGACCGACGTGGCGCCGCACGGAAGCGGGCGCCCCGACACGTGGCCGATCGTGATTACTCCGAGCGGGTGCCGCCGCCACGGGTGGTCAGCGCCACGATCACGATGATGAACACCGCGATGATCACCCAGACCCACCACATCGTATACCAGCCGCCGGCGCCCGCGCCGGATCCATGCATGTTGATGTCCACGTTCACATCCTTCGGCGCGTCCTGCGCGAAGGCGGTCACCGCCGACAGGAGAAACGCCTGCAGCATCACCACCGGCATCAGCATCTTGCCCACAAGAGTATTCTGACGAGCTTCGTTCATCTCGGTACCTCATTCACGGTTGATTGATGATAACACACCTTCATCGGAGTCCATCGTAACGCATCCCGAAGCGTCATGACCCCTTCGAACCGGCATCACTCAATTACCGTGCCGCTCCGGTACCGACGTTTCGCCACATGGCCGGGCCCGTTACAGATAGAACGCAGGACGACGATCGGCAAGGATATCGTTGTAGAGGTTGAACGACTTGTCGCGCGTCCGGAACGGCTCCACCTCGGCGGTGATCACCTCCTCGCTCTCGACGCCGGCCACCGCCAGCACCTTGCCGTTCATCGCCGTGATCTGGCTCTCGCCGCTGAAGGTGAGGGTCTCGCCGCCATGGCTCTCGCTACCGGAGCGGTTGGCCGTCACCGCTATCACCTTGTTCTCCAGCGCGCGGGTCCCCATCGTCGGTCCCCAGAGCGCCTTGGCCGCCACCAGGTTCGAGGGATGGGCCAGCACGTCGGCGCCGCGAAGCGCGAGGGTTCGGCTCGACTCCGGGAAGCGCCAGTCGTAGCAGATCATGGTGCCGTAGCGGATCCCTTCCCACTCGACCACGAAGAATCCGGTATCCCCCTCGGCGAAGACCGTCCGCTCCTTATAGAAGAGGTGGGTCTTCCGGTAGACGCTCCAGCTTCCGTCCGGCAGCGCGATGAAGGCGGAGTTGAACAGGCGCCCCCGCTCGTCCCGCTCGGCGAACCCGCCGATGACCACTCTCCCCCCGCGGGCGGCGTCCTCGAGCATCCAGCGGCAGAACTCCCCCTGGCCGGCCACCTCGGCGAGCGGGGCAAGCTCCTCCGGGTCGACGAAGAAATAGCCGGTGGAGGCAAGCTCCGGGATCACCAGCAGATCGGTCCGGATGCCGTCGGCCAGGCTCGCGATGCGGGCGAGATTCCAGGCCACATCCGCGCGGCGGGGAGCGAACTGAAGTGCGGAGACCCGTATTGTGCGATCGTTCATGAGAATTCGGTCAGAAATCGAAATAAATCCCGATTAAAAAGATTTAAGGGAAAGAATATACAAGGTTGCCCGCTCTACGGCGTCCACCTATCTGTCCCGCACGGCCGCCAGGCCAATACCGGTGCCTCGCACGAGGCGCCTCGCCGATATCCAAAATCCCGACGGACACGCACACTCCGGAGCGTCCCGGCCAGAACAGGCCAGCGGAGCGGCGCGTCTTCATCTCCCACGATTCCAGGATCTATGCGTCAGTATTTCGAGCACCCCCTGTTTGCGCTTTTGATCATCGCGTTCGGATTTGCACTTCACCTGACGACCCGGTCGTTGGGCGTAGCCTCCCCCTCCTCGGAGATCAGCCTGTTCGGCGCCTCGCCGCTCGACTCGCTGCGTCGCGAGTCGGCCAGGATCGAGAACCGGATCGAATATCTGACCCGGCTGGACAACGAGCTCCAGGAGAGCGTTCCGGCCAACGGCGTCAGCCGCCAGGTCCAGGACCTGTCGACGCAGATCGGGCTGATCGAGCGGCACATCGGCAATGCCGGTGTCGTCGAGACGGCCGATCTCGAGCAGCCGCAGTTGACCGCGGTGCTTACCCAGCAGGAGAAGTATGCCGCCGCGCTGAGCCATCTGGTGGACATGCGCCAGCAGATGATCGGCGCGATCCCCGACCTGACGCCGACCACCGGCATCTTCAGCTCCGGCTTCGGGGAGCGCATCCATCCGGTGACCGGCGTCCGCCGCAAGCACACCGGCGTCGATCTGGCCGCCCCGAAGGGAACGCCGATCACCGCCGCCAGCTCCGGCACCGTGATCTTCGCCGGCGTGAAGTCCGGCTACGGCAACACGGTGATGATCGACCATGGCTACGGCTACACGACCCTCTACGGACACTCCTCGAAGCTCCTGGTCAAGGTCGGGGACAAGGTCACCAAGGGGGATGAGATCGCCCTTGTCGGCTCCACCGGCGTCTCGACCGGCCCCCATCTCCACTACGAGGTGATCGTCGACAGCACGAAGATCAACCCGATGGCGTTCCTCCGCCAGCCTCCGGTGATGATCGCCTCGGCCAAGACGGCTCCCGCGCCGGAGACGACGACGACGCTGGCGGCCAACGCCAAGAAGAGCGGGAAGAAGCCGGCCCTCGCGGCCAAAAAGGGAACCAAGACGCCGGCCGGCGGATCGCTCGCGGCCATCTTCGGCTCCGAGAAGGGGCAGATGTAAGCCTCGGGATCCTGACGATCAGGATCGGCACCGGGCCGGCGCCCGACGCGCCGCCGACGCCCGACGCACTCGCGCGGCCGGTGCCTCGAATCCTCCCTCGACATTCGCGCGAGAATCTCCCGCGCGAAGAGCGTACATGGATCCCCTCCGGCATCGGCTCGCCCCGATCGCTGGAGGGGATTTTCTATATTTGCGCGCCTCCGTCCCCGGAGCCCGCGCACTCCCCGACGCACGCGGTGGAGCGCTTCGACCGGCACCCGGGCATGGAGGATTCCTCGTCGCATCTCAATACCCTCTGCCTCAACTATGCTTACGATTTCCCGCGCCCTCCTGAGTGTTTACGACAAGACCGGCATCGTCGACTTCGCCCACAACCTCGCCGACAGCGGCGTCGAGATCCTCTCGACCGGCGGCACCGCCCGCGCGCTCCGCGAGGCCGGCATCGCGGTGGTCGACGTCAGCGACGTCACCGGCTTTCCGGAGATCATGGAGGGGCGCGTCAAGACGCTCCACCCGCTGATCCACGGCGGCCTGCTCGGCCGGCTCGACAGCGAGCTTCACCTGGAGGCGATGCGGTCGCACGGCATCCAGTCGATCGATCTTGTCGCGATCAATCTCTACCCGTTCGAGCGGACGGTGAACACGCCGGGGGCGACGCACGAGGAGATCATCGAGCAGATCGACATCGGCGGCCCGGCGATGCTCCGCGCCTCGGCCAAGAACTACAGGTTCACCACGGTGGTGACCAGCCCGGAGCACTACGATCGTATCATCCGCGAAATGCGCTCCTCCGGCGGCTCGGTCTCCGACGAGACCCGGATGATGCTGGCCCGCGAGGCGTTCACCCTCACCGCGCATTACGACGCGATGATCTCCCGCTACTTCACCGGCATCACCTCCGGCGCCCCCGGAGCCCAGGCCGCCGGCCATGCGGCCAATCAGGCCGCCGCACAGGCGCCGGCCGCGGCTCCGCATCCGACCGAGGGAGCCTTCGGGGAGAGCTTCCAGCTCCGCCTGCCGCGCGAGCAGTCGCTCCGCTACGGCGAGAACCCGCATCAGGGAGCCGCGCTCTTCGGCGCCTTCGGCGAGATCTTCCGCCAGCTCCACGGCAAGGAGCTCAGCTACAACAACATCCTCGACATCGACGCGGCCGCCAAGCTGGTGATGGAGTTCGAGGAGCCGACCGTGGTGATCGTCAAGCACAACAACCCGTGCGGCGTCGGCAGCGGCGCCAGCCTCCGCGAGGCGTGGGAGAAGGCGTTCGCCACCGACACCAAGTCCGCCTTCGGCGGCATCGTCGCGGTGAACCGTCCGCTCGACCTGGCGACGGCCGAGGCGATCAACACGATCTTCACCGAGGTGCTCATCGCCCCGGCCTTCGATGACGATACCATGGAGCTGCTGCGCAAGAAGCGGGACCGCCGCCTGATCGCCGCCGACATGGGGGCGCTTTCCGCGGCGCTCTCGACCGAGCAGATCCGCTCGGTGGCCGGCGGCATGCTGGTGCAGACGGCCGACAACGCGCTGGTGGACCAGGGGGCGATGCGCGTGGTGACCACGCGCCAGCCGGAGGAGGCGGAGAAGCGCGCGCTGATGTACGCCTGGCGCGTGGCCAAGCATGTGAAGTCCAACGCCATCGTCTACGCCGCCGAGGATCGCACGCTCGGCATCGGCGCCGGACAGATGTCCCGCGTCGATTCGGCGATGATCGCCGCGCGCAAGGCGGAGGCGGCCGGGCTCGACCTGCGCGGCTCGGCGGTCGCCTCCGACGCGTTCTTCCCCTTCGCCGACGGACTGCTGGAGGCGGTCGAGGCCGGCGCCACGTCGGTGATCCAGCCGGGCGGCTCCGTGCGGGACAACGAGGTGATCGAGGCGGCCGATCAGCACAACATCGCGATGGTGATGACCGGCATGCGCCACTTCCGGCACTGATCCACGGTTCCGATGATGCATGACGCCGGCCATCCCCTCCCCGCTCCGTCGGGAGGAGATGGCCGGCAACGTTTTCCACGCATCCGCGCGGCTCCCTGGCCGCGGATCGCCCCACGAAGAGCACGATGCACCTGATTCGCCTGATCCACTGGAATGCCGCGGAGGCCGCCGAGAAGGGAGCGCGCCTTGCCTCGGCCGGCCATCGGGTGATCCACCAGCCGCCCAGGAGCGCCGCCGACGCGGTCCCCCGCTCCGGAGAGCGTCCGGACGTGGTGGTGATCGACCTGAGCCGGTCGCCGGCGCGTGGCCGCTACATCGCCATGGAGCTCCGCGCGCGCCAGGCAAGCTGCGACATCCCGATCATCTTCCTGGACGGGGCGCCGGAGAAGGTGGCCCAGGCGCTGGAGTTCGTTCCCGCCGCCCTGAGCACCACGACCGATCGGCTCCCGGCCACCATCGCCTCGGTCATCGCCGCTCCGCCGGTACCGGCCGGCGCCGCGCCACGCGCCCTCGGCTGGGCGCACCGTCCGCTGGCCGAGAAGCTCGGCATCACCGCCGGCGTCCGCGTCTCCCTGATCGATCCTCCCGACGGCTTCGTCGACCTGCTCGGCGATCTACCCGAGGGGGTCATGATCCGGAACGGCGCGAGCCGGAGCGCCGATATCGTGATCTGGTTCGTCGAGAGCGCGGCCGAGCTGGCCGGCCGCATCGCCGGGCTCGCCGAGCTGGCGGCCGACCTCCGCTTCTGGATCGCCTGGCCCAAGCAGGGCACCCGGAAAAGCTCCCGGCGAGGTCTCCGCCACATGACCGACCTTTCCATGAACGTGGTCCGCGAGGCGGCCGGCGCCATGGATCTGACCGAATACAAGATCTGCTCGATCGACGAAGTCTGGTCGGCCATGGCCCTTGCGCCGCGCGGCGGCCTCCGCCCCCGGCGTCCGGCATCGCGCCGCTGAGCGCTCACCGCATCTTCTCGCATACTCTCTCTGCCGCGCATCGAACGACGGCGCCCGGAAATTTGGGCACCAACGTTGCATGCTATCCTCGTCGTGGGCACGCGCGCTCGTGATGAAGTCGTGATGAAGATCGATCACGGACGCGATGCCATACGGAACGAACTGGACGCAACAGGGAAATCAGGCAGGAGGTGTGAGATGCGGGAACGGTCGCAGCAGGAGATCAACGAGATCGGCTTCAAGGCATTGGTGACGGCGCTGGGACGGGAGGACGCGATCAGGTTCATCGAACAGTTCTCCCCGGGGACGCGCGGACGCTCCTCGACCACGAGCGAGCCGGAGCAGACGCTCCCGGCCTACTCGCCGGCGGAGATTCACGAGCTGATCCGCGGCATGCAGGAGCCGACCGATCAGGCCCATCTTCTCTGAGAGAAGCGGGGCCCGGGAAGATTCGGAGTCGGGAAGATTCGGAGTCGGGAAGATTCGGAGTCGGGAACGATGCGGAGTCGGGAACGATGCGGAGTCGGGAACGATGCGGAGTCGGGAAGATCCGGATGGGAACGATGCGGAGTCGGAGGATTCCGGCTCACCCCTTCACCGCGCCGGCGGTCATCCCCTGGATGATCTGACGCTGGAACGCGAGGAAGAGGATGATGACCGGAATCGCCGAGATGCTCGCCCCGGCCATCAGGTGTCCCCAGTCGATCGACTGGTTGCCGAGGTAGAAGGTGAGCCCCACAGTGAGGGTCCGCATCGACTCCTTGTTGGTGAAGAGGAACGGGTAGAGGAAGGTGTTCCAGGTGGTGAGGAACTGATAGACGCCGAGCACCACGAGCATCGGCCGCGACAGAGGCATGATCACCCGGAAGAGAATCCCCCAGTCGCTCGCCCCGTCGATCCGCGCCGCGTCCTCGATCTCCAGCGGAAGATTCTCGATGTACTGACGCATCAGGAAGATGCCGAACGGCGTCACCAGCGTCGGGACGATCAGCGCCCAGTAGGTGTTGATCCAGCCGAAGACCACCATCATCCGGTAGAGCGGGATCATCACCACCTGCGGCGGAATCATCAGCACCGCGACCACCGTCAGCATCCAGAACCCCTTGGCCGGGATCCGGCGGCGCGCCAGCGCGTAGCCGACCATGGTGCAGAAGATCACGTTGCCGATCATGGCCGCGCCGGAGATCACCAGCGAGTTGAAGAAGTAGATGCCGAACGGCCCGGAGGCGAACACGTCGACGTAGTTGGCGGCGGTGAACGGCCCCTCCAGCAGCTTCAGGAAGGAGCTGAAGTCCGGATTCTGTGCGCGGAGCGATACCACGAGCATCCAGACCAGCGGGAAGAGCATCCCGGCCAGGACCAGCAGCAGAAGCGCATGCAGCGCGATGCGGGAGGGACGCAACGGTCCCTTAACGATAGAGGGCATGGCTCTCGATATACTCGACGACGGGGTCCGGGGTCAGATATCTGATCGAGGCGCCGCCGCCGGCACGCTCGCGGATCTCGGTGCTGGAGATCTCCAGCATCGGCGCGGCGATGCGCCGGTAGGGCACGCCGGGAACGATCTCCTCCGGGAGCTCGGCCCCCGGGCGCGCCCAGACGGCGACATCGGCCTGCTCGGCGATCCGCTCCGGCATCCGCCAGGTGCGGAAATCGCGCGCGCTGTCGCCGCCGAGCAGGAGCGTCAGCCGGGCATCCGGGAGGAGCGCGCGAAGATACGCCAGCGTATCGACCGTGTAGCTGATGCCGCCGCGATCGATCTCGTGCGTGCTCACCAGGAACCGCGGGTTCGAGGCGATCCCCCGCTCCACCATCGCCACGCGATGCTCCGCCGAGGCGATCCGGCGGCCCACGCTCTTGTGCGGCGGCACGAGCGCCGGCACGAAGACCACCGCGTCGAGCTCCAGCT
The DNA here is from genome assembly GCA_048498995.1 of Bacteroidota bacterium. GTDB lineage: Bacteria > Bacteroidota > Ignavibacteria > OLB7 > OLB7 > JBEHWX01. The sequence continues at coordinate 16,270 of JBEHWX010000050.1, forward strand.
CGTCGCAGGCACGCTCGGCCAGGATCAGATGCGCCAGATGAATCGGATCGAACGTTCCGCCGAACATCGCCACGCGGCGAAGCCGGACCGGGTCCTGCTGCTCAAGTCTCTTCATGCCGTGTGTTTCGCTTCTCCCGACTTCGCGCCGCCGTCGCGGAGCCTTCCGATCCCGCTCGCCGTGGAACGCTCGTCGAGCAGGGCCGCGGTGCGCGAGCCGGCCGGCAGCAGCGCGCGGTCGGCGGCGAGCCGCTCCAGATCCGCCGCGTCGTCCACGTCGTACCAGGGGGGGAGCAGCTCCGTCGCGTGTCCGAGTCCTCGCGCGGCCGCCAGCGTCTCCTCCAGGAGTCGCGGCGTGGAGAAGCACCCGAGCGCGAAGATCTCCGGGATCGCGCGCCGCAGTCCGACCAGATAGTAGCCTCCATCCTCGGCCGGGCCGAGCACCAGATCGGCCGAGTCGAGGCGCGCGAACGCGTCGACGAGACAGGCGGCCGGCAGCGTCGGATGGTCGGAACCGACCACGCAGACCTGGGCGCATCCCTCCCGGAGCGCGGCCTCCGTGGCCTCATGCAGGCGCTCGCCGAGCCCGTTCCCCCGCTGCGCCCGGATCATCGGCGCGCCGGCTTCAACTGTGTTCGCATCGGGCATCGTCGCCGGCAGGAGCGCGCGCATCGGCTCCACCTCCGCCTCCGAGGCAACGCGCAGCTCGACGTCGGCACCGGCCAACGTCGCGGCCGCCCGCGCGGTGGCGAGGGTATCTGCAAGGAAGGCGCCGGCCAGATCCGCCGCCTCATCGAACGTCAAGGGCGGGACGAGGCGCGTCTTCACCTCTCCCGCCCGTGGATATTTCGCGAAGATGATCAGGCGGCGCGGCGCGGTTTCGGCGCTCATGCCGCTCCGTTCCGCGCGCGTCCGCGTCCACCCGACTCCGGCGCTTCCGGCGCGGCGGCCGACATTTCCTGCCGGCGCTTCGGAGCGAAGCTCAACACCTCCTCCAGCGTGAGCGTCTCCCAGGAATCGGTCTCTCGATAGTAGAGATAGAGCTTGTCGCGGAAGATGTCGATTTTCTGGACGATCCCCTCCCCCTTCGGGGTTCTGAGCACCGAGTCGATCGGCGGGAATCGCTTGAGCCCCTCGACATACTGATCGATCTCGTAAAGGAGGCAGCACTTGAGGCGACCGCACTGTCCGGAGAGCTTGGAGGGGTTCGGCTGAAGCTGCTGCATCTTGGCGTGGTCGAGCGTGATATGCTCGTAGCGGCCGAGATGCGTGGTGCAGCAGAGCTCGCGTCCGCAGACGCCCATGCCGCCGATTCGCTTGGCCACGTCACGCACGGCGATCTGGCGCAGCTCGATGCGGGTATGGAAGATCGCCGCCAGATCGCGCACCAGCTCGCGGAAGTCGACGCGGCCGTCGGCGGTGAAGAAGAAGGTGATGCGATGGTGGTCGAACTGCCATTCGGCATCGACCAGATTCATCCCGAGTCCGAAGGCCTCGATGCGGGACCGGCAGACCGACATCGCCTCGCGCTCGGACTGGAGGTTGCGCATGTGGCGCTCCTGGTCCTTGTCGTTCGCCTTGCGGGCCAGCAGGGAAAGGGGCTCGTCGGCGATCCGCTTGGCCTTCCGCTTGGCGTGCACCAGCGAGCCGGTCATCGACACCATCCCCGCGTCCAGCCCGCGCTCGCTCTGCACCAGCACCAGATCGCGGACCCGGAGCGCCAGCTCCTCATCCTTGACCTCCACGAACTCGCGCCGCGCGCCGGCGTACTCCACCTCGATGATCCGCCGCGTGTCGGCGTAGGGAAAATCGATCTGAATCAGCTCGGCGATGCTCTTGGTGCCGCAGCCGCCGGTGAGGCAGCCGCCGTCGGTGCCGCAGTTGCCGCTGCCGCAGTTGGCGGTGCACTTCGACTCCCGACGCCGGAGCGAGGGAGCGATCATCTGCTCGGCGAGATTGTCCGGCGATTCCGGAGGCTCCTGCTGTTTCCGCTGTCCAGGCCGTACCTGTCGATTCATGTATATATATGCTGGGAAGCGCGTGGCTTCGTGTGATCGGAATCCCGGGCACCGGAGAGATGTGCGCCGACGTGAAGGCGCGCGCGGACTCGACGTTCATGCCCGCGCGGGCCGGTTGCGGTGCCGGAAACCGGCGGTGCCGAAGATCGGCTGTGCCGAAGATCGGCGGGCGCGCTACGACTGAAAGCACCCCTGTTCGAGCCGCATCGAGAGGACCGTGAAGACGAGCGGTATCTGCGCGTTGCCGCGGATCGCCCTGATCCCCTCCTCGACGCTGCCGAGGAGCATCTCCATCGATGCCCCGGCAAAGTTAGTATTGAAGCTGCGGATATCTTTCAACTGGTCCTGGTTCACCACGCTCTCATCCCGCCCCGTGGCCCGGAGCGCGAAGCAGTCGCGCAGCCAGAGCGCCAGCAGCGAGAGCGTCCGCTCCAGCTGCACGCGGTCGGTGCTCGAGGTAAGGCGCTCGATCTCGGCGTGAATCGCCACCGGACTTCGCTTCAGGCAGGCGCGGAGAAACGCGATCACGTCGTATCGGACCTGATTGATGTCGCTCGAGGTGAGCTCGAAGGCGCGGCTCAGGCTTCCGTCGGCCAGCTTGGCCAGAAGCTGCGCCGTGGTCTTCTCCACCCCGCCCCGCTCGATCAGGATCTCGGCGATCTCGTGATCGCTCAACAGATCGAATCGAACCTCCTGGCAGCGGGAGAGAATCGTCGGCAGCAGCCGCTCCCGGTGCGAGGTGGTCAGGATCAGGAGCGTCCTCGGCGAGGGCTCCTCCAGCGTTTTCAGGAAGGCGTTGGCCGCCTCCTCCCCCATCAGATGCGCCTCGCTGACGATCACCACGCGCCACCCTTCCTCGGTGGCGGCGAAGGAGATGTCGCGACGTATCTCGCGCACCGAGGAGATCTTGATCTGCTGCGCCCGTGGGATGGTGATGTTGTGATAGGGATCGGCCGCCTTGAGCCCGATCTGCTCCTGGATCTGGGAGATCTCCGCGTCGCTCAGCTTCAGCATCGGCGAATCGCTCCGCGCGTCCTCCCCCTTGCCGCTCGGCAGGGCGAAGACGAACCTCACATTGGCGTTCTGCAGCGCGGCGGTGGTCAGGCAGCCGTGGCACTGGTCGCACGGCGTGGCGTTGGCCCCGAGGTTCTCGCAGCGGAGCACCTTGGCCACCTCGATCGCCGCGGCATCCTTGCCGACCCCCTCGGCGCCGGTGAAGACCCACGCATGCGGGGCCTTGCCGGAGGCAAGGGCCGCGCGCAGCGTCAACTTGGCGCGACGCTGTCCGATGATTCTATCCCACGACATTGCTTCTATCCCACTGACATCCGTACGTATTCGTTCATCCGGTCGGCGGCGTGCTGCATCATCCCGAATGCCGCCGCGCCCTCCGGTGTCCGGCGGCGAGGCGGTAGCCGCACAATCTAGAGAAGGTGCTCCCCAGTTCCAACATGCCGGCCATGCCCCGCGCCGGCCACGGCCGGCACCCGCCCGGCATCACAATCCGGACGGGACCGTATCGTCGGGAGCATATCTTACGCCCGGACACGATTCCGAACGAAACGGCATGACCTACGAGACGTTCCCACCGCGCCATCCGGCGCTCGCCCCCTGGATCGAGGAGTACGTGCAGATCACCGGCGATGAGCCGATGCGGCCGAAGCAGGTGTTTCCCCGCGCCGGCAGCTCCCTGGTCTTCGACATGGCATCCCCCTACCTGCTCGACACAGGACGCTTCCACCGCTCGGTCAGCGGCGTGTACGAGCGCCCCCACCAGCTTCATTTCCTCGGCCACGGCACCGACCGCATGGTGGTCCGTTTCACGCCGGGAGGGCTGGCGCGGTTCATCGCGACCACGGTGGAGCGGCTCGCCAACCGGATCGTCGAGCCGGAGCTGCTTTTCGGTCCGTCGGTCGCCGAGCTGCACGATCGGCTGGCCTGCGAGCGATCGCCGGAGATCCGGATCGGGATGGTCGAATCGTTTCTCCTCCAGCGGCTTCGGCCCCTCCCTTCCGGCGAGGAGATGATCATCGCCCTGGCCGCGCGCATCCGGGAGCAGTTGAGCTTCGATGTGGAGGATCTCCGCCGCGGCATTCCGCTCGGCGAGCGTCAGCTCGAGCGGCGGTTCAAGGCGACGTTCGGCGTGAGCATGCGAAGCTTCGCGCGGATCTGCCGCTTCGAGCATGCCGCGGGCAACCTCCCGGCCGTGGATGCCACCCTCACCGAGATCGGATACGGCTCGGGGTATTTCGACCAGTCGCATTTCATCAGGGAGTTCCGCCGGATGGCCGATTGCCCTCCCGGCGCCTACGTCTCCTGCGCCCCGATCCCCGCGGCGCGCACCATCGCCTTCGCCGGCTCCTCCCCGGAGATCGCCGGGAGCCGCCTGGCCGCTTCCGGCTGAGCTCGCGGCCGGCCGCCTCTCCATGTCGGCGACGTACAATTCCCGGAGCCACCCCCGCCGTACTCTTGCCGGACACTTTCACGCAGGAGACGAACATGGATCTGGGAATGAACGGAAGAACGGTGCTGATCACCGGAGGGAGCAGCGGCATCGGCCGCGCGGCGGCGCTGATGTATGGACGGGAGCCGGGCATCGGCGTCGGCATCACGTACAACGAAAACGAGTCCGGAGCGATGGAGGTGGTCCGGGATCTCGAAACGATGGGAGCCCGCGCGATGGCGGTCCGGCTCTCGCTGGAGGACCACGAGAGCATCGAGCGCGCGGTCGACGCCGTGACCTCCGGACTGGGAGGGATCGACGTGCTCGTCAACAACGCGGTGCGCTGGGGAGATCCGAGCCTGCGCGGCGTCCGCTTCGAGGATCTCCCCTTCTCAGCCTGGGAGCAGTCCGTCGGCGCCAATCTCCTCGGCACGGTCGCGGTAACGCGGAAGGTGATCCCCTTGATGCGCCGCCGGAAGTGGGGACGGATCGTCAACGTGTCGAGCGATCTGGCCCACGAGAGCATGATCGGCTCCGGCCCCTACAGCTCCACGAAGGCCGCGCTCATCGGCCTGACGGCGAACCTCGTGACCGAGCTCTCGGCCGACGGCATCCTCTCGAACATCGTGATCCCGAGCTGGACGATGACCGAGCGCGCCCTCAGGATCTTTCCCGAGGAGCTCAGGCGCCGCGCCGCCGACGCGTTCCCGACCGGCCGCGTCACCGCGCCGGAGGAGGTGGCGTCGCTGATCGTCTATCTCGGCTCGGCGGCCAACGGCCACGTGAACGGAGAGAGCATCCGCGCCACCGGGCACGGCTCGATGCCGATGCTCGCCGAGATGATGCGGACGTTCCAGCTCCGATCGCAAGAGCGGACGGCGCCGGCCGGCGATTAATCCCTCGCCGCGTCTCCGGCTCGAAGCGGGCATCCGCATCACCGTGGGGAACGTGACCATGAACATGAGATACGCTTCGACCATTCCGACCATCCTCCGTCGCGCGGCGCTCGGCCTGGCTCTCTGCCTCACGGCCGGCGCCGCGCGCGCGCAGGAGCATCCCTCCGAGCAGGCGGCCATCCGCGCGCTGCTCGACCGCGCCGCGCTTCGCTTCGATATCCCTCGCCCGATCCTCTACGGCGTCTCCTACGCCGAATCCCGCTGGCGCCACGACACGACGTCGACACCCGACATCGCCTGCGCCGGCCGACCTCCGGTCTACGGCGTGATGGGGCTGCACGACGACGATCACTTCGGCCACTCCCTCCGCTCCGGAGGGGCGCTCGGCATCGCGCCGGAAACCGCGGCGCGCGATCTCGAGGCGAACATCACCGTCGGCGCCGCCTATCTGTCGAGCCTGTTCGAGGGGAGCGATCGCGAGGATGTGACGCAGTGGCTCGCGGCGATCGGACGCTACTCCGGCATCCCGGATTCCGAGCCGGCGCTTCGGGAGCTCTACATCGACGGCGTGGCGGCGCTGCTGCGCGCCGGCTGGGAGTACGGCGGCGGCATGGTGACGGCCACTCCGCTGCCGACGCCTGATCGGAGCGGCATGCTCCGGAGGCTCGCCGCGATGGGGATCGTCGCCGGCGCCGATTACCCGTCGGCCACCTGGCAGCCGAGCCCGAACTTCTCGAGCCGGAACGGGGCGGCCATCACCGCCATAACGATCCACGACACCGAGGGGGAGTTCGCCGGATCGGTCTCCTGGCTCCGCTCGACGGAGTCCGAGGCATCCGCGCATTACATCATTCGCTCCTCCGATGGCTTCGTGGTGCAGATGGTGGCCGAGACCGACAAGGCCTGGCACGTCAGATCGGAGAACCCGTACACGATCGGCATCGAGCACGAGGGGTTCGCCGCGAAGCCGGAGTATTTCACGCAGCGGATGTACACCGCCTCCGCCGATCTGGTACGCTACCTGGCCGGCAAGTACGGCATCCCGCTGGACCGGACGCGGATCAAGGGGCACCTTGACTTTCCGAACAACACGCACACCGATCCGGGCGGATGGTGGGACTGGCCCGGCTACTACCGCCTGATCGCGCGCAACCCGTCGCTGCCGGTGGTGCTCGACCGCTTCGAGGATACCGTGGTCGGCTGGTGGCAACCCGCGCAGTCGGGATCGACCATCGGCGTCGATCCGGCGGGGACCACGTTCGACATCTCCCGCGCCGCGGCCCATGAGGGATCCTCCGGAGGATCGCTCCGGTACGCCTTCACCGCCGGCTCCGGCGGCGTGGCCCGCGTGTTCCGGAGCGGCCACGGCAACACGAGCGACGGCCTGCTGAGCCTCGGCGCCTCCACCGGGATCTCGCTGATGGCGCGGGGAGATGGCGGCGGCAACGAGCTCGAGCTCTGGCTCTACGACGCGGCCAAGAACAACGTGATTCTGCCGCTCGGCCGGGTCGACTGGCGCGGATGGCGCAAGGTCTCGGGCTCCATCACCGGACTTGCCGGCATCGGCCCCTTCCGCTTTCATTCCATCGTGCTGCGACAGACCGCGACCGGCTCCCGCTCCGGCACGATCGCGGTCGACGCGCTCACGGCCGAGCGGGGCACCTCCGGCGTCGCCGCCGAGTTCCCGATCCCGCGACCGGCCCCTACCGACGCGCCGTCGATGGCGATCGCCGGCGGCAAGTCGCTCGAGGAGATTCTTCCCGACGCGGGCCCGGTGCGGATCTATTCGATGCTCGGTCGGGAGGTCGCGTCGTTCGATGCGCCACCCTCGGCGCCGGTGGGCGGCTATCTCACCCCCGGCATCTATCTTCTGGCCACCGGAGCCGGCCGGATCGCCGTGAGCGTGCTCCCGTGAACACATTTGTACCGGAGGGGATGACCATGGATCTTCACGAGCTGCGCGACATCGCGATCGAGGCCGCCATTCAGGCTGGCCGGATCACCCTCGAATACTTCCAGACCTCCTCACTGATCGTCGAGACCAAGGAGAACCAGTCGCCGGTGACGATGGCCGACCGCCGATCGGAGGAGCGGATCAGGGAGATCATCCGCACGCACTATCCGGGACATGGAGTGCATGGCGAGGAAGAGGGGGCGAGCGTCGGCTCCGAGCCGGTCACCTGGATCGTCGATCCGCTCGACGGGACCAAATCCTTTATCCACGGCGTGCCGCTCTACGGGGTGCTGATCGGGGTTCAGGTCGAAGGGGAAGTGGCCGTCGGGGTGGTCAACATGCCGGCGCTCGGCGAGCTCTACTGGGCGGTCCGTGGCGAGGGAGCCTACTGGAACGGCCGGCGCTGCCAGGTCTCCTCGGTCTCCACTCTCGCCGACGCGACGGTGCTGACCACCGACACGCGCGGCCTGCGTCGGGATCGGGAGCGGATGGCCGGCTACCATCGCGTGAGCCAGAGGGCCGGCCTGGTGAGGGGATGGGGCGACTGCTACGGCCACATGCTCGTGGCCAGCGGACGCGCCGAGGTGATGCTCGATCCGTCGGTCTCGATCTGGGATATCGCCGCGGTCTCGGTGATCGTGGAGGAGGCCGGCGGGATCTTCACCGACTGGCGGGGGCGCCGCACGATCGGCGACGACAGCGGCGTCTCGACCAACGCGCACCTGGCCGCGCCGGTGCGGGAAGTGCTCCTGACCGCCGACGATCCGGCCTGAGCGGCGCGCGCGGAGACGCGCCGACATCGATCGAGGAAAAAACAGGCACGGCCCGTCGTTGAGTACGACGGGCCGTGCCGCATATATGCCCTGAGGGGAGCCGAGCGACCGGAGAATCCGGCCGGGGCGCGCTCAGTTACGGAGACGGGAGGTATCGACGAGGTTGAGGTACTCGACCTTCAGCTCGAGCTCTTCCTTCGACTCGACATGGTTCGGATCCGGGAGGCAGACATCCACCGGGCAGACGGCGGCGCACTGCGGCTCGTCGTGGAATCCGACGCACTCGGTGCATTTATCGGGGACGATGTAGAAGTAATCGGCCGACCAGAAATCGTTGGCGCCGCTCGGGGCCGGATCCGTCGGACCGTAGGCCACGCCGGCCAGGCTCCAGTTGGCGCCCCCCTCGTAGATGGCGGTGTTCGGGCACTCCGGCTCGCAGGCACCGCAGTTGATGCAATCGGTTGTAATGTAGATGCTCATTATATCGACTCCTGTCTACCGTTAGGACAGCATGTTATTCGTGTTCGTCGTTCGCCGCTTCAAGGGCGGAGAATCCGAGCGGATCGGGGGTATATGAGATCGTCGGGAAGCGCAGGTCGGATGGGGCCGGAGCCCCCTGCTCGAGCGCGCGCCCGAGCTTCTCGCGAAGCGGCGTCAGATCGGCCAGAAGCCGTTCCAGGTCGACGCCGAGATGAGGAGATGGATAATCGCGGAGCTTGTCGATCGCCTTGCCGAGCTGGCTGACGCTCCCCGGCAGGTTTCCCCGCTCGATGTGCAGCAGTCCGGCCGCGGCATGGATGATGCCCTGGAAGAACCGCCGCGACTCCCCTCGGATTGCCCGCCAGATCTCCTCGAGGGTATCGTGGCAGGCGAAGTACTCCCCTTCGTTAAATTCGGTAATGCCCGACTCGAAGGTATCGCGAAAGGACATGAGCCTCCCAAATTAGGCCACGCGCGGGATACGGCCGACTATTATTTAAATCCAGTCTCGATATGCGAGTTTTTCCCCGGTCCGGATCGAGCCCCGAACATACGCCGACGGCGCGACGAATGCAGCCCACCTGGCGATGGCTTCTCGGGATCTCGCTCGTGATCACCTCCGGCACCTGGGTGCTTCCGCTGGCCCGCGAGCTTCAGTACGAGTTCTCCGCCCTGCTCGCCCTCTCCCTGAGCCTGCTGGCTGGACTGGCCGCCGTCACCGCCGGCGAGCTTCACCCGCTCCGATGGCGCATCCCCCTCCCTCCCGATGCTCCGACCGGCCATCCGCCATCCGACGGATCGGACGATGACCGCCGCGGGCTGCACCGCCTCGTGGCCACCGTGGTGATGCTCTCGCTGGCGCCGCTCGCCGTGGAGATTCTCCACGCGCTCGCGACCGGGGAGTGCGGGCTGATCGAGGGAACCGCCTGGTACCTCCTGCTGGCGCCGCCGGCCGCCGTGATATCCCTGCTGATCGGGCTCCTCTGCCGGATGATGACACGCCGCCGCTGGCTCCGCGTTCTCCTCTTTCTCCTGATCTGGAGCGGAAGCCTGCTCCGGGGCGCCGTCGAGGCCTACACCGGGCCGCACATCTACCTCTATGCCTGGCAGGTCGGATTCTTCCCCGGCGGTTCCTGGGACCCGGAGCTGCCGATCACCCTCCGGCTCATTCTTTATCGCCTGGCGCAGCTCGCGCTGGCCGGCGGACTCTTCACCGTGATCGTCGAGCTTCGACGCGCCACGCGTGACGATACCTCGCATGGCGATACCTCGCGTGGCGATGCCTCGCGGCTGTCGATGCCCTCGTGGCGGCTGCCGGCGCCGGTCGTCTACACGGGGCTCGTCGCGACGGCCGCGCTGGCGCTGATCCCATTCCGCGCGGAGCTGGGGCTCACCCGCACCAACGCGTGGCTCCGCCAGCAGCTCGGCGACTCCCTGGCAACGCGCCACGCGATTATCTACTTCGACCGCGCCGCCACCGACTCCCTCTCCCTCTGGCGCGCCGCTCGGATGACCGATTTCTACATCGAGCGCCACGCGGCACTGCTCGGCATCGCGCCGGCGCGCGTCGGCCGGATCAGTTTCTACCTGCATCCGAGCGCGGAGCGGCAGAAGGAATATGTCGGCACCAGCTCCGCCAGCTTCACCAAGCCGTGGGCGCGGATGCTGAACATTCCGCAGGAGCGGGTCGGCGACGTGCTCGAGCATGAGCTGGCGCATATCGTGATCGCCCCGTTCGGCCGCGTGCTCGGCATCTCCCTTTCGCAGGGACTATTGGAGGGGGCGGCCGTGGCGATGACCGGGGACGAGGGATGGCTCACGCTCCACGAATACGCCGGCGCCGCCTACCACGAGCTCTCCCCGCCGTCGATCGACAGGATCATGGGAACCGGCGGCTTCACCTCGATCAACACATCGCTCGCCTATCTGCTGGCCGGCTCCTTCTCGCGCTGGCTGATCGATACCTACGGCATCCGTCGCTACCTCGCGCTCTACGGCTCCGGCGATTATGAGAAGATCTACGGAGCGCCGCTGGCAACGATGGCCGCGCGCTATCGTGCCTTTCTCGAAACCGAGCTTCCACCCGTGCCCCCCTCGGCCGACATGCTCCGCTACTACTACGGCGGAGGATCGTTCTTCGCGCAGCGCTGTCTGCGGCGGCTGGCTACCCTGAACCGGCGGGGCTACGACAGGCTCGCCGAGGAGCGCTACGACGAGGCGATCGACGCGTTCCGCGAATCGATGGAAGAGGGAATCTCCACCTCGGCGCGGCTCGGCGTGCTCCGCTCCCTGGCCGGCCTCGGACGCTACCGGACCGTGCTCGATTCCATGCGGGTCTATCTGGCCGATTCCCTCTGGCAGCCGTTCCTCCCCTCCCTTCTCGATGCCGGCGACGCTCACTGGGCGCTCGGCCGCCTGGACAGCGCCTCCGGGATCTATCGTCGCGCGCTCGGTTACGGCGTCTCGACCACGCTCGGCACCCGCGCGGCGCTGCGGCTCTACTTCATCCAGGCTTCCCCACCGCTCGCCGCCGCCATGCGCACCTACTTCACCCGATCGCTCGATCCGGTGGAGCGGGTCGATCTTCTCCGCCGGGCACGCCGCCTTGCCACGGATGCCCGCGAGCGCCGCGTGCTCGACCTGATGGCCGCCTCCTGGACCTACGCCCGCTACCCGAAGTATACCCTCGCCGGGCTCGTCGACGACTCTCTCGCCGGAAGCAGGTCCATGCGGCCGCCGGCCCCTCCGCCCGCGTCGGAGCGGGAAACGCTGGCGCTCTTCGCCGAGGAATCGCTCAGGCACACGCTCGCCGATCTCTCCCTCATCGGGATCCTCGCTCAAACCGCGAACGGCGGAGCCGACGACGACCCGAGCTCCGGAGCGATCGACGCCGGGTTTCCGAGCGTGGAGCTTCGCCGCGCCGTCGCCATCTGGCTGCCGGGGACTCCGCTGCCGAGCCCGAGGAGCCAGAACGAGGAAAGGACCGAGCGCCGGGCGCTCATCGAGTTCGCGCGCCGTCATCCGGTCCTTCCCTGATCTACGATTCGATAGCCGGAGTCTTCATCCTCCAGCGGTCATCGCGGGCGGCCAGAGGCGCCGCTCCCGCGGATCACTTCACGATCACGAACGGCCTCACGTCACGATCGCCGGAAGCGGTCTCGATCGTGATGTAGTAGACGCCGCTCGGCACTCCCTCCACCGAGACCGGTACCGTCCGGACACCGGCCTCATAGGAAGCGTCGGCAACGTGCGCCACCAGATCGCCGGCCGGCGTATACAGATCGATCGTCACTCCCTGACGCGCGGCCAGCTCGAAGGTCAGCGTGGCCGTGGTCCGGACCGGATTCGGCATCACGCCGGTGATCGCGGCTCCCATCGACGCGCGCGAGGTCGGCACGGAGCTGACGCCGGTGGTCGAGAAGATCTTCGCGCGGAACTGCAGGATGGTGCCGCTCGTGTCGGTGGCGAAGTAAGCGCGCTCGCCGGGCGCGGTCGCGCTCGGGTCCATCGTGAGCCCGAAGAAGACCGGCAGCGCGGTGCCGCCGCTGACGACGGCCGGGACCACCTCGGCGATCTCCGCCGGCCCGTTGGTCGTGATGCGATGCAGCTCGCCGGGGAAGAACGCGAACAGATCCCGCCCGTTGACCCCCTGAATGTAGCCGTTGCCGTTCCAGACCAGCCCGCGGCGGATGCCGCCGGTGAGCCCCTGGAGCGGGCCATGCGTTTCGATGGTCGCGCCATCCTCCGGGTTGATCACGTAGATCGTGCCGTTGTCCCCCGGGGAGAAGATCGCCAGCGCCGTGGTGGCGCCCGAGGGAACCACCGCGATGCCGGAGGCCGAGCCGGTCGGCAGCGTCACGGTCGAGGCGGACACGCCGTTGGTATCCATGCGATAGACCTTCGGGTTGGCGCCGTTGGCATCGGCCACCAGGGCATAGAAGATTCCCCGCTTGGCGTCGAAGTCGAGATCGCGCACCGTTCCGGGAATGCCGCGCCGCACCAGCGTGTCCCGCTTGGTCAGCAGCGGCAGCTTGAACCGGACCAGCGTGTCGGTTCCGCGCACCGTGGCCCAGAGCGCGTCGCCGCGGACGGCGAGCGCCTCGGCGATCACCCCCTTCTTGCCGAGATCGGTGATGTTGGCCACCGGCGAGAGCGTGAACGCGCCGGAGATCACCACCTGATCCCCGCCGATCTGCTCCACCTTCACCACCGCCCGCGTGGTGCGGATCAGCGGCGTGGTGAAGACCACGGAGTCGGCCGCGATGTCGGCGGCCACGGTATCATACGTCGCTCCGCCATCGTAGCTGATCAGCACGCGCACGCGGCCGGTGAAGCCGATCCAGCGGATCGCAAGCGCTCCCGGTGAGGTGAACGTCTGGCCGCCGCTCGGAGAGAGGAGCAGCGGCTGCGGCTGCGGCGAGGCGATGCTGACGCGGAACATCGAGCGTCCATGCGTGGCAGCTATCAGCGACTTGCTGGAGCGATGGATCCGGAGATCGGCCACCGGCGCCAGCGCCAGACCGTCGTTGAACGGCAGCCAGTAGGAGTCGCGCTCCATGCTGACGAACACGCCGGCATCGGTGCCGACGAAGACGTGGCCGGGATTGTCGGGATCGATCTCGACCGCGCTGCACGGGATGTCCGGAAGGTTCCTCGAGATGTTCGTGAAGCTCGCCCCGGCGTCGGTGGAGCGGAAGACGTGCCCCGCCCCGAATCCGGAGAGGGTGACGTAGACCGTCCGCTGATCGACCGGGTCGTAGCGGATCTGCGTGATGAAGCGCGCCGGCACGCCGGTCGAGGATTTCCAGTTGGCGCCGCCGTCGGTCGAGTACCGGAGATCCCCCGCGTTGGTTCCCACCATCATCTTCATCGCGTCGAGCGGGGAGAGCCCGATCGCCGTGATCTTCTTGGAGGTGTTCTTCACGTAGTTCGAATCCGGGATCAGCTTGGTCCAGGACTGGCTCGTGCGCGGATTCGAGTTCCGCCAGAGATAGGTGCGGCCGGTGTAGAGCGTCCGCTTGTCGGCCGGGCTCATCGCGATCGGCGTGGACCAGTAGCCCTTGTCGTTGGCCAGCTCCCCGAGGTCGAGCTGCACCCGCTGGTTGAGCGTCGAGGAGGAGGTTGCGTTGATCCGGTAGAGCGGGCTGCCGTTGTAGTTCTCGGCGTAGATGTAGTTCGGATCGGTCATGTCCACGGTGACGTAGAACCCATCCCCCTGCAGCACGCGATCCCAGCTCTGCGCGTATTTCGATTCGTCGAACGAGCCGTGCGTGCCGTTGTCCTGCGTGCCGCCGTAGACCCGGTACTGCCGCGACTGGTCCACGTCCATCGCGTAGTACTGCGAGGTCGGGAGGCTGTTGGACAGGCGGGTCCACTTGGTGCCGATGTTCGAGGAGATGTAGAGGCCGCCGTCGTTGCCGAGGTAGACCTGATCCGGCGTGGTCGGGTCCGGGGAGAAGGTGAGCACGTGCTGGTCCGGGTGCGCCACGCCCCCCTGATACACGAAGGTGACGTTGTTGAAGGTCTTGCCGGAATCGGTGGAGCGGTAGACGTCGATGCCGCCGATCAGCACCACGCCCGGTCGGGTCGGGTGCACGGCGATGCAGTGGTCGTACCACCCCTGCTCGTTGAAGAAGCTCTCGTCCAGCGCCTTGGTCAGCGTCCAGCTCCTGCCGCCGTCGCTCGACATGTAGATATCGGCCAGGTGGCGCGAGCTGCTGGGGGCGTTGCGGGCCACCAGCACGTAGAGACGCGTGGTATCGGTCGGCGAGATCGCGATGCTCAGGCGCACTCCCTTGGAGACCGTCATCCCCTCCATCGAGAGGGCGAACGTCTTCCCACCATCGTCCGAGCGATAGACCGAGGCGTTGGTGGCGATGAAGACGTTGTTCGGATTGCGCGGGTTGACCGTCATGTCGAACACGGTCGAGCTCTGCGTGAAGGTCTTGTCCCAGGTCTTGCCGCCGTCGCTCGTCCGGTAGAAGCCTCCCCCCGACTTGGCCGCGGCCACGTACACCACGTCGTGGTCGCGCGGGTTGACGACGATCTTGGAGATGGCGCCGACGCTGGTGAGCCCGGCGTTCACCCAGCTCTCGCCGTTGTCGGTCGACTTGAAGATGCCGTCGCCGAGATAGGCGTCGATATTGGAGGTGTTCTCGCCGGTGCCGGCGTAGATGACGCGGGGATTGACCGGATCGATCGCCACGGCGCAGACCGAGAGGGCCGACTGGGTATCGAACGTCGTGCTCCAGGAGGTGCCGGCGTCGGTGGTGCGCCAGACGCCGCCGGAGGCGACGCCGATGAAGATGGTGCGGGGATCGAGCTGGTTGATCGCGATCGAGCGCGTTCTGCCGCTCCAGTTGTAGGGGCCGATCTGCTCCCACCGGCTGGCGGCCAGCAACGAGCTCCCGTTCCGCTTGGCCAGCGCCAGGCGCTCGGTCTCGGCCTGTACCTGACGGATGGCCGCGGCGCGCGCGCCGGCCGGGATCATGTCGTACGGGAACCGACGCTGAAAGCGGAACCACTCCTCGCGGCCCGAGACATCCTCCCCCGCGGCACGCTTGGTGGAATCCTCCGACTGCCGGTGCGCGGACTCGAGGCTTTCCAGATCGCCGTGAGCATCATATTCCGGCTCCCGCTCCTGCGCGCTCGCGACGAACGAAAGGGAGAGGAGCAACGACGAGAGAAGAGCGAAACGGCGAAGCACGCCTCGGCCGACCAGGGCCCGATGCAGTATGAATCCCTTCATGTTGTATGATCTATTGACGGAAGTCTCTCAGGTTCGGCACGAGAGAGCTGGGTCCAGGCGTTCGGCTCCCGGTGGGAAGGAGGGAGAAAGGTGAAGATACTTCGATCGGAGCCAATCTCGGTAGGCACTCCCGGCGGCGGCTCGGCCGGCGCCCGGATTCGATGTATTTTCCGCCGCTTTCGGCCTTCGAGCATCCCCGAGGATGAAGCGCCGATGCGCCCCCCATCGAACGACACCCGGCGACGCCGGGAGCTTTCACTCCGACCGATTGCAACGATGAATTCCATCGACTCTCCGAGCCGATCCCCTCTCCATGCGCTCTTGGTGACGATCATCCTGGGGCTCCTAGTCTCCGCCTGCGCCCCCGAGCGGGCCCCGGACACGCGATCAGCCGCCCCCTCGGCCGATTCCGCCGGGCCGGTCCGCCTGCGCGATGCCTACGGCGAGGATGTCACGCTCCCCCATCCGGCCAGACGGATCGTCTCGCTGGCGCCGAACCTGACCGAGACCGTCGCCGCCATCGGCGCCACAGATCTTCTGGTGGGGCGGACCGCCTACTGCGATTATCCCCCGGAAGTGCTCAAGGTGCCGGTCATCGCCGATCTGCAAACGATCCGCTACGAGGCGGTGCTCCAGCGGAAGCCGGATCTGGTGCTGATGAGCTGGGCCGGCAACATCGGATCGAATTATGACAAGCTGAAACAGCTGGGACTCCGTCCCTATCTGCTCGGCGCGGCGAATCTCCACGGCGTGATCAACGCCATCGACACCATCGGCCTCCTGGTCGGACGTGGCGCCCAGGCGCGCGCGGTCTCCAACCGGCTCCGCGCGGAGGTGGACTCGATCGGCGCCCTCGCCGCCGCAGCTCCCAGGGTCTCCGTCTTCGTGGTGATCGACAAGGCGCCGCTGATGACCGTCAGCAAAGGGTTCCTGAACGACCTGATCGACGCGGCCGGCGGAACGAACATCGCGGCCGGCGCCATCACCGCCTACCCCCTCTACAACCGTGAGGAGCTGCTGCGCCGAGATCCGGACGTGATCCTGATCCCCTGGACCTCCACCGACATCATCCCGGAAATGCTGCGGACCTATCCGGAATGGCAACGGCTCCGCGCCGTGCGGGAAAAGCGGATCTACGCCTTGCCACGCGATATTCTCTTCCGCCCGGGTCCGCGCCTCGGCCAGGGACTCCGCTCGATCTTCGAGGCGCTGCACGGAGCCGATCCGGATTCCCTCTTCCGCCGATACTCCGGGTCGTGATATCGGCCGGCCTCCCCCATCACCTTTGATGTCTCCACGGAGAACGAGCATGGAGAAGAATCCCACGTCGAGACATGGCAACAACCACCGGCGCGCGCGGGCCGTGGTCGCCTGCGTGACGATGCTGATCACCGTCCTCCTTGTCGGCGCCGGCCCGTTGTCGGCGCAGGCTCCCTCGGCCATCCAGGCGAAGTATCGTCGGATCGTCAAGCTCATTCACGACGGACACGCGGCCGAACTGGCCCGTCTGGTGAGGTATCCGCTCCGGCGGCCGAATCCGCTCCACGATATCCGTTCGCGGGCCGAATTCATCCGGTATGTCGACGTCCTCTTCGACGCGGACTTCAAGGCGCGGCTGGACACGTTCAAAGCCGGGGATATCTTCCAGCACCAGGGCAATTTCGGGTTGTATGCCGGCGAGATCTGGATCGACGAGGACGGAAAGATCATCGCCATCAACCATCGCACTCCGGCGGAGGAGAAGCTCCTCGAGGAGGAAACGCGGCGCGTCAAGGCGGCGCTGCATCCGAGCGTGCGCGAGTGGACCCGCAATGTTCTCGTCTACCGCTGCCCGAAGCATACGCTCCGGATCGATGAAACCGACGCGGGGCTCAGACTCGCCACCTGGAACGCCGGACGCTCGATGAGCGATGCGCCCGATCTTCTTCTGACCGGCGGCACGATGGAGATGTATGGCACGCAGGGTGGCGTCGGATATACGTTCACGAACGGTGAATGGACCTATCTGGTCGAGCGGCTCGATCTCTGCGCGGAAGGATCTCGATGCGGTCCCATGCTGACCGTGTCGCGCAACGGGGCCGTGGTCCGGGAATATTCGTGCGACGAGCGCAAATAGCCGACTGATATTCGCGTGATCAATGAACAGGCCCGCCTCCCGGGGGACTGGGAGGCGGGCCGTGCTCAGGCGGGACATTCACCCTTGTCCCGTCTTACTTCTCGACGCTCAGCCTCCCCTCGTACATCTCCCCGCCGCCGGCCATCCGCACGATATAGGTGCCGCTCGGCAGCTCGCCACGCGCGATCGTCACCCTTCCCTCTCCCGCCGACTGCTCGTCGACCAGCACCTTCACCAGACGCCCCGTCGCGTCGTACATCGCGATCCGAACGCGGTCTCCACTCGGAGCCACGTACTCGATCACGCCGTTCGTCGCGGGGCTCACCACGTTCGAGGTGATCGTCATGCCGTAGGCCGAAGCCTCGCCGTTGACCTTCACCAGACGGGTCTCCTCCACCACGCGCTGGCCGTCGGCGTTGACCGTCACCAGACGGTACTGGTACTCACCGGCATCCACGCCGTTGTCGGTCACCCGGTAGCTGGCCCCCTTGGTCACGCCACCCCGCGGCGTCGTGCGGTCGACCACCTGATAGGTGCCCTCCTTCAGACCCGCATCCGTGCGAACCACCGTGGCGCGCTCGATCTCCATGCGGACAACGTCCACCTCGCTGGCCGTCTGCCAGTCGACCGTCACCGTGTGGCGGCCGCTCTGGAAGGCGTTCATGCTCACCAGCTTCACCGGAACAGCACCGTTGAACTCGCGCGTCCAGTCGAGCGCGGCCAGCAGCAGGCGCTGAGCACCCGAGCGATCCGGCTCGAACTGGTACCGGCCGGCATGACGCCAGTCGAACGCGTAGTAGATCACGTTCCGGTTCGACGTCGCGCTGACGATGCCGATCGAGCTGTCGCCGGTCGACACCATGTCCACCGCCCGATGCGTCGCACCGGCGATGCCCTCGCCGTTGGTGGCGCGCAGGATGCCCGGCATCGGTGCCAGGTCGCCGGCAACGCCCGTCGGAGCGATCAGCTCGTACTTGTTCGGCTCGAGGCGAACGCCCTGGATCCGACGGTTCGAGTAATCGGCCGGGTTCGTGCTGCCAACGTACTGCGAGCGCAGGTAGCCACGCACGAACTGCTGGTCGGCAACCATCCCGTTGGTCGTGCCAAGCTGCACGTCGTGCTGACGGGCAACCTCCTGACCGGCGATGATCAGGTTGGCGCGATCGAACATCGTGCGGCTGTCCAGCTGTGCCTCGATCGCCAGACGCTCCTCCGGCAGCAGACCGCCGTTGTCCTCGCCCTGCGACCAGATGATCGTCTTCCACGGCAGGAAGTTCAGGTTCTGCGACGGCCACTTGTCACGCTCGAACAGATCGTAGTCCTCCGTGCCGGTGCCGTTGGCCTGATCCCAGCTGATCGCCTTCAGGGCGCCCATCAGCGTGTCGCTGTTGAGCTTGTTCCCCTTGGCCGTCACGTCGGTCGGCATCGTCGTGGTCATTCCCTCCACCGACACGAGCACCTTCCGGGTCGAGCGCTGGATGTAGAACCGAACGATCTTCTCGAACGTGTTGTTCGTCGCGTTGTCATCGGTGCTGGTCGTCACGCGCAGACGATACAGCGGCGTCACGTTCGGGTTCGAGCCGTAGTACGAGTCGGTCATCCCGAGCTGCTGGAGCGACTGCGGCTGGAAGCTGCCGAAGCTCAGCGTCTGAGAGGCCGTCACGTCCACGCTGGCCGTGCGGGTGTAGGTGCCCACGCTGGTCCAGCTCGAGCCGTTCCAGCGATCGACCGTCATCGTCACCGTGTTCGACAGCATCGGCGAGCCGCCCACGTTGCGCACGCGAGCCGTCAGCGCCGCCGCCGAGTCGATCATGAAGTACTCGGCGTCAGAGAACTGACCCGAGACCGCGCGGTAGCCGAACGGAGCGGTGATGTCCTCGGCCTGCAGGTCGTTGTTGCGGACCAGGCCGTTGAACTCATCGGCGCCGATATCATAGCCACGCACCGAAGCCGAGCCACGCGGATCGAGGTCGATGTCGTTGCTGATACCGGTGATCTGCGTGCCGCGGTTGTTGGCCAGCGAGCCGACGACCGTCGTCTTGATGTGCAGATCCTCCGATCCCGGCGTCGTCGAAACGAAGTCAGGCGTGATATCACCCTGCACCGAATTCATGTCGAGGCCGGTGAGCGCGCGCCACTGCTGGAGCGTCTTGGCCACCGCCGGCGACGGCAGCGACTGGCCGCCAACGTCCTGAATGTTCAGCTTGCCGACGTTGCCGTTCGGCACCCAGAACAGGTTGTAGTCGCTGTTGACCGTGTTCTTGTAATCAGCGGCGGTAATCACCAGCGCCGTGGGAGTCGTCGAGATCGAGGTCAGCGCGATGATGTTGTTGCGAATGCTCGCACCACCACGGACCATCACACCGGTCTCGGTCGAGGTGCCGGCGATCCGGTTGTAGATCGTGTTGTTCTCGATCTTGTTGCCGGTCAGCAGGAAGTCCACCCGCGTCGACGGATCGACGGTCATGCCGATGCCGATCGAGGCGGCGTTGCCCGAGTAGTTGTACCCGAAGTTGTTCCGCACCGTGTAGTTGCTCACGCCGCCCACCGGGAAGCGGAACACCACGTTGGCCGGCGAGACGATCTGGTTCTCACTCGTCTCCAGCAGGATCGGCGAGGCCGTGCCGCTGGCGGCGGTCAGATCGCTGACGCGGTTGCGCTCGACGCGGAGGTCGGTCGAGTAACCACGGTTGTTCGAGCTGTTGCCACCGGCGGTCGCCCAGATGCCCACGGCGTTGCCGCGAACCGTCGAGGTGTTGTTCACCCGGCGGATCGTGTTGCCGGAGATCTCCGAGCCCTTCTCATAAGCGACCACGATACCACCGCGACCCACGTTCGTGATCAGGTTGTTGCGGTAGGTATTGTTCGTGTTGCTGTAGTCGACATACTTCGACTGACCGACCACGAAGAGCGGGCCGGAGCCGATCGAGACGATGCCATAACCGAAGCCACTGATTTCATTGTTCTCGAAGGCGTTGTTCTGGTTCGGCAGCGTGTCGGCGCGACGCGTATTGGTGCCGGTCACCGGATCGACCGGGGCGGAATTGCGGAGCATGATGCCGGCCGACGTGACGAGCGAAAGATCGCTCACGAACGCGAAGCTGTTGAACGATTGCGTGAACGTCGGCAGTGAGAGCGTGGTTGCCTGCTGCTTGCCGGCGGCGGGATTGACCGGCTGGATCCGCACATTCCGCACGGCATAATTCGACGCGCCCTGACCGAAATAGAACGGCAACGCCAAGTCCCTGGCGCCGGTGTTTTCGAACATGAAGCGCAGGGCCCTGTTCGCTCCTCCATCCCACGTCATGTAGCCGCTCGGGTTCACCGTATCGAGCTGACCATACCAGATGCCGATGCCGCTGGCCGCGCGGATCGTGATCCGAATATCGTTGCGCCATGCCGCCGGGCGCCAGGTGATGGCATTGTTCGCGTCGAGCCCGACGATGCGGCCGCGGAAATCGAGCGCGGGCGATGTGGGCTCCCGCTGGTCGATCGTGTAGGATTCACCGGTCAGCTCGAACGTGATCGGGCCGCTCACGCCGTAAGTGAACAGCGAGTCGCGCGCCTCCTGAATCGTCTGGAAGCGCTCGCCATATCCGACGCGAATCAGGCCGGAGAGGCGCGGCTTCACCTCGAACGCCCACCGCACCGTGTCGTTGGCGCGGAGCGGATCGGATGGGTGCGCCACCAGCGCCTCCACGGCGTACGTTCCCGCGCCGCCCGGCACGAACGCGGGGAATTCCTGCACGAAGCTTCCCCCCGCGACGATATTCGAGACTCGTACGGTCCGGCTGTAGACCACCACTCCCCGCGCATCGCGGATCGTGACGGTGGCCGGAACATCGGTGGCGTCCGATGCGCCATGATTCAGGAAGCTGACGCGCACCGGGCTGGGACGCCCATCGGCGATACCGGCATCGCGCGTCGGGTAATGCGGGTGCAGCATCGGGTCCCCGGTCTCCACCTCGATATCGTAGAACACATCGAAGGATGTCCCCCGTCCAGCCGTCCGGTGCGGGAGCGTATCGTTCGACCGGTTCTCATCACCGGCAAGCATGGAGATTGCTCGGACGTAATAGCGGCCTGGATGGGACGGCGTCCAGATGAAGCGTACGTCGCGCGTCTGCCCGGGCAACCAGCTACCGCTCACCGTCGTCGCCTCCGAGTCGATCACGGCACCGGAAGCGTCCTCGATCCAGCACCCGACGCGGGCGTCGGTCTGCGTGTAGGTGCCGCTGTTGACGTACGTGATCTCGACAGGCGTCGGCACGTCGACGAGATATTTCTGAAACAGCGGCGGCCCGTTCGGCATCGGCTCGTTGATCGACACCGGCATCAGATCGTTCGGACCCGAGATATAGAAGCGCGTTGTCATCGTGTCGTTTTCGCCGTGCAGATCGGCGAGCAGCATCGGGAATACCCGTACCTCGTACTCGCCGACGACGCTGGTGATCGGCGCCGTGATCGCATCGGTGAAGGCAACCTCGGTCGTCGTCCCCTGCGCTCCGGACGCCATGGTCCAGGCGGTGTCGGTCCTGGTGGCGACGAGCGTGGATCCGCGGTAGACCTGGGCCCTCACCGGTATACGGGTGGCCGCGCGGGTGCCGTAGTTCCTGAACCGGGCGCTGATTCCCACGTTGGCCCCGATGCTGTACGCCTGCCCCAGCCGCACCGGCCTGGTCCAGACCGTGTCGGTGCCGATATCGTCGAGCACCAGATCGATGCGGTAGCCGATGCGCGCACCGTTCGAGGTCGGGAAGGAATAGTGGAAATATTTCGATGGACGGTAGAGCGTTACCGGCGGCTGGTAGCTCTCGAAATAGGCGTATAGCACCGTCTGAAAGGGATTGGCTCCCTGAACGTTCACGGTATTCATCCGCGTGATCGCGACCGTGTCCAGGTTGCCGAGATCGGGATTCAGGAGAACGAGAAATTTTTCGGCGTCGAGCGATCCGAAGTCGGTGAGCGTGGCGGGCTGGCCGAAATTCTTGATGCCGACTACCGCTCCATAGCTCAACGCGCTCGTGGCGGGCACCCGCCGATCGAGCGATCCGGGGCCATAGAAGAGCTCGATGCGGGAGCCTCGCTCGTAGAGCAGCGCCTGAAAATTCCCGACCCCGCCCGCCATGTAGGTGACGCCGGTCGCGCGCCACTCCACGGTAAGCACGCGCTGCGGCGCCACGCCGTCGACCCGGTAGAAAATGCCGCCGCTTCCGCCGGCGACGTTCGTCTGCACATCGCTCCAGTATACCGCCAGCACCTTGTTGCTGCTGGCATAGACGGTCGAGGTAAGGTAGTTCAGATTGTACGGAAACCCGCCGTCGGTGGCGGATGTGGCGCCGTTGAAGGAGATGAAGCCGGCGGGACTGATCCGCAGGGTATACCCCTGTGGATAGTCACGGTCGATGAAGGTGAACGGAAACGGGAGCGCGAGCTGAGATGTCTGATTGTAGCGTGCCTGGTTGGTGCCGGCGATCATCTGCGTCCCCTGCATGCCGATGATCGACCGGAAACGATCGGGAATGCGGGTCGGAACATAGCTGTTCCAGGGAAGGTTCACCGCCGGTGGCGACGTCTGCGAGAGCGCCGCGGCAATGGCGCAGCAAAGCCATGCCAGCACGGCCAGTGTCGTGCGTATCATGAATGGTCCCTCCGAACTTCGGGTGTGGCTGGGAATGTCTTCGGGCCCGGTTCCACCGTCTCTCATCTCCCTTCTCTTCCGGCCGCGCGTGGCAATGCGCGCGTGCGGCTCGCGCGGCCCGCGACATGCTCGGGGCGGGCCTTGGCCGATACCGCGGCGTGAACGAGTCGCATCCGGCTCCCCGCACGGGCACTGGAGCACTACCGATGGTGCTCACCTCCCGTTCTCAACGAGGCAGGGAACCGGATTGCGGACTCGCCCGGCTTGTGCGGAAGTCATGTCGCTGGAGGCTCCGGCCGAGCGCTGCCAGGTATGACCACGAGCCCTGCACACTCGAACCGCGCTCCGCTTCGACCCCACCCTCGAGCCGGGTCGCTCGATTCGGACATGTGGAACAGCAAAAAGCCCGAGACAAATCTCGGGCTCCGTATTTCCCACGCATAGGGTCCATTTGTATACTTCTTCAGGATGGCCTCGCGCCGTGGGACCCTATCGGCTCGAACATTCGTCCGGTGAAGTAGCGCGCGAACAGCTCGAACTGATTCTCCACCCCCGCCTTCCGATGTATCCCGCCGATCCGCTTCTTCACGGCGACCACCGAAACGTTCAGGCAGGCGGCGATCTCCTTGTAGGTCAGGCCCGCCATGTGAAGGCGAAGCACCTCCCATTCCCGCTGCGTCAGTCCGACCTCCTTTCGCAGGAGCGTCGCCACCCGCTCGATGGTCCGGTGCCCCGGACGGACCACACGGAACCGTGCTATGGCGTCCGAGAGAACGAAGACGATGAACGGACGGAGCTCCTCGAGCAGCCGGAGCGTCTCCTCCCGGATCGGACGGTTCCGGCGCTCACGCCAGAGAAGCACGCTCCCCAGATACGCTCCGTTGTGCAGGTAGTCCGTGGCATGCACCGGATGGTAGAGCTCTTTCGGCAGATGGCGATACGACACCTCGATCAGTCGCTCGTAATGATGCGTTCCGGCCGGACATGCCCCGATCGCCAGATCCGGCGCGTCCCTGGCGCCCGGAACGAACGCCTGCATGAAATAGGCGGTGAAGTCCCGCTCGATCCCGTCACCCCCCGGATCGCAACCGATGTTCACGTTGACGCTCACGCGGTCGACATCCCCGAGGAATGCCCGGAGCGCGGTGCGGAACGCGAGCAGCCACTCGTCGGTACGGCAGGTGGTCGGCATCGCATTCAGAAAGGAGACGAAGCGCCTCAGTTCGATCGTGGTCGAGGTCATGGGATAGATGGACTGGAGAACGGGCAATTCGAGGATATACCCTGGGATAGTCCAATGGTATACAGAAAGATCGTTCATCGCTTCGATCTTTGCAACTCTCCCCCCTGAAACGACGAACGGCGCCTTCCCCTGCTCGGGAAAGGCGCCGTTCATTCACTTCGATCGTTCGCGGTCGTTGCCGACCGTGATTACTTCTGGATCACGATCGATCCGTTGACGGAAGTGCCGCTGGCGCTCTCCATCCGGACCGTGTACACGCCGCTGGCCAGGTCGTCGCCGGCCACCCGGATCGTACCCATGCCCGCCGACTGCTCGTCGACCAGAACCTTCACCAGACGACCCGTCGCGTCGTACATCGCGATCCGAACGCGGTCACCCGAAGGCACCACGTACTCGATCACGCCGTTCGTCGACGAGCTCACCACGTTCGAGGTGATCGTCATGCCGTAGGCCGTGGCCTCGCCATTGACCTTCACCAGACGGGTCTCCTCCACCACGCGCTGGCCGTCGGCGTTGACCGTCACCAGACGGTACTGGTACTCGCCAGCATCCACGCCGTTGTCGGTCACCCGGTAGCTGGCCCCCTTGGTCACGCCACCCCGCGGCGTCGTGCGGTCGACCACCTGATAGGTGCCCTCCTTCAGACCCGCATCCGTGCGTACCACCGTGGCGCGCTCGATCTCCATGCGAACCACGTCCACCTCGCTGGCCGTCTGCCAGTCGACCGTCACCGTGTGGCGGCCGCTCTGGAAGGCGTTCATGCTCACCAGCTTCACCGGAACCGCGCCGTTGAACTCGCGCGTCCAGTCGAGCGCGGCAAGCAGCAGGCGCTGAGCACCCGAGCGATCCGGCTCGAACTGATACCGGCCGGCGTGACGCCAGTCGAACGCGTAGTAGATCACGTTCCGGTTCGACGTCGCGCTGACGATGCCGATCGAGCTGTCGCCGGTCGACACCATGTCCACCGCGCGATGCGTCGCACCGGCGATGCCCTCACCGTTGGTGGCGCGCAGGATGCCCGGCATCGGTGCCAGGTCGCCGGCAACGCCCGTCGGAGCGATCAGCTCGTACTTGTTCGGCTCGAGGCGCACGCCCTGGATCCGACGGTTCGAGTAGTCGGCCGGGCTGGTGCTGCCAACGTACTGCGCACGCAGGTAGCCGCGCACGAACTGCTGATCGGCAACCATGCCGTTGGTCGTGCCAAGCTGCACGTCGTGCTGACGGGCAACCTCCTGACCGGCAATGATCAGGTTGGCACGATCGAACGCCGAGCGGCTGTCCAGCTGCGCCTTCAGAGCTACGCGCTCCTCCGGCAGCAGGCCGCCGTTGTCCTCGCCCTGCGACCAGATGATCGTCTTCCACGGCAGGAAGTTCAGGTTCTGCGACGGCCACTTGTCACGC
>JBEHWX010000051.1:0-41376 GCA_048498995.1 Bacteroidota bacterium
CCCTGAAAGGATCGGCCGGGAACAAGATTCTGAGCGGCTCCGGCGATCCCTCCGGAGTTTCCGGTCTCACGGCCAGCGCCGGGGATCTTTACATCGACACGGCGAACAGCCGGCTCTACCAGCGCGGCGCCAGCAGCTGGGGGCAGATCGCGGTGCTCAGCGGCTCGCCGGGCGCGCAGGGGGTGACCGGTCCGCAGGGACTGGCCGGGCCGCAGGGCGCCAAGGGAGATACCGGCGTTCAAGGAACGCAGGGAGCGCAGGGCTCGACCGGCGCGCAGGGCGTGGCCGGAAACACCGGCGTTCAGGGAACCCAGGGAACGACCGGCGTGCAGGGTGCCCAGGGCATCAAGGGGGATACCGGTATCCAGGGCGTTCAGGGAGCGCAGGGTAATACCGGTATTCAGGGAACGCAGGGACATACCGGCATTCAGGGCCTTCAGGGTGTTCAGGGAACGACTGGTATTCAGGGCGTCCAGGGGACGCAGGGGAATACCGGCATCCAGGGTATTCAGGGGACGCAGGGACACACCGGCATCCAGGGTATTCAAGGCGCGCAGGGAAATACCGGTATTCAAGGTGTCCAGGGCACGCAGGGGAATACCGGCATCCAGGGTATCAAGGGGGATACCGGTATCCAGGGGCTCCAGGGCGTCAAGGGAGATACCGGTATTCAGGGTATCCAGGGGACGCAGGGATTGACCGGCATCGCCGGCAAGGAAGTGCTCAGCGATACCGGCGCTCCGGCCGGCGCTCTCGGTAAAATCGGTGACCTCTACATCGACACGCAGACCTACCAGCTGCTCCGCAAAACCGCGACCAGCACCTGGACGGCGGCCGGCTATGTCAAGGGCTCGACCGGACTTCAGGGAGTGCAGGGAAACACCGGCATTCAGGGAATTCAGGGAACGCAGGGTAACACCGGCATTCAAGGTGTCCAGGGAACGCAGGGTAACACCGGCATCCAGGGTATTCAGGGCCTTCAGGGAAATACCGGCATCCAGGGTATTCAAGGCACGCAGGGATTGACCGGTATTCAGGGCGTGGCCGGACTCGACGGCAAGGAAGTCCTGTCGGATACCGGCGCTCCGGCCGGCGCTCTCGGTAAAATCGGTGACCTCTACATCGACACGCAGTCCTACCAGCTGCTTCGTAAGACCGCCGGAGCCACATGGACGCCGGCGGGGTATGTCAAGGGCTCGACCGGTATTCAGGGAGTGCAGGGAAATACCGGCATTCAGGGTATTCAAGGCACGCAGGGAAATACCGGTATTCAAGGTGTCCAGGGCACACAGGGAAATACCGGCATCCAGGGTGTTGCGGGCATCGACGGCAAGGAAGTGCTCAGCGACACCGGAGCGCCGGGCGGTGCTCTCGGCAAAATCGGCGACCTGTATATCGACACGCAGACCTACCAGTTGCTCCGCAAGACGGCCGGTACGACGTGGACGCCGGCAGGCTACGTAAAGGGCTCGACCGGTATTCAAGGCGTGCAGGGAAACACCGGCATCCAGGGAATTCAGGGCACGCAGGGAAATACCGGTATTCAGGGCATTCAGGGTGCCCAGGGTAACACGGGTATTCAGGGTGTGGCGGGCATCGACGGTAAGGAAGTTCTTTCCGATACCGGAGCTCCCGCGGGAACGCTCGGGAAGATCGGTGACCTCTACATCGACACACAGACCTACCAGCTGCTCCGCAAGACGGCTGGCACGACCTGGACGGCGGCCGGCTATGTCAAGGGCTCGACCGGTATTCAAGGTGTGCAGGGTATCAAGGGTGATACCGGCATTCAGGGCGTCCAAGGAACGCAGGGCAATACCGGCATCCAAGGCATCCAGGGAGCGCAGGGAAACACGGGTATTCAGGGCGTTGCCGGCATTGACGGCAAAGAAGTGCTCAGCGACACCGGAGCACCGGCTGGGGCTCTCGGCAAAATCGGTGACCTCTATATCGATACGCTGACCTACCAGATGTCACGTAAGACCGGCGCGGCCACATGGACTCCGGGAGGTTACGTCAAGGGATCGACCGGTATTCAGGGCATTCAGGGCACGCAGGGCAATACCGGAATCCAGGGTATCCAGGGCACGCAGGGAAATACCGGTATTCAAGGTGTGCAGGGTGTTCAGGGAAATACAGGCATCCAGGGTGTCCAGGGAACGCAGGGTAACACCGGTATTCAGGGTACGCAGGGCTCGACCGGCATCCCGGGTAAGGAAGTCCTTTCCGATACGGGTGCTCCGGCTGGTGCTCTCGGTAAGATCGGAGACCTCTACATCGATACGCTGACCTACCAAATGTCGCGCAAAACCGGCGCGGCTACGTGGACTCCGGGAGGTTACGTAAAGGGCTCGACCGGTATTCAGGGCGTTCAGGGAAACACCGGTATCCAGGGTATCCAGGGAACGCAGGGCAATACCGGTATCCAGGGTATACAAGGCACCCAGGGCAACACCGGCATCCAAGGCATCCAGGGAACGCAGGGAAACACGGGTATTCAGGGCATTCAAGGTATCAAGGGTGATACCGGCATTCAGGGTGTCCAGGGAACGCAGGGCAACACCGGTATTCAGGGCGTTGCCGGCATCGATGGCAAGGAAGTGCTCAGCGACACCGGAGCTCCGGCTGGTGCTCTCGGCAAAATCGGTGATCTCTACATCGATACGCTGACCTACCAGATGTCGCGCAAGACCGGGGCGGCCACATGGACTCCCGGTGGCTACGTCAAGGGCTCAACCGGTATCCAGGGTATTCAGGGAACGCAAGGGAACACCGGTATTCAGGGTATCCAGGGCACGCAGGGCAATACTGGCATCCAAGGCGTGCAGGGTGTTCAGGGAAATACCGGCATCCAAGGTATTCAGGGAACGCAGGGTAACACCGGCATTCAGGGTGTGGCCGGCATCGATGGCAAGGAGGTCCTTTCCGATACCGGAGCTCCGGCTGGTGCACTCGGTAAGATCGGAGACCTCTACATCGATACGCTGACCTACCAAATGTCGCGCAAAACCGGCGCGGCTACGTGGACTCCGGGAGGTTACGTCAAGGGCTCGACGGGTATTCAGGGCATTCAGGGAACGCAGGGCAATACTGGTATCCAGGGTATTCAAGGAACCCAGGGCAATACCGGTATCCAGGGCATTCAGGGCACGCAGGGCAACACCGGTATCCAAGGTGTTCAAGGTATCAAGGGAGACACCGGAATTCAGGGCCTTCAGGGTGTTCAGGGAAATACAGGCATCCAGGGTATCCAGGGTACGCAGGGTAATACCGGTATTCAGGGTACGCAGGGCTCGACCGGCATCCCGGGTAAGGAAGTCCTTTCCGATACGGGTGCTCCGGCAGGGGCTCTCGGTAAAATCGGCGATCTCTACATCGACACGCTCACCTACCAGCTGTCGCGTAAGACTGCGACAACAACCTGGACCGCCGCGGGCTACGTCAAGGGATCGACCGGTATCCAGGGAGTTCAAGGAAATACTGGTATCCAGGGAATTCAGGGAACGCAGGGCAATACCGGCATTCAAGGTGTTCAAGGTGTCCAAGGCAACACTGGTATTCAGGGTATCAAGGGTGATACCGGTATCCAGGGCATTCAAGGAACGCAGGGAAACACCGGTATCCAGGGTATCCAGGGAACGCAGGGTAATACCGGCATTCAGGGCGTTGCTGGTCTCGACGGCAAGGAAGTTCTCAGCGACACCGGAGCTCCGGCTGGTGCTCTCGGCAAAATCGGTGACCTCTACATCGATACGTTGACCTACCAGATGTCGCGCAAGACCGGCGCGGCCACATGGACACCTGGAGGCTACGTCAAGGGCTCAACCGGTATCCAGGGCATTCAGGGCGCGCAGGGCAACACCGGTATCCAGGGTGTTCAAGGTGTGCAGGGCAACACGGGCATTCAGGGTATTCAAGGCACGCAGGGTAACACCGGCATTCAGGGTATCAAAGGTGATACTGGTATCCAGGGCGTCCAGGGCACGCAGGGCAACACCGGTATTCAGGGCGTTGCCGGCATCGATGGCAAGGAAGTGCTCAGCGACACCGGTGCTCCGGCAGGAGCCCTCGGCAAAATCGGTGATCTCTACATCGATACGCTGACCTACCAGATGTCGCGCAAGACCGGCGCGGCTACGTGGACTCCGGGGGGCTATGTCAAGGGCTCAACCGGTATCCAGGGTATTCAAGGCACGCAGGGCAACACTGGTATCCAGGGCATTCAGGGTACGCAGGGCAATACCGGTATTCAAGGTGTTCAAGGTATCAAGGGAGATACCGGTATCCAGGGCCTTCAGGGTGTCCAGGGCAATACCGGTATCCAGGGTATTCAGGGCACGCAGGGTAACACCGGCATTCAGGGAACGCAGGGCTCGACCGGCATCCCGGGTAAGGAAGTTCTCTCCGATACGGGTGCTCCGGCAGGGGCACTGGGTAAGATCGGTGACCTGTATATCGACACGCTCACCTACCAGCTGTCGCGCAAAACCGGCGCGACAACCTGGACCGCCGCGGGCTACGTCAAGGGCTCGACCGGTATCCAGGGCGTGCAGGGAAATACCGGCATCCAAGGTATTCAGGGAACGCAGGGGAACACTGGTATCCAGGGTATACAAGGCACCCAGGGCAATACCGGCATTCAGGGTATCCAGGGAACGCAGGGAAATACTGGTATTCAGGGCATTCAAGGTATCAAGGGTGATACCGGCATTCAGGGTATCCAGGGAACACAGGGCAACACCGGCATTCAGGGTATCCAGGGCACGCAGGGCAACACCGGTATTCAGGGCGTTGCCGGCATCGATGGCAAGGAAGTGCTCAGCGACACCGGAGCTCCGGCAGGAGCCCTCGGCAAAATCGGCGATCTCTACATCGATACGCTGACCTACCAGATGTCACGCAAGACCGGCGCGGCCACGTGGACTCCGGGGGGCTACGTCAAGGGATCGACAGGTATCCAGGGTATTCAAGGAACGCAGGGGAATACCGGCATCCAGGGTATTCAAGGCACGCAGGGGAATACCGGTATTCAGGGTATCCAGGGCGTTCAGGGCAACACCGGCATTCAAGGTGTCCAAGGCACGCAGGGTAACACCGGCATTCAGGGTGTTCAAGGTATCAAGGGAGACACCGGTATCCAGGGCCTTCAGGGTGTCCAGGGGAATACCGGTATCCAGGGTATCCAGGGCACGCAGGGTAACACCGGCATTCAGGGTACCCAGGGCTCGACCGGCATCCCAGGTAAGGAAGTCCTCTCCGATACCGGAGCTCCGGCCGGAGCTCTCGGCAAAATCGGTGACCTGTATATCGACACGCTCACCTACCAGTTGCTTCGGAAAACCGGATCGACCACGTGGACGGCGGCCGGGTATGTCAAGGGCTCGACCGGACTTCAGGGCGTTCAGGGAAATACCGGTATCCAGGGAATTCAGGGAACGCAGGGCAATACCGGCATTCAAGGTATCCAGGGCACGCAGGGCAACACCGGAATTCAGGGTGTGCAGGGAATCAAGGGTGATACTGGTATCCAGGGTGTCCAGGGGACGCAGGGTAACACCGGTATCCAGGGAATTCAGGGAACGCAGGGGAACACCGGCATCCAGGGTGTGCAGGGTATCAAGGGAGATACCGGCATTCAAGGCATCCAGGGGACGCAGGGAAATACCGGCATCCAGGGTATTCAAGGAGCCCAGGGTAACACCGGAATTCAGGGCATCCAAGGTACCCAGGGCAACACCGGTATTCAGGGTGTGGCGGGTATCGACGGCAAGGAAGTGCTCAGCGATACCGGCACGCCTCGGCCAGATATCGGAAAAATCGGTGATCTGTATATCGATACGCTCACCTACCTGATGTCGCGCAAGGTCGGGCCGGTTACCTGGACTCCCACCGGCAATATCAAGGGCCCGGCCGGCGCGCAGGGCGCGACCGGTATCCAGGGCAATCAGGGTAATGCGGGCTCTCAGGGGGCAACCGGTCTCCAGGGTGGCCAGGGTATCCAGGGGAATACCGGTGTGCAGGGCATTCAGGGCGCCACCGGCGTTCAGGGTGTCCAGGGTATTCCGGGTACTCAGGGTGTTACCGGCCCTGCCGGCGGCGGTGGCTCCGGATCCTCTCCGCAGTTCATCCTTTATCAGGAGCGGCAGTCCTCCGGCAGCAACGCCGGAATCTGGGGCGCCGACACCGGCACGTGGATCACCCGCTTCCTCAACTACAGGGCGGCGGATGACACCAGCTCGGTCACCTTCGTCAACACGCCGGACCGAAACGGACGAGGCCTCAGCATCCCAGCCGGAACCTATATCATCAAACGAGCGTTTGCCGCCGCCTTCGGCGTCGGTTCCCACATCGCGCGCATCCGCGTGGTGAGCACCGGGGAGACCTTCTACGGAACCGAGGGGATCGACAACGGTGGTCAAGGCAACAGCTACTCGGAGATCGTGGGAGCCAAGTTCACGATCAATTCGACGAGCACCATCTTCCTGGAGCAGATCTGTGCCTCTCCCACGGGGACGAACAACGCACGCGGTACCGCTGTCGGAGTGCCGGATGACACCATAGTCAACATCTTCTCCAGTATCGAGCTGCAGAAGGTCGCATAATGCGGCCGATCATGATCGCCCCGGGCGCGCCGTCGGTGCGTCCGGGGCTGATCGACCGGGCGTGACGCGCGCTCGTCATCGTCGTGAAGTGCATGTCGCATGGTTGGAGCTCATGACGTAGAGCTCTTGGTTGGAATAGACGATCGACACCAGGCGTCGCGCGAGATCGCGGCGGCTGGTGTCGTCGTTATCACGCGATCGTGCCGAGCGCACAATGCCTCCTGGCACCGAGCTGGAACAGAAGCTGAAGGAAATCGAACGAAGGAATGCTGGCGGAAGGGATACGGAAGCTGAACGAGCCGGATTTTCGAATCGGCACGCAATCACGCGCCGGTGATGCAGGGATAGCCTCGAAGCTAAAGAAACGGGATCGAACGTGTCGTCTCGAGGGAAGAACGGGAACGGGAGGAGGGAGATGGAGAAGCGAGGAAGCGACCGACGCGCGTCCGGCACGGATGCGCCGTGAAGTGCCTGCGAATCGAACGAGGGATGCCGTGGTTACTAACGGGAAGTGAGAATCGGGGAAGGGCTGCTACCTCTAAGGAACCTGAAACCACGGCTACGATGAAAGCTTCCCGGTGTCCTTGCCTACATAACGAAAAACGGCGATTCCGTTTGGAAATCGCCGTTACTGGTAGCGGAGGAGGGATTCGAACCCCCGACACATGGATTATGATTCCATTGCTCTAACCGACTGAGCTACTCCGCCAAAGAACTTCATTCTACTCGGCCAACCGGCCACCGTGTGGGCGCTGAGGGATTCGAACCCCCGACCTTCTCGGTGTAAGCGAGACGCTCTGAACCGGCTGAGCTAAGCGCCCAACTGCCGCATTCCGCGTCAGTTGGCTCGGAAAAGGACTGCAAATATAGTCCCGCCATCGCCTCGGGCACAACAAATAACTGTGTAAGAGTGCGACAAATCGGACGCCCCATCGCCGGCACGAACTGATCGGTCCGACCCGAGTGATGGCTCACCACACCTCAACCAACCTGGAATCACCGCTATGACGCCGCTTCGAAGGGGCTCCATGGGAGCCGATGTCCGTCTGCTGCAGACCGAGCTCAAGAACCTGGGATTCTATACCGGCACCATCGATGGCATGTTCGGAGGAGGGACCGAGAGCGCCGTGAAGTCGTTCCAGCGCTCGGCCGGCCTGACGCCCGACGGCATCGTCGGCCCGAAGACCTGGGAGCGGATCCTCGGCTCACCGCATCCGGGCGATCCCCCGGCGGTGGTGCGCGAGTCGCTTGCCTACCGGTGTCTGGCGCTCACCGGAGCGTTCGAGACCAGCCTCCCCATTCCCGACTGCTTCTCGGCGGCCGCGGGAGATTTCGATGGACAGGGGATCAGCTTCGGCTCGCTTCAGTGGAATCTCGGGCAGCGCTCGCTCCAGCCGCTGCTTCAGGCCGCGGTCGATCGCTATCCGGAGCTGGTCCGCTCGATCTTCCACGATCATTACCCCACGCTGATCGATCTGCTGAAGCAGCCGCTGAGCCGCCAGCTGACCTGGGCACGGTCGATCCAGCGGCCGGATGGTCACGTGATCCACGAGCCCTGGCTCGGGCTGTTCAAGATGCTCGGCAGAACCAGGGAGTTCCAGCAGATCGAGATGGAACAGGCCTCCGAGCGATTCCGTTCGGCGCTCTCCCTCTGCTCGATCTATCGCGTCACCTCCGAGCGCGCCGTGGCGCTGATGTTCGACATCGTGGTGCAGAACGGCAGCATCTCGGCCACCACGCGATCGCGGATCGAGGCGGACGTCGCGAAGCTTCCGAAGCCGGGGGATTGGGCGACCGACGAGGCGGCGAAGCTTCGGGTGATCGCCAACCGTCGGGCGGAGGCCGCAAACCCGACCTGGATCGAGGATGTGAGAAAGCGGAAGCTGACCATCGCCAATGGCTCGGGAACCGTCCACGGACTGCAGTACGATCTTGCCGGCGACTACGGCATCCGCCTCGTCCGATACTTCGGATCGAGCGATCAGAACGTGGTCGGAGGGAACGTGGCGCGCGCCTGAGCCGGGCCACGGGCATCGTATCGATGTGCGAGGGGCGACTTCCCGATCCGGAGGCCGCCCCTTGTCGTTGGTCCCATGGCGTGCGACGGTCGCGGATCAGACGTGGCGGATCCAGTCGCGGATGACCGCGGTGAGCGCTCCGCGCCTTGCCTCGATCTCCGCCGCGTCGCCCAGCTTCACCGTGGCGCGATCCTTCCCGAGCCACTCGAGCAGCGCGTCCGGATCGTCGATGGCGATGCCTCCGGCCGGGATGTCGCGCTTTCTGGCGCCGAGATGAAGAATGAGCTGAACTCCCTCCGTGGCGCGGAGGTGAAACGTGGCGAAGTACTCCGATGTCCGGAAGCTCGGCGCGTTCCACTTGATCCCCTCCTCGATGGTCGGATCGGCATCGAGGATGAGTTGGCGGAGGGTGAGGATCTCCTGCTTGCGCGGATGATCGAGCGCGGCGAGAAAGGATTCGACGCTCTCGGGCCCGGCGCCCTTCGGCTTGCGGGCGGCCGCGTCTGTTGGTTTCGTGGGCACGATTACTCCTGGGACTGGCTTGATCGGAGGTGCCCCGGCGGGGCGTGGCCGCAAGTAGCCGATCCGGATGCTATCACGCAACATGCGTATCGTTCGCGCCGCGATCACCCCATCACTATCGGAGCGCGCGCATGGAAGCGAAGCTGATTGTCTGGTACGGTCTGGCCGGTGCGGGCAAGTCATACAATGTGAAGGAGACTGCCGACGAGCTCAGGGCACAGGGACATGACCCTCTCGAAATTCATGATTTCATGATGGGTGCGGGGTCGGACTTCAATACCTCTCCACGGTATGAGGAGCTGGTCAATGCACTCAAACAACCGAGGATTGCCGTTATTGCGGATGTTCAATTTTCGTTTGATGAGTTTAGATCAAAGGCCTTCGAGCAGCTCCGCGACCGAGTACCCGAAGTGAAGATCGACTGGTATGGGATGAATTGCTCGACGCGCGAGGCTGCCGCCACCTGCATCCTCGACGCCTGCTTCCGCGCGGTGCAGTGTCAGGAGCGGGTAGCAAGCTTGAAGGATGAGGTAACGGCGATTCTGGGGCAGTATGCCGACTTCAGTCACCGTGGAGACGCGAAGACGCGGGATGTGTTCCCGGCATGGATACAGTCGGCCCAACGATCGGAAGACTTGGAAGATCCGCGGAAAGTATCGACCGACGCGAGTGCCATCTCGCAACCTCTCGATTAGATCGCGTCCGGGTGGCGGCGGCCACGGAGGCCGTCCGCGCGTCGTTCGCGTGAGGTTGGTGCGGCATGGAGCGGCGCGGTTAATGCTCCGGTGGATGCGCGTCGTTGGCACGCGGTAGGCAAGATGAGATTTGATGAATGATCCCTGGCCATCATCTCGACGTACCCACGTGACCGGAAGGCGGCAGCGACGGAGAGCCGCCCACCCGTCCGTGAATGCCGTTCGATACGTCCGTTGCCTCCTTCAATTCCACGCTCGTCTCCCGCGCGCCGAGGGGCGATTGCGATCGTCACTTCCCGGGTTGCCTTCTGATCCCGCGCGCCGGCGTCACGTGCTTCCAGGGCCTCCCGCTCCGCGACCTCCACGCCTCGGAATCGTATCCTCACATCCACGTCTTGCCGGAACGGTGGATCCGATCGTATGTTTGCCGCCGATGCGCGCCGGAATTCTCCATATGCTCGTCTGCCTGCTCCTCATGGTTCTTTACGTGGGAGAGCGGGCCATGCCCTGTGGTGAAGCCTGCGCGGTGAGCTGCGCGGCCGAGGAGGCCCCGGTGGCTCTTGCATCATCCGTCGTTTCGTCCGCGCATCAGGCCGATCACGATACGTCGCGACACGATCAGCCGGGGGAGTCCCATCATTGCTCCCACTGCGTCTGCCCGTGTCACGCCGCGGCGGTCATCACCGGCCAGACGAGCTGGAGCGTTGCCCAGGCTCCCTCGATACCGCGCGCCCCATCCCCGAATCTACCGCCATCCGCTCCGGTCGATACCATCGACCACGTCCCACTCGCCTGATTCCATCCTGACATCGTGGCTTCGCACGATGATGACCGTGGTGCGTCCGGACCCATCCGTGGCTTCTGAACGCAACGCGCCGCTAGTCGTCCTCATCCTCGCTATTCCAGGTATGGAGTCGTCCGCATGTTCGATGCGATCATTGCGTTTTCCCTGCGACAGCGTGCCCTGATTCTGCTTCTGACGCTGGCGCTGATCGTCGGGGGAATCGTGGCATTCTCTCGGCTTCCGATAGATGCCGTCCCCGATATCACCAACAATCAGGTGCAGGTGCTCACCTCGGCGCCGGCGCTCTCCTCCCCGGAGGTCGAGCGCTACGTCACCTTTCCCATCGAGGTGGCGCTGAAATCCCTCCCGGATCTGGTGGAGCTCCGCTCCCTCTCCCGGTCCGGTCTGTCGGTCGTCACCGTCGTCTTCGCCGACAACGTCGACATCTACTTCGCCCGCCAGCAGGTTCTCGAAAAGCTCCGCGAAGCCGAGGAGCAGATGCCCGCCGGCGTGGAGCGTCCCGAGCTCGGACCGGTCTCGACCGGCCTCGGGGAGATCTTCCGCTACGTTATCCGCGACACCACCGGCAAGCTCAGTCCCATGGATCTGCGCTCGGTGCAGGACTGGATCGTCCGTCGCGGCCTGCTCGGAACCCCTGGCCTCGCCGAGGTCAATTCCCTCGGCGGCTACGTCAAGCAGTACCACATCCTGGTCGATCCCGACGCGATGGCCGGCTACGGCCTGACCCTCCGCGACGTGTTCGATGCCGTCGCGCGCACCAGCGGCAACGCCGGCGGCGCCTATATCGAGACCGGCCCCGAGCAGCTGTCGGTCCGCTCGGTCGGCCTGGCGACCAACGTCGATGATCTCCGCTCCACCGTGATCCGGAGCACCGCCAACGGTACCCCGGTGACGCTTGCCCAGGTGGCGAGCATCGAGACCGGATCGGCCATTCGATTCGGCTCGGCCTCGCAGGATGGCCGCGGCGAGGTCGTCACCGGCATCACCATGCAGCTCAAGGGGGCCAACGCCCGCGTCACCGTCGGCGCGGTCAAGGAACGGATCGAGCAGATACGGCCGTCGCTTCCGAAAGGTGTGGTGATCGAGCCCTACTACGACCGCGAGGTGCTCGTCGATCGCACCATCGCGACCGTGATCCGGAACCTCGTCGAGGGAGCATTGCTGGTGATCGGCGTGCTGCTGTTGCTCCTGGTGAACCTTCGGGCCGGCGTGATCCTCGCCTCGGTGATCCCGCTGGCGATGATGTTCGCCGGCATCATGATGGTCCTCACCGGACAATCGGGCAACCTGATGTCGCTCGGCGCCATCGACTTCGGTCTGGTCGTCGACGGCTCGCTGATCATCGTCGAGAACGTGCTCCGCCTGCTGGAGGAGCGCTTCCGGGGAGGCGAGGGGGTACGGCTCACCGATCGCCAGATGCGCGATCTGGTGTTCGGCGGATCGGTCGAGGTGCGGAAGGCCGCGCAGTTCGGCGAGATCATCATCATCGTCGTCTATCTGCCGATCCTGACGCTGCAGGGGATCGAGGGAAAGCTCTTCCGCCCGATGGCGCTCACCGTGGTGTTCGCCCTCGTCGGCGCGCTTCTGCTGTCGGTCACCTACGTGCCGACGATGCTCTCCCTCTTCCTCAAGAAGTCCGGACGGATACGCCACTCTCCGGTGATCGAGTGGATGCGGCGTCTGTACGAGCCGGCGCTGGAGCGCGCGCTCGGGCTGCGCATTCCGATCGTGGTGGTCACCGGGCTTCTGCTGGTCGGCTCCGTGATCGCGTTCACGCGGATGGGTGGGGAGTTCATCCCTCGTCTGGATGAGGGAGACATCGCCATGCACATCATCAGGCTTCCGTCGATCTCCCTCACCGAATCGCAGAAGATCACCACGCGCGTCGAGCGGGCGCTGATGACCTTTCAGGAGGTGCGCACCGTGGTCACCAGCACCGGACGCGCGGAGATCTCCACCGATCCGATGGGGGTGGAGCTGGCCGATGCCTTCGTGATGCTCAAGCCGGTCGATGAATGGACCTCCGGACGCACCAAGGCGGAGCTGGTCGCGGCGATGGAGCGGAAGCTGGCCGATATCCCCGGCGCCGGCGTCCAGTTTCTCCAGCCGATCGAGATGCGGACCAACGAGCTGATCGCCGGCGCCCGCGGCGACGTGGTGATCAAGGTGACCGGCGACGATTTCGACGTGATGAATCCGGCCGCCGAGAAGATCACCTCGATTCTCCGCGCCACCTCCGGCTCGGCCGACGTGACCATGGAGCAGACCACCGGGCTCCCGCAGCTCATGGTGCGCCCGGATCGCGCGGCGATCTCCCGCTACGGGATGACGGTCGAGGATGTCAACGACATCGTCAGCACCGCGATCGCCGGCCGCAAGGCGACGGAGGTCGCCGAGGGGGAGCGCCGCATCGACGTGGTGGTGCGTTTTCCCGAGGGAGGGCGCAACAGCGTGGAGGCGGTGCGTGGAATGATGGTCGCCACGCCGAACGGCCAGCGGGTGCCGCTGTCGGAGCTGGCCACGGTGACCGTCGAGGATGGTCCGGCGCAGATCAGTCGGGAGGACGGCACGCGGTTCGTCACCATCCAGGCCAACGTCCGCGGCCGCGACATGGAGAGCTTCGTCGAGGAGGTGCGCGCGCGCGTGACGCGCGAGGTGCGACTGCCGGCCGGCTACAACGTGATCTACGGCGGGCAGTTCGAGAACCTGGAGGCCGCATCCAAGCGACTGCTCATCGTGGTCCCGATCGCGCTGGCGCTGATCTTCCTGCTGCTGTTCCAGACGTTCCGCTCCATCCGGCTCGGCGTGATGATCTTCCTCTGCGTGCCGATGGCGGTAATCGGCGGCGTGGTGGCGCTGCTGATCGGGGGGATGCCCTTCTCGATCTCGGCCGGCGTCGGGTTCATCGCGCTGTTCGGCATCGCGGTGCTCAACGGCATCGTGATGGTCGCGGCCATCCGGAAGCATCAGGGGCACGGCCTGGACCGTCGCGCATCGGTGCGTGCCGGCGCCCACGAGCGGCTCCGTCCGGTGCTGACCACCGCCGCGCTCGCCGGCTTCGGGTTCGTTCCGATGCTGCTGGCGCATGGCGCCGGCGCCGAGGTGCAGCGCCCGCTCGCCGCGGTGATCATCGGCGGCCTGATCTCCTCCACCTTTCTCACCCTCTTCGTGCTCCCGATCGTCTACGACTGGCTCGGCGGCGACTACGTCCCTCCCTCGGAGGAGGAGGCGGCCGACCCGGATCGAACGCTCCCTGGCGATGGATTCGACCCACCGCCGGATGATCCCGTTCCCGACGGCAGCGGAGGAGGAGGGCGGATCGGACCGGCACTGGCCGCCGTGGCGCTGGCGCTCCTGTTCGGACAGCGGCTCGACGCGCAGACCGTGCTCACGCGCGAGCAGATGCGGGAGCGCGCCCTTGCCTCGGCTCCGGCCACGCGCGCGGCCGACGCGGCCATCGCACGCCGGCGCGCCGAGCGCGCCGCCGGCTCGATCCTCCCGAATCTCGACCTGCTCGGCGCCGCCGACGAGGCCTCCTCGCCGGCGCTGACCGGACGCCCCAACGCGCGCCTCGGCGTCTCGCAGACGTTCGGGCTGCCGGGGCTGTACGCGGCGCGCGGCCGCGTGAACGATCTGCTGATCGAACAGGCCGGCAGCGAGCGCGAGGCGGTGACCCGTGAGATCCGGCGGCGCGCCGACCTGGCCTACGTCGAGCTGGTGGCCACGCGGTGGCGCGCGGCCCTGGCCGATAGCGCGGTGGCGATCGCCGACGAATTCTCCAGGCTGGCCGCGCGGCGGCGCGAGCTCGGGGAGGCTCCCGCGCTGGAAGCTCTGCAGGCCTCGATCGCCCTGACCGACGCGCGGCGTCGCCGCTCCGAGGCACGGATCGAGCTCGACGCGGCGCAGGCCGAGGCGCGCGCCCTGCTCGGCACCGCTCCCGACGAGGTGATCGTCGCGGCCGACACGCTCTCCTATCGTCCGTTGACGGTCGATATCGCGGAGATCGAGCGTCGGCTGCGGGAGTCGAATCCGCGGCTCGCCGCGGCCCGGCTTGATGTCGAGACTAGCCGCGCGCGGGAGCAGCTGGTGGCCGCCGAGCGGCTGCCGGACTTCACGCTCGAGTATTCGCTCCAGACGGTGGAGGGGGCCGGCGGTTACTACGGAGGCGCGCTGCGCCTCGGGCTGCCGCTCTGGCGGTGGATGAGCTCGGGGCCGGACGACGCGGCGCGCGCCGAGACGGCGATCCGCGAGGCGGACTACGCGCGGCTGGAGCGTGAGCTCCTTTCGACCGTGCGCGCGGCCTACGCCCGTTATGCCTCCACAAGCCAACTCGTCGACAACTATCGCGTGGAGCTGATCCCGCAGGCCAACCAGGCGTATCAGATCGCGCGCCGACTCTTCGACGAGGGGGAAGCCACCTACCTGGAGGTCCTGACGGCGCAATCCGCGCTGGTCACCATTCACGCCGGCTATGTCGACGCGGTGCAGAGCGCCGAGCGCTCCCTCGTCGAGCTGGAAAGCCTCCTGGGAGGTGATCCGAGGTGAACGAAATGAAGCATTCACAACGAGAGCGATATCATCTCATGCGTCACATGGAACGGACGTTGAATCCACGTTCGAGGAGCCTGGCGCTCCTCGCGGCGATCGTGCTCCTGGCGGTCGCCGGCGCCGGGTGCTCCGGCGACAAGTCGGCGACGGTCGATACCGGCGATTCGGCCCACG
Source organism: Bacteroidota bacterium (assembly GCA_048498995.1). Lineage (GTDB taxonomy): Bacteria > Bacteroidota > Ignavibacteria > OLB7 > OLB7 > JBEHWX01. Next base: position 15,365 of record JBEHWX010000051.1, read on the forward strand.
CCTCCGGCAAGGCCGGCGAGACCGGAAAGTTCGACGATCCGATCGACGGAGGCCATGCCGAGGGGGGAGGAGGAGAAGGGCACGATCACGAAGAGGAGCCGTCCAGCGAAGTCCGGCTCACGCCGGAGGCGATGAAGGAGGCCGGCATCACCGTGGAGCCGGTGCTGCGCCAGCCGATGGCGGCCACCTTCTCCGCGCCGGGGCGCGTGGTGCCGACGCAGAACGGCATAGCGCATGTCGGGACCGTGATTCCGGGGCGGATCACGCGGTTGTATGTTTCCGAGGGGGCGCGTGTCGGCCGGGGAGCAGCGTTGGCCGAGGTGGAGGCGTTCGATATCGGCCAGTTGAAGGGAGATCTGATGAGCGCCCGGGCCGATGCCGAGCAGCGACGCGCCGCCGTGGCGCGCCAGGAGCGGCTCGCGGGCGAGGGAATCGGCGCGCGGCGCGCGCTCGAGGAAGCGCAGTCGGCCTATGGCCAGGCAACCGCGGCCGTGCGTGCCGCCGAGGCGAAGCTCCGCGCGGCCGGCATCGATCCGTCCGCGATCAATGCCGGATCGTTCAGCTCGCGCCTGGTCCTGCGCTCGCCAATCGCCGGCGTGGTCGCCCGCCGCGCCGTGGCGCTCGGGGAATACGTGGAGCCGAACAAGGACGCCTTCGAGGTGGTCGACAACGCCACCGTCTGGATCGACGCGCAGGTGCCGCCGGCATCCGCCACCGGACTGGCGGTCGGTGCTCCCGGCTTCGTCCGCGGACCCGGTGGGGAGCGGCGCGCCGGCCGCATCATCTTCATCGCGCCGACGCTCGATCCGGAGTCCCGCACGCTGACGGTGCGGGTGGAGGTTGCCAACGGTGGGCTCGGGCTCCGTCCGGAGACGTTCGTCAACGTGGAGTTCGAGCGCGCCGTCACCGGCTACGCGCTGGTGGTGCCGAGCGCGGCCATCGAGACCGACGGTGCGCGGCACTTCGTCTATCGGGAGCATGAGCCGGGGACGTTTCAGCGTGTCGAGGTCGAGACCGGAAGCGAGGCGGGGGGAAAAACCGTGATCTCGGCCGGACTGAAGGAGGGAGAGCGGATCGCCGCCGCCGGCGTGTTCTACCTTCGCTCCGCGCGCCAGAAGGGGGAGCTTCAGGAGCACGAGCACTGACCGCGTGGTCGGTCAGGCAATGACGCAGCCAGGGAAGAGACTATGGATTCGCAGTACATCATGACCGTGGTCGGCTCGGGGTTCGCCGTGGCGCTTGCGCACGCGGCGATTCCGACGCACTGGCTGCCGTTCGTTCTGGCCGGCCGGGCGCAGCACTGGAGCCGCTCCCGGACGCTCGGCGTGATCGCCGTCGCCGGCGGCGCGCATATCGTGTTCACCACGCTCCTCGGCGCGCTCATCGTCTGGTTCGGCATCCGGATCAGCCACGACGTCGGGGACATGTTCCTGACGATCGCCTCCGGCGCGCTGATCGCGGTCGGCCTGTATTACATCGTGCGTCACCTCCGGGGAGGGGGGCGCGAGCATCATCACAGCCTTTCCCGACTCTGGGATGGAGGCGAGCACGGTCATGGCCATGTGCATGGACACGACCACGCGCATGGCCAAGCGCACGATCACGGACATGCACACGACCACGCTACGGTCGGTGCCGGTGCTGTCGGCACCGACCGCGTGGCCGTCGGCAGTCTGGTGGCCATGCTGACCTTTTCCCCCTGCGAGAGCTTTCTGCCGGTCTATCTCTCCGGCGTCCCCTACGGCTGGCAGGGATTCGCGCTGTTGAGCGCCACGCTCGCGGTGGCGACGCTCGGGAGCATGCTGCTGCTTGCCTGGGTGGCATCGCTCGGCATCGAGCGGATCAAGCTGGAGTTCCTCGAGCGATGGGAGCACCTGATCGTCGGCTCCCTGCTCTGCATTCTCGGCATCGTCGTCTACGTCTACGAACATTGAATATCTGCCATGAAGGTTTCCGAGTTCTATATCGAGAAGATGGATTGTCCGACCGAGGAGGGGATGATCCGCAACCGTCTTGGTCCGATGGAAGGGGTCGAGTCGCTCGACTTCAACCTGATGGCCCGGGTGCTGACGGTGAAGCACACGCTGCCGAGCGAGAGCCCGATCGTCGCGGCCATCCGCGCGCTCGGCATGGACGCGGTCTCGCGGACCGAGCCGCCGGCGATCGAGCTTCCGGTGGTCACCCGCTCCTTCTGGCGAAGTCCGACCACAATCCTGACCATCATCTCCGGAATCTTCTCGATCACGGCGGAGATACTCGCGCTGACCGGCGCCGGAGAGTCGTCGCTGCTGGTCCGCGCGCTGGCCGTGGTCGGCATCCTTGCCGGCGGCTACGAGGTGGCCGGCAAGGCGTGGCGCTCGCTGCGCACGCTGACGTTGAACATCAACTTCCTGATGGCGATCGCCGTCGTCGGCGCCGTGGTGGTCGGTGAGTGGACCGAGGCGGCCGTGGTGATCTTTCTCTTCGCCGTGGCCGAGATGATCGAGGCGCGGAGCCTGGAGCGGGCGCGCAACGCCGTGCGCTCGCTGATGGAGCTGACGCCGGACGTGTCACAGGTGATGCGCGACGGAGCCTGGCGCGAGGTGGCCGTCAACGAGATCGCCCGCGGAGAGCTGCTCCGGATCAGGCCGGGGGAGCGGCTGCCGCTGGACGGCGTGGTGCGTGAGGGGAGCTCGTCGGTCAACCAGGCGCCGATCACCGGCGAATCCGTGCCGGTCGAGAAATCCCCCGGCGACCATGTCTACGCCGGCAGCATCAACGAGCGGGGAACGTTCGACTACGAGGCCACGCACGTCGCCGCCGAGTCGACCGTGAGCAAGATCATTCAGATGATCGAGAAGGCGACCTCCAACCGTGCGCGCGCCGAGCGGTTCGTCGACAGATTCGCCCGCTCCTACACGCCGGTGATCTTCGCCCTGGCGATCCTCGTGGCCGTGATCGGTCCGCTGGTTACCGGAGGCGCATGGAGCGACTGGATCTATCGCGGGCTGGTGCTGCTGGTGATCGGCTGCCCCTGCGCGCTCGTGCTCTCCACGCCGGTCACCATCGTCAGCGGGCTGGCCGCCGCCGCGCGTCGCGGCATCCTGATCAAGGGGGGGACCTATCTCGAGATCGGCAAGAATCTGAAGGGAGTGGCGCTCGACAAGACCGGCACGCTCACCGAGGGACGTCCGAAGGTAACCGATGCCATCCCGGTCAACGGCGGTGACGCCGATCATCTGCTCCATCTGGCGGCGGCCGTGGAAGCCAAGTCGGAGCATCCGATCGCCTCGGCGATCGTGGCCGAGCACGAGCTGCGCCACATCGACGAGCCGGAGGTGCCGATCGCCGACTTCGCCTCGATCACCGGCAAGGGAGTGCGCGCGACCGTGGATGGCGAGGTGATCTACGCCGGCAATCACGGCCTGGCACACGAGCTCGGGGTCTGCGGTCCGGAGGTCGAGGCGATCCTCGACCGGCTGGAGAAGGATGGGAAGACCACGGTCGTGGTGATGACCGACAAGGCCACGCTCGGCGTGATCGGCGTTGCCGACGCGATCCGCGAGACGAGCGTGCGCGCGGTCAGACAGCTTCACGAGCTCGGCATCACCACGGCGATGCTCACCGGCGACAACGCGGCCACGGCCGCCAGGATCGCCGCGCAGGTCGGGATCGACGACGTGCGCGCCGGCCTGCTGCCGGATCACAAGATCGAGGCGCTGACCGAGCTTCAGCGGAAGTATGGTGAGGTGGGGATGGTCGGCGATGGCATCAACGACGCGCCGGCGCTCGCGCAGGCGAACATCGGGTTCGCCATGGGGGCGGCCGGCACCGACGTGGCGCTCGAGACCGCGGACGTGGCGCTGATGGAGGACAATCTGCTGAAGCTGCCGGAGTTCATCCGGCTGTCGCGCCGCACGATCCGGATCCTCTGGCAGAACATCCTGATCGCGCTCGGGATCAAGGTCGTCTTCTTCGTGCTGGCGCTCTTCGGCGATGCCACGCTCTGGATGGCGGTGTTCGCCGACATGGGAGCATCGCTGATCGTGGTGGCCAACGGGCTCCGCCTGCTGCGCACCGCCGAGAAGCCCGAGCCGCGCTGAGATACCGGAGGTTAAGCCGCGGTGAGCCGCCCGCATGAGCCGTGCCGTATCCGCATCGGTAGGCGCACGTCTTCAGCGTGCGCTCTTCAGCGTGCGCTCTTCAGCGTGCGCTCTTCAGGCGGGGTGGCGGCCACGGGGGGGCCGCCGGTACGAGTCGCGCATCGGTAGGCGCACGTCTTCAGCGTGCGCTTTTACCCGGCGGCGCGCTTACTCCGGCTCGATGGCCGTCCCCGGTATCGTGTCGGTCGAGGTGTCGGCGACCGCTTCGATCGAGGATGCTCCGAACGCTTCCGGCACGGCATCACGCGCTGATTCCCGTTCGGCCTCGCGCCTGAGGATGACGAATATCTGATAGGAGACGCCGTCCCAGGCATTGTGGATGCCGGCGAAGAGGAGCACGAGCGAGGACGCGGCGATCCCGAAGAGCGCCATGCGCGGGGCGTTGAGCGCCTCGAAGGCGGAGATCGCCAGCAGCGCGTAGGCCGCCATCGGCAGCACCACATGGAACATCCAGTCCTCGAAGACCGGATCGTAGCCGGTCGGACCGCGCATGCGGCCGGCGATGATCGCCGCGTAGGCGGTACCGCAGACCCCCAGCAGTCCCCAGAGAATCGCCGCCCCGCCGATCGCGTGCCACGGAACGCGCACGATCGCCGAGAGGAGGAGCACCGCGCAGAAGTGCACGATCGTCGGCGTGAGGAAGGTGGTGCCGGCGTTGGCCGAGCTTCGCTGCGGCCGCTCGGCGATCAGCGATATCACCACGAACTGCACGCCGATCAGCGCCGCCGCCGCGGAGCCGACGATGAGGTAGAAGCTATCCCACTCGGTGAACTCGGACATATCGCCCCCATGTGCCGTGGGTGAACCCGCCGCGCCGCGCTCGCCGCGCGCGGCATGCTCCGCGACGGTGACGGAGATGCTCGCCGCCGCGGAGCGGGAAATTACAGCAGCTGGCGCGTCGGGCGGTAGAGAATCTCGTTGACGTCCATCTCCTCGGGCTGGCTCATCGCGAATGCCACCGCCCGCGCGAAGGAATCGGCCGGAATCGCGACCTCCTCGTAGAACTCGTGCATCCCCTTGGAGATATCCGACTCGGTGATGCTGTCGGGAAGCTCCGTCGCCACCGCGCCGGGGGAGATCACCGTCGTGCGGATGTTGTACGCCTTGGTCTCCTGACGAAGCCCCTCGGAGAGCGCCCGCACGGCATGCTTGGTGGCCGCGTAGACCGCGCCGTTCATCGACACTTTGTGCCCCGCCACGGAGGAGACGTTGATGAACTGCCCCGACTTCCGCTCCATCATGTGCGGCAGCGCCGCGGCGATCCCGTGGAGCACCCCCTTGATGTTCACGTCCACCATGTTGTTCCAGTCATCGACCTTCAGCCGCTCCAGTGGCGAGTGGGGCATCAGTCCCGCGTTGTTGATCATCCCGTCGATCCGACCGAACTCCCGGACCGCTTCCTCCACCAGATGCCGCACCTGATCGAGCCGCGTGACGTCGGTCGTGACCGCGATGGCCCTGCCGCCGTCGTTGCCGTTGAGCTCTTCGGCGAGCCGCCGGATCCGCTCGGTGCGCCGGGCCCCCAGCGCCACGCGGGCGCCGAGCCCGGCCAGATGCCGCGCCGTCGCTTCTCCCAGTCCGCTGCTCGCTCCGGTGATCACCACCACCTTCCCCTCGATGCCGTTGTCGCTCATGGTCGTCTCCACATTGGTTCTCGAACGTCCGCGTCCGCGTTGCGTCTCATGTCACGAAGTCATCGGGGCGCGCTGAAGGCGCAGCGCGACGAATGCCGCGCAGAGCACCACGATCGCGCTCGCCAGGAACACCGAGCCCACGCCGGCGGCGCCGGCCACCAGCCCCAGGGCGGGATTGGCCAGCCCGAGCGCCAGATCCAGGAACGCAGTGTAGGCGCCGGTGGCCAGCCCACGGCTCTCCGGCGGCGTGCGGCGGACCGCCTCCACGCCGAATGCCGGATATACGAGTGAATAGCCGAAGCCGGTGAGCGCCGCCCCGAGCAGCGCCATGGTCGACCACGGCGCAAGCCAGATCATCGCCTGGCCGGCGGCCTCGATCAGCACACAGACGAGCGCGATTCTGGCGCCCCCCATCCGGTCCGGAAGGTGGCCGAAGAGCAATCGTCCGGCGATGAACGCCGCGCTCAGCGCGGAGAGCGCCAGCCAGGCCTGTCCCCAACCATGCTGCGCGAACAGGAGCACGACGAACGTCGTGATGGTGCCGAACCCGACGCTGCTGAGCGCCAGGCCGATCCCCGGCACCCAGACCGTGCTCACCACCGTGCGCACCGACGGCTGCTCGTGCGCCACCGGCGCAACCGCGCGTCGCCGCGCGACCAGTATCAGCGTGAGGAGCGGAATCGCGGTCGTGGCCAGCGCGATCGCGGTGAAGCCGTAGCCGGCGTAGAGCGCGGTGCCGGCCGGGGCGCCGACGCCGTAGGCCACGTACATCGCCGTGCCGATCCACGACATCACCTTCCCGGTGTTCCGCGGGCCGGCCAGCGCAAGCCCCCAGGTGAGCGCGCCGGAGACGATGAAGCTCTCCGCGGCGCCGAGCACTCCACGTCCGATGAGCAGGATGGTCACCGATACCACCGGCGTGGCGGTGAACCGGAGCGAGAGGAGATAGATCAACCCGGCCGCGGCCGCGATCACCATGCCGACGATCATCGCTCCCTTTCCGCCGCGGCTGTCGGCGATGTGGCCGGACCAGAAGCGGGAAAGAAGGGAGGCGGCGAACTGCGCGCCGGCCACCAGGCCGACCACGAAGGTTCCGAGCTTCAGATCGTCGTGCACGTGCAGCGGAAGCACCGGCATCGCCAGGCCGATCACGAGAAAGGCCACGAAGACCCCCGTCACGATCGGCAGCAGCGTCACGACCACGGACCCCGGCGCATCGGCCGTGAGCGTTGCGCCGGTCTCCTCCGGCGACCGCGGGACGGCGCCCGCGCTCGATCTTCTCACGCGAATGATTCCTCCATCGACGTTCCCGATCCTCCTCCGGCGGGGGCCGGCCGCCATGCCCCGAGCATGCTCTTCATCATCCCAGATACTCATCCTCGCTCACCTGCTCCATCCAGTCGACCGTCCGGCCGTCGAGCCGCTCCTGAACCGCGATATGCGTCATCGCCGTGGAGTCGGTCGCTCCGTGCCAGTGCTTCTCGCCCGGGGAGAACCAGATCACGTCGCCGGGGCGGATCTCCTCCTTGGCTCCTCCCTCGGTCTGCGCCCAGCCGAGGCCGTACGTGACGATCAGTGTCTGGCCGAGCGGGTGGGTGTGCCACGCGGTGCGCGCGCCCGGCTCGAACGTGACGCAGGCACCGACGGCGCGCGCCGGGTCATCCGTCTGAAACAGCGGATCGATGCGGACGGCGCCGGTGAAGTACTCGGCCGGCCCCTTTCCCGATGGCCGCGAGCCACCCCTGGTGATCTTCATGCTTCCTGCTCCACTCTTGATGGATGGGACAATCGTCTATCCGGCGATCGCGATGCCGCCGGCGACGCGCCGGAGCGTTTACAGCCCGACGCGACGCTCCAGCTCCTCCGGATACCGCGCTCCATGGACCTCGATGCGCGAGGCGGCCTCGTCCAGCTCGCGGAGATCGTCCGGCGTGAGCTCGATATCGGCCGCGCCCAGATTCTCCTCCAGGCGGTGGAGCTTCGTGGTGCCGGGGATCGGCACGATCCAGGGCTTCCGCGCCAGCAGCCAGGCAAGCGCGATCTGCGCCGGCGTGGCGTTTCTCTCGGCGCCGAAGCGCGCCAGCAGGTCGACCAGCGCCTGATTCGCTTTGCGGGCCTCCGGCGTAAAGCGGGGAACGATGTTGCGGAAGTCGGAGCTGTCGAACGTCGTCGTCGCGTCGATCGCTCCGGTGAGAAATCCCCTGCCGAGCGGGCTGAACGGGACAAATCCGATGCCGAGCTCCTCGAGCGTCGGGATCACCTCGTCCTCCGGCGTTCTGAACCAGAGGGAGTATTCGCTCTGCAGCGCCGTCACCGGCTGTACCGCGTGGGCGCGCCGGATGGTTCCCACGCCGGCCTCCGAGAGCCCGAAATGCTTCACCTTCCCTTCGTCGATCAGCTCCTTCACCGTGCCGGCCACATCCTCGATCGGCACGGCGGGATCGACGCGGTGCTGATAGAACAGGTCGATCGTCTCCACGCGAAGCCGTCCGAGCGATTCCTCGGCCACCTTCCTGATATGCTCCGGACGGCTGTCGGTGCCACGCTGCCGCGCATCCGGGCCGATATCGAAGCCGAACTTGGTGGCGATCACCACCTGGTCGCGCAGCGGCTGCAGCGCCTCGCCGACGAGCTCCTCGTTGATGTAGGGTCCGTAGACTTCCGCGGTGTCGAAGAAGGTGACACCGAGCTCGACGGCGGTCCGAAGCAGGGAGATCATCTCCCCGCGATCCTTGGCCGGGCCGTAGCCGTGGCTCATTCCCATGCAGCCGAGTCCGAGCGCCGAGACTTCCAGGCCGCTCGCTCCGAGGTTCCGTGTCCGCATTGTTGCTCCCGCTCCCGATCGATTGTTGAACATGAATGCAAAGTTATCCCGTCCGGCACCGACATGGCGCGCTCGATCTTGCTCGAATCGGCGGCCGGGAGCTCGATGGGGAGGGAATCGGCGGGCGGTGATGCAAATGAGGGATGTGAGACAGCGCCGGCGCCGATACTCGCTCGGCGTCGATCCGGTTTCGCGACGGAACAGTTGCGCGAAGCGGCTCGGGTCGGCATGGCCGACCTCCAGGGGGATCGCGACGATGCTCCCGTCGGTCTCGCGGAGCAGATGCTTGTCGGCCTCGATGCGGAGGGTGGTGTGGTAGCGTGCCGGAGAGAGGCCGACCGCGCTCGTGAAGAGCCGGTGGCAATGGAACGCCCGCGCGCAGGGCCAGGTACGCAAGATCGAACTCGTCGGCGACATGCTCGGCCATCCAGTCGGTGATCCGCCGGAGCTCGTAGCCGGGGGGTGACGGTCTCTCACCACGAGATCGCGCGTCGCGGATGCCGCCCTCGCCCGGCACTGCCTGGCACATCCATGGTTCGCGAAGCCTCTCTCAGAGCATCGTTACCACGTTGTTGATGTTGCCGATCGCGACCGTCGTCTGGCCGTCCGGCGAGATCCTGATGGCGCGGGAATCACGGATCGCGATGGTTCCGGGGACGACCGCGCGATTCCGGATGTCGACGACCGTCACGAATCCGCCCACGCACATCACCAGCGCGAAGCGCCCGTCGCGCGTGATCGCGATCGTCTGCGTGGCCGCCTCGTCGACTCGTGGCACCGGAATCCTCGCCGGCTCCACCGTCCGCGCGGCGATGTTCACCACGCTCATCCCATCCTCATCCGCCCCGACCACCAGCGCGAGCCGGCCGTCCGGCGTGATCGCGACCGCCATCGGACGCCGGACCACCGGGATATGTCCCGGCTCGGCGACGCCGGTCTCCAGGTCGACCACGACGAGCCCCTCGAGCGTGGCCACCAGCGCGAGCCGGCCGTCCGGCGTGACCGCCAGCGAGAAGGCGCCGAACGTTCCGGCATGGATCGGCGTGGCCAGCGCGTGATTCGGGATGTCGACGACGCCGAGCGACGCTTGGATCATCTCCGCCACGTAGGCGCGGCGGCCGTCCGAGGCGATGGCAAGCCCCATAGCGCTCGGCACATCGAGCGGGGAGGGGAGGGCCGTCCGCGCGGCAAGGTCGATGAAGGCGACCTTGCCGTTCGGCTTGCGCGCTCCGAGAAGGTCCGTCGCATGGGACATGGGCTCCGGATGCCCTTCCGATGCCGCCGCGCGTGCCTCCGTCGTGAGGGAGGCAAGACGCTCCATCGAGAGAAGGGGGAGCGGGTCGGGGGCGTCATCGGCCGGCGCGGAGCCGGTGTCGGGCGGGCCGAACATCGAGAAGGAGGAGACCAGCGCGTACCTCCCGTCCGGCGTGACGGCCATCTCCCGGGGCATCCGCGGAATCGGGATGGTGGCCGGCAGTGGGACCGGCGGCCGGTGGGTGATGTCGAGCATGGTCACCGACGCCGACCAGTCGGGCGCGCTGGCGGCGACAAGCGCGTACCGGCTGTCGCGCGTGATCGCCAGCGCGATGGCGTTGCCGTTCAGGAGGAGCGTGGCCGGGGGACGGACCGCGACGTTCTGGAATACGTGCGATGCCTGCGCCCCGGAGTCGCCGTGGGCGGTCAGCGAGAACTGGTGCTGACCGGGAGTATCCGGCAGGAGGAGCGTGTAGCCATTGCGGTAGGTATCGCTCGGCGCGTGGTCGTCGATCACCAGGCCGTCCATCGAGAGCGAGCAGCGGACAGCGTTGAACGCGATCCAGTGGAGCGACACGAGCCGGTCGAAGGCGATCCGCTCGATGTACGAATCATCGAGCACCGAGGGGACCACCATCCGCGCGGTCGTCGTCAGGGAGGTCACCACCGATCGGTTGCCGGCCGTGTCGGTCGCGATCACGTCCAGCGTGAAGGTGGTGGTGGCGGTCACCGGCGGGCTCTGAACGCCGGCGGCCCCATCCTGCCAGGTGAAGCACTCGCCGCGGTTCAGGCAGTCGCGCGGCTGCCAGTCGTTCGAGCGGAGGCCGTAGGAATACTGCTTCCCCTGATCGCTCACGCTCCAGGTGAGCATTGTCGGCGTGTCGAAGTCGTGGAACACGCTCGGATCGGCGCGGAAGTCGGTGACCGGGAAATCCGCCTCCTGCTTGACCAGCGCGTAGGTGGTCGAGTCGGTGTGGCGCGGCTCGTCCGGATAGGTCTCGAGGATCGCGCTCGCCACCACGCCGGGCATATGGTTGACGTTGATGCCGGGGAGGGTGACGATCAGCGTGTCGGTGATCTCGCCGGGAGTGTCCGTCGCCGGCTGAATGGTGAGGACGGAGCCGGAGGTGCCGAAGCTCCAGTTGCCGGTCCGATCGGCCGCGGGATTCGGCGTCGGAAGATCCTGCGATGAGAGCGCCCTGGGAGTATCCTCCCCCGTGGGAATCGTGATGGCGATCGCGGAGATCGGCACCGGGGAGGTATGCGGGTTGGAGATCATCACCTGAAGCGTGATGACGTTGGCCTCGGCGCCGGTGGCCGACGCGCGGATCGGATTCGGGCTGGAGATGAAGGCGTAGCGCAGCTTCAGCGGGCCGTTCATGTGGCTCATGGTCGCTCCCCGGTGATGGATGTTCCCTGGACGCCGGTCTGGTTCCGGCCGATGAAGCGGCCCCGGCGCGTCGATCGCCGGGGCCCGCGTCGCATGCATGTCGTTGCCGATACCGCGCCGCTCCGCCCGGATGCGGCCGACGCGGCGATCTCGCGGCTTCCGTCAGAGGAGGGTGATCTCCCCGCCGGAGGAGAGAACGATCGAGCCGTCCGGCCCCACCGCCACGGCGGTCGAGGTCGGGATCGGCGTGGTTCCGATCATCCGTCGCTCGTGCACGTCGATCACCGCCAGCCTGTTCCCCTCGCCGCGGATCGCGTAGGCCCGATGCCCCTCCGGGGAGATCGCCATCAGCGACCCGTAGCTTCCGCCGAGCACGATGGCCAGGCTGTCGAGCTTGCCGATCCTGATCCCCTCGGACTCCACCTGGCCGGTCGCCAGCTCGACGATGCTCATCATCTCCCCCTCGTCGGCGACAAGGGCATACTTCCCGTCCGGGGTGATCTTCATCATCAGCGGGATCTCCTCCTTCGACGGCACGCCCGGCGCGATCCTTCTCCCCTCGATGTCGACGGAGGCGATCCGGCACTTGCCGCGTCCGGACTGATACTGTCCGGGGGCGGTCACGCCGGTTCGTCCGTCGGCGGAGGCGAAGGTGGTGATGACGGCATCGCCGTCGGATGGCCTGATCTCCGGATTCGGCACCTCCGCGCCGGTCGCGTCGACCAGCAGCAGGCTCCCGAAGGTCTGATCGCCGAAGGCGCCGACGATCGCCGCGAGCGATCCGCTCCCGCAGGAGGCGGCCCAGAGTATCCGGGTGTTCTCCCGAAGCGCGCGGGTCGCCGCGGTTCCGGCCGCCAGATCGATCACCGCGAACCGATCCACGACCGGCGAGATGATGGCCAGACTGAACCCGCTGGGGGCGGCGACCATGTATCGCCCGTTGCCGGTGAGCGCGAGGGCCGACGGAGCGATCTCCAGCGGTATCCGCTTCTCCCGCCCCTTCGTGGCCAGATTGAACACCTCGACCGATGCGACGGGCCCGTTGGCCGCGACCGCTCCACCCGCCATGAGAAGTCCGCTCGCCCCCTGTCCTTCCGATGTCTGGGCCAGGCCGGCGATCATCGTTTCCATCAGCCGCCGCTTCTGGCAGACGCCGGCGTAGAGGCGCCCGTCGGGAGCGAACGTCAGATCGGTCGCGATCCCCTCCACCGCGATCTTCTGGCTGTCGCCGATCTCCACGTTCGGGAAGATGTGCGGCGCCATCGCGCCGGAGGCGCCATAGGCCACCAACACGATCTGATGCGGTCCCGGACGCCCGTCGAGCACCAGCGGGTATCCGTTGGTATACGTGTTGAACGGAACGTTCTCCTTGACGGTGACCCCGTCGACGCGGATGCTGCAGCGGACGGCGTTGTAGGCCAGCCACTTCAGCAGCACGATCCGGCCGTTGCGCGTGATCGGCGAGCAGGTCGAGTTCGGTGAGATGCGCGGCACCTCCACCCGCACGGTGGTCATCAGCCTGTCGATCACCGTCCGCCGTCCCTCGGCGTCGGTGCCGATCACGTCGAGGAAGAAGTTGGTCGTCTCGCCGATCCCCGGCGTGCGCACGCCGGACTGGCCATCCCTGAACGAGAAGCAGTCGTTCCGCCCCACGCAGTTCTTCGGCATCCAGCCGGTCGAGGAGATGATGGCGTAGGAGAGATCCTGGCCGCGCGGCGTGCACTTCCAGTAGAGTGTGACCGGTTTGTCCAGATCGGTGAGCACCGCCGGCTCGGCGTAGAAGTCGAGCACCGGAAAATCGTTGGGGACCTTCACCAGATCGTACGTCACGCGATCGTCGATCCGTTGTCCGTCGCCGTCGAGCTCGGAGACGACGATCGGCACGGTTCCCGGCATCCTGTTGATCACGATGCCCGGCAGCGTGAAGATGATCGTGTCGGTGACCTCTCCCGGCTCCTCCTCGTCCTTGGCCTCGATCGTGATCTTGTCGACGTCGACGGTAATGGTCCAGGGGAACGCCGGCGAGCGATCGTAGACCGGCTCGGGGAGGGAGGGGGCCGAGGAGATTGCCGCCGCGGTGTTCTCGCCGGTCCTGATCGTGATCATCATCTTCCTCATCTTCACCGGCCGGGTCTGCCGGTTGGAGATCAGGACCTGGAGGTTCACCACGCTCTCGTTGCCGCCGTCGGGAGAGCAGCGGATCGGGTACGGGCTCGACACGAACGCGTAGGCTAGCTTCAAGGGGCTGGCCTGGAGCCGCGCCATCAGGCTCTCGGCGGGGGATGCCCCGCTTGTCGCGATCGCCCCAGTCATCTGCTCTGTGTCACTCATGATCGTTCGGAGGATTCGGTGTGAATTGCAGCCACCCCTCGCGGATGATCGAGGGGGTGGTCGGGAAACGGACGTCGCCGTCGGCCTCGGCGATCGGGATGCTCGTCTGGAGGATATGGTCGAACCACGACCAGTTCCCCTTCCGCTCGGCCGGATGCGGCAGGCGGATCTCCTCGGGGGAGGTGAGCACCGGTCCGGCGCGGAAGGTGTAGAACATCTTCTGGAACGCCGGCTTGACGAAGCGCGACGGCAGCGCGAGGCTGGCCACCGGAAGGAGTCCGGTGAAGGCGTGGATGCTCCCGCGCGGGTCGAGCAGCATCGTCATCCGGCAGATCTGGCGCCGGGCCGCCTCGGGCGTGGTCGCGTCGTCGATGAAGCGGAGCTGCGGGTAGTTCCCGTCGCCGATCGGCTTCAGGTAGTCGCTCCGCTGGCCGGCCGGGAGGCGGAGCGTGTTGAAGGTCTTGAAGGTCTCGCCACGCGATTCCGGATCATCCAGGAAGTAGCCGATCAGCCCGTCGTCCCTGAGCACGGCGCTGCCGAGGCGCACCGGCCAGAGATACTCCCCCACGCGGCCGTCGACGGTCCCGATCGGGGCCGGACGGCTCGGATCGCCCGGCTTCTCCGGATCGACCGCGAAGGTGTTCCACCAGTCCTGGTTGTACGGCCTGAGCCCGCGGATGCGGAGCGCCATGTCGGCGCGCACGATCGCCAGCGGCCGGCCTATCAGGACCGACAGATGCTCGTCGTCACGCTGTCCGAGCGGGTTGATCGTCCAGAGCGTCTCGTCGATGGTCGTGATGAAGTCGTTGAACCCCTGGCCGTTGTCGGTCCGGGCGGTGAGCGCCTCGAGCATGCCCCTGACGTAGGCGTTCGGGATCTCCCGGATCGATTTCGGCGCGGCCGGGTTGGCCGGGTCCGCCTCCCAGACCGGCACGTACTTCCCCTCGAAGCGGCGGGAGAGGAAGAGCTCCCCCCAGGCGGAGCCGTCCGGCGCGTAGAAGGCGAGGCTCCGGTCGAGGTGATTCGGCACCACCCAGCCGCAGACCGGGTTGGCGCCGGCCGTGGTGGTGATGTCGGTGTCGCGGCCGTCGCTGGAGAGGAGGCGGAGCCGGAGCTGCGAGTCCTGCGCCATGCGGGGCGTCAGCTGCACCATCCGCTCGGTGGCGTAGACCGCCTTTCCCCGTCCCGGCCGCGGATCCTTCGCCGTCGGCGACTTCACGTCGCGGCCGGTGATCGGGAAGAAGTACGGACCCTGCGGCGTTCCCTGCTCCTGCGGGCTGTCGGAGAAGTTCGCGAGCATCAGGTCGATCGTCCGCCCGAACATGTCGATCACCGACAGGCGGTTGATGACGTAGAAGGTTCCCCGCATCGGGGTGAAGTTCATCACCGCGTCGGCCCAGCTCGAGTGCGGATTCGGAGAGGGCATCGGATGGCCGTGGCGACCGTTGCCGATCAGCTCGCCGATGGCGCCGGTGGGGGCCACGCTCTGCGCCGGGTTCCGCTCGAGCATCATCGAGGTGACGCCGCTCAGCCGCTGCGACAGGATATCCTGCCCCTTGATCGCCTGGAGGTACTCGTTGAGATTGTCGAGGAGCTTCTGGAGATCGGGATCGCGCTCCTTGTGGGTCTTGACGTACTCCTGGAGCTGATCGGCCAGGGTGAAGGTGATCTGCGGCGTGATGAACGTGCGCCCCATCAACTGCATCTGGGCGTCGGCCACGCTGAAGTTCCCGCCCCCCGGATCGGTCGGGCCGACCCACTTGTAGTCGGTGCCGTCGAACTTCCAGTTGTCGCGGTTGAGCATCGCCGTCGGATCGTTCTTCGTCCCGCCGTAGGCCGGCTTCCGGAGGAGCGTGATGTCCCAGTCGAGAAGAAGGGGAACCCACGGCTGCGTCCACTCGTTGCGGGCGAACTCCGGGGAGCGGAACTGCGTCCCCGTGGCCGAGGGGGCCGGGAGCGCCTTGATCCCCGCGCGCACGGCGTCCGCCTTGCTCGGGTCGAGGATGTCGGCGGCGAAGAGGATCGGGGAGAGAAAGAAGCTCTCCACGTGGAGCGCCAGCGCGCCGCTCGGGAGCAGCCGGTTCGGGTCGACGAGCCTCGGTATGCGGGCCGAGATGTCGGTTCCACGCGCCGGATCGGTGGCGTAGGTGGTGCCGCTCACGGTGAGCGCCGAGATCGCCTGCGACAGCACGCGGCAGACGAGGTTTGCTCCCGGATCGAAGTTCGTCGAGCGGCCGAGCCCGGTGACCAGGATCACCGGATCGTTCGGGACGTGATACTCCGGCAGGCGGGACTCCTTCAGCTCCTGCGTCGGGTCGAGCAGCGGCAGCAGCGCGTCGACGGCATCCTTCTTCCGCTTCTCGAGCCGGTCGACGAGCTCCTTCTGCGCCCGCACCGTGCAGATATACCAGGTCTCGTTGTCCGGCGCGCCATCGGTCGGGCCGTTGGCCTCTCCGGCGCAGGTCGAGCCGATGCCGACCTGCAGCGGGAACTGCTCCATGAGCCAGTCGTACAGCGGCTCGTCGACCGGCATGGTGTTCAGCCCCGCGCTCTTCCAATTCTGCTTCCACCAGAGAGCGTAGAGATTCCACTGCATCGACTCCAGCATCCGCCGCGCGCGATCGAGCTCCTCCTGCGCGCCGTTCAGCGCGGCCAGCGCCGCCCCCTGCGGTCCGGTGATGATCGGCTCCGGGGGCGCCGGAAGGCTGGTGTCGCCGCTCCGCTGCTTCGGGACGATCTCCCAGAGCGCTCCTCCGGGGGAGGCGCCGAACCAGTGCCGGCGGATCGCCATGTTGAGCGCCTCGGAGCTGCCGGGCTTGTTGAACTCCTCGAGCAGCCCGTACTGGAACGCCTCCAGAAGATCGGCCTCCGCCTCGCTCCCCCGGAAAAGCCTGACCATGCCGGAGAGGGCGTCGACGGCGGTGTTCCCCACGGCCACCTTCACCCTGTTCTGAATGTCGGTCGGGTAGTTGTCGGCGGGGCGGGAGGGGCCGCCGCGGTTCCACTCGGCGCCGGAGACGAGCGTGTGCGTCAGCATCCGCTTCGGCGGCCCGGACGCGGTGGTGTAGACCAGCCAGTCGAACCTGTCGTTCCGCCAGGCTCCGTGGTGCTCGGGGTCGTTGCTCTCGCTCCAGGTGGTATCGGCCAGCGGGTCGTGCGCCGGATCGGAATACCAGCCGACCACCGAATAGGTGAACGTCCCCTTGGCGATCTCCGTCCCTTTGCCCGATATGTCGTCGACATCGGTGACGTCATCGTGGAAGGAGAAGACGTTCTCCGCGCCGGCCTGGAACACGGAGAAGTAGACGCTGCCGGGGCCGACGGCCCTGAGGAACGGCGTCTTCTGCACCGCCAGCGACGTGAGCGAGGGGAGGAGCCTGAGCGCGCGGCCGATCTTGGTCGGCTTCGGGATGTTCCCGCCGCCGGTTCCGTCGGGATCGACGAAGGGGCTGGTGCCGTTGCTCGTGCTGATGTAGTCGCTCTCCAGGATCCACGCCTTCACCGCGCGCTCCGGGGGGATCCCCGCCTGCGTGCGGGTCACCAGCCAGCGGTTCGGCACCAGGGGGAACTCGGTGCTGCCGTCCTCGCGGTGCCGGCCGTGGCGCAGCTCCTTCGGCAGCGTCCAGTGGAGATAGATCCCCGCCTTCGGCGCCGTGGTCGATGCTCCGGCGAACGGCGCCGGCTCGGCGCTCTTGAACTCGCCGAGGTTCTTGTAGAGCATCTTGAAGCGGAGGAACGGCGTCGAGGTGGTGGCCGCCTGGTTGAGCACCATCACGTCGAGCTGCATGGGAACGAGCAAGGTGCTCTCGAGCGAAGTGCTCTCCATCACGGGGTCTCCTTGGGGGTGGATGGGGCCGCGAAGAGCGCGGTCTCCGGAACCTTGACCATCTGCACGGCGAAGTCTCTGACGTTGATCGTGGGGGAGCCGTCGAGCTTGCCCCGGATCGCCGCCACCAGTCCGTCGGCTCCGGAGATCCTCACGCGGCGGTCGGGGCCGATCAGTCCGGCGGCCGCGGCGTCGATGTGGTGGGTCGCCTCCGGCAGCGGCATGCCGTAGCTCTTCGCGTCGAGCGAGCGGAGGTAGAGCCAGTAGCCGGTCTCCTCCGTCGCGCCGTCGCGCGGCTGCTTGTCCGGCGCGTCCTGGAACCCGAAGGCGATGCCCTCGTGCGGCTCGTTGATGGTGACCACCGCCGGCACCGCCGGCCAGAGGCAGAGCATCACCTCGCCGGAGAGCCGCTCCATTCTGAGCAGGTCGATGTGCGTCGACGGATCCGGCTCCGGCGAGTCCGGCCTGGTGCGGGCGTAGGCGTGAATCTCCATCCCGGGCCATCCCGAGACCACCGCGGAGCGGAGGAGCAGGCCGGTGAGCTTCTCCTGATCGAACGCCGGCGCGTTGGCCGCCTCCGGGCGGGCGCTGGCGCCGAGGAGCATTCGCCGCTCCTTCCGCGCCTCGCTCACGGTTCCCTTCTGCACCAGATCCCACATCAGCTTCTGATAGAGCGTGTCCCGGCTCGACTCGATGCCGATGCTCAGCGCCCCCTCGATCATGATGTCGAGCCAGTTGGAGTCGACGTAGAAGAACCGGACCGACTCCGGCGTGAGCAGTCCGGCGTGCGCGATCAGGTTCTCGAACGGAACGCCGTTCAGCAGATAGAGCTTCGAGAGCCAGGCCACCAGATCCTCCAGCTCCTTGGTCCCCTTGCTCCTGACCGCCTGCCGGAGCGCCATGTCCGCGCGCGCGGCGACGTTGCCGGCGACGCTCGCGGTGGCTCCGGACGCGGGGGCTTCGGACGCGGGAGCTCCGGACGCGGGAGCTTCGTCGGCCATCGCTCCGAGCATCGGGGCCGGCCGGCCTCCCAGAAGGCTCTCGAGCAAGTCCGGATCGGGAACGGGGGAGTGCCGGTCGGCGTAGGGAATCCGATGTGGCGCGGCTTCGAGCAGCGCGGCTTCGAGCAGCGTGGCGTCGTTGTCGGGCGCGGCGTCGTGCGGCGGCGACGGGCCGTCGGAGCGGAGCCCCTGGCTTGCGCGCGGCTTCGGCGCCAGCCGGTCCGGGAGCCCGGTGATGATCTCCACCATCAGGTTGTCGGTGAGCGCGTAGGGGGCGAGCATGTCGATCACCTCCTCCGGCGTGTCGGCGGCTCCCTTCAGCGGCCCGGGCGTCTTCATCGCCGCCATCTGATGCCGCCGCTCCAGGATCATGTCCACCATGTAGTGCCCCTTCTGCTGCCAGTCGCGGAGCTTCGGGCCGAAGAGGGGATCGGAGAGGGCCATCATCCTGCCGGTCTCCCAGGCCACACCGTAGGAGGCGTCGAAGATGCCATGCTCCTTGTCGTAGATCATCGCCGCCGACGCGGTACCGAAGCGCTTCCAGCCCGAGGGGGTCTCCGGCGTTATCGGGCCGGTGGCCACGAAGTTCTTCACCGGGATCGGGGAGAAGGGGCCGCGGTACCAGCCGAACGTCCGCTCGCCGAGGCGCGTCTGATAGCGGAGCGGCACGTAGCCGTTGCGTATCGCATTGTAGGCGAACGTCTCCTCGGGAGTCGGATCCCTCGGCGGCGGCACCTGAAGCGTCAGCTCGGTCGGCTTCCGGGCGCCATGAGCGTCGCGGAGCAGGCCGTTCATCATCTGGGTGAAGCTCTCCCCCATCTGCGGCAGACAGGTGAAGCTCCAGCTCTTGAAGGAGATCATCCTGACGCGCGTCGTGCCGGCCGGCAGCGGGCTGGCGCCGCCGACGTAGTTCTCGAAGCCCTCGAGCGAGACCAGGTGGACGATGTTCCGTTTCCCCGGCGCGCCCGATCCGGCCGGAGGCGCGTCCGGAAGCCGGTTGCCGGTGATCACCGAGTACCATCCCTCGCCGTTGATCTTCAGGATGCCGCTCTCCTTTGCCGTCGGATCCACGCGGCGGGCGTGCGCCATGTAGCGGAGATCCTCCTTCCCCGGCAGGAGCGTCCGGAAGGCCTGGGGAGAGATGTCGATGAACGTGGTCGAGGTATCGGCCAGGAACTCCTCCGACTCGTACCACTCCCGCTCGAGCGCCGGCCAGAGCGTGTCGCGATCCGGCGCGTGGTCGTGGAACGCGCGCGCCGGGATGATGCCGGTCATCGTCCGGTTGGCCTTCCAGCCGTCGAGCTTCGGCTCCAGCAGCGCGTCGACGCCGTCGATCTTCTCCCCCTCGACGAAGAGGAGAAGCGCGAGCCAGGGAGTCCGCGTGGCGGCGTCATCCTCGTCGAACACGTTCCGCTCCCACGGAAGCTCCCGCTTGCCGAGCACGACGTGCGGGAGGAACTGGTTGAAGATCCCCGAGGCATTGTTGGGAGGGAAGATCGAGGAGAGATCCTCCGTCGGGAGCGCGTAGCGCGGACCCTGCACGGCGAAGACCTGCGAGGCCACGTGCGTCTCGTCGATCTCGGTATCCTTCGGATCGATCCGCTGCTTCACGTTGATCAGATAATCTCCCACCGGAAGCGCCGGGACCACGTTGTCGTAGAACCGGATATCTCCCTTGGCAAGGGACTCGCAGTCGCTTGCTGACGTATCGTTGGCGCTCATGCTCTGCTCCTTGATGGGGTGGCGGAATGCGTCGCGACGGCGGGCGATCCCTCCATCGGCTCGTCGGCGAAGGCGAGGCCCGGAGCCGCCGCCATCCCCGACATCTCCTCGTTCGTCCATCCGTTGGCGCCGAGCCTCTGCAGCGCCTCGAAGACCGCGATCCGCCGCGTCTTCACCGCCGGCTCGGCGATCCTGGCGATGTCGGCGAAGCTGGGCGCCTCGGCCGGCACGTTCCCCGACGGCTTCCGGTCGCGCGAAAGGGGGAGCCGGTAGGCGTCCTCCCGGTTGATCACCCGGTCGCGGAACACGTCGTCGATCACCATCTCCGGCGTGCAGTTGGTGATCGGGCGCATCCTCGGCGACATCGTGACGCCGATCGTGCCGGTGACCGTCGACTCGCCGTTGATCGTCGGCGCTCCGCCGGAGGTGATCGGGGCGCCCCACATCGCCTGCGGCAGGTTCTTCTCCACCGCGGCGATCTCCCAGCCGGTGATGTCGATCGGGCTCCCCTGGCATCCGCTCGGCACGCGCCCGGTCGAGGTCGGCGTCACCATGCAGGCCATGATGTCCCGGACGCCGTGATGATTCTGCTTCAGCCGGATGATCGAGACCGTCTGCGGCGACCGGTACCGGTCCGGCCCGATGCCGCCGTTGACGCGGCGCATCGAGACGCTTCGTCCGGCGATCGTCACGTCCTGCGATGCGTCGTGCCCCTCGACGACGATGGTCGAGGCCGGCACGGCCGAGCCGACCGTGAACCGGAAGTGTCCGGGGCGGACCAGCCAGAGGGTGAGTCCGTCGAGCTGCCGGGTCTCCTGCGGCCCCTTGTTGCCGGTGATGTTCAGGAACGCCGGGGTCGTGATCGCCGCCGCCGGAGGGTCGGAGGCGAGTGGGGCCGTGGCGTAATCGCTGGCCAGGCTCCGCGCCACGTGCGGCGTGGTGCTGGCCACGCCGGCATGGGGGTGGGAGCGAAGGTGCTGCGCGGCCGCCGGAATCTTCTCGGTCTTGTGCGGCAGCATCTCCCGGAACTTCTCCCAGCTCAGCTCATCGGGGATCTCCGGCCGGGCGCCGAAGCCGATCGTGAAGGAGATCACGTACCAGTCGATCCGGACGCTGCCGCCGATCGGCGGACCCCAGAGATGGAACGTGGCGCCGATCTCCGCCGAGATCGTGACGTCCACGAAGAGGAGATGCATCCGGAAGGAAACGCCGACGCTGATCGACACGTCGGCGATCAGATAGAACGGGTTCCAGTAGAGGATCACGTCCGCCTGCGCCTTCAGCCAGGCCTTCAGCGGGCCGTCGGAGAAGGTCAGCTCGAGCCGTCCGCCGGCCATCATCGCCGACGGCGTGATGGCGAAGTATGCCTCGCCGACGATCGAGATCGACCGGCTCACCGGCCAGTTGATGCCGACGCGGGGCACCAGCGGATAATGGTCCGGCGGCGTGAACCCCGGGTGGTAGCCGCCGATGGTGAAGACGAAATCTCCCGGATGATCCGGGTTGTTGTCGAACCACGCGTGGAAGGCGAATCCGCCGGTCAGGCGCGCGGCCGGCGTCAGCACGAAGGAGCCGGGGGCCAGCACCGCGGAGGCCGACAGCTCTCCCCGATCCGGACGGAAGACCACCTGGATGCCGAGCTGCGCGTAGACATAGGGGTTCCCCTTCTGCGGCTGCCGGAGCGTGGAGACGCCGAGCACCGAGATGATCAGTTCGTTGCCGAACTGCACCACCAGCAGGGCGTTGCTGTTGATGATGCCGAACGTGGTGAACTGCACGCCGGCGGCCAGCCAGTAGTCCCCGCGCGAGGGGGGAACCACGGCGCGCAGCTTCTCCAGCGCCTGGGTCGGCGTCGGGTTGTCGCCGCCGATCAGCGCCGGATCGGAAAGCCCGGCCACCAGCGGAAAGCTCTGCACGTTGTCGATCGCCGGCAGCTCGAGTCTGCGATTGTATCCGAATCCGGCCGACACGCCGGTGACGTAGAAGAACGACGGACCGCCGATCGGCTTGTTCATCATCGCGAAGATGAAGAGGGACGTTCCGCCGCCCTCCGGGAGGGAGGTATACGATCCGAGAGCGGCGATCGTGGTGTCCCGGAACTTCATCATCGCCTGGCCGTCGTAGCTGATCACGCCATCCCTGGCGCTCTTGATCATCCCGGCGTTGATCTCCAGGTCGCCGGAATCGACATGGACGTTCATCCCCTGAAGGTCCAGGCCGTAGCCGTGCACGTTGGAGATCTCCCGCAGATGCGCCTCCACGGTGAGCTCGTCCAGATAGATCTCGAGCGGGCCGAGCGCCACCTGGCCGTCGAAGACGATCCCGAGCACCGGGTTCTCGGCGCCGTCGGAGACCCCCGCGATCTTCAGCCCCACCTTCTTGCAGTCGACCGGGCCGAACCGGCGCTGGATCGGGAACCAGATCGTCTCGGCCGCGTTCCCCTCGGGATCGTAGAGCTCGAGCATCGGCGAATGGCCGTGAACGTAGCCCGCCTGCGCGGAGAAGACCGGGTTGGTGGTGCTCTTGGCCTCGGAGGAGCTTCCCTGCTGGTTGCCGGCGGCGATCAGACTTCCGGCAATCGGGTTGTTGTCCGCCTGCACGTCGTCGAAGGCGGGCGCGAGCATGAAGCCGAGCTCCTCCAGCCGGATCACGAAGCCGAACGGCCATCCGTCGGAGCTGAGATAGGTCCGGAGCTGCGCGCCGCCGAGCGTGTAGCCGTGGATGTCGAACAGCGGCGCGTCGCCGCGCCCACGGATGTTCACGCCGACGCTGGTGAGCTCGAAGCCGGGCGCGAAGGAGAGATGCCCGTCGGCGTCGCGACGGAGCGCGAAGACCGAGAGCCCCGGACGATGCGTGTCGTCATGGGTGATGCGGGACATCCAGTTGCTGTCGTCGGTCTCGTCGGCCATCCAGGCGCCGAGCGCGAGCTCGACCTCGGGCGGCCCCTTCCCCTCGACGCTCGTGCCGGAGGTGAGGGAGAGCCGCGTGGCGATCCGGAGGCCGTAGTCGCCGCTCTTCTGGCGGTGCTGGACGTAGATGCCGCCCCCCGGCAGCGTGATCAGCGGGATGGTGAGCCGCGAGAGGATGTCGAGCCCGGCGAAGAGGAAGTTGATGGCGATCTCGACCGGCGTTCCCTTCAGGTTCGCCAGATCGAGATGATAGTTTCCGTCATCGTCGACCGAGAGGAAGCGCGCGGCCACCAGCACCTGTCCGATCGTCGAGCTGGAGCTTCCGACGTAGAGATCGAGCCAGTAGGAGGCGCGGAGCATCACCTCGTGCAGCCACGACATCACGGACTCGTCGAGCAGGTCGGCGAGCCTGGTGTAGATGGCCGGCTTGTGGGTGCCGGCGAGATCGTGGAAGGTAAGCGTGAAATCGGGCGTGTCGCCGGAGAGGCGGATCCGTCCGTCGATGCTCAGCGCGGTGAAGGTGACCTCTCCCGCCGTGAACGGCTCCGTGGCCGCGACGTGCACGCCGACCAGCATCGGATGCTCGGAGCTGTCGACCAGGAGCGTCGCGCCCGAGGGGGAGTAGCCGATCAGGGGGAGGTAGATATACGAGTCGATCGTCAGCTTGTCGACGGCGATCTGGTGGGACATGCCGAGGCCGATCTGGCCGCTGGCCGGCGCGTCCTTCGGGGCCACCAGGAAGAAGGGGGTCGTGTCCTCGTTGTCGGTGTCGGGGATCGGATACCAGGCCGCCCCCTCGACGACCGTCGGGTGATCGGCCGCGGCGGGGCCGAGCAGCGAGTCGATGAGCGCCACCAGATCGTGCAGGCGCGTCTGGACGCCGCCGATGCCGGAGCCGCCGGCGATATGATCGACCGGATGGCGGAACCACTCCGGGTTCACCGAGATGCCGTCGGCGTCGGCCAGCACCCCCATCAGTTTCCCGAGGAGGACGGCCTTCTTATCGAGATCGTTGGAATTGATCATGAAGCTACTCCGTCGGGAATTCGTTCATGCGGTAGCAGTACTCGAGCGAGGTCGAGATGTTGTTGTCGCGCAGCGATCCCTCGGCGGGGCAGGCGCGCTCGGCGGTGCTCATATCCGCGCCGGTCGTCACGCCGAGCAGGTGGAGCCGCCATTCGGACTTGGACGGATCATCCTTGTCCTTCTGGAAGTAGGCGGCGTAGAGCGGCCCGCCGGAGTCGCCGGAGTAGGTGGAGCTGTTGGAGTTCGCCGTGATCTGGATGGCCCCGTCGAAGCGGTGATAGCCGGAGCCGTCTTCCAGCACGTTGTGGACGCGGGTGGTCGCGGCGGCGATCGGCGTCGTGGATCGATACTGCAGCCCTCCCTCGGCCGCGGTTCCCGGCTCCTCGACCGGAAGCGTTCTGCTTCCGACCGTCTCGCGCACCTTGCCGTAGCCGACCTGAATGAAGATCTGCCCGGCGCGCCCGAGGTACTTCCGGTGATCGGTGAGGTAGCCGTAATCGGATGTGCGGATCTTCCCCGGCGAATTGAGCACGGCGAACTGCCGTAGGGAGGCGTCCCTCGACTTGAGGATCATCACGTCGTAGTCCCACGGGTGGTCCTCGCTCATGTTGACGACCTGGATCTCGGAGATGGCAGCCTTCCGCTCCGGCTTCTTGTTGAAGGTCATCGGACCGTCGTAGAAGATCTCGATGCGATCGCGGAAGCTGGTCACAAGGTCGGCGCTCCAGTCCGGAGGATCGACGTGGCCGCCGTAGATATAGAGGTTGTGCTTGGCGGTGACGATCCAGGCGTCGGTGCCGTCGGTGCAGAGAATGGAGCCGGACCCTCTGAAGGTGTGTCCCCGTTCGTTCTGCCCTTCCAGCTTGATGGTCGAGTTCTGGATGACGTTGCGGAGAAAGCTCGGTAGCCCGGCGAGCGCCGACTTCGACGCGTCCTCGTTGCTCTTGGACAAGACCATCTGTGATCTCTTCCGGAATCGGCGTGATCGGATCGACCGCGCGCGGCGGGGGTGCGTCGCGGCGGCGTTGCGTCTCGGCCTCGGTGAAGCCATGGGGGTGCGTTTCCCGGAAGCGACGGTGGGTGCGTGGACCACCGGCCGGGCCGGACATCACCGGGCCGCCTTCCGGCCGGAGCCGGCACTACGTGGCGCTGCCCGAGCGATGTCTGGCATCGATCGAGAAAGGCGTTCGGACGTGGGGGGGAACTGAGAGAAACGGATCGTTCGGATGACGCGGCAATATACCGGCGCGGGGGAGATATCCCGCATCACGGTGCCGAATCATACGATACTATCGCATCGGGAGATAATGGGAGGCCCTGGCGCCCGCCGCGATGAGGCGCCGACCGTGTCTCGATCGGACACCGCATCGCGGTGCAAGCTGCCCGCGGGTATGCGGGGCCGTTGGAGCGGATGGTAGTGAGGTGGGGGGAGGGGGGACATCCCCACGGGGGTGGGGAACACCGATCGTAGCCGTTTCCGAAACAGTCGACCCCGGGATCATCCCCACGTGCGTGGGGAGCAGGAACGTCGGTTCGTTCATGGCCTTGACCCAGTAGGATCATTCCCACGTGCGTGGGGAGCAGATGGCAGCAGTTCGATTACTCCGCTGGAGCCCGGGATCATCCCCACGTGCGTGGGGAACAGCGAGCCCGACGCCGATGGTGAGATCGCGACGAGGGATCATCCCCACGTGCGTGGGGAGCAGCGGTCGCGGTACCACTTCATCCACACCGCGAACGGATCATCCCCACGTGTGGGGAGCAGGCCAAGCAGAAGGTCGACCAGGCGCAGTCGGCGGGATCATCCCCACGTGCGTGGGGAGCAGCCCGGTGCCTCCGACATCCGCATCCGCAACAAGGGATCATCCCCACGTGCGTGGGGAGCAGCTGATCTACGGCGCCGTGCCGAGGATCCGCTGTTCATCCTCTATACCTCGGGCTCGAACGGCAAGC
>JBEHWX010000052.1:0-41268 GCA_048498995.1 Bacteroidota bacterium
CTTCGGCATTCGAGGGATAACGCGCCGCGATCATGGCCGCGATCGTGGCCCGAACGGCGCGGAGCGCGTACGGCTCACTTGTTCCGCGCGGCCTCGTAGATCGACTGATGCCCGGGGTCGATGTAGAGAATCTTCCGCCACGCCATCGGATCGCTGTAGCCGACGAAGAGTCCCGAGTACTCGATGTACTTCGCGTCGTTCAGCACGCGGACGATCGTGCTCGGCTGCACGAGCTTGTCGATGGTGCGGACCAGATCGGTCAGATGCTCGTTGATCGAGTCGAGCGCGACCTGGCGATCCTTGGCCATCAGGTCGAGGCCGTTGTAGTGATAATCGAAGATGAACTGGCGGATCGGCTGGAAGCGGATATCGGTCAGCTCCTTGACGAAACCGTAGCGCGACCAGCTTCCCGGCGTCGCCTGCGTTGTCCATGCCTTGATCCCGTCCCCCTGCAGAAGCTGCGCGCGCTGCGCGATGGTCCAGGCGCGATCGTACATCGAGGAGCCGCCGAGATAGGCGTAGCTGTCGAGATCGAGGCCGAGCGCGAGATAGACGTAGAAGTCGATCAGGCCGGTCAGCTCATCGTAGCGCGAGGGATCGCGCTGGAAGGGCTGGTTGCGGACGTAGTGGAAGAGCCATCCGTCATCGAGCACCTTCATCATCGGCGAGAGGTTCTCGGACTTGTAGACGCCCCGCTGGCTGCCGACCAGGAGCTTGGCGCCGTAATCGCCGTCCGAGGAGCCACCGGTGAAGACCACGTTGAAGTTCATCCTCACCTTGTCGCCGGTCCAGTCGGCATCGGTCCAGCGGGTGGAATTGACGTACCGCTGCAGCTCCTCGCCGAAGCCGGCGACCTCCTGCTGGAGCGAAGCCGGGAGCTGATCGACGTTGATCGTCACGGTGGCCTCAACCTCCTGGGCGCGGACCGGCGCGGTCAGAAAGGAGAGCGCGGCCGTCAGGACCGACAGCGCCAGAATGCGTCTGTTCATGTTCACGAAGTTCGAGGTTCTTGTGTATGTTATCGCCGCGCGGATCCACCAACCGGGAACGGGCTTTCCAGAACGACGGACGAGTCGCGCTGGTGGTTTATTCTCCCGGCATATTCCGATAACTCGGCTCGGCGGCGGCGACCGTTCGGACCGGTGAGCGACGCGATCGGAACCCCGTCGGCACGGCGCCCCAGCATCGGGCGTCGATGTCCCCCGCACCGTTTTCCTCCAACGCTTCCCTCTTCCTCGCGAGGCACGGCATCGTCCCGTGGCTTGTCGCCCGGCCCGTTCGAGAACGGCCATGACGAATCTAGTGAAGCTCGAGCAGGCAGGAAAGCTCCTGCGCCATCTCCCCACGCTCTTCCTCGCGGTAACGATCGCCGGCATCGACGCTCGCGCCCAGCCATCGCCGGCGGAAACGGCGCTGGCCGGCAGCGTCTCGGCGCGCCACGACACCCCCTGGCTCCTTCGCGAGAACCCTGGAGCGCTCCCCTTTCTCCCCTCCCTCCTGATGACCCGCTGCACCCTCCCGGTCGTCGCGATCGATGGCTATCTGGATGGCGGCATCCTCCTGGCCGGCCCGGCCGATTCCCTCTGGAGCATCGGCGGCGCGATCGATGCCGACGGCGTGCCGGGTTATCTGGAGCTGCGCGCGAGCCTCGCCGCGGCGCGGCGCTTCGGCGAGCTCGGCCTCGGCGGCATCATCACGCTCCGCGGCCTGGCGATCGCGGGCTACGGCTCGGAGCGCTCCCTCTCGGCCGGCCTGGGAGCATCGGCCCGATTGACCGATCGGATCGGCGTGGGAGCATCGCTCACCGGCATCGGCGGCGCGACCGATGGAACGACCGGCGGCATGGCGCTCGGCATCGGATTCGCCTTCGACCTGCGGACCTCGACCACCCTCTCGATCGATCTCCGTCAGGAGCTCCGCCGATCGGTCTCCTTCTCGCTCGGGCTTTCCGATCGGATCGCCGGGGGGATCGTGCTGCGAGGCGGCATCGGCACCGCTCCGGCACGGATCGCGCTCGGCGTGGCCGTGGAGACGAACGGGGCGGTGTTCGAGCAGGGAGCGGCCTACCTCGTGCCGGCCGGATTCCGCCAGAGCTTCGGAGCCGGACTCGCATGGTGACCGGCGCCACCATCCTCCTTCACCTCCTCCTCGTGGCGCTCCTTCTCGGCGTCGCGACCATCGCGCGCGCGCAGACCGCCGGGGAGGAGCCGGAGCTTCCGATGATCGAGCGCGCCCTCGAGGAGGCCGACGAGGCGGACGCCGACGCGCTCATCGAGGAGCTGGAGGACTATCGCCGCGCGCCGCTGCCGCTCGACAGCATCGCGCCGGAGGACCTGGCACGTCTCCCCGGCATCTCCCTCCCCCACGCCCGGTCGATCCTCGATTTCGTCAGGTACAACCATCCGACGTCGATCGGCGAGCTTCGCGACGTACAGGGGATCACGCCGGAGCAGATCGCGACGCTCCGCGCCTTCACGCGGCTCACGCGCCCCTCCGCGACTGGCGCGCGGACCACCGTGCGGCTGCGCGCCATGCACGATCTCCGGCTGCGTCGCGGCTACACCGATACGCATCGCCGCCGACGCATTCTCCTGAACGAAATGGGAGATTCCATCGGCATCGACACCGTTGCGATCGGCGCTCCCTATCTCGGCTCCCCGCTCGCCCTGCTCACCACGGTCGACGTCGAATCACCGGACCTGATGATCCATCTGGCGATGGAAAAGGATCCGGGCGAGCCGCTGTTCGCGCGAGACACCGCCGGGATCACTGGCGGCTCCATGGAGCTTGTCGACCCGCGCATCGCGCGGGAGGCCACGAACCGGCTCGGCGGGTTCGCCAGCGGCGGCATCGAGCTGCGCGCCGAGCGGCTCCGTCTGCTACTCGGCGACTATACCGCCGACGTGGGCCAGGGGCTCGCGCTCGGAAGCGGCGGCGGGTTCAAGGGGAGCGATCCGGCGCGGGGCGCCGAGCGGCATCCGCGCGGACTACGCCTGCTTCGCTCCGCCAACGAGATCTCCTTTCTCCGCGGCGCGGCCCTGGAGGGCTCGTTGCCGCTGGCGCCACGACGGGAGCTTCGCGCGATGGCCTTCCTCTCGATCCGCTCGCTCGATGCCACGCTTGGCCTGGCGCCGGACGGGAATGGCGGGCTCATCGACGGAGTTACCACCATCAGAACCGATGGGCTGCGACGGACACGCTCGGAGCTTGCCCGGAGCGGCAACCTGACCGAGCGGATGGCGGGCGCGCGCTGCGAGATCCGACTGCCGACGCTCCGCGCCGGAATCACCGGATGGGCACTGGAGTATTCCCTTCCCCTGCTCCCGGATCTCCCTTACGAGCTCGCCGGACGGCACGCGAGGCTCGTCGCGCTCGACCTGGCCTGGGATGCCGGGGCGCTCCGGACCTACGGCGAGCTCGCGCTCGGCACCGGAAGCGCCCTCGGCGGCATCGCCGGCCTGAGCGTGACGATGGAGCGGGCGGAGCTTTCGATCGCGGTGCGATCCATCGCGGCCGGCTTCCACTCGCCGCATGCCTACGGGTTCGGCGAGAGTCCGATGGCCCAGCGGAACGAAACGGGGATCTACGCCGGCATCGAGCTGCACCCGGATCGCTCCGTCACGCTCGATGCCTACTGCGACCTCTACCGCATCCCGCAGCGGACCAGCAGGACCCCACTCCCCCGATCCGGCGCCGACGCCCGTCTGGACATCGCCTGGCGACCGCTGCGGCGGCTCGAGCTTCGCGCAAGCATCGGACGCCGGAGCGCCGACGCGCTTCTCTCGGGCGAGGACGAGCTGCTGCGCCCCACGCGCGAGCTCCTCCCACGCGACCGCGCCACGGTACGACTGGAAACCGAGTACGCAACCCGCGGCGAGGGGATCCGTCTTCGGGGAAGCATTACGCGCACGATGGTGGCCATTCCCTCCTCCGGCCGTAGATTCGGCGGCGTTTCGACCTCGCTGGAGCTCCGGTGCGGGGTGATCCCGACGTTGACGGCCGGCGTTCGCGGCACGCTCTTCGCCGTGGATGGGGTCGACGCGGCCATCACCCAGGTGGACGCGGCGCTCCCCGGCCGCCTCGGACGGGCCAGCCTCGACGGGGGTGGCCGACGACTCTCCCTCATCCTCCGCTGGCGACCGGTCGAGCAGGTGAGCGTCTCCTTCACTCTGAACGAGACCTTCCATACCAATCGGACGTCGATCTCCGACGGACTGGAGGAGATCCCGGGACCGGAATCGGGCAACATCGGGCTCCAGATCGACGTCAGGTTATAGACGCCCGCGGACGTTCGCGCAATCGGGGGCGACTCTCGCAGCATCTTGTGACGCTTCCGCGGTTAAACACGCTCCCGGAGCACTGGTCGGAGGCTTCGAGGGAACATGGCGGTGTCGCCGCTCCCGCGCGCGAACCTGTAATGCACGGAAGAAGGATGATGATGACGATATTCAGAACGCCCGGAGCTCTCCTGGCCGGACTTGCCCTGATGATCTCCTCCGCCTCGGCGCACGTGGCCGCCACGGATGTGAACGAGATCGTGAAGAAGACCAAGGCGCTCTATGCCTCCACGCCGACCGCGGAGGTGAAGTTCGAACAGAGCGGCCCGGCCGGAACGATGTCCGGCACGCTCCTCTACGCCAAGGGGAATCGCTATCGACTGGACGTGACCGGCCAGACGACCGCCAGCGACGGGCAGCGGACCTGGCTCTACAACAACGCGAAGAATCAGGTGGTGATCTCCCGCGCCACCACCGGCGGCGCCCGTCTGACGCCGAACGAGATCCTGACGGCGTTCCCGGGCACGTACGCGGTGAAGCTCGCCGGCGAGGGGAAGGTCAACGGCAGGGGGGTCTGGCTTGTGCGCTGCACGCCGGGCACCGGGGAACGGATCGGCGACGTGAGCGCCGCGACCCTTTACATCGACAAGCAGACCTCCCGCTTTCAGCAGATCGATATCGACAGCCCGACGCTCGGGCAGATGAAGATCCGGATCGTCTCGGCGCGCTACGGCGTCAAGATCCCGGACGCCCGCTTCACGATCGTTCCGCCGCGGGGCGCGAAGGTGATCGACCTGTCGAAGTGACGCCGGGTGTCGCCGCGCGTCTCCTTCGGCAAGGGGAATGAACGCGAGCGGCGGCTCCGCGCGGGGCCTGAAGACTCTCTCGTGATTCGATCCGGAAGACGAACGCAACGATGAGCCAGGAAGAGAAGGACACACACGTCATGGAAGGATCGCCGGCGCCGGCCGCGGGGGCCACTCTCCGCGTGCGGGCTCACCGCGCGCTGCTGAAGGTGCGCTGGCTCTGGGGACACGCCTTCACCATGGCCGTGCGCGCCGATGAGGACCACATCTTCATGATGGCGGCCGGCATCGCCTTCAACTTCATCGTCTCGCTGATTCCAACCATCCTCCTGATTCTCTTCGTCCTCGGCTACATCCTCGACTCCGAGGCGATCATGAAGCAGCTCAATTACTACGCGAGCTCCTTCATCGTATCGCAGGGATACCGGCAGGACATTCTGGAGAGCATCGCGGCGAGGATCACCGAGCTTGTGCAGAACCGCGGTATCGCCGGAGTCGTCGGCGTGATCGGCCTGCTCTGGAGCGCCTCGGCGCTGGCAACCTCGATCCGCGTGGCGGTCAACCGCGTGCTCCGCTGCCGCGAAGTCCGCCACTATCTGATCTACAAGCTCTACGACATGGCCTCGATCGCGCTGATCGGGCTGCTGATCTTCATCTCGATCCTGATCGGGCCGGTGATGCAGATCCTGCTGCAGGCCAGCGACAGCATCGGCTCGTTCCTCCACCTGGCCGGCATCGACAGCGTGGTCACCCGTCTGGTGAACCTGGTCACGACGCTGATCCTCTTCCTGACGATCTTCCGCTACATGCCCTACCAGCGCCAGGAGCGGCACATCATCTGGATCGGGACGCTGACCAGCACGTTTCTCTGGGAGCTTGCGCGCGAGGTCTTCGGCTTCTACCTGACCGAGTTCACGACGTTCTCGCGGGTCTACGGCGCCTACGCGTTCTTCGCGGCCACGGCGTTCTGGCTCTACTACAGCGCGCTGGTCTTCATGATCGGCGCCGAGGTGGCCTATCACATCAAGCAGAGCCGCTGGAACGCGCGCCGCCTCTTCAACCGGATCGGCACCGACGAGGAGCATCTCGACCCGGAGCATCCGCACGACGTGGCCCTCGGAACGACGAACGGCCGGCAGTAACCCGCCGGCCGTTCTCGACATTCATCACCCGCCTCGACGTTCATCCCGCGCTTCCCCATGGAAGCATGCGAAGGAGATCTCCCCCGAGATTCACATCTCCCCCGAGATTCACATCTCCCAGAGATTCACATCTCCCAGAGATTCACATCTCCCAGAGATTCACATCTTCCGGCAATCAGCGATTGCCGACATCGCCGGCGGCGCTGCCGACCACCTGCTCCTTCTTCTCCTCCACCTGCGGCTGCGGGCTCTCCTGTGGCTTGGAGCGCTTGACCAGGCGTGCCTTCCGGAGCGCGTTGTAGTCGATCGACGGGGAAAGATGCACCCCCTCGCGGATCATGCCGCGCGCGCGGAGCGAATCCTCCGCCGCCAGGTAGCGCTTCCGGTTCGGAAGCCCGCCGCGGATGTTCTTCGGGATCTGCGAGATCGGGATCAGCGCCTCCTCCACCGCCATCGGATCCTTCGGCAGCTCCACCACCTGATCGTGATTGGAAGCCAGATCGAGCCAGGGACCGCCGCGCTTCCTCGCGAAGTCGAAGACGTCGACGATCACCACCGGCGTTCCGCTGAACGGAATCATCTTCCCGGCGCTGTCACGCTTGAAATCCTCTCCCCAGTTGAACAGCCACTCGGCGTCCTGCTGGAACTGACGGATGCAGGAATGGGAGACCGGGCGCCCAGGCATCGTGAACTGGTGGAACGCGTTGCCGGCGTACTGATGGAAGTTGAAGGTGAACGGCAGCTCCCAGTTGTCGTTCAGGGAGGACTTCTTCAGGCGCGCCTTCCAGTTGAGCGCGTAGCGTCCCGGAAAGGTCGGCTTCTGCTCCGAGCCGGTGTTGGCCGCGGCGAACCGCCGGAGGCGCCCATACTCGTAGCAGGCATACGCCTGGTACTTGTTGGTGACCATGATCAGCTTCGGCAGATGATCGGCACCGGGATAGCGGACCGGGAAGACGGAGTAGGCGCGAAGATCGGGGACGATGGTGTCCGGGACCACGATGGTATCCCCCACGCGGATGTACCCGAACTCCTTCCTGTTCAACGTCGTGATCACGCGCCAGGGGGCGAGCGTATCCTTCTTCTTGCCGTAGACGCGGCGCACCGAATCGAGGATCGCCTTGTCGGTGATGTAGAGCTGCGAATACCGGATCGCCGGGAACTTCAACTCCGAATCCGGAATCAGCTTGGCCGAGTCGATGCGCGCGACCGCCGGGGCCTGCGCCGCCGCCGAATCGTGACGCGCCGGGGCGCCCGGAGCCGCGCCACCGTCGGACGTCGCCGATGGATCGGGGACATCCTCCGAGGAATCGCAGGCCAGGAAGAAGATGGAGAGGGAAAGCGCTAGAGGAAGGAGGCGCAGAAGACGCGCCGGGCGTACGTGCCGAACACTCATCACCGGACCCTTTCAAATACCACGTGTCGCGCGGTCGGAGCCGCGCACTTCAGAACATCGTATCGCATCGACCATGAAGCTCTGGCGAGCTGGTGGTCGATCGAGGCCGTGGCAAGATAGGAGTCGGCGGGAACTCTCACTAGTACCACTATGCCCTCGAGGCGAGACCGAGCGGTTCGCCCTAAGGGATCGCGCGCAATCGTCGGGCCAGTCGTATCCCCGGTCGTCGTGCACCTCGCCGGAATCAGAGTGAGCTGCCGGCGCGGAGCTTTTCGGCGCGTTCGATCATCTTGAGGGTATCGATCACCGGATCGAGCCCCCCCTCGAGCACTTCGGTCAGGGCGTGGTTCTTCGTGTCCCCCCCCAGACGGTGATCGGTGACGCGGTTCTGCGGGAAGTTGTAGGTGCGGATCTTGTCGGAGCGGTCGCCGCTGCCGACCATCTCCTTGCGCTGCGCGGCATAGGCGGAATCGCGGCGCTGCTTTTCCATCTCGTAGATCTTCGCGCGGAGCATCTTCATCGCCCGCTCCCGGTTCTGCAACTGGGAGCGCTCCTGCTGGCAGGCGACGACCACCCCGGTCGGAACGTGGGTGAGCCGGACGGCCGTCTCCACCTTGTTGACGTTCTGCCCTCCCTTGCCTCCCGAGCGGAAGGTATCCATCTGGATGTCGGCCGGATTGATGTCCACCTCAACATCCTCCACCTCCGGCAGCACGGCGACGGTGGCGGCCGAGGTATGGACGCGCCCCTGATTCTCGGTCTCCGGTACCCGCTGCACGCGGTGCACGCCGGACTCGTACTTCATGGTGCCGAAGACGTCCTGACCGGAGAGCTGGAATGAAACCTCCTTGTAGCCCCCCATGTCGGACTCCGAAAAGTCGAGCACCTCGAGCTTCCACCCGCGCTTCTCGGCGAAGCGGGAATACATCCGGAAGAGGTCCGCGGCGAAGAGCGCCGCTTCCTCGCCGCCGGTGCCGGCGCGGATCTCGACGATACAGTCCTTGGAGTCGTCCGGATCGGGGGGGATCAGCAGCTCGCGAATCTCCTCCTCCATCCGCTCCCGGGTCTCCCGAAGCCTGACGTATTCGGAAGTGGCCAGCTCGCGCAGCTCGGTATCCCCGGAGGTCTGCATCAGCTCACGTATATCCTCAATGCTGCCGATCAGCGCGGCGTAGCGGTGATAGGCCTCGTCGAGCGGGGCAAGCTGGCTATGCAGGCGCATGATCTCGCGGTAGCGATTCCGATCGAAGGCGAGCATCGGATCGCCCAGTTGTTGTTCCACCTCCTCGAACCGGCGGTGGATCTGTAGCAGCTTATCGAGCATGTATCTATCCGATATCTATCCGAATCTGGCGGGTTTTCCCGTATGTTCCTCGCGAATCGCCCCGCGGCACTCCCCGGTCCGGAAGCCTCCGCGCGATCGTTGCCGGCGGACGATGCTCCACGGAGGAGCCTTCGGCCCAGCGACTTCCGGCTCCATGTCAGCCGCGCGATCTTCCCGCGGCGCGCGACGACGGCCGGCCGGCCTGGCGCTTGATTTGCGGGGAGTTCGGCAGCGGAACCTCCGTCGGGCCCGGGGCGCGAGCGCTCAGGTCCACCGATGGCCACCCCTGGCCGATTTCCGTTGCTCCCGGCAAGGGACGGCGAGGTCCGGCGCTTAATCTAAACATCTTCATCGCAATCCCGTCCGACGTACGCCGTAACGCCGTGTCACACCGGCGAAGGCCCAATGTTCCGATGATATCGAGAGCCGTTTCCCCCCGCTCCGTTCCCCTGCCGGCGCTCCTGGTCGTGGCGCTGTTCGGCGCCGCCGCGCTGCAATCGTGCGGCTCGTCGCAACGGGTCACCGTCGGCGGCCATCCGCCGGAGCTCGATTCGCTTCCGCGTCCGGTCTTCTCCAGCGGCCGGAGCCCGGGGCATCCCGACGCCTCTCAGCGCTCCTTTCTCGACGGCTCGATCCTGGAGATGCAGCAGCGCTATCGGGAGGCGATCGCCTCCTACGAGCACGCCATCGCCCTGGATTCGAGCGCCGGCCCCGCCTACTTCGCGATCGCCAAGTGCTACTCGAAGCTCCATCTCGGTGACTCGGCCCTCACCTATGCCCGCCGCGCGGTCCGGATCGATTCCAACCGCGCCGATGTCAGGAAAATGCTCGCGTCGCTGCTCCTCTCGGAGGGACGCTTCATGCCGGCCCTTGAGCAGTTCGAGGGAGTGCTCCGGCTGACGCCGAACGACGTGGAGGCGCGCTACCTCGCCGCCCAGCTCTGGCAGCGGGTCGACTCCGATCGGGCGATCGTCCACATGGAGTACATCCGACAGAATTTTCCGGAGGATCCCGACCTGCTCCTGACGCTCGGCGAGATCTACCTGAACCGGAAGCGCTTCGACGATGCCGCCGGCGTCTTCCGCCAACTGATCCGGGTGGACAACGGCTCCTCGGACATCTACAGGATTCTGGAACAGGCGCTCCTGCGCGGCGAGCGCTACGACGACGCGCTCCGGCTCGTCGAGGACCTCCGCGGCCAGCAGCGGGGAGATTCCCTTGCCTCCGAGCTGCTGCGCAACCAGCTCGGCAACGCGCTCGACATGCTGACCAACAACGACGCCGGCCCGAGCTTCAGAGCCTATGCCGGCCAGCTGGCCGAGGTCGGCTCCGACGGCGGCGACCACCGCTCCCTCCTGCTCGGAGGGCTGGTCCGGATGGAGCTGGCAGATACGCTCGCGGCCGATTCCCTGGTCGAGCGCGCCCTGGCCGACTCCCTGGCGCGCTCCGACGACTGGTCGCGCGCCGCCCGGACCTACCTCGGACTCGGCCGGAACGACGCGGCCATCAGGCTGCTGACCCCGAGCTACGCGCGGTTCGCCTCGGACTCCGAAGTCCCCTTCCTCCTCGGGCTGGCCCACTGGGGCGCCGGGATGGAATCGAGCGCCGAGCAGTATATCCGGCGCTCCCTCTCCCTCAACGACGACAACGCCTGGGCCTGGAGCGCGCTGGCGCAGATCTACGATCACTCCGGACGCTACAAGGCCGGGGACGCCGCCTACCAGCGGGCGATCGATCTGGCGCCGCAGGATCCGATGCACCTGAACAACTACGCCTTCGCCCTGGCCGACCGGAGCGCGCGCCTGGATACGGCGCTGGCGCTGGCCGAACGGGCGCTCGACGCCGAGCCGGAAAACGAGATCTTCCTCGACACCGTCGGCTGGATCTACTTCAAGCTGAAGGACTACGAGCGCGCGCTGCACTATATTCGCCGTTCGGTCGATATCGGAGGAGCGGACGCCGACGTGATCGAGCACCTCGGCGACGTCTACAGCGCGCTCGGCCAGAAGAAGCTCGCGCTCGACGAGTATCGGCGCGCGCTCAAGCTGAAGCCGGCCAGCGCATCCCTCCAGGGGAAGCTCCGCGCCGCGCGCTGATCAGCGCCACGCGGCGATCCGCGTCTTCGGCGACCGCGGCCCCGGCCTCGACTCCCGGCAACGGCCGGCGGAACATCCAGTGACATGAACAGACGATCTCCCATACTCACGCTTCTGGCGGTGCTGACGCTCGCCGGCTGCGCATCGACCCGACAGACCACGTCTGGCGCGGCGACCGGCGCGACCGGTGGCGCCGACACGGTCCGGCCGGCGCTCGGCGCCGAGCTGCTCCGCGAGGTCGCCGCCGGCTACCAGTCGATCCCGGCCCTCTCGATCAACGGCACCATGAAGGCGACCGGCCAGCCGGTGACCGTCTGGATCGACGCGATCATTCGCCGTCGCGATTCGCTCAAGATCGTCCTGAACGGGCCGTTCGGCATCCCGATCGGCGCCATGAGCGCCACATCGTCCAACTTTCTCTTCTTCAATACGCAGGAGGGGGAAGTCGTGGAGGGAACGCCGGACCGGCGGACCTTCTCGCAGCTGCTGATGGTGGAGCTCGACTATCAGGAGATGGTCTCCCTGCTGCGTGGCGAGCTTCCGCGCATCCCGGCCGAGGGGAGCTACACGGCCACCGAGAACGACGGCCTTCTCTCCTTCGTGGTCAACGGCCCGGACATGCGCGAGGAGTTCACGATCGATCCGGACGACCGGACGGTACGCTCGTACAGCCGCTGGATCGTCCGCCCGGACACGACGCTGCCGGAGCTGGCGATCAGCTACGACAACTTCACGAAGCTCGGCGACCGCCGGTTCCCGCGCCGCGCCGTCGTGGACGTACAGGGTGGGGCACAGCGCATCAGCATCACGATCGACAAGCTCGCCGCCGACATCCCGGCCGGCCGGAGCTTCGCGCTCGATGTCCCGGCCGGCATTCCCCGCCGGAGGCTCTGAGGCATGACCATCCCAGGCTCCCTCTCACTCTCTCCAGATTCCCGGCGCACGATCAACGACCGATGACCTTCACGCGGCTTCGACTTCCGGCGCTCGCTCTTGCCCTGGCTCTCTGCGCGGCCTCGCGCGCCGGGGCGCAGACCGCGCCGCCATCGGCTCCACCGGACACTACCGGACGCCCCGTCGCGATTCCCGCGGTCGGGGATTCGGCGCTGCCGGCCGGCGCGCGCCCGGATAGCGCCGTGGTCAAAACCGGCGGCAACAACGGCGGCGATACCGTGGTCACCTACTCGGCCCGCGACAGCGTGATCATGGACGTCAAGAGCAAGAAGGTCCGACTCTACGGCGACGCGGTGGTGACGCAGGGATCGCAGAAGCTGACCGCCTACTATATCGAGGTGGATTTCACCACCTCCGAGCTCTACGCCGAGGCGCTCTACGATTCGACCACGAAGAGCTACGTCGGCGTGCCGGTGTTCAAGGACTCCGAGCGGGAGTTCTCGGCCAACACCCTGAGCTACAACTTCCGGACGAAGCGGGGAACGCTGGCGGCGGCCGAGACGAAGTTCGACGAGGGATTCTATTACGGCGAGAAGATCAAGCGGGTGGACGAGACCACGCTCTTCGTCCAAAACGGACGCTACACCACCTGCGACGCTCCCCATCCGCACTACTACTTCGCCGCGCCGGAGATGAAGGTGGCCGTCGGCGACAAGATCTTCGCCGACCAGCCGACGCTCTACGTGGCCGACGTGCCGATTCTGCCGATCCCGTTCGGGATCTTCTTTCCGAATCAGCGGGGGAAGCAGTCGGGCATCCTGATTCCGCAGTGGAGCCAGAGCACGCAGCGCGGCTTCACGCTGGAGCGCCTCGGGTTCTTCTGGGCCGGCAACGATTATATCGATGACCGGATCGAGGCCGACCTCTACAGCAAGGGAGGCTACACCTTCCGGAACTACTTCCGCTTCCGCCTCCGCGGCGTGATCGAGACGAGCGATCTGAACCTGACCTGGGGACGCACCCGGAACGATCCGGACCAGCCGCTGACGTCGAACTTCATCCTCAACTACACGCACGCGCAGCCGATCGGACGGCGCTCGCGCCTCGGCGGCACCCTGAACTTCGCCACCGCGAACGCGCCCCGTCAGACCACGCCCCGCGCCGGCGACGTGAGCACCCTGCAGGATATCGCCACGCGGCAGATGAACTCGAACTTCTCCTACTCCACCTCCTGGCCCTGGGGCGGCTCCCTCTCGGCGCAGTACAGCCGCGATCAGGACGTGGTGACCACCGCCTACACGCAGAGCCTGAGCGTCCCCTTCTCCCTCCCCACCTGGACGCCGTTCGCCGACCAGACCGGCGAGGGAGGGCTGCTCGACCGGCTCTCCTTCGGCGGCAACGTGGAGGGGCGCGCGCAGGATCTGAAGCAGGATACGCTCCCCGGCGGCGGCTTCAGAACCGTCGATACGCGCTACGCGTTCAACTTCAACCCGACGATCAGCTTCCAGCCGAAGCTCGGCTATTTCAACGTCACCCCGTCGCTCAACTACCGGGCGACCCTCTTCACGCGCCGGTCGGTGAGGCAGCGCGAGGGGGACACGGTCGTGACGCGATACATCTCCGGGCTCTACTGGGCGCAGACCTACGGGGCCAGCCTCACCACCTCGACCACGCTCTACGGCATGGTGCAGCCCCGCATCCTCGGGCTGAACGCGATCCGTCACACGGTGATTCCCTCGATCTCGTTCAATTATCAGCCGGACTTCACCGAGGGGCACGGCTACTACGACCGGGTGTTCAATCCGCGCACGAACACGATCGAGCGCTACTACGTGTTCGAGGGGGATCTCGGCGTCGGCAACACCGTCCCGACCGGACTGCAGGAGAGCATCTCGATGTCGCTTCAGAACACGTTCGAGGCGAAGGTGGCCCAGGGCGATACGCTCCCGGACAAGAAGGTGCAGTTCCTGCTGGTGAACCTGAACACGAGCTACAACGCCGCGGCGACCGACTATAAGTGGTCGAATCTGTCGCTCAACGCCTCGAGCGAGCTGGGGCAGCTCGGCAACCTGTCGCTCAGCTGGATCCTCGACCCGTACGCCGACTCGGCCGGCATCAGGATTCCCCGGCTGCTGAACGATCTCGGCCAGGGGCTGCTCAGGACCTCCAGCGCCTCGCTCAGCTTCAGCCTCGGCTTCTCCGATCAGGGCTTCGGGCTGACCCCGACGACCATCTCCCCGAGCGATTCGGTCGCCTCCCGCCGGGCGCGCTTCGACTTCGAGGAGCGTCCGTTCGAGTCCGAGGAGTTCTTCGGGGACTGGTTCCAGGGGAACGGATCGTTCAAGATTCCGTGGCAGGTGAACCTGACCGGCAGCTACCAGATCTTCCGGTCGTTCGGCGCGCCGAGCGGCTTCGACAAGAGCGTGAACCTGCAGACCAACTTCTCGCTGTCGCTGACGCCGACCACGCGGATCTCCAGCTCCGCCTCCTACGACTTCGTCGCGGGAAAATTCCTCGTCCCGTCGATCAGCTTCTACAAGGATCTCCACTGCTGGGAGATGCAGTTCGACTGGACGCCGAGCGGCTACGCCACCGGCTTCTATTTCCGGCTTGGGCTGAAGGCCTCCGCCCTGCGCGACATCAAGCTCGAGCAGCGGGGATACTTCACCCAGTGATCCGCGACGCGGAGCCGAATCGGGTCCCGCGATCGTTGTCGGGAGCCGAGCAATCGGGGCTGAGTGCTCCCGGTCGGGGAGAAAACCGGGGACGGATGTCACGATTCGGTGAGGCGGCGATGTCCGAGGGATCCCGTTCGGGCGGCGCGGGAGCGACCTCGGCGAGGGGTCCGGGGGGCTTCGAGAGGGGTCGGGAGAAGCGCCGCGGGAGGCGGGCGAGAGGAAATCTCGTCGAAAAGTGAATCCGCGCTTGCCCTGGCGGGTCACGAAAGCGTATATTGGACCGATTCGTTGAGCAAGTTTAGAGGTCAAGTCCTGTGCGACTGTATCATACCCAACCCCGTCAGGTCCGGAAGGAAGCAGCGGTCAGTAATGATACGGTGCGATACAGATCAGCTTGGCCTCTTTTTTTTATTTCTCTTGCCACTTTTCTCACGCCCGTGGAGAAGATGCGCATGATCGGGGCAGGCCTGTATCGACTGATTGCCGAGATCATCCAGATGATCGGTGCGATCGTCGTCGGAGCACCGAGGCTCCTTCCCCCCCCGATACCGCATTCGATTGAAGCGCAGGATTATATTGCGCAGCTACGCGCTCCAGTACGACGCCGGCATCGTACACAGCAAGGCTGGTTCGCCCTCCCGTTTGACCGGATAGATGGCGCCGCCTTCGCACGAAAGCTTTCTTCCTATCCTTGGACGCGCACACCCAGGTACCACCGGCACCACGCTGCTCTCTTCTTCCCCGACATCCGCTTCAGCCGATCATTCGCGCGGGCCAACGTCATGGTCCATGAAGAAGGAAATTATCATCAACGCGTCGGCCAACGAGCTGCGCGTTGCCATTACCGAGGATGGCCGCCTAGCTGAGCTGTTTCTCGAAGTCCCCGATAAGGAGCGCCACGTCGGCTCCATCTACGTGGGAAAGGTTCAACGCGTCGTTCAGGGAATGAACGCGGCTTTCGTCGATATCGGCGAGGCCCAAGACGCATTTCTCCACTTCTCCGACGCCTCCAACGTCAACGAAGACTACGATGACAAGGATGACGACGACGATGACGATGAGTCATCCGAGTCGGAAGCGCGCGCGCCCAAGGAAGGCACGCGCGAGGATCGTCGTGGCGGTGACCGTTCCAAGCGCGAAGGCTCCGGACGCGAAGGCTCCGGACGCGAAGGCTCCGGACGCGAAGGCTCCAGCCGTGAAGGCTCCGGACGTGAGGGCTCCGGACGCGAAGGCTCCGGACGCGAGGGCGGACGCAGAGGCTCCGGCCGTGGCGACGACCGCCGCCAGGAAGGTCGCGGCGAGGGAAGCGCCGAGAGCCGGGGCGAGGGGCGGGGTGAAGGCCACGCCGAGTCCGGCGAGGATGCCGCTAACAAGGCAAAGGGAGAGCGTCGCGAGGAAGGGCGTGGCGAGGGACGCGGAGAGCGCCGTGGCGACCGCCGGGGTGGCGATCGTCGCGATGATCGCCGTGGCGGACGCGATAACCGCCGGGACGCCCAGGAAGATGTGACCGAAGCCGGCGAGGCGACCGAGGGCTCCGAGGC
Source organism: Bacteroidota bacterium (assembly GCA_048498995.1). Classification (GTDB taxonomy): domain Bacteria; phylum Bacteroidota; class Ignavibacteria; order OLB7; family OLB7; genus JBEHWX01. Next base: position 16,152 of record JBEHWX010000052.1, read on the forward strand.
CCCCGCCCAGCAGCCGGAGGGACGCGGCGACCGTGATCGCCGGGACCGGAACCGCCGTGGCGAGGAGCGTCGAGGCGACGATCGCCGTGGTGACGAACGACGGGGCGACGAGCGTCGCGGCGATCAGCGCCGTGGCGAGGAACGCCGTGGGGACGAACGACGGGGCGAGGAGCGCCACGCCGACGACCGCTCCGAGGAGCGCTCCGGCGAGCAGACCGACGAAACCCGCCAGGAAGGACGCCAGGAGCGGCGCGGCAACGACCGACGCCGCGATGATCGTCGTGGCGACGATCGCCGACGCGATGACCGCCGCCGTGACGGACGTGGCGGCGAGCGCCCCGAGGGAGAAGGAGCGGCACTCCACGCCGAGGCATCGAACGAGCCACGCGACGAATTTCATTCCGAGGACGAGCCGCACGAGCTCGAGGTGATCGGCGACGTCGAGGCCTCCGAGGGAGAAGCCTCCGGCGATCAGTCCCAGGGAGAGCGAAAGCGCCGCCGCCGCCGCGGACGCCGCGGGCGCGGACGCAATCGCCGCAACGGTGAGAATCAGGACGCCCAGGGAGAGCAGGACGATCAGTCGGGAGAGTTCGACGACGAGCGGGAGGATGCCTCCCCCCTCTCCGACCGCGACGAGGATCGGGAAGATCGTGGCCGCCGCGACGACGCGCGCGCCGGCGAAGCCGATCAGGGCTCCGAGGGACGCGAGCAGCGGCGCGACCGCGACCGGCGCGATGACCGCGGCCGCAACGAGCGCCGCGGCGACGAGCGCTCCCGTGAGGGACGCCCGCGCGACGAGCGTGGCCCCGAAGAACAGCGCGGCGGCGAGCGCGGCAACGATGATCGCCGGCGCGACGATCGCCGCCGTGACGAGCGTCCGCGTGACGAGCGCGGCCGAGAGGATCGTGGCCGAGAGGATCGTGGCCGTGACGAGCGCCCGCGCGATGAGCGTGGCGAGCGCGACCGGAACGACAGGAACCGTGGCGAGCGCGGGCCGCGCGGAGATGAACGGCGCGACGAGCGCCGCGAGCCCCGCCCGGAGCAGGAGCGGCGCTTGGAACATGCGCCCGATAGTGAAGGCGGCGAGTCCGCGCGTGCCGACGAGGGACGCCCGGAAGGCGCCCGTCCCGAGGGGGAGCGCCGCGAGGGACGTGGCCGCGATGACCGCCGGAACGATCGCCGCGACCGCGACCGTCGTGATGGCCGCCGCCAGGACGACCGCCGTGATCGGGGAGGCGACGAGGAGCGCCGCGATGAGCGTGCAGATCGCGAGCCGGTGACCGGCCAGGAGGAACAGGCTCCGGAGGGGCGTGGCGGCGAGCACGCGGCCGGCGAGCGTCGCGACGAGCAGCGCGCTGACGAGCGTCGCGGCCAGGAGCGCCGCAACGAGGAAGTGCGTGGCGACGATCGTTCGCGTGAGCGGGACGAGCGCCGCGGCGATGCCGACCGTCGTGAGGAGACGCGCGATCGCGGCCGGGATGACCGTGGCCGTCAGGAGCGCGGACGTGGTGATCGGGGCGGCAACGACCGTCGGAATTCCGAGCGCCGCAATGAGGAGATACGCGATGCCGACGACCGTTCGGGCGAGCCGCGCGAGACCGACGAGCGCCCCGACTGGCGCACCGGAGCATCGATCACGCCGGCCGACGAGGGGATGAGCCTTCCCGGCACCCAGATTCCCTTCGGCGATATCCGTGCGGAGCGTGGAACCGAGGAAGGAGCGCGCGAGATGCGCGACCGGAGCGGGTCGGAAGCGGGCGGCCGGGAGCCGGGAGACCGCCCCGGACGAGGTGACCGTCCCGAGCGCGGCGGACGCGGACGCGATCAGCGTGCCCCCCGTCATGAGCGGGAGCGCCAGGAGCGCGACCGTCGCGAGGAAGAGATTTCCGCCGGGGATCGCCCCGAGCCGGCCGCCGAGCGGCCGAGCGAGGCGATGCCGGGCGAGCAGACCAGCATCGAGGGACTTCCGACCGGACGCGAGGAGCGCCAGGGGGATCGTCGCGGATCGCGCGGCGGACGCCGTGGCGATCGACGCCGCGAGGAGGCCCCCGCGGATCGTTCGGGCGCGGCTGAGACGCCGCGCGAGGAGCTTCCGGAGCCCCGGTCGCCGCGCGGCGGCGATGAGGCGACCGGAGGTGCGATGGGCGCTTTCCCGACGGGCGAGGCACGCTCCGGTGAAGCACCCTCCGGTGAAGCACCCTCGGGCGAGGCACCGCGTGGCGACGAGGCACGTGGCAATGAAGCCGGTGGTGATGAGGCTCGCGGCGAGGAGCCGCGCCGCGGACCGCGCGGCGGGCGCCGTCCGGGACGTGGCGGCCGCTCCGGCGGCGGCGGCGTTCGCGACGCCAAGCTGCCGACCTTCCAGACCAAGCGCTCCGGCGAGGTGACGATCGCCCTCGAGAAGGGACAGGACGTGATCGTCCAGGTTACCCGCGAGTCGTACGCCTCCAAGGGGGTCCGCGTCTCGACCAAGGTTTCCCTCCCCGGCCGCTTCCTGGTGCTTCTGCCGCTGGAGCCGTCGATCGGCATCTCGCGCAAGGTGCAGCACACCAAGGAGCGTCGCCGTCTCCGCCGGATCGCCAAGAGCATCCTGCCGGAGGGCTACGGCTGCATCATCCGCACGGTGGCGCAGGACAAGGACGAAGAGGTGATCCGCCAGGATCTGACCAAGCTGATCGACGCCTGGCGCGAGATCGAGAAGACCCTGAAGACGGTCTCCTCCCCCGCGCTTCTCTACAAGGATCAGTCGATCGCCAACACGGTGATGCGCGATCTGTTCACGCCGGATATCGACCGGGTGGTGATCGACAACAAGTCGCTCTACCGCGAGATCCGCGATTACGTGGAGTGGGCGGCGCCGAACTTCTCCAACAAGGTCGAGCTCTACTCCGGCGACAAGCCGATCTTCGAGGCCTTCGGGGTCGAGAAGGAGCTCGAGAAGATGTTCCATCAGAGGATCTATCTCCCCTCCGGCGGCTACATCATCCTGGAGCAGACCGAGGCGATGATGGTGATCGACGTGAACTCCGGCCGCTACGCCTCGAACAAGGAGCAGGAGCTCAACTCCCTCCGGACCAACCTCGAGTCCGCGCGCGAGATCGCCCGGCAGATCCGCCTTCGCGATATCGGCGGCCTGCTGGTGGTCGACTTCATCGATCTGTACGAGGAGAAGAACCGGAAGAAGGTCTATGACGAGCTGAAGAAGGAGATGCGGCGGGATCGCGCCAAGTCGGTCGTGCTGCCGATGACGCAGTTCGGCCTGGTGCAGATGACCCGTCAGCGCATCCGCCAGCAGCTTATCCAGACCATCTCCGAGCCCTGCCCGATTTGCGCCGGCAGCGGCCTGGTGCAGTCGAAAAGCACGGTCGTCAGAAAGATCGAGCGCTGGCTTTCCCACTTCAAGGAGAACTCCAAGGAGTTTCGGCTGACGCTGACGGCCAACCCGGTGATCATCGATTACCTCACCGAGGGCCCGATGAGCCGCCTGACGAAACTGATGGTCAAGTACTTCGTTCGCGTGAAGGTGGTGCCTGACGAGTCGATGCCGGTGGACGAGTTCCACTTCTTCTCGCTCCGGCAGCAGACGGATATCACCGACAAGTACATGGTGAAAGAGTAACCGATCGATGCAGCAGCTTACCATTCTCGGCTCCACCGGATCGATCGGAACGCAGGCGCTCGACGTGGTTCGGGCACATTCAGACCGCTACCGGGTGCTCGCCCTGAGCACCAACGGCAACATAGCCCTCCTCGGCAGTCAGATCGAGGAGTTCTCGCCGGAGATCGTCGTCGTGTGCGACCCGGAGGCCGCCGAGGTGGCCTCCGGTCGCTTCGGCGACCGGGTGACGGTGCTCCAGGGTCCGGAAGGGCTCGGGACCATCGCCTCCCACCCCTCGGTCGACATCGTCCTCAGCGCCCTGGTCGGCTTCGCCGGCCTGGCCCCGACGGTCGAGGCGATCCGCGCCGGCAAGCGAATCGCGCTTGCCAACAAGGAGACGCTCGTGGTGGCCGGCGAGGTGATGACGCGTCTGGCCTCCCGCCACGGCGCCACGCTGATCCCGGTCGACAGCGAGCACAGCGCCATCCATCAATGCCTGGTCGGCGAGGCTCCCTCCTCGATCGAGCGGCTCATCCTCACCGCCTCCGGCGGCCCGTTCCGCGATCTTCCCGCCTCCGAGTTCCCGTCGATCACCCTCGAGCGCGCCCTGAAGCACCCGAACTGGGCGATGGGCCCCAAGATCACCATCGATTCGGCCACCCTGATGAACAAGGGACTGGAGGTGATCGAGGCACGCTGGTTGTTCGACGTCGATCCCGACCGGATCGGGGTGGTGGTCCATCCGCAGTCGATCATCCACTCGATGGTGCAGTTCGTCGACGGCTCGGTCAAGGCGCAGCTCGGCCTGCCGGACATGCGTCTGCCGATCCAGTACGCCCTTTCCTGGCCGGAACGGACCGGCAACGACTACGAGCGGCTGAACCTGGCCACGATCGGTCGACTCACCTTCGAGGAGCCGGATGCCGATCGTTTCCCCTGTCTCCGGCTCGCCTTCGAGGCGCTCCGGCGGCTCGGCACCGCTCCGGCGGTTCTCAACGCCGCGAATGAGGTCGCGGTGGCGGCTTTCCTTGAGAATTCCATCGGTTTCACGGATATTCCGGCGTTGATCGAGCGCGCGCTCGTCGAGGCCGACATCGTCGACGACCCGACGCTCGACGATATTCTCGCGGCGGATAAACGAACGAGGAGGACCGTTCGTTCATACCTGGGAAACCCGACGGCGGCGTGATCCCCGAGATCCGCGCCCCGGCCCCCTCTTCTCCCGATTCCTCCGGCATCGCCCGGCGCAGGGCGCCTGCCGCAACTACGCGCAGCAGCAGAGATCTATGATCATACTCCAGTATGCCGTGCCGTTCATCGTCCTGATCGGCATCCTCGTCTTTTTCCACGAGCTCGGCCACTTCCTGGCCGCCCGCTTCTGTGGGATGCGCGCCGATGTCTTCGCCATCGGCATGGGGCCTCGCCTGTTCGGCTGGAACCGTAAAACCGGCTTCACCTTCGGCAAGCTTCCCGAGGAGCTCGATCTCGATGGCGGTACCGATTACCGCCTCTCGGCCTTCCCGATAGGCGGCTACGTCAAGATCGCCGGCATGGTCGACGAAAGCATGGATACCGATTTCGCCAAGGAAGAGCCGAAGCCCTGGGAGTTCCGCTCCAAGAGCACCCTCCAGAAGGCCTTCGTCATCTCCGCCGGCGTGATCATGAACCTCCTGCTGGCCATCGTGGTGCTGGCCGGAGTCTACTTCTTCATCGGTCAGGACGCCAAGGACACGATCACCGTCGGTGCCGTCCCGGTCGCCAGCCCCGCGTACGCGGCCGGCATCCTCCCCGGCGACAAGATCACCGCGGTCAACGGCGTGAAGACCACGACCTTCGACGAGATCCGCGATCGCGCCGACGCCGCCAAGGGCGCGCCGTTCACCGTCGAGCTGGTGCGCGGCGGCCAGCCGATGAGCGTGAACGTCCCGGCGCAGCCGGCCACCGGCGATATCGCCGGCATCAGGACGATGTTCGTCTATCCGGAGAAGACCGCGATCCTGGTCGGCTCCGTGATCGGAAACTCCCCCGCCGAGAAAGGGGGCATGAAGGCGGCCGACGTGATCCAGGCGGTCAACGGCGTGCCGGTCACCAGCATCGAAACGTTCCGTCAGGACGTGGCCAGGAGCGCCGGCAAGCCGATGACGCTGGCGATCACCCGCGAGGACAAGCCGATGCAGAAGGTGGTGACGCCGGGAACCGACGGCCTGATCGGCGTCCAGATCGACGCGATCTACCAGGGCCCGACCCGGAAGATCCGCTCCGGCTTCGGCGAGGCGGTCAGCCGCGGCTACAACGAGACGATGTTCCTGACGACGCAGACCTTCGCCATGGTGGGGAACCTCTTCACCGGCAAGGCGAAGCTCAAGGAGTCGGTCGGTGGCCCGATCGCCATCGCCAAGATGGCGCAGCGTCAGGCAGCCTCCGGTCTGCCGGACTACCTCAAGCTGCTGGCGATGATCTCGGTGGCGCTGGCCTGCATGAACATCCTGCCGATCCCGGCGCTCGACGGCGGACATCTCGTCTTCATCCTCGTCGAGGGTGTGATACGGCGGGAGGTTCCCTTCAAGGTCCGGATGGCGATTCAGCAGGTCGGGTTCGCCCTGCTCCTCCTCTTCTTCGTGTTCGTGATCTACAACGACGCGTCGAAGCTGGTCTTCGGCCCCTGAGGCCCGGCCAGGCACCCGGCACATTGCGAAGCGAAGCCTTCTCCGTCCCTCGTCGGACGGGGATCGCTTCGCTTCTCTGGTACTGTCCCGTTCGCCGCTCCCGACCGCTCGGGGTCCGGCGGCGGCTCCGGTGATCCAACAACCAGATCCGACTCCCCTTGGAACAGCTCCGCATTCTGGTCTCCAACGACGACGGCATCGACTCGGCCGGCATCTACGCGCTGGCCACCGCGCTCCGCGCCGTCGGGCACGTCGACGTCGTCGCTCCCGATACTCAGCAGTCCGCGGTCGGACACGCGCTCACCGTGGCGGTGCCGCTGCGGGTCAGCCGGCATGAGCGGCGCGGCGAGTTCTTCGGCTGGGCCGTCAACGGCAAGCCGGCCGACTGCGTCAAGCTCGCCGTCTCCCATCTGCTCCCGGAGCCGCCGCACGTGATCGTCAGCGGCATCAACCACGGCCGCAACACCTCGGTCTCCCTGATCTATTCCGGCACCGTCTCGGCCGCCACCGAGGGAACGCTCCTGGCGATCCCCTCGATCGCGATCTCGCTGGATGATTTCGCGGAGGACGCCGACTTCGCGTTCGCCGGCAAGGTGGCCGCCTGGCTGGCGCCGATCGTCGCCGAACGGAAGCTCCCCCGCGGCACCCTCCTGAACGTGAACGTCCCGGCGCTGCCGGAGGAGCGGATCCGCGGCGTGCGGATCACGCCGCAGGGGACCTCCTACTGGAACGATACCTACGAGGTGCGCCACGACCCGATGGGGCGCCCCTATTACTGGCTCCGCGGCCAGTACGTGCGCGACGACAACCCGGAGAGCGACGACAGCGCGCTGGCCGCCGGCTACGTCACGGTCACGCCGGTGCATTACCGCCTGACCGACGACGCGACGATGGAGATGCTCCGCGGGTGGGGAATTCATGGGGAGACGGAGAGCAACGGCGGCGCCCTCCCGGATCTCACCCACCCCACCAGGACCGCCCCGCGATGACCCTTCGCTTTCTCGTCTCCGAGGGGATCTCCTCCCTCCGCCGCGTGGCGGCCGCCTCGACCATCGGCGCGTTTCTCACCGGCATCTCCCTGGCGATCGTCGGCGGGCTGGTGATGGTGGCGCTCGCCTACCGGAACGAGCTTGCCGCGGCGCGCACATCGGCCGCGGTCGAGGTGTTCCTGGCCGATGACGTCGATCCGTCGCGGGCCGCCTCGATCGAGCGGGAGATCACGTCGTTTCCGGACGTCCGCGCGGCGCATCTGCGCACGCCGGAGGAATCGGCCTCCCTCTTCGGCATCCAGACCGGCCCCGGGCCGGACGGCGCCGGCGTCGAGCAGGAGCTTCCGCTGCCGGTGACCATCCAGGTCCGCCTGGCCGAGCGCGCGCAGGACGTGGCGTCGATGACCCGCGTCGGACATCAGCTCCGTCAGATCCTCGGCGTCGAGGAGGTGAGCTTTCCGAGCGAGCTGGTCAGGACGGTGGAGCACAGGTCGAACATTTTTCTCAGGATCGCCGGGGCGATCGGCGCGCTGCTGAGCGTGGCGGTGATCGGCGTGGTGGCCAACACCGCGCAGCTCACGGTGATCTCGCGCCGCTCGGTGATCCGGACCATGCGGCTGCTCGGGGCGGAGCGCCGGTGGATCGTGGCGCCGTTCGTGGTGCAGGGCTTCATCATCGGGCTGGCCGGCGGCGCGGTCGCCAGCGGACTTCTCTACGGCGCGTGGGCGCTCTTCCGGGATATCGGAACCTCCCTGCTGCCGCGCGACTATCTCTTCTATCCTCTCGCCTTCCCGGTCGTCGGAGCGCTGCTCGGCATGATCGGCGCCACGGCGGCCAGCAGCTACTATATCGCCAGGGAGCGGACCGCCTGAGCATGGATCGGATCGATCGCTATATCGTCAAGCAGTTCATCCTGACCTTCTTCTTCGGGATCCTCGCGTTCGTGACCATCTTCATCGCGGTGAACCTGATGGAGAACCTGGACGATTTCTTCGACCGGAACGTCCCGACGCCGATCATCATCAAGTACTATCTCTACTACATTCCGGAGATCGCGCACTTCATCGTCCCGATCGCGATCCTGCTGGCGAGCCTGTTCACGATCGGCCGGCTTGACACGACGCACGAGCTGACGGCGATCCGAGCGGCCGGCCGGAGCATGCGCCGCGTCGCCACGCCGCTGCTGCTGATCGGGCTGGCGGTCTCCGGGGCGATGGTCTACTTCAACGGCTGGGTGGTGCCGAAGACCAACCGGCTCCAGTTCGGCATCGACCGGAAGTATCTCGGACGGAACCTCACCGGCGGACAGAGCAACGTCTACCTCCGTATATCCCCCTCGCTCAACCTCCGGATGGAGTACTTCGATCCGAACACGGGGCAGGCCAACCTGGTCAGCATCGAGAAGTTCGACACGGCCGCGCCGGTGATCGTGACCGACCTGCCGCGCCGCGTGGCCGAGGCGGGACATGATACCGGCACCGCGGTCCGCGCCATCAGGATCACCGAGCGGATCGACGCCGCCTCGATGCGCTACGACTCGGCGCGCAAGATCTGGACGATGCAGGACGGGATAGCGCGGAACTTCGCCGACCCGCTCAGGATATCGGTCACCCGCTTCGAGAAGCGGGAGATCGCCTTTCTGCCGGTTACGCCGGGGGAGCTCGAGCTGTCGCAGACCAATATCCGGGAGATGGATCTGGCCGAGATGCGGGACCGGATAGCGCAGGAGCGGCTGAGCGGCCGCGACGTGAACCCGCTGCTGGTGGAGTACTATTCGAAGTTCTCCTTCCCCTTCTCCGCGTTCATCGTGATCTTCTTCGGCATCCCCTTCTCCTCGGCGCAGCGCAAGGGAGGGGCGGCCGTGCAGATCGCCGTCACCGCGCTGGTGAGCGCCATCTACCTGGTGCTGACCGAGGTGAGCAAGACCTTCAGCTACGGCGCCACGCTGCCGCCGGCGGCCACCGCCTGGATGGCCAACATCGTCTTCCTGATCGTCGGCATCACCAACATGATCAGAATCGAGCGGGGCTGATCGCGTCTCGACCCCGCTCGCACTCGCAACCGCAAACCGCACACGACATGCTCTCCTACGACGAGGCACTCCGCATCATTCTCGAGGCGACCACGCGCGAGCTCCCGGCCGAGACCGTGCCGCTGGTTCTCTCGCTCGGCCGCGTGCTGGCCGAGCCGATCGTGGCCGCCGAGCAGCTTCCCCCCTTCGCCAACTCCGCGATGGATGGCTACGCTGTGCGTGCGGCCGATACCGTGGACGCAAGCGCCGAACGGCCGGCGAGGCTCCGCGTGATCGGTGAATCGGCCGCCGGCTCCCTCTTCTCGGGATCGGTGGAGCCGGGCACCGCCGTCAGGATCATGACCGGCGGCGCCATCCCGGATGGAGCCGACGCGGTGATCGAGGTGGAATCGACCTCGGAGGAGGATGGCGTGGTCCACCTTCGGCGCCAGGTGCGCGTGGGAGGCTCGGTGCGTCCGGCCGGCGAGGATATCCGCCTCGGCGAGGAAGTGATCCCGGCCGGCAAGCGGATCACGCCGGGTGACGTCGGTGTGCTCGCCTCGCTCGGCGTCACCAACGTGCCGGTGAGAGTGCGGCCGAACGTCGGGATTCTCTCGACCGGCAACGAGCTGGTGGAGCCGCATCGGACGCCGGGCCCCGGGGAGATCCGGAACAGCTCCGCCGCGGCGCTCCACGCCTGCTGCATGGAGCTCGGCGCCGAGCCGATCGACCTCGGCATCGGCCGCGACGACCGGGAGGAGCTGGAGGAGAAGCTGGAGATGGGGCTTCGCTACGATCTGCTCATCACCACCGGCGGCGTCTCGGCCGGCAACTACGACTTCGTGCAGCATCTGTTCCCGGAGCTGGGGGTGGAGGTGCGATTCCACAAGGTGAACATCAAGCCGGGCAAGCCGATCCTCTTCGGCGTCTACGGCGAGGACGACCGCCGCACGCTCGTCTTCGGGCTGCCGGGGAATCCGGTCTCGTCGCTGGTGACCTTCCGGGAGTTCGTGGCCCCGGCGATCCGCCGTCTGCTCGGTGACCGGACCGAGCCGCTCCGCCTGCGCGCGCGCCTGGCCGAGCCGATGGTGACCGGCGACGGCAAGCGCCACTTCATCCGCGGCATCCTCCGTCGCGACGTCGACGGGACGCTCGTTGTCGGCAAGACCGGGACGCAGTCGAGCGGGGCGCTCAGCTCGATGAGCCGGGCCAACGCGCTGATCATCGTGGAGGAAGGGACCGACCGGATCGAGGCGGGGACGGAGGTGGAGATCGAGGTGATGTGATGCGTCCTCGGGCGCCGCTCTTCCACGTGAGGCGGTCGTGGGGCGGGCTCTGGCGGATACAAGCCGGATACAAGAATGGGTGCCGGAGATCCGGGCCGGCCGTGCTATATTCGACATCCCTCCCGTCGAGGGCGCCCGCGCGGGATGCCGTCGCGACGCGTCGTCGGGAAGAGGGCCCTTAGCTCAACGGTTAGAGCAGTGGACTCATAATCCATTGGTTGGGGGTTCAAATCCCTCAGGGCCCACAATTTAGTTCATACCAGCCTCCATCCCATTTAAATGGGACCAGGCGCTATCTGGGTTCTCTCTTAATTCCCACTGTCAGCCGACGCCACGGTTGCCGCAAGGATTATCACCAACTATGCCACCTGACTCAATCATCGTAAACACTACGACACTTAGCTCCGCAATTAGCGGTATTGCCGCCCTCATCGGGACGATTGTTGGTGGCGTCATCACCTATTTAATAACAAGATCCGTTGAAAACCGCAAATGGGAGCAGCAAAAACAGGACAAAATCAATGAAGTGAGACGCGAAGCACTTAGTAGCGCGCTAACCTGGTTAGCCCCGATCGAACAAGGCTTAATTCAGATATGGTATTTAACCCAAGGATACCTTAATGGCACCACCACACAGGACCGAATACTAGAAAGATGGCCGGACTTATTATTAGGCATTAAAGACCCACCCATCCACTTGGAAGTACTCCTACCTCGCGAGGCATATAAACGCAGCTTCGCCATCCTCCACGGTGCTGAAGAGCTAAAACACCGTCTACTCAATTTTCGCCCGAGCACCATTAACCTACCCGATTGGTATAAACAAGAGCTTCGACACCTAAGAAGCGAACCCGACAAACTCCAAGCACGCGCCAAGGAACTTCGCGAATTCTTAGTAAAGGAATACAGGAGCGCATTTGGTGAAGATGTACAGTGAATCTCGATTACCAGTGAACGCCATGCAAAACAGGCACTTCACCGTGAATTCAGAACAGATCGAACCATTTCACCTATTTCACGTTTTCACCAATCCTAGACACCAGATTGTTTCATAGATTAATGTTTTGCTTTCCGCATTTTCGATCAATTCAGACGGTTCAACCACACCATCTTTGGCTATCAGGGCCCAATAGAATAGGAACAAGCCATGCAGCATTCCTCTCTCATATTGCCTTCCCAGATATCGAAATGTGAGTCAGCTCCCTAGATCGACACGCCACGTGCCGATCGTTCGTGTCCGCTTCCCACGCGATGGCGTCATGCCAGAATCCAATCATGTGGCAGGGCGAACTTTCTTCAAACACAACGGCAATCTACTACTGCAGAATGAAGGGAAGGTAATCCAAGTGGCGCATCGAGCGCTTGCGATTCGGCTCGTGAGAATGCGTCAGGTGAAAGAGTTTCGAAAGAGGCAGATGCGACACTGGCACTAAGTGATCGCTCAGCCATGTCACTGCCTGCACTACGCCATGTCCATCGTCGCCGTGAGCGCTCGAATTCCTACAGGTGTCTTCGCAACGGCAACGAGCCCGATCCGGCCCTACTCCCTCCCGGGAACAAACCATTCCCACCACCGTCTAGCCCTCTACATTCCAGCCTGATAGGCGTCAAGGCCGATCCTTTGCCGGCGCTCATCGCTCTAGATCCGCGACATTGCATCGGTCCGAATCAAGCAGCTCGCCGGCTTACCATCCTCATCCCGTCGACCGATGAAGCATCTTCTCCGTCTCCTCCCGCTCGCGGCGGGACTCCTTCTGGCACACGCATCGCTCCCGGCGCAGGAGGTGTCTCCGGCCAAGGCAAAGCGGATCGACTCCCTCTTCGCGAGCTATCGTGCACCCAACACTCCCGGCTGCGCGCTCGGGATCTATCGCGATGGGAGGGTCATTTTCGCAAAGGGCTACGGCACGGCGGACCTCGAGCACGCGGTCCCGATCGTTCCATGGACGGTCTTCGACATCGGTTCCACCTCGAAGCAGTTCACCGCCGCGGCGCTGATCCTGCTGGCCGAGGATGGGAAGCTCTCCCTGGATGATGACGTGCGGAAGTACATCCCGGAGCTCCCGGACTACGGCCACGTGATCACCCTCCGTCAGCTCCTGCACCATACCGCCGGCGTGCGCGATTACCTTGGGCTTATGGTCATGTCCGGCATCGACCGGGAGGATCTGGCGACGATGGACGACGCGCTCAGGATCATCACGCACCAGCGTGGGCTCGACTTCGAGCCGGGGACGAAACACGCCTACAGCAACAGCGGCTACATCCTGGCCGCGGAGGTGGTGCGACGCGTCAGCGGCAAATCGCTCCGCGCGTTCACCACCGAACGGATCTTCGCGCCGCTCAGCATGACGCACACCCTCTTCGCCGACGATCACACGATGATCATCCGGAACCGCGCGATCGGCTATGAGGAGGGGGACGACAAAGCACTGCACCGATCCATGAACATGATCGAGGCTGCCGGCGACGGTCTGCTCCACACCACGGTGGAAGACCTGTCGCGGTGGGATCGGAATTTCATCGATATGACTGTCGGCGGTCAGGAACTGATCCGGGAGATGCTCCGCCCCGCGGTGTTGAGCAACGGCGACACGGTTCCCTACGGCGGCGGGCTCGAATTCGGCACCTTCCGCGGAGTGAAGATCGTCGAGCATGAAGGGGCCAACGCCGGCTATCGCGCGGATCTGCTGCGCATCCCATCGGAGCATCTGTCGGTGGCGATCCTGGCCAACTGCCGCTCGATCGACCCTGGAGCGCTGTGCAGGAAGGTGGCGGAGATCGTGCTCGGCGATCGTCTTCCGGCGAAGGCATCCGTGACGGCATCCGCGACGCCCCCTCCACCTCCAGTCTCGTATCCATACGACGCCACGCGCTTCGACACGCTTGTCGGCGACTACGAGATGGAGGAAAGCCCGGGATTCATCTTCACCTTCCTGCGCGATGGCGGGCAGTTCTACGTGAGGGGGAACGGCCAGCCCCTGCAGCAGATCATCCCCGCCTCGGATTCGGTCTTCTTTCCGGATGCCGAGGTGAAGTTCGTCTTCGGCCGCTCGCCGGTCGACGGCGTCCCCACGGTTGCCTATGTGGAGAACGGCGTCTCGCACACGGGCCGGCGGGTGACGCTCGACACCACGCCGCCCGTGCTTTCGACCTTCGTCGGCACCTACCGCTCGCCGGAGCTCGGAACGGTCTACACCGTCACGGTGGAAGGCGCGAAGCTGGTGGCCCGACACGAGCGTCGTGGCGCCGTGACGCTCACACCGAAGCGAACCGGCGGCGCCCCGCTCTTTGCAGGCAGCGACTGGCTGCTCCGGCGCGTGATCTTCGAACCGGGAGCCGACGGCAGGCCGCGCGCCATGCTCGTCTCCTTCGCGCGCAACAAGGATATCCGGTTCGAGCGGGTCGAGTGATCCTCACGCCGGCGATCCTCGGTCCAGTAGTGTCTCAGGTAGGACATGGCGAACGCCGAGATGTGCGCGCCGCGTGGTAGCCGCGGCTCTTCAATGCTTGGTGTAAGAGCCGGTGTATCGGACCTATGGGATGCCACGGCATCCGGGTTCTCTCCGTGGCGCGTTGGAGGGGCGGCCACAGGGGGCCGCCCGTACGGAAGAAAGGCCGGAAATCGCGTCGTGGTAGGCGCATGTCTTCATGCGTGCGTCATGGCGCCGGTGCGCGGCTGGTGCTCTGGTTGCCGGGTCCGCCGCCGCGAAGCATGCTATCTCACACCAAGCGTTTCAGGCCGCAGCTTTGCCACAGGTCTCAGTTCTCAGTTTTCCTCCTCCCAGACTCCCTTCCGTTTGAGCACCGCCTGGTGGCGCGGCCTGATCCTCCGACGCTCCAGCAGCAGACGGAGCTGCCGCTCCACCTCGCTCAACGTCTTGAACGGATAATGCGGCAGACGCACGGCGTTGCAGTGCGCGGCCAGCTTCTTCTTGGCGAAGATGATATCGGCGTGCTCGGCCGGACAGAAGTCGCTCACGCCGTCGCCGATGTAGACGATGCGCGCCTCCGGAGCGGCGGCGCGCAGCACGATGTTCCGCTTGCAGGCGGCGCTCACGCAGTCGCATCCCTCGGCCGCGTAGGGAAAGGTCATCCGCATTCTCCCCTCCGCGTCGAGCTCCGCGTGGTTGGCGTAGAGCTCCACGTTCTCCACCCCGTTCATCGCCAGATACCGTTCGATGTAGAGATCGAAGCCGTCGCTGACGATCGTGAAGCGGATCGACATGTCGCGGCAGAGCTCGAGCAGCGGGTAGATGCCGGGATCGATCGGGATCGACCGGAGGTAATCGTCGAGCAGCTCCGGGGTGATCGGAACGCGGAGGTTGGCCGCCATCCGGCGCCAGTAGTCGGCGGTCGCGATCCGGCCGGCAAGCAGCTCCGCGTGCCACGGCTCCTGCACGCCGAAGCGGTCGAACAGATCGAAGCCGATATCGGTCGTGGAGATCGTCCCATCGAAATCCGAGAAGAGATGGAGCTCGTAACGTCTGTCGACGCCGGCCTCATCGTCGGCCACGCCGGCTTCAGCCACGCCAGCTTCTGTCACGCCGGCTTCGGTCACGTCGGCCGCCCGTGTGTCGCGTTCGGGCGGGACGTCAGCGGGCGCTCCCTGGTCGGTCGGGGTGTCATCGGGGGCGTCGGGGCTCCACTCCTGAGAAGTCATCATCATGATCCTTATGATCCTTGCGATTGGCTCGGCATGCGAAACCGGAATATAGTCGATTCCGGAGGGGAGCTTCGCGGGCGATCAGGGTCCGGTTACCGATCGGCGCCGGGGATCCTTTGGGCGACGGCTGCGACATCCGGAGAGTGCCGGAGGTCGGTGGGAGGAGCGGAGCAGCATTCTTCGTACCTTTTCGGACGCACCATCGACATCGCCGGCACACGGCTTCGGGTCAGGAGTAAGGTTCGGCTCGGATCGTGTGTCTAGTGTACGAATGGCGTTGAAGCAGGAACTCCGCATGACCTCCTCAGCAGACAGTGCCTCGTCATCGGCGGGCGCGCGACATCGGACACCGGCACCTTCGGGCGGAAGCTCGACGGAGGCCGAGCTGTTCGCGCGCTTCCTGGCCGGGGACAATCAGGCGGGCATGGGGTTGTTCCAGCGCTACAACAACCAGTTGTTCCTCTACTGCTCGAAGATTCTCAACGACGTCGACCTGGCCGAGGACGTGACGCAGGAGATCTGGGAGCGGGTGCTGAAGCTCCGGGCCAAACCGCAGGAAGTGCTCAATCCCACGGGATTCCTCTTCCGCATCGCCCGCAATCTCTGCCTCAACCAGATGCGCGTCCGCTACCGGGCGGTGCCGCTCGACACGGTCGAGGAATCGGCGCTCCCCTGCTACACGATGCCGGGGGCCTCGGATCTGGAGGAGCTGGTGCTCTCCTCGCTCGACGCGCTCCGGTTCGAGGACCGGGAACTGCTGATCCTCAACGTCTACTGCGGCTACCGTCTCGACGAGATCGCCGGGATGCTGGACATCTCGCCGAACGCCGTCTGGACGCGCGCCTCCAGGGCTCGCGCGCAGCTGCGCACGATCATGAAGCGCTACGCCGGCGAGGAGCTCGGCGAAGTGCCGGCACGAAAGACCGTCAAACGTTCTGATTCACGGGAGGAAGTGACGCGATGAATGGTCGCGATCGCATCATTGATCGATATATCAACGGCCAGATGAGTCCGTCCGAGCAGATCGAGCTCCAGCACATGATGGAGAAGGATCCCGAGCTCCGGCAGACGATCGAGGCCGAGCAGGCGCTCACCAGGATCATGCTGAAGGACCGCGCCCATCTCTCCGGCATGGACCACTCGGCAACCTACGCCTCCTTCCTCGCCGGACTGGCCTCCCAGGTTCCGGTCTCCGAGCCGGTTTCGCACGCTCCGGCGCCCCAGCCTCCGGCGCATGTCCCGGCCAGCGGCGTCTGGTCCGGGGGCATCCTCGGCAAGGTGATCATCTCGGCCACGACCGCCGCGGCCGTGGTCACCATCGGCATCCTGAGCTTCCAGAACCGGAACGTGTCGCGGCCGGCATCCGCCGCGGAGACGCGTCCGGTTCCGACCACGGTCTCGACGGCTCCCGCCCCGGGCACCGCCATGGCGGCCCCATCCTCCCAGAACCCGATCGCGCCATCGGCTTCGGCGGCCTCTCCCGCGCCGACGGCGACTCGTCTGGCCCCGACCGAGGAGAGCCTGCCGGCCACCGAGCCCTCCGACATCCCGGCCGGTACCGTCCGTCGCCTTGACGAGAGCCATGCCGCCGGCCACCGGAGCGCCGCGGCGACGCCCCGGACCGAGATCGACGAGTGGCACTCCGGCGCCTCCGACGATCAGGATCTTCCGGTCTACCGGAGCGATTCGATCAAGATGAACATGCGGGCCACGCCGCGGCGGTAATCCGCGACGGTAATCCGCGGCGGAAGACCCTTCCGGTGAGCCGCATCGCCCGCGCCGCTCATCCACCCAGTCCAATCCCATCCGTTCCCGACGGCCGGCGTTCCCAGCGCCCGGGCCACGCGGGAATCCGCCCAACGTTCCCAGTCAGATCCACGGGATCCGGTCGATCCGGTCCCGATTGCGTTCCGCGCGGAGCTCCGCCGGAGCGTCACATAGTGTCCGATCCGACGGCATCCAATCCCGCGCGCTGTCTGTTCGTCGATGGGAGCACCCGTCGATCTTCGAGCAGCGACACGGGAGCGTGGCTATCCGCGCCATGCCCTCGCGCTTCGCATCCCGCCGCGCTCCAGATCCTGTCGCGCGTCATGTGCGCATCGCGTCCGTCCGATCGGATATTTCGTCGCTCCTCCCCCTTCTTCGTCGGGTGGTGGAGCGGCCCGGCCTCGTCCCTGACCGAGGCATCATGTCCCAGCCTGCGGACATTTCACTGAATGGATGACCAAATGACCTTTTTCGGCAATCTCTTCCCTCGCTTCCGACATATCTCCCTCCCAGGCCTGGTGGTGGCGCTGGCGCTCCCGGCGGCGGCACTGCCGGCGGGAGCGCAGCAGCGCGAGCCGGTGGCCGATCCTGATGGCATCACCGAACGGATGAGCCGCTCGGCGCGCGAGGCTCAGGAAGATCCGATCAGCGAGCGGACACGGGAGAACCCGAAGGCCCGCGAGGAGTGGTTCCTGCTGCAGAGGGCCTTCCCCTACGATGTGATCCCGGAAGGCGCCCGCGCCGCCGCGATCCGGCAGATCCGGACCATGCAGGAGAAGCTTCAGCAGTCCGGCAAGGACCGATCCTCCACGCTGGCGACGTCGCACTGGCGGGAGCTCGGACCGTTCAACGTCGGCGGCCGCATCCGCGCGATCGCCCTCGACCCGGTCGATCGGAACACGATCTATATCGGCGCGGCATCCGGCGGCGTCTGGAAGACCACCAACGGCGGCCAGAACTGGAGCACCACGTTCGATCATCAGTCGGCGCTGGCCATGGGGGCGCTGGCGATCGATCCGAACAACCGGAACGTCATCTACGCCGGCACCGGCGAGGATCTCAACAGCCAGACCACGTACATGGGGGATGGCGTCTTCAAGTCGACCGATGCCGGCGCCACCTGGAGCTCGAGCGGTCTGACGCAGGTGGGAGCCTTCAGCAAGATCGTCGTCCATCGCCAGCGCTCCGGGGTGATCTACGCCGGCGGCGCGCGCGGCCAGGGAGGATTCTATCGCTCCACCGACGCCGGCGCCACCTGGACCCGCACGTTCACCAGCGACGTGACCGATATGACGGTCAATCAGTCGAACAACGACGTGGTGATCCTGTCGACGGCGACCACTCTCTACCGCTCCACCGACGCCGGCGTCACGTTCACGCGCATCGCCACCGGCGCGTCGGGAATCTCCTCCTCCAGCGCCACCCGGATCAGCGTGGCGATCGCGCCGAGCGATCCCAACCGGGTCTACGCCCTGGTGGCCCGCGGCGACGCCGGCATCGGATCCGAGGATGCCGAGATCTACAAGTCGACCGACGGTGGAACCACCTGGACCCTCTCGCGTGACTTCAACGATCCCTGGTTCTTCTTCAATCAGGGCGTCTACAACAACGCGATCGCCGTGGATCCGACCAACCCGGACAATGTGCTCGCGCTCGGCATCGACATCTACCGGACCTCCAACGGCGGCACGCGGTGGACCAACATGACCAACTGCTATTCGATGGGGTGGTTCGTCGAGACCGCGCATCCGGATCAGCACGTGGTGGTCTTCGATCCGCGCGATCCCAAGACGGTCTACGTCGGCAGCGACGGCGGCCTGTACATGTCGACCAACGGCGGCGTCAACTTCAACCGTCTCACCTCCACGCTGCCGGTCACGCAGTTCTACAGCATCGACGTCGACCCGACCAACGAGTACAGGGTCTACGGCGGCACGCAGGACAACGGCTCGGCCGGATCGCTCAACGCCTCCCTTTCTCAGCCCTCGCAGCCGTGGGAGACGTTCGCGCAGGGTGACGGCTTCTTCACGCCGGTCGACAAGAACTTCCCGTACTACATCTACGCCGAGAACTACAACGGCTCGCCGATCATGCGCTACGACTCGCGCGACGGTTCGACCGAGGATATCTCTCCTCCGGCGGGAACCGATGATCCGGGAGCATGGTCGGCGCCGCTGGTGATCAGCCCGAAGGATGGCTCCACGCTCTACAGCGGCAGGATCAACCTCTGGAAGAGCTCCAACCGCGGCAGCACCTGGTCGATGCTCAGCATTCCGGGGCGTACCACGATCTCGGCGATCGGCCTCTCTCCGTTGAACGCCTCGAAGCTCGCCGTGGGCAAGGGAGGATCGGGCGTCTACTTCAGCACGAACGGCGGCAGCACCTGGACGCAGTCGAAAGGGCTCCCGACACGATTCTCGACCTGTCTGCATTTCGACCCAGTCCAGGATAACCGCGTCTACGCCACCTTCTCCGGCTACGGCGCCAGGCACGTCTACCGCTCGGACGATGGCGGCGCGAACTTCGTCGACATCACCGGCGGGCTGCCGGATCTGCCGGTCAACACGATCGCCGTCGACCCGATGAACAACCAGCACATCTTCGTCGGCACCGACGCCGGCGCGTTCATCAGCCTCGACGGCGGAACGGTCTGGCTTCCGTTCAACGACGGGCTTCCGCTGGCGCCGATCACCGATCTGAAGATCCAGAAGGCATCGCGCACGCTCTACGCCGGAACGTTCGGTCGCTCCGCCTTCGCGGTCGCCATCGCCGATCCGCAGGGAGAGCCGATCGTGGTCTATCCTTCCGGCGGCGAGACGGTGGTGACGCCGGGATCGCTCGGCATCCGCTGGGCCGGCTTCAACGGCCCGGTCCGCGTGCTGATCAGCCATGACGGCGGCAAGACGTTCGATACCGTCTCGACCGGCCTCACCTCCTCCAGCCTCGACCTGCCGATGCAGATCGAGAAGAACGACAACGTGATCGTCCGGATCGAGGAGATGACGACCGGACGCGCGGCCAGCTCCCGCCGGTTCACGCTGACGGCGACGGCGAACACGACCGCGGTGACCAGCCTCGGCATCAAGGCGGAGGCGCTCGCGGTGCGGAAGCAGGATCTCTGGATGTCGACGCGTGGCGGCGACTCCCTCTACCGCTCCAAGCTCCCGCTCCTGACGGTGAAGCAGGGAATGAAGCTCACCGGCGTGACCGGCCACATCCGCGACCTGGCGTACTACGCCGCGTCGGACATCATCTTCGCGCTCACCGCGAACGACAACTACACGAGCCCGCGCATCTTCAAGCTGGATACCACCGGCAAGTCCCTCGGCGAGCTGCCGGTTCCGGCCGGCCTCGCGGTCTCCGGCATCGAGATGACTCCGCAGGGGCTGGCGCTGATCACGCCGGGGCTGCTCGGCCTCGTGGTGCATATCGATCCGGTGGATGGAACGGAGCTTTCCCGGAGCAACCCGGTGGACAACGCCGTCGGCGTGCTCCGCCGCGCGCTCACCTGGGACGGCTCCGGCCTGGTCCAGGGCGTGAGCGACGCGGTCGCCTCGACCGCCATCTCGAGCGAGCTGCAGCGGATGGAGGTCGGCACCACGCCGCACGTGTCGCGCACCACGCGCGTGGTCAAGATCGACGGCGGCGCGCTCGTCTTCTACGGCGTGGCCTTCAGCGCCACCGGCAGCGACAATCAGAACAAGGCGTTCTACGCCTCCGACACGAGCGGCGCCGTCTACAGGATCATGATGTCCGATCCGAGCTCGGTTCGCGGCGTCGCCGATCGTGGCGCGGTCGCCGGCATGGAGCTCAGCCAGGTGATCCCGTCGCCGATGCGCGATCACGGCGAGGCCCGCGTTCGTCTGCCACGTCCGGATCACGTGAGCCTCGAGCTCTGGTCGCCGGATGGCGTGATGGCCGCGCGGCTTCTCGATCAGGAGCTGCCGTCGGGCGAATCACGGCTCCCCTTCTCGATCACGAACCTTGCCAGCGGCGTCTACTATCTGACGCTCGTGGCCAGCACCGGCGAGCGGGTCACGCAGCCGGTCTGCGTGATCCGGTAAGCGGGCCATCGCTCATCTCCAACGCGCGCGAG
Source organism: Bacteroidota bacterium (assembly GCA_048498995.1). Classification (GTDB taxonomy): domain Bacteria; phylum Bacteroidota; class Ignavibacteria; order OLB7; family OLB7; genus JBEHWX01. The sequence continues at coordinate 37,231 of JBEHWX010000052.1, forward strand.
GGCGCCGGGATCATCTCCCGGCGCCCTCGTTCATTTCGATCATCTCATCGGCCGCCGTTTCCCGATGGCCGCGATGCCGGCAAGTGGCGGAATCTTGGAGCATCATCGGCCGCGCGGTTTCAGGCGCCGCGCCAGGCTCAGGGACGCGCGCGCTCCTGTTCGGCGCGCTGCTCGATCGTGACCCTCATCCCGCCGCGATACGCCTCCTTCTCCGGCCCCTCGAGCCCCGCCGCCAGATCCCGGATCCGATCGCTGACGGTAACCGTCGCGTCGATGCCCCGCGCGCCGATCAGCTTCCTGAGCCGCGCGGCCAGCAGCTCCGCGCGGGCGCGCCCCGCCCGCATGCCGCCGTTGACGGTGGCGGTTCCGGTCTCGGCGGTACCTTCATCGGTCGGATCATTCACGATCGTCAGGCGCGCGCCGGCAACGGTCGCCGAGGCAAGGCCCCGCAGCTGCATCTCGATCTCCTGCTCCTCCATCAGCGACGGCACGAGCAGAACGGAAATGTTCTCGGCGGTTTCCGGCGCCAGCCGCGACGCCCCCTCCCGCCGTCTGAGCGGAAGCTCGTCACGGACGATCACCGATCGTCCCGCAAGATCCTCCACCTGAAGCTCCCCCACGAGCGGCGGCAACTGCGGCAGCCGGGGATCATCATGCAGCGAGAAGGAGAAGTCGACGCGATTCAGCTCCGCCTCGCTCGCCCCCTCGTAGCGCGCCACTTCCTCGCCGCCATGCAGCGCGGTCAATGCCCAGCGTCGGAGTCCCGCCTCGGCGTGGATCTCGCTCACCACGCGGACCGGCGGCGCGGCCATCTCCTCGACGATCCAGGAGGTCACCACCGGCGCGAGCACCTGACGCTCGGTCGATCCGATCCGGACCGAGCGCCGTGCCGCCTCGTCGGCAACGCTCTTCCCGACCGAGACCGCGCGCACGTCGATCCTGCCGACGTCGATGCCCCAGACGTTTTCGAGGTAGCGACGGACCGCCTCGGCGCGCCGGAGGGATACCGGACGCGGCTCGCGATCGCTTCTGCCGCCATCGATCGTGATCCGTGCCTCGGGATAATCGTGGAGACGCCGCCCGATCACGTTCAATATCTGATAGTAGATCCCCCCCGGATCGAGACGCGCGAGGTCGCGCATCGAGAACCCGGTGGCCGCCTGCCGCGCGATCGTGACATAGCGGCCAGAAAGCGCGGCATCTCCCTCGTCGAAATAGATCACCGGGTGGAGCGGCGTCACCTGCCGGTAGCGGACGCGGCGCATGCCGATGGTGCCGGCCGTGCTGTCTCCGTCGCGCTCGGCCACGAGCGATATCCTGGCGCCGAGGCGCGGCGCGAGATCGTTCATCCGCTCGGTGGCTTCGGCAAGCTCCGGCGTGAGCGTTTCTCTGGCGATCTGTAGCGGCTCCTCCGGCCTCGTCCTGCCGAACAGGAGCGTCAGCCCCGCCGCCACCTTCCCCGATCGCATCCCGAGCCCGTCGGCGATGGCGGCGATATCGAGCTGGAGCGTCAGGCGCGGTATCAGCTCCATGTCGGCATCGATCGGAATCGGAAAGCCGGCCGAGATCTGCGGCCCGAAGCGGAACGGCGAGGAGCCGAGCGTCCGGCCGGAGGAGACCACGTGCGAAAGGGTGCTGTCGGCGAAGTAGACGCTGTCGCGCGCGAAGTCGAGCGTTTCGGTCTGGATGAAGTTCGAGGAGAAGCGGTACTGACCCCAGAGTCCGGCGCCGAGATGAAGAGCATCGAGTGGCGCATAGTCGAGCAGGAAGCCGCTCTGCACGAATCCCGGCCGCGTGAGCACATCGACCGTGGCCCACGGATGAATGTAGTCGACCCCCTTGACGGCCAGATCCGGGAGCTGCACGGGATCGGAGGTGAACGAGCCGAGCGACATGCCGAACGTGCCGTTGAGCACGAGGCTGATCGGGCGCTCCTGCAGCGACATGCCGAAGAAGTTCGGGATACGGTATTCGACGCCGATCGAGAGGAGGTGATCGCTGGAGTGGCCGCCGAGCTCGGAGGTGTTGTATCGGTTGACGACGCCGGGCGCGCGCGCGATCGTCACCGGGACGCCGTAGCCATAACCGAGAGTGAGACCGAAGAGGTTGTGGGATTGCGCGCGGGACTTCTCCGGATGCGACAGGAGAAGGAGCGTGAGGAGCGCGAGAATGCCGGGACGGAAGTCGACGTGACGCACGGAGCCGGGGAGACGTGATGCTTCGCGGAACATGGAAGGCGGGTCACTTGACGATCACGGCCGCTTGCCTCGGGCGCTCCGGAGTCGGGCACCGGAACCGACCGCCGCTCCCGCCTCGTGGGCCGGACCGGAAGGTCGGGCTGGTCGCCATCGGCCGGGCCCGTTATTCGAGAATCGCCCCGTAGGCGCGATCGGCGATCGTCGAAATGGTGGAGGTGAGCATGTCGTAGCGCCGCACCTGCGGCATCTGCTCGCTCTCCTCCTGCGTCGGAATCGATGTGAACACCAGCGAAAGTCCGTCCGACGTCCATTGCGGGCGAAGGTCGGCGCGATCGGTGCTGGCGGTCAGTTGACGGCGCGTGATGCCGTTGATGTTCGTCAGCCAGATTTCGGTGACGAGATTGCTCGCGGTGCCGACGCGCCTGACGTAGGCGAGCATGCTCGCGTTCGGCGCCCAGGAGACGTCGAAGAGCTCGGCCGTGTCGCGCATTACCCGCCGGATGTTCTTTCCCGAAAGGTCGACGATGGAAATGGCCGAGCTGTGGATCAGATCCGCATTCGGGAGATACGGGAAGTGCGTGTAGTACCGGTTGTTCTCCTCGGAGTAGGCCATCGACTTGCCGTCCGGGGACCAGGAGATCGAGGCGCCCACGTTCTGTCCGATCGAGAAGGTCGATCCGGTCAGCACGTTGACCACGTGGATCTTCTTGCTCGGATCATCGTTGCCGACGTAGGCGATGTATCGGCCGTTCGGGGAGAACTTCAGGGAGTAGATATCGCAGCCGCACTCGATCGGCACCTTGCTCAGCAGTGCGCCGTTGACGTCGGCTATGCAGAGGAACGTGCCGGGGGTCACAAGATCGCGCAGCACGTAGGTGACCATTCCTCCGTCCGGCGACAGGACCACCGGCGCCAGCACGAGGCTCTTGCCACGGACACCCTGAGCGATCACGCGCAGACCGGAGCCGTCGGCCTCGGCCACCACCGCCTGACCGAAATCGAAGCGGAAGTCAACCAGCTCGTAATACGCGATACGGCCGTTCTTCGGCGCGGACAGGAGCATGCCGTGCGTGTTGACGATATCCTTGCGGTCGGATCCGTCCGAGGAGATCGACGCGACGCTTCCGATGACGTATCCGAACGGATCGCCACCGGCGTGCGCGGGCTCGACGCCGCTGAAGTAGACACGTCGATCAGTGGTCGCTTTCGGCAGCACCTCCGGCCCGATGAAGCTGTCCCGACATCCGGGGAGCGCAAGGGCCAGAAGGGCGAGGAAAAGATGCGTTCTCCTCATGGCATGCTCCAGAAAGATCCCATCCCGCGTCGTCCGTCGACGCGCGACGGCGGGATCGGAAGCATCGGACCGGAGGCCGGTATCTCCAGGCGCGTTCGAGCGTCCGAAGACCGATCGTGACAGGTCGCCGGCCTCGGCGCCCCGCTCGATCGCGATCCGATACATGATACCTGGATTGGGTCCGCTCTCCTCCCGTCACGCGCCACCGGAATTGGCCGATTCCGGAGATTCTGGGCGACGGAAGTGCCGCGGGCCGGCGCAGAAAATCTGAGCGGATGCGCCGCCGCTGGGGTAAGCGTTACAAAGTACACAAAAAACGGCCGCGATGTTACCATGGTCCAACACGCCGGGGGGAATCCGCGAAAACGAGCCGCGATCGGGTCTGTTTCCAGGCTAGCGTTCGGCGCCTCCCTGCCCCAGCACATGCCCGGGCACACCCTCAACCTAACAACAACGGTTCGCCCCGGATAGTTACATCCATCGAGTCGAATGCGATAAATAAAGAAGCCGCCGGCCCGAGGGCCGGCGGCTTCTTTATTTATCGCA
>JBEHWX010000053.1:0-40376 GCA_048498995.1 Bacteroidota bacterium
CCACGCTCCCCCCCGGGCCGTTCCGATTATTCCGCCTGAGTACCGCACGGGTTACCGCACGGGTTACCGAACGGGTTGCCGCGCGGAGTACCGCATCTTCTCCGAATCGCTCCGCAGGCGCCGCGATCGACCGCGAGCCGGCGCCGTGCCGATCGATCGTCGCGGCTCCGGGGAGCACGTTGCGAAGACGATATTTCCACCGCCATTTCCGATTCCTCCGACAACCTCTATTTTTGTCTGCTCGCATCCGGCCGTCCTTCCGCCGACCATTCTGCCAGCGACAGCCTCAGATGATCGACAGTCCAGATTCAGATAGATATAGACCTACCGGAGTTTCTCATGCATATCGCACAGCGTATGTCCCGTCTCGGGACCGAGACCGCGTTCGAAGTTCTCGTCAAGGCTCGCAAGCTCGAGGCGCAGGGACGTGATATCGTCCATCTCGAGATCGGCGAGCCCGATTTCGATACCCCGCAGAACATCGTCGACGCGGCCAAGAACGCGCTCGATAACGGATATACGCACTACGGCCCCTCGGCCGGCCTGCCGGAGGCGCGCGAGGCGATCGCCAACTACATCGAGCGGACCCGTCCGGGGGTGAACTGCTCGGCCGACGAGATCGTGATCACGCCGGGAGGCAAGCCGATCATGTTCTACGCGATGATGGCGACGATCGACGAGGGGGACGAGGTGATCTACCCGAATCCCGGCTTCCCGATCTACGAGTCGGTGATCAACTTCCTCGGCGCCCGCCCGGTGGCGCTGCCGCTGCGCGAGGACAAGGAGTTCCGTTTCGACCTGGCCGACCTCGAGGCGCGGATCACCAAGAAGACGCGGATGCTGATCATCAACACGCCGCAGAACCCGACCGGCGGCATCCTCACCCGCGAGGATGTCGAGGGGATCTCCGAGATGGCCATCCGGAACAACCTGATCGTCCTCTCCGACGAGATCTACTCGCGCATGACCTACGACGGATTCCAGCACACCTCGATCCTGGAGTTCCCCGGGATGAAGGAGCGGACGATCATGCTCGACGGCTTCTCGAAGACCTACGCGATGACCGGCTGGCGCCTCGGCTACGGCATGATGCCGGCCTCGACCGCCTCGCTGGTGGCCAAGCTTCAGACCAACTGCACCAGCTGCACCTCCAGCTTCACGCAGGTTGCCGGCATCGAGGCGCTCAACGGCTCGCAGGAGCCGGCCGAGGAGATGATCCGCGAGTTCCGCCGCCGCCGCGACGTGATCGTCGACGGCCTGAACCAGATCCCGGGCTTCCGCTGCCACCGTCCGCAGGGCGCGTTCTACGTCTTCCCGAATATCGAGGGGACCGGCTACAGCTCGCAGCGCATGGCCGACTTCCTGCTGAACGACGCCGGGGTGGCCTGCCTGAGCGGCACCGCGTTCGGACAGTTCGGCGAGGGATACATCCGCTTCAGCTACGCCAACTCGGTGGAGAACCTGGAGAAGGCACTCGACCGCATCAACACGGCCGTTTCGCGGATCGAAGAGGTGAAGCTCGAGCACTGATCGGCGCTGAGAGCCGATGGTTCGAGGAGAGATCGCGTGAAGAGGGGCGCCGGCGTGGCGCGGTGACATGGGGGCAGAAAACCGAAGGGAGCGTATCGGCATTCGAAGCCGGTGCGCTCCCTTTTTTCGTGCTGCTTCTCGCGGCGAGGTCCGGCCGTCGCGTCGGCGCCCGGCTCCGCTTCCGGTACCTGCCGCGTCGGGATCAGACCAGCTCGGTGCCGACCGCCTCGCGGATAATGGTTCTGAGCGTCTCGAAGCCGACCTGATCGCTGGTGACGACCAGACGGGTCGGCGCGGCGACGTCGGCGGCGCCCCGGTTGGAGAGCCGAATGGTGACGTAGGAGCGCTTGTGCATCGGCAGCTCCTCTTCCTGGAACTGCGTTATCTGTTCCCAGCGGAGGGAGCGGCCATGCTGGAAGATGTTCCGCATCCTGATCCCCTCCTCATCGACCTGCACCCAGCGGGTGGTCCAGGTCTGCCAGAACGCCACCGCGGCGATGATGATCCAGAAGGCGGTTCCGCGGTCGAGCGCCGGATCGGAGACCAGACCGAGCAGGGCGATCAGAAGGGTCATCCCCCAGACGATCAGCAGCAGCCTGTTCGGAGGAAACGTGCGCGGCTCGTTGAGTACGGCGAGGTTGACCATGAGGATCGATTCGGAAAATGGAGCTGTCGGAGACGATGTGACGCGGACCGGCGCCAGGCGGGTCGGCGGGGGAAGTGCGTCCGGCGGAGTGGAGTGGACCGGGCCGGACGGCGCAAGATAGCTTATGCCTCGTTCACTTTATGCTCCCGCACCCAGGCCGCGGCGATGCGCAGCAGCGGGTAGTCGGCCGCGCCATCGAGCCGTGCGCGGATCTCCCGCAACGCCAGCCGGGGCTCCTCGGTCAGCTCGCGGCGGACCGAGTCGAGGATGTCGGAGGGGACGAACCGGTCGATGTCGAACTCCACTCCCAGCTTGATCAGCTCCTCGATATGGTTGCTGATCGTCGAGGGCTGGAGCGCCGAGCGGCGGGCGATCTCCATCAGATCGTATCCCTCGCCGATCAGCATGCAGGTGCGTCGGAGGCGGGGAGGAACCGAGCTCGGCACCTCGCCGTGGGAGCTTTCATCGGAGAGGAGCGATTCGATCAGGCCGATGAAGGAGGGGCCGCAGGCGCTGTAGACCGCGTCGGACGCCCCGTCGATCTTCAGGAATTGCTGTCGCGAGGTCGGCAGCGTGTTCGAGATGCGCACCATCAGGTGATCGGGGCAGACCGAGGCGGGGGCCAGCCCGTCACGCTCGGCGATCCGGTCGCGCGCCTCCTTGAGCTTCTTCAGGATATCGGGATTCTCGCTCCCCTCCGGCTCGTGCCATCCCGGCGTGAAGCGTCCGAGCGAGAGATGCCGGATCGCCTCCCGTCCGCTCCGGGTGATCCGGACCGTCGGCTTCAGCGTGGCCGAGCTCTCCAGCATCCGCTCGTCGATCAGCTCGTCGGCCAGGAAGGAGAGCTCGGAGCGCTCCACGTCCCGAAGCTCGCCGAAGCGGGGGTAGGACTCCAGGCCGAAGCGCTCGATCGTCTTGTTGCTGACGCCGCGGAGGATGTCGATCACGGTCATCTTGCCGAAGCGGCCGCCGAGCTCGGCGACGGTGGCCAGCAGCTGTTCCCGGGCGCGCGCCGTCTGCGGGCGGATCTCGGCGCCGTCACGGGCGCCGGCGCGCCTGGCGGCCGAGGGCTTCGGGACCGCGCGGACGCCGGCGGCATGGGCGTCGGCGCGCGCAAGGCAGAGGTCGCACCGGCCGCAGGTGCCCTCCTCCGGATCGGCGCAGAAATATTCGAGGATGAAATCGCGACGGCAGACCGGGGTGCGGACGTAGCGCTCCATCGCCTCCAGCTTCAGCAGCGCCCGCTCGCGGCCGGTCTCGATCGAGCGCTCGTCGATCGGCAGGGTGCGCGCGGCGATGCGGGGGGCGAGGAACTGGTAGCCGTTGCTCGGCGTCGGCGGGGTGTAACGGATCAGGCCGCTCATCATCAGCGCGCGCATGCCGCGCTCGAACGCGTCGATGGTCAGCCCATGCTTCTGCGCCACCTCCTCCGGGTTGAACAGGGTCTCCTGCGACAGCGCCGCGCCGCCGAGCGTCCGGAGCAGGGCGATGATCGCCTTCTGCCGGTCCTCGTCCCGCGTGCGCCGGTAATAGTCCTGCAGGTCGCTGCTCCGGGCCAGGAAGCGGACCGCGCCGAGGCGCTCGGCCCGGACCTTCTTGACGATCTCGTTCTTCTCGAGCACGTTCATCGTGCTGTTGATCGAGGCCGGGTGCACCCGCGCGCGCGCGGCCACCGCGTCCGGATCGGGGACGAAGATCCCCTCATGGCGGCTGCCGATGCCGACGTGGAGCGTGTCCCAGAGGGCGTCGTAGACGGCGTCCACCTGCATGCGGTCGGGGAAGGTGTTCCGGATGAAGAACTCCTGCAGCCGGCGGTCGCGGCCGTTGTACAGGAGCGTGCAGGTGCTCGGGGCGCCATCGCGTCCGGCGCGGCCGGCCTCCTGATAATAGGCCTCGATCGAGCCGGGCATGTCGTAGTGGATCACGTGGCGGACGTTCGCCTTGTCGATCCCCATGCCGAAGGCATTGGTGGCGATGATCGTGGTGACGCCGTGGTTGATGAACGCCTCCTGCGCCCCGCGGCGCTGATCCTCCCGCATGCCGGCATGGTAGATGGCGACCGGGAGCTTCTCGGCCAGGAGCATCGTGCCGACGGCCTCGACCGTCTTGCGGGTGCCGCAGTAGATGATCGACGAGCCGTCGGATCCCTGATCGCGGCGGGCGATCCTCCGGAGCTCCTCATCCTTGTCGGCCACGTTGCGCACGGTGTAGCTCAGGTTCGGGCGGTCGAAGCCGCGGACGAACCGGCGCGGCTCCCGCAGGCCGAGCTGGCGTATAATATCCTCCTGCACGTAGGGGGTGGCCGTGGCCGTCAGCGCGATCACCGGCGGGCGCTTGAGCTCCTCGATCGCGTCACGCAGCTTCAGATAGCTCGGCCTGAAATCGTGTCCCCACTCGGAGATGCAGTGCGCCTCGTCGACGGCGAACAGGGCGATGCGCAGCCCTTTCAGCAGATCGAGGAAATTCTTGCTCTCGAAGCGCTCCGGGGCCACGTAGACCAGCGAATAGAGGCCGTAGCGGATATCGAGCATCCGCTGCTGCACCTCGGCGAAATCGAGGAGAGAGTTGATCGTGGTGGCGCGGACGCCGCGGCGGGCCAGGCCGTCGACCTGATCCTTCATCAGCGCGATCAGCGGGGAGACCACGATGGTGACCCCCTGCGCGATCAGGGCCGGGATCTGGTAGCAGAGCGATTTTCCTCCGCCGGTCGGCATCACCACCATCAGGTCGTGGCCGGCGAGCGCCGCGCTGATGATCTCCTCCTGCCCCGGCCGGAACGCCGGATAGCCGAAATATTTCCGGAGCGCGTCGAGGGGATGGGAGGGGCGTGCGGCTTCGAGCATGGATCAATGCGCCGTTAGAGGGAATGGATCGGGATTCGGACCGTGGGCCGAGAAAAAAGGTGCGGCGCGGGATTCCGTAGGCGCGGTTCCGCGCGGGCTCCATCGGGCCATCGATGCTTCGTCGTTCTGCCGCGTGGAATGCCTGCGGGGTAGCGTGCGGAGGCCGGATCTGCTCCGGAGGACTCCGCGGTCATGCCTGTCGTCGACCTCGGAACGGAGAGAGAGGCGCGGACCCGGCGGCCACGCATCAGGCGTGGCCGGACGCCCGGCCCGTGATCCGGCTGGACGCCGGCTGTCCGGAGCTCTCCTTTCGGCGCCTAATATACTGCCCCAGCTCCCTCATCATAAAGAGGTAGAGCAACCAGAGAATCCCGACATCGTCCAGCCAGCCGATCACCGGCACCACGTCCGGCACGGCGTCCATCGGCCAGATGCCGTAGAACAGGCCGAGCGCCACCGCTCCCTTCTTCGCCAGCGCGACCTCCGGATCGGCCATGTAGGCCGGAAACGACCTGATTTTCGAGATCAGGGAGACCTTCGAGCCGAGACGTCGGACCACCTTCATCATACCTGGTTCACCTCTCTGGAATGCGGATGAGCTGAATGCGCCTGAGATCCCGCGGATGCCCTTCGCGGACCTTTCGGATGCCCTCCGGACGCCGGTCGGATGCCCGCCCGGCGCGATCGCGGCGGCGATCACCGCAGCGATCCCCCCTTCCTGGCCGGCCGCCGCCGTCGATCTTCGTTGCCGTCATGATCGGCCGTTATTGCTGATCGTGAACGACATCAGGCGCATCCGCATAGAGGACGCCGTGGGGGGAGCGCTATTGCGTGCGCGAATCGTGGAAATCAGGCGGCGTTGCGGATATCCGGAGCGCCGGCTCCCGAGAAATTGCCGGAGGAGCCCGGTCGGTGCCCTGGTGGCGCGCCGGAGTGATCGTCGGTGGTATCACCGGTAGGATCATCGGGCGATTTGCGGCTATCCCGTCGCCGCCGTATCTTATCCCCAGTTGTAGTATTAATCATGTGAATTACTTTGAAATACCGTTGGATCATTTCAAACGGATCAGATGACAACACCGTACACAAGCTAGCGCAGTCCATCAATGTCTCGCCGACCATCGCCAAGATTCTGGCGGCGCGCGGCGTGATAACGTTCGAGCAGGCCAAGCAGTTCTTTCGCCCGAGTCTCGCGGATCTTCACGATCCGTTTCTCATGGACGGGATGGAAAAGGCTGTCGAGCGCGCGATGGCGGCTATCGAGAAAGGGGAGAAGATTGCCGTATATGGTGATTACGACGTGGATGGCACGAACTCGGCCGCAATGCTCTATCTCTATCTCAGAGAGCTCGGAGCCAACGCCGACTTCTACATCCCGGACCGGTTCACCGAAGGATATGGCATCTCGACCATCGGCATCGATCGGCTAGCAGGTCAAGGAGTAAGTCTGATCATCACCGTCGACTGCGGCATCACCGCGGTCGAACAGGTGCGTTATGCCAACGCCAAGAGCGTTGACATGATCATTTGCGACCATCACGAGGCCGCCAGCGAGATTCCGCCAGCGTACGCCGTGCTCGATCCGATCAAGCCCGGCTGCTCCTACCCGTTCAAATCGTTGTCCGGGTGCGGTGTCGGATTCAAGCTGATGCAGGGAATCGCGATCCGTCGGGGAAATCCCGATTCGGTCTATCCCTACCTCGACTTCGTCGCGATTGCCGCCGCCGCCGACATCGTTCCGATCATGGGGGAGAACCGCTCGCTCGTCTCGCACGGGCTCAGGCGCCTGAACGACTCTCCGCGCCCCGGCATCCGGGGTCTGCTGGAGTGCGCCGGCATGCGCCGCGGCATCCTCGGCACATCTCAGATCGTCTTCGGCATCGCTCCGCGCATCAACGCCGCCGGCCGCCTCGGGGATGCCCGTCGCGCCGTCGAGATGCTGATCGAGGAGGATGAGGTGCGCGCCTTCCAGCGCGCCCAGGAGCTGGAAAGCGACAACCGGAGCCGACGGACGATCGATGAGGAGACGTTCAACGAGGCGCAGGCTTACGCCGAGCGGATGATCGCCGAGGGGAACTGCCGCTCGCTGGTGATCCACAATCCGGACTGGCATCCGGGGGTGATCGGCATCGTCGCCTCCCGCCTGGTGGAGAAGTACTATCTGCCGACGGTGCTGCTGACCTCGGTGGATGGCATGGCCAAGGGCTCGGCCCGGTCGATCGCCGGGTTCGACATCCACAACGCGCTGCGCCACTGCGAGGGGCATATCGAGCAGTTCGGCGGCCACAAATACGCCGCCGGCCTTTCGATCCGGGAGGGGAACATCGATCAGTTCCGCCGGATGCTCAACGAGTTCGCCTACCGGGAGATCACCGAGGAGATGCTGATCCCGCAGCTGAACATCGATGCCGAGGTGTCGCTCGAGGAGATCACGCCCCGGTTCTTCCACGTTCTGAAGCAGTTCGCGCCGTTCGGTCCGGGAAATGCCCGTCCGCTCTTCGTGGCGCGGGGCACCGAGATCGCCGGGTATCCGAAGGTGGTCGGCAAGGACCATCTGAAGTTCCGGGTCAGGTGCGGCTCCGGATATATCGAGGCGATCGCCTTCGGCATGGGCTCCCGTCTGGGGGAGCTGGCCGCGCGCGACCGCTACGATCTGGTGTTCAACGTGGAGGAGAACGAATATCGCGGCAGCGTGACCCAGCAGCTCCGGATCCACGATTTCCGCACCGTCGATGCCAAGGAGCAGACCATCCCTTTGAGCTCCTGCGCGGCCTGAGCCAGGGTCGCGCGTAGCCCCCGACATCGGCGGCATGCGGTCACGCGCCGGGTGGCGCCAGCGGGTCACCGCGAGAATGAAGATGCGCCCCCACGCGGCTGCCTCCCGGCCGCGTGGGGGCGCACCGGTTCAACAGACGAGTACCGTATCGCATCAACCGAAGAACTGAGCAGGAAACGATGGCTGGTCATAGCAAATGGGCGAACATCAAGCATCGCAAGGGTGCCGTCGACGCCAAGCGCGGCAAGATCTTCACCAAGATCGCCAAGGAGATGACCGTGGCGGCAAGGCTCGGCGGCGGTGATCCGTCGAGCAATCCCCGCCTTCGCCTCGCCGTCGAGAAGGCGCGCGACGTGAACATGCCGAACGACAACATCAAGCGCGCGATTCAGAAGGGAACCGGCGAGATCGAGGGGATGCAGCTGGAGGAGATGATGTTCGAGGGATACGGTCCCGGCGGCATCGGCGTGCTGATCGAGTGCGTCTCGGACAACCGGAACCGCACCGTGGCCGATCTCCGGAAAGTGCTCTCGCGCAACGGCGGCTCGATGGCCGAGGCCGGCGCCGTTGCCTGGAACTTCACCCGGAAAACCGTGATCTCCGTGGCCCGCGCCGAGCGGAGCGAGGAGGATGTGCTCGATGCCGTGCTCGACGCCGGCGCCGAGGATGTCAAGCCCACCGACGAGACCTACGATGTCTACGCGCCGATCGACCGCTTCGAGCCGGTCCGCTCGGCGCTCGAGGGAGCCGGGTTCAAGGTGACCGAGGCGAACCTCGAATATGTCGGCAATCAGCTGATGTCGCTCGAGGGGGCCGATGCCTCCGCCGCGCTCCGCCTGCTCGACGCGCTCGACGATCTCGACGATGTGCAGGAGGTCTACTCCAACCTCGAGATCGACGACGAGGAGCTCGCCAGGCTCGAAGGAGCCTGACGCCCCGGCGGACACCCCGGCGGACGCCCCGGCGGCATCCGCGGCGGATGCCGCGGTGCATGTCGATCGGATGGTGGAATGTGCGAGCACCGGCATCCCCGATGCCGGCATCGTGTCGACGCCGGTGTTTGGCATCCTCGCCTACCGTATCTTCCCCCTCCGGAACAGAATACCGTCGCCCCGTGGCGCCGGGAAACTTCGACGACGGCTCCCGCCCGATACGGGCCTCTCTTCGATACCTCGCTTCCGTTCATGGATATCCGCTCCGCGCCGGCGCTTCCACGGCTCGCGGAGACATTTCGATCTTCAACGCCCCAGCTGCCATGAAAGCGACGTTGAGACAGCTTCTGGTTGTTGCGCTCCTTTCGATCGCCTCCCTCTGCCCGGCACGCGCGCAGAGCTGGCGGATCCATGCCGGCGCGAACCTCGCCGCCTGCGTCGTCGGCAATCAGACCTTTCTGACCGGCGGGGCCTACGGCCGCATCGTCCGCAGCGATGATGGCGGCGTCTCCTGGCGCCTCCAGGAATCCGGCACCCGCCGCTCGATCAACGCCATCTCCTTCATCGATTCCGTGCATGGCCTGGCCGTCTGCGACGGCGGACTCACGCTCCGGACCGATGACGGCGGCTCCCACTGGAATCCCGTTCCCTCCCCCGTTACCGGCGCCCTTCTCGACGTGCAGATGATCTCCCGCGACGTGGCGCTCGCCTGCGGCGAGGAGGCGACGATCCTCCGCACCCAGAACGGCGGACGGACCTGGCAGCGGATCTCACAGTTCCCCGGCGACGGCGCCTACTACAGCCTCTGCTGGCTCGGCAACGGCATCGGGGTGGCCGTCGGCGATTCCGGACGGATTTTCAGGACCAGCGATGGCGGCGATGTCTGGACGCGGGTCATCAGCGGCCTCGACGCCCGCCTGCACAAGGTCCGGTTCAACGACGCGACGCACGGCGTCATCGTCGGCAACGAGGGGGTGACGCTCGTCTCCTCCGACGGCGGCCGGACCTGGGGAGCGGTGATGCAGGACCCGACCGCGTTCTTCATCCGCTCGGTGGCCTGGGCCGATCAATGGCGCGTGGTCGCCGTGGGATATTCGATTGCCGGCACCGGCATCCTCGAGTCGACCAACGGCGGCGGCAACTGGAGCAATCAGGGGCAGTTCGGGCTCGGCCCGGACGTGGCGATCTACGACGTCGCCTTCGGACAGGATGGAAAGGGGATCGCCGTCGGCGGCGAAAGCTCGATCCTCCGGACCACCGATTACGGCCAGACTTGGCAGATCGCCTCCTACGTCTCGATCTCCGAGGATGGCGATCCCCGGTACTTCTCCGATGTCAAGTTCCGCGATCGACTCAACGGCGCCTTCATCGACGGCAAGGGGCGTATCTATCGCACCAGCGACGGCGGAGGATCGTGGCGGTTCACCGATCTGCCGGGGACGCCGGCGGTCTCGTCGTTCGCCTTCACCGGGAAGGACTCGATTCTGGTGGCGCTCTACGGCTCCGGCCTCATGCAGAGCACCGACGGCGGGGAGACCTTCTCCCAGGCGCCGTTCGTGACCACGCCGCAGCGCAAAGGATATCTGTTCGCGGGTCTCCAGATGACCACCCCTCGGATCGGCTATCTCGGTGCCGGGGGGATCGATTCGGTGATCTGGCGGACCACCGACGCCGGGGCCACCTGGCGCGGATCGACCATCGACACCGGGCTCTTCTCCACCGGCTCCTTCATCTTCTCGAGTCCCGACACCGGCTTCACGGTCGTCACCGCGGTGACGCCGAAGGGGGCCACGCCCCTGACCCGTGCCTACCGGACGGTGGATGGCGGAACGAACTGGAGTCGGATCACGATGCCGGTGGATACCGGGCTGTCGGTGCTGGCGCTGCGCAACGGCGCGCTCGGCTTCGCCGGTGGTGGCGGCTATATCTATCGGACGGAGGATGGCGGCAGGAACTGGAGCAAGGTGTGGGGGGAGGCCGGCAAGTACGTCTGGAACATCGTGATGGTCAATGACACGTTCGGCGTCGCCTCCGGGTATCAGTACCTGCTGCTGGTGACCACCGACGCCGGTCGGAGCTGGCATCGGGTCGATATCTGGGAAGGGGCCTCGTACGACGTGCAGGGATGGTTCGCCGGGCTGGCCGCCCCCGATCGGCAGACGGTGATCGGCGTCGGCAGGGGGGCCGTGGTGGCGTTCGACATCACCGCCGGCACGAACGTGGCCTCGGTGGAGACCTTCCGGCCGGACCTCGGAAGCATCGGCGCGGCGCCCGAACACGTCATGCTCCATGCCTACCCGAATCCCTGGCGTGACGGCCCTCTGACGATCGAGATCCCGGACGCCGGCGGGGCGACTCCGGTCCGGGTGGAGCTGCACGATCTGCTCGGCCGTCGGGTGGCCGATATCGAGGCGGACGTGGCTCGGCGGAGCGACGGCTCGATGGCTCTCTCCATTCCGCGCGAGCGGATCCCGGGAGAGGGAGTCTACCTGATCCGGGTGATCGCCGGCGACAGAACCGGCGCCGAGCGGGTGATCGTGACCCGCTGACGATGCGGGCGCGACGGCCCCTCGGCGACGAGCGGCCGACTCGGGAAATCTTCAACGGCACGCAATCGACGGCCTCGGGCCTCGGCGGCGTGCCGTTGTCCGTTTCAGGGAAGGGGGGATGACGTAGCCTCGGAAGATGTCGTGAGAGCCGGAGGTTACATTCGAAACGCACCGCGTCTTACCGACACAGCGAACTACGGAGCCGGCTTGTCTGTCATTTCGAAATACACCGTGTCGCGTCCGCAGCAGACCGTGAGTGACGAGGAGTTGCTCGACCAGTTTCTGGTCGGGGATGACGTGGCGTACGTGAAGCTCTACGAGCGCTACGACAAGGGAGTGTTGACATATCTGAGGACGATCCTGAAGGATGCGCCGGAAATCGCCGACGACCTCTTTCAGGAAACGTTCGTGAGGCTGTTCAGGGAGCGTGATCGCGCCCGTCAGCGTGGCCCGGAATACGGTTCGATCAAGAACCTCCGCGGCTGGATCTTTCGCGTGGCCCACAACCTGGCCATCAGCCATCTTCGCGCGGAGCGCCCGTATATTCCGCTGTCGGAGATGGAAGGAGAGGGAGGACGATGGGACGAGCGCCTGATGGTGCCGATCGAGGAGTCCTTCCAGGATTTATACGGCGATGCCCGTCAGTTCAATGACGGAGAGGTCTACGAAAGGCTGAAAGCCTGCATCGAGCTCCTACCGCAGTCGCTTCGGGAGGTCTACGTGCTCCGCGAGATCAATGGTCTCGAATACGAGCAGGTTGCCGAGGTGGCCGGATGCTCGCAGGAGGCGGCGCGCATGCGGATAAGCCGCGCGCGCCGCGCGCTTCGAAAGTCACTGTCAAAGTTCCTCGATCTCGGTCGCGACGGCGACGGAGCGGATGCTTAGCCGAGAGCCCGCCCGTGGCTCGACGTGGGGAACAGTGGTCCGGTCTGACCGCATTTCCTTTGGGATCGGAGGATCCCGCACACGATGAATATCGAACATCTCATATCGAATTATCTGGACGGGGAGCTGAGCCCCGAGGCGGAGGCGGAGCTGCATTACAGGCTCTCCCTCTCCCCGGAGGGACGCAAGCTTTTCCGCGAGCATCTCGCGCTGCGGGGGACGGCGCGCGATCGCGAATTGCTCGCCGAGCCGAGTACCGTGATGCGGGCGGCGCTCTTTACCCGCCTGGCGCACGAGGGGATGAATTCCGCCACGGCCAACCAGGCCGGCATGATCGCCGACACCCCGGTGTCGCAGCCCCAGGCACCCTCCCTCATCGATCATCCCGTCGCCACGGGGTTCGGAGATCGCGCCGTGCGCTGGGGGCTGCCGATACTCTGCGCCCTGACCGCGACCGCGCTCATCCTCATCGACCGACATGTACCGGAGGCGGCTCCGGCACCGGCTGCGAACCCATCCGCCGTGGCCGGCGAACGGCCCCGGCGGAGTCCGGTGGATGCCGCCGCGCGCGCCTCCGTCCCGCGGAGTGATCTCCGGACCGACGCCCGGATGTCCGAGGGGACTCCGACGTCTGCCGGTTCGGGAGCTTCCACGTCGGGATCCTCGACATCGACTGCCTTCTC
Source organism: Bacteroidota bacterium (assembly GCA_048498995.1). Taxonomy (GTDB): domain Bacteria; phylum Bacteroidota; class Ignavibacteria; order OLB7; family OLB7; genus JBEHWX01. The sequence goes on from JBEHWX010000053.1 coordinate 12,845, forward strand.
ATCGGGAGCTTCATCGCGTGGGATGATCGCCGATGCGTCCGAGCGCTCCGACGCCGGTGATCGTCGGACACGCCAGGCCGCCTCGGACCACGCCTCCTCGGACCGGGCCTCCTCGGGACATGCTCCCACGATCGCCGCGATGACCGAGCCGAGCCTCGACCGGAACGGCCCCGCGCACTCGCGGACGTCGCATCGGAATCCGCCGCATCAGAATCTTCCCTCGCGAAATACGCCATCCCAGAGCGCGCCGTCGCGGGATGGGGCACTGCGGGATGCGTCCGAGCGGCGGGTTGCCAGCCGCGACGCTGCCCAGAATCTTCCCTCGCGGGATCTTCCCTCACAGGATCTCTCCTCGCGGGAGCGTCCGTCGGATGCCCACCCTTCGGAGGCGCTTCCTCCGTCGACGGAGCCCCGGACGCCGGAGCCCCGGACGCCGGAGGCGCATCGGATGGTGACCACGCCGGCGACGATCGACTCGCTGAACCGGGAGCTTCGGGCCAGCGCCAGCATGCGTCGGGAGGATATGGCTGGAGCAGATGGGCTGACGCCGTTCGCCTCGTTCGGGGCGGGCGCCTTCGGCGGCGGGTTCCCGTCGCCCGATTACACGCTCCGTCTCGGCATCGAGCTTCCCGGCGGGAACCATCAGCTCTACGCGATCTTCGGCAGCTCCGGCTATGCGATGAACGTGGTGGATCACGTGTCGGCCATCGAGCTGAGCTCCCCCATGGTGGTGCAGCCGCCGCCGGATCAGTTCAGCCAGACCACGGCGCGTGAGCTCTGGTATGGCATCGGCTACCGCTACTCGGTTCCCCTGGCCGGCGACCTCAACCTCGGCGGCGCGGCGGAGGCCGGCCTCGGCGGGGAGTATGTCCGCTTCGGTGTCTCGGCGCCGGTCACCTACGACCTCGACGGGATGATCCGTCTGGAGCTGACGCCGATGCTGCAGTACGTCACCGCCCTCGGCTCCACCACCTCCACGTCGTCGTACGAAGCGCAGGTGACCAGCGGCCGACGCGATCAGCACGAGGTGACCGAGTCGCTGGTGATCTCCGGCAAGCTGCGTCCGGGAGTCGGGGTGGGAGTCTCCTTCCTCTTCCGCTGATCCCGGTGTCGAGGGGAGAAATCCCCCGAAACATTCGAATTATGCTCCATCGGCGACGGTGGCTGGCGAGGGGATTCCCCGGTTCCGGCCACCGTTGCCGTTTCATCGCCACACTCGACCCCCGGTTCATTCGTCGAAAGCTCTAACCAATCGACCCGTATCACCCGTTACATCAGGAAACGGCGGGTGTGTCCTCGGGTCTGCGCCCCACTCCGTCGGGCCTCCCCGGTCCAGGGGGGAGGGAGCGCGTCACTCCACTAAACTCCGAGGAGACTCACACTTCCAAGTCCTGGATTCCGCCGTAAGGCGCGGTTGTTGCAGGGAAGTGAACCGTTACGTATTGCTACGAATAGTACTCGACGACCAAGATTCAGGACGATAAGGAGAAGTGTTGATGCGAATCACGAACCGCTCCGGACTGTTCGCAGTCCTCATGGTGGGGATGGCCGTGCCGTTCGGCGCCGCCGTTGCCCAGCGTGCCGCGCTCCAGGAGATCCAGGCACCGGTGACGACCGGTTTCGGTGCCTATACCCCGTATGCCATCCCGCCGTACCGGGCGCAGGTAGGCTTGAGCGAGCCGACCGTGAGCCCGAACTTTTCGAACGTCGCCACGCCCGGCTCCGGCTTTCCCTGGACCTCCTATTTCTCCAACGGGGAGCGCGCTCTCCTGCTCCGGAACAACATGATGGCGCGTCCCGAGGCGTTCGCGACCTTCGCCCAGGCCTATGCCCCCGAGACCAGCCCGGTCGACCTTCCGAGCTTCGTCACCGTGGATGCCGTGCTGCACGGCCTCAGGATGACCGCGCTCGAGGCGCTCCGGGTCTCGGAGCGGGATCATGCCGCCCCCACGCTCCTTTCGATTCTCGACGATCTTTCCGGCGCCTTCTCCAAGGCGCTCGATGGGGAGAAGAACCGCGTGATCGCCGATGCCGATCGGCGGCTGCTCGCCTATGTCCAGACCGCGCAGGCGCTGCTGGAGAAGGGGACTTCGGTCGACAGCCGGGTCGCCGGCATGGTCGATCAGGAACTGGCCCGGATCAGAAGCGCCGCCGGCAGCGCCGAGTCGGCGATCGTCCCCTCGACCACGATCGATTATTCCCGCTTCCGTCCCTCCGGCTACGATGCCTCCAGCCAGGCGACGGCCGATTACTTCCGTGCCCGCACCTGGCTGAGCGAGGTCGGCTTCCCGCTTCGCGATCGGAGCGGCTCGATCGAGTCGGACGTGGCGCGCATGGGCATTCTGCTGGCGCGGGCGATGGACAACCTGGCCTCCTCCGGCGATTTCCGCGACCGCTACATGGGGATCAGCGAGATGTACGCATTCTTCGGCGGACGTCCGGAAGGGGAGCTGACCTGGGACGTGATCGCCGGAGCCACGCGCGGCTACTACGGACGGTTCGTCACCGCCGATGCCTCCGCGCTGGCCGATGAGGGGGAGCTCGAGAAATTCGTGAACTATGTCGATGAGCAGGCCCCCGCCGGCCGCTCCGGCAGCCGGACGTTCCGCCTCCTCGGCAAGACCTCCTCCAGCGTCGACGCGATGATCGCGGCCGCCGGTGGGAGCCGTCTCGGCCTTGCCGCCGCGCTCGGAAGCGATCGGGCGCGGACCTCCGCCGCGGCAACCGCCTCGGCCGGCGATCTCTCCTCGGCGCTCTCGCGCCCCGGCGAGGACTGGGTGCAGGATATGAACTGGGCGCTTCTGTATACCGCGCGCCCGCTCATCGGAAGCGGCGAGCGTGCCGACAGCTACCCCCGCTTCATGCGGAGCGCCGTCTGGCGCGACCGTGAGCTGACCGGCGCGCTCGGCGCCTGGGCCGATTACGCGCACCTTCCGGCCGTGGTGCAGATGACCGCGGCGGGGAGCGCCGCCCGCGCCGTCGGACGTGGTGGCGGCAGTGATATCGGCTCCGAGGGATATGTCGAGCCGAATCCGGAGGCATGGGCTCGCGTGGCCTCGCTGGCCGGCTACCTGCGCAACGGCTTCACCGAGGGACCGAACGGCCGCCTTGCCGGCGCGGCGGTGGAGAGAAAGCTGAGTGATATCGAGAGCGCGGCGGCCGGGATGATGCAGATCGCCGCGCGCGAGCTCGAGGGGAAGGAGCTGAGCGACAACCAGCTCGACCTGATCGCCTCGATGCCCTCCCGCCTGGCGGCCTACGAGGCATTCTCCGATCGCTCCCTCCAGGGAGCCAACGGATCGGCCATGCTGGCCGGAGGGGCCGGAAGCGGCGCCAACGGACATCCGCTGGCGATCTACGTGATCGTGCCGCGCAATGATGGTGATGGTGGTCTCATGCTCACCCGTGGCGCCGTCTACAGCTACTTCGAGCCTTCCACGGCCGATGCCGGCTGGACCGATCGCCTCACCCGCGAGGGGAGCTCGGTGCAGGCTCCGGCGTGGATGACGAGCTTCGTCAGCACGGAAAAGGGAGGATTCGCACAGGATGCCCGGAAATTCCGCGCCGTGGAGGGGACCATTCCCGCCGCCGTCGCCTACGTGCCGAGTGCCGCCGAGCAGAAGCGTGCCCTCGCGGCCGTGCAGCTCGACATGGAATCGAACGTCGTTCGCCGCTCCGGTGGCGAGCTCTGGGTCACCGTCAAGGCGCAGCAGCTCGACGGCGTCGACATCGTGCTGAGCGTGGTGAATACTTCGGGCCGGGTCGTCTACACCTCCAGCCCGGCGCGGATCGAGGGGGGAGAGCGGTACGACGTGGTCCGGGTCGAGAATCTGCCGGCCGGCCAGTACTTCCTGCGGGTCACCGATCCGCTCAATCAGCAGCTTGCCTCCGGACGCTTCATGGTCGTCAGATGATGACCATCGCCGGACCGGAGTCGGACGCACTCGAGTCGGACATACCGGCATCGGACGCGATCGTGGCACCCCATGCTTTCTTCTACGGGAGCATGGGGTGCGCTCGTTCCGGAGGAGCGGGCGGGAGCTGGCGCGAGGAAAATTCCATTCGATCCCGCCGGAGGCTGTTATGTTTGACCGGTGGCCGTGTCATAGCTGGTACCGGAAGGTGTGAACGAATCCCGACACCCCAGTGCTGAACCATGAGCAACATACCGGCGTGACGACGCTGGACGCCCTGTGCGACGAGGCCCTCTTCGACAGATTCGTCGGGGGGGATGACGACGCGTACGTAGCGCTGTACCGGCGCTACAATGCCCGTCTGTTGAGCTACATCGAATCGCTGGTCGGCCGGGATGATCGCGCCGCCGACGATCTGTTCCAGGAGACGTTTCTTCGTCTGTTCAGGGAGCGCACCCGCCATCAGGCGGCGCCTGGCGCCCCGATCCGGAACGTCGGAGGCTGGCTCTTCCGCGTGGCCAGAAACCTGACGCTGAACCACATCCGCTCGGCGAAGTACCTCGCCGATTTCCCCGGCAACAACGACGAGATCCTCTTCACGACCGTCGAGGAGGCGCACGCCGAGCTCTTCGGCGACGCATGGGACGAGGAGTCCCTGCTGCGCGCCGTCCGCTCCGTCGTCGACACGCTCCCCTCCGGCCTGCGCGAGGTCTTCATGCTGCGCGAAGTCAACGGGATGAGCTACGAGGAGACGGCCGAGATCGTCGGCTGCACCGAGGAGGCGGCGCGGATGCGGATGAGCCGGGCCCGAAGCGCCATTCGCCGCGCGCTGGCCTCGTTCTTCGTCGAGAGCGAGAAGTAGCGCCATGCCCCGTCCACGCTCCCGCGCCCCTCGTCACCAGACATCGACGGCGCGGGGATGAGCTCCTCCCGCCGTATACTCACGCCAGGATCGATCGACCGCCCGCGCCCATTCCCATCGGGAACGGCCTCGAGCCCGCGCGGGCACGCTCGTCCGAATGATTCCACGGTCCCCTTCACGAGAACGAGAGATATTCGATAGTCCGTGTCCGAACTGGAACTCCGCATATCGCGATACCTCGACGGCGAGATGAGCCTCGACCAGGAGATGGAGCTTCGGCTCCTCCTGGAGAGCTCGCCGGAAGCGCGGGCGCTGCTGAGAGAGATGACCCTCCTCCGCCGCGCCGCTCGGCGTCTTCCGACCATGGACGCGCCCCGGCGCAACGTGGAATCCCGTCTGTTCCGGCAGCTCCAGGCCGAAGGACTTCACGCCGGGGCTCCCCGCCCCGCCGCTCCGACCGATCGTCCGGTCGCCGCCGATCCGTCGGCTCCGCCGGCGGCCGCGCCGATGGAGGCGCCCGGGGCCGATCGCGCTCCGGCCCCGCGCCGTCGCCTGCCTGTGATGCGTGGCGCCGTCACGACCTTCGCCCTTCTTCTCCTCTTCCTGATCATCAGCGATCCGCTGATCACGCCGGAGCGTGACTCGACGCTGTCGCCGATCGCCGCCGTGGTTCCGCATTCCGGGACCGATGTGACGACCCTGGCCGACGCGCCGGCCGGCACGGAGCTCTCGAGCGGCATGACCTCCCGGGATGAAGCTTCGCCCGTCCGGGGCTTCCGCTCCGAGGGCGCTTCGCGCGCCCGCGCCACGCATAACAGCGAGCATCGCGTCGCCGGGTCCGCAATCGGATCCACCGCCGGATCCGTCGGTTACCATGCCGCGGCCGTCGGCACGGCGGGGGGCTCGCTGGACGACGTGGCGTCCGAGCCCGCGCTCGCGGCCAAGCTGGCCCCGCAGGAGTCCCGTCCGAGCGATGATGTTCGTCCCCGCATGATGGCCTTCGGCGGGCGGGCGCGCGGACCGGAGGCGCCGGCCGCCAGGATGGATGATGCGGGATCGCGGGATGCGGGATCGCAGGGGGTGATGGCGCAGAGTCTTACGGCGCAGGGCATCGCGACGCAGGGAGCGCCGGCGCTTCCTCCGGAGGCGATGACGCTCCGCCGCGCCATCGGCGGCTCCCGCCTCGGCGCGAGCGCGCCGGTGCCGGACGAGGATCGGACGGTCCGCCCCCGCTATGTCGGCCGCGGGGGGGATCCGTCGTTCGCCGCCTCGCTTCGTCCCGGTGTCTCCTACATCGGCAAGGGGGGAGGAATGATGGCGCAGGAGATGAGCCTCCGCTTCGACGCGTCTCTCGGACGGCATCATCAGCTCTCGCTGATCGCCGGCCGCGCTCCGACGGTGAGCGAGACCCGGACCGACCGGACCCGACTGCCGGATGAGCCGCAGGCGCTTTCGAGCATGATGCGCTCGGCCGATTCCAAGAACACCAACTTCGAGGATCCGACCCCGGCGCCCGCCACGGAGAACGCGTCGACTCCGGCTCCCGCGCCGGCAACGCCGGCGACGACGAGCTCCACGGCGCTCGCGCTCCGGAATGAGGTGTGGGTCGGCCTCGGCTACACCTACACCTTCGCGCCGGTCGAGGGGATGAACATCGGCGCCGGGGCGAAGGCGGGGGGAAGCCCCACCTCCTGGCGCGTCGGCGTGGAGCTCCCGATCCGGTATCGCATTACGCCCGCCGTCTCCGTCGAGGCGGTGCCGTCGGCCAGCTTCGTCGCTCCCTACGACGGATCCTCCTCCGCGTATGCCGCCGACGCTTCCGGCGACGGCTTCAGCTACAAGGGGGAGCAGCAGCGGCTCTCCTTCACCTCGGTCGGCCTCGAGGTCGGTCTGCGCGTCGAATTCGGCCGCTGAGGGGAGATCCCGGCGGCTGTTTCCCAACCGGCATCGACATGCCGGCCGTGCTCCCTTCCCACACGCACGCTCCCACGCCCGCCAATTCCCGCCCCCGGGCACCTATCGTTGTTCGGGGGACGCGCGCATGGTAATTTCGGCTCCCGATCCGTTGTCCGGTACCCACGGTGCCGGACGCGTTACCCGGGCATGCTCGCGACTGCGGTCCCGACGAACACTTTCAACAGGCAGTGACCATGAAACGATTTCCGCTACTTCTCATACTCATGTGCGGTCTGCTTCTGATGACCGGCACCCAGCGCTCGGCGGCGCAGTTCACCGCCAAGCAGGGAATCGCCGCCGCGCAGAAGAAGGCCCAGGACTCGCTCGGCAGTGACGTCCAGCTCGTCTACATCGCCACGATCGGCAAGGTCGACGCGGGCGTGCTCACCTCCACCTTCCGTCTCGACGGCGCGGACGCCGGCAAGGCCGAGGCGTGGGGCTACGTCTTCCGCTCCCCGTCGAAGGAGCAGTACGTCACCTACATCTCGGTCTTCGGCGGCATCCTGGCCATCGAGCCGCCGGTGACGATTCCGCTCGATCTGCTCCCCGGCGCCCAGCAGCTGGACATGACCCAGACCTACTCCAACAGCGATCAGCTCGTGATCCGTCTCAAGACGGACGCCACGTTCAACGCATATCGCACCGCGTATCCCGATTCCCTCCCGTATCTGATCTCGCTCGGCCGCGTGCCGGCCACCGACTCGGTGCCGCTGCCGGGTGGCTTCGACGTGTCCCAGGGAATCTGGACCGTCACCTTCCCGGGGGGCGTCGGCGTTACCGGCATGGTCTGCTTCGTCGGCGCCGGTGACGGCACCGTCTACTGCCAGAACACGAACTTCGCCGCTGTTCCGGCCGAGGCCCGCTCGGCCACGCGCGGCACCGCCGACCTGGTCGTGGCGCCGAACCCGGCCAACGGCCGCACCCGCGTCTCGATCGATCTGCCGACCGGCTCCAGCATCCGGAGCGGCGTCGGTGTGGCGCTCTACGACGCCACCGGACGGAAGGTGATGGATCTGACCGGTGAGTTCGCGGCCAACGACTTCCGCTTCGTCGAGTTCGACGCCCAGCAGCTTCCGGCCGGCGTTTACTACGTGCGGGCCATCGGCGCCGACTGGAACGGCGTGAAGGGAGTGGTTGTACAGAAGTAACGACCCGGTTCTACGAACGTATCGCCGGCTCGAGACGCCGGATATGACGAAGGGGAAGCAGCACCGCTGCTTCCCCTTCGCTCGTTTCATACCGTCCGCCTCGGACAGGTCTCTGGTTGTCGTGTCGTGATCGCGCGGCCCCTCAGGGGCGCTTCTTCAGCACGAAGACCCGCTTCCGGGCGATCGCCGCGGAGGCGAACACGCCCACGCCCCCCTTCACGCTGCCGAGCCGCGTGTCGTACTGCGGGTTCTGCGCGAACTGCGTCATCTTGAACCAGTCGAGGAAGTTCGGGTCCGGAGCGTAGACGGTCACCTCCTGGAGCCCGTACCATTTGAAGGCGGCCCAGACCAGCGGCGTGCGGGTCCCCTGAAGAAATCCCCACCGGGTCACGTCCTTGTAGTCCGGGGCGTTCTCCTCGAACGGGCGGGCGATCCTCACGTTCGGCTCGCGCGTCGGCGGGCGCAGGTAGCGTCCGTACTGAACGGTGTCGAGCGAGCGGACGCTGATCAGATACTCCTCGGTCTCCGGCGCGGCGCTCCAGGAAAGGCTCAGCGAGTCGGGCGGGCGCACCGTGTCGCTCGGCGGGTACTGGATCGTGTCGCGCGGCGGCTTGGTCCAGGCGATGCGCGAGGGGGTCTTGGTCTCGGCGGTCACCACCGCGCCGTCGGCGGCGTGGATCTCGATGCCGTAGACGGTTCCCGGCTGCACGCGCACGGTCGTATCAGGATAGTAATACTCGCCGACCAGGCTGTCGGGACGGTAGAGCAGGTGAAGGCGCTGGCCGTCGACGAGGATATCGACCTGCGCATCGGTCACCGCGCTGTTCCGGTATTGATAGACCTCGGTGGTCGGCTGCGTGAGCGTCACCTTGATCCCTTGAATCGGTTCGTCGACGGTGAGATAGCCCTGCAGGACATACTGCGGCACATAGGTGGTCGGTGGCGTATCCTCGCAGCCGACCAGGGCCAGTAGGGCGAGCGCGACGAGAGAAAGAATGCTCGTTTTCATGGATGATCCGCGGGCTTAAAACTTCACTTCGAGTGAGACCGTCGGCAGGATCGGCAGGAGGCGGAAATCCACCACCTCGGTCAGATCCTTGCTCGTGTCGTAGTAACGGAACCAGATGTCGCGGCGGGAGTAGACGTTGTAGATGTCGATCAGCAGCCGCGACTGCAGACCGAAGATCGTCGTGTTGTAGTTGGCGTTCACGTTGAGCTGATGCGAGGGCGGCAGGCGCAGGCCGTAGCGCTCCAGCGGCACCGTCAGGTCCACGCCGGTCTGATCGCCCGGCATCAGGCTCCGGAAACGGGAGCTCGACCCGGTATACGATTGTCCCGTCTGGAACGTGAACGATGCCCCCACCTCCCAGGAATCGCTCAGCTTGTACTGCGCCACGATCTTCAGGTCGTGACGGCGGTCGTACTTCGGACGGAACTCCCGTCCGTCGTTGATGCTGTCGAAGCGGGCGGCCACCCAGCCGAGGCCATAGCCGATCCATCCGGTGAGATCCCCCGCCTTCTTCTGCAGGAAGATCTCCGCGCCGTAGGCCTTGCCGTTGCCGCTGAAGAACACGTCGGTGACGGTCTTCGGCGTGGTCTGGAACTGGTTGAATTCGCTGATGTCGTAGAGTGTCTTGTAGTAGAGGTCGACGTTGAAATCGTACCCCTCGATCGGCTGTGTCTCCACCGAGAGCACGTAGTGGATCGACTTGCTCGGGTTGACGGTCGAGTCGGTCGGCATCCAGGTATCGAAGAAGGAGAAGTCCGGCAGGGAGGCCAGGCGGAGATACTGATGATAGATACCCCAGGCCGCCTTCACCGCCAGGTTCTCCTGGATCTGGTAGCGGAGCGCCAGGCGCGGATCCCAGGTGATACGGTTGCTGAGCTGGAAATAATCGGCGCGCAGTCCCGCCTGGAGCGACAGCAGATCGGAGAGCTGGTAGTTGGCCTGCGTGAACCCGGCGTAGGTCCAGTCGTGCACGGTCAGGTTGGTGCTCCCCCCCTGGTTGGTGCCGCTCTGCGCGGTCGAATCCTTGGAGCCGGTGAAGTTCCGGAGATAGTCGAACGTGTAGCGGGTAATCTCGGTGCCGGCCTTCAGCGTGAGCGCGTTGGAGGCGAACCACTCCACGCTCGCCTTGCCGGTGTAATCGTGGATCTGGTTGTCGATGCTGAAGGCGAACCCGGACTGATCCCCCTCGAAGCCGCTCTTGTACTGGCTGGTGCTCAGGTTGACCACCGAGAAGAGGTTGTCGCCGAACAGGTGCGTCCAGCGGAGCGCGCCGGTGGTGTTGCCGATGCCGATGCCGAAGGAGACGCCGGTGCCGTCGAGCGTCAGCTTGTCGTGGCTTGTGAAGCCGCTGAGGAAGAGGATGTCGTTCGAGGAGATCGACTGCGAGATCTTGGCGTTCAGGTCGTAGAACCCGAAGCTCGGCAGCGGGTTGTCCGGATCCTCCGGCAGCAGGCCGAGGAGCAGATCCAGATAGGTGCGGCGGCCGCCGATGAACCAGGAGCCGTTACCGATCGGTCCCTGCAGCGAGGCGCGCGCCGAGATCAGCCCGAGCGACGCGGTCCCCTCGAAGTCGTTCTTGTTGCCATCCTTCTGCGTCAGGTCCACCACGGCCGAGAGGCGCCCGCCGTACTCGGCCGGGAATCCTCCCTTGATCAGGTCCACGTCCTTGATCGCGTCGGGATTGAAGGTGGAGAAGAACCCGAACAGGTGCGTCGGATTGTAGACGTTGGATCCGTCGATCAGCACCAGGTTCTGATCCGGGGAGCCGCCGCGGATATAGAGGCCGCTGGAGATCTGCGAGGAGGTGAGCACGCCGGGCAGAAACTGGAGCGAACGGAAGATGTCAGCCTCGCCGCCGATCCGGAGCTGCTGAAGCTGCTGGATCGGGATGTCGACGCGGCTGATCGTGATCTCCCGCTTCTCGAGCTCCTTGTCTGCCTGCACGATCACGTCATGCCCCTGCACCGACTTCGGCGCCAGCACGATCGTCAGCTTCTTCGACTCTCCCTCGGCGAAGCTCACCTCGATCTCGCGGCGGTCGTAGCCGATGTAGCTGATCACCAGCGTCTGCTTGCCGGCCGGGATGTTGTTGATCGCGAAGAACCCGCTCTTGTTGGTCAGCGCGCCGAGCTTCGTCCCCTTCACGGCCACCGTCGCCGAGACCAGCGTCTCCCGCGAAAGGGAGTCGACCACGTAGCCGTTGAGCGTCGCGGTGCCGGACTGCTGGGCGCGCAGGCCCAGGGTCGCCGTCAGGAATAGAAGGGAGAGCATGAGGAGCCGGCGCATGGTTGAATTGTCACCAGGCTTCATAGGAATCGAATGCATTGGATAATCGATATGCGCGGCGTGTCGCGCCGCGGCGCTGGGGGAATGAGGGTGCTACTTACTGATTTCCGCCCGACCTGTTGCGTGGGCTTGCAAAGGCTTACATGCGGTGTCGATGCGTGTCGGGATGCCGCTCCGGCGGCCCGCTCCGGCGGCCCGCTCCGGCGGCGCAAGGATATTTTCGAATTCTCGACGAGCCATATCCGTTGCACCGGATATAATGCCTGTCGCGCCGGATATTATCTGACGGTTCCCCGCTTCAGATCCTCGATCCGGTAGAAGCTGCCGCGCCAGCTCAGCCCGCCACGAAGTGATGTAACGATTGCCGAGCGAAGAAATGCTACGGTGAACAGAATTACCGCCGCCGGATGCAGCGCGCCGATCCAGATCGGGAGCCGGTTCGAGCGGGCCGCCAGCGCGTAGACCGCCATGGCCGCGACGATCGATCCGAGCGAGAGCCATCGCACCGTGGCCGACGCCGTGATCAGCGGCAGGGCGTAGGGGGCGAGCATCACGCCGAAAAAGAAGATGGTCGCCAGCACGATCTTCAGCCAGCTGAAGTTCACCCCCGCGAATCCGCTCCGCTCCAGCCCCCGCACCACGTCGAGCGCCCCTTCCCGCCAGCGCACACGCACCTTGCCGGCCGAGTCGATCGCCATCGAGCGGCCGCCATGCTTCTTTGCCAGATAGCCGAGCTTCATGTCGTCGGCCACCTCCAGGCGGAGCGGCTCGTGGCCGCCGAAGCTGTCGTAGAGCCGTCGACGGATCATGTTGAAGGCCCCGATGCCGATGTAGGCGCGCAGCGAGCGGGATTCCACCCGCCAGGTCTGGAACGCCACCGAGAGGGCCGTGGCGAACAGCCCCAGCAGCGCCGCCTCCACGTAGCCGTGCCAGAGAAGCCGGGGAAAGAGCACCAGATGATCGGCGCCATCCCCCTCGGCGAAGCGCGCCGCCACCCGGAGCACGTCGGCGTCGAAGAGGACGTCGGCGTCGGTGAAGAGCAGCCATTCGCCGTCGGCCAGGGCGCTGCCGCGCCAGAGCGCGTGGCACTTGCCGAGCCATCCGGCCGGAAGCTCCGTCAGGTGGAGCACCCGGAGCCGGTCGGGAAACTCCCCGGCAAGCCGGTCGAGGATCTCCCCGGTCCGGTCGGTGGAGCGGTCGTCAACCGCCACCACGGTGAAGGCCGGGTAGTCGAGCTCCAGCAGCGAGCGCATCGCCGGCCCGATCGTCCCCTCCTCGTTCAGCGCCGCCACCACGATCGTGATCGAGGGCCAGCGCTCCGGCGGCGGCGGGGCATCCAGCGCGCTTCGTGAGCGGAGCGCGATCACGATCGCCAGCGTCAGCCAGACGAGGGTCCCCGCCAGGACCGCGAGGGCGTACCATTCCAGCGGCGTCAGTGGAGCCTCCCGTCGGCTTCTTCGAGAAAGTCGGTGATCGCCTCGAGCAGCTCGGCGCGATGCTGCCACATCACCAGATGCTCGCCATCCGGGAAGATCCGCTCCCGGTCCGGACGGAGCAGCTTCCGCATCTCGAGGAACTGCGCGTAGGGAATCACCCGGTCCCGCTCCGAGCCGATCAGGAGAAGCCGGTAGGGGCGCTCCCCGGCGACGGTCCGGATCGAGCGGCGGTAGGCATCGTAGTCGATCCCGGCCATCACCCCCAGGATCGCGTCGATCGCCTCCTTCCGGTCGAGCTCGTCGGCGATCTCCTCGGCTCGCTCCCGGCTGTAGGCGCGTCCGGCGCTCAGATGGGCCGCCCCGCGGATCATCCGCCGCCTCAACGAGGAGGGGAGCAGCTTCCAGAGCGCCGAGACCATCCGCCGGATCCAGGGAATGTAGGCCGGACGTCCCACCGGGGGGATGCGGTCGGCCAGCGGCGTGATCAGCGTGAGCGATCGGATCCGCTCCGGCGCCACGGCCGCCATCGTGATCGCCACGGCGCTCCCATAGGAGTGGGCGATCAGGTCGAACCGTCCGATACCCCGCATGTCGGCGGTGGCCAGCATCAGCCGGGCAACGCCGTCGAGCGTCAGCGGGGCGCCGTCGCGTGGCAGGGGGCTGGCGCCGAATCCTGGGAGGTCCACCGCCACCACCCGGCGCCGCTCGGCCAGCGGATCGAACAGCGGGCGCCAGAGCGTATGCGTGGCCGGGTTGCCGTGGACCAGAAGCGCGGGAGGCCCGCTCCCCCGACACCAGCAGTGGACGTCCGCGGCGCGGTAGGTCGAGGCGAGCGTCGGCGTGTCCGTCGTCGGCGTGTCCGTGTGGGTCATGACGTCGATGAGATCCGTCGGTTACAGTGCGAGCCACCCGTCCCGATCCGATGCGGGACGGCTTCTCCGGCGAGACGATGTCGGGCTCCGATGTAAATTGCGCGGCCGGAATCGGTCGGTACAACAGCTTCCGTACCGGAAGCATTCCCGCCGGCGTCGTGGCGATCGGCGTCGCGCCGGCCGGGAGCCGTTCGACCGCGGGCGGCCATCTCCGGCGCCCACGTTCCGTTCACGCGCGATCCGTTCATTCGTCCGGACCTTCATGTCCACACGCCTCTCCCGCCAGTCGTGGCTTCGGCTGCTCGCCTGGGCGACGATCATCCGCCTCGTCGTCGTCTTCATCCTCCTCGGATCGATGCCCATGGTCTCCGACGCCGCCTCCTACGCCGGCGAGGGGATGAAGATGGCCGCCTCCTTTCCGGGGACCGAGCCCTACTTCTGGCCGCCGGGGATGCCCTGGCTGCTGGGTCTCTTCTACCATCTGTTCGGGGAGGCGATCCTCGTTTCCCGCCTCGTCTCGCTCGGGCTGAGCGTGGCCGCCGTGGCCGCCGTGGCGCTCGTGGCGCAGGAGGTGACCAGCGATGTCCGCTCGGCGCGCGCGGCCGGATGGATCGCCGCGCTCTACCCGCCGTCGGTGATGATGGCCGGGCAGACCTATTCGCAGCTTCTGGCGATGCTGGCGCTGACGCTGCTGGCCTACTGGATGTTGCGCGCCTTCGCCACCGGTCGCCTCGGATATTATGCGCTGGCCGGCATCGCCTACGGCGCCGGCGCGCTGGCGCGTCCGTCGATGCTGAGCGTGGCGCTGCCGATCGCGGTCGTCGCCGGCGTGGCGCTCCTGCGCGGCGCCGGGCGGACGTCGGTGCGGCACCCGCGCTCGACGATCGCCGGCGGCGCGCTGATGCTCGCGGTGGCGGCCCTGACGCTGTACCCGGCCCTGCGGCACAACCACGAGCTCGGCGCCGGCTGGAACATCTCGACCAACAACGAGCGGAACTTCTTCCTCGGCAACAACCGCTTCACCCCGGACTACAAGACCGGGCACATGGCCTGGCGCGGCGTGACCGAGCTGGAGCCGGCCGCGCGCGACTACATCCTGGAGCTGGAGCGGCGTCCCGATCCCCGCGCCGCGATGGCCGACGAGGCGGTCACCTACATCGAGGAGCACCCGCTGAACACGCTCTGGCGCACCTCGAACCGGATCCGCTCCTTCTGGGGATTCGATTACGTGATGTCCCGCTGGATCCAGCAGACCCACGGCTGGGGAAACCTCGGCCTCGGCGTCGCGATGCTCTTCGAGTCGGGCGGCTACTGCCTGGCGATGCTCCTGGTGATCGTCGGCATGCTGGTCGGCTGGCGGAAGGTGGAATCTCCCGGCCGCCTTTTCCTGGTCGGCGTGGTGCTGGCCTATCAGCTCCCGTACATGATCTCCTTCGCCTCCGGCATCTACCATTTCCCCGCCGTGGGGCTTCTCTTCCCCTGGGGAGGGATCGCGCTCGTTCACCTGCGGGAGCGGGGGATGGCCGGGCTTGCCGCGCTGATGCGGCGCAGATGGTTCTGGATCGCGGCCGGCATCTTCCTGCTGATTCAGGTCGAGTACGCCTACTACACGATTCTCTACTATGACCGGTAACCATGCCTCCCGCCTGACCGCGTGAATCGCAACGAGATATGACCAGAGGCACGTGAAACGAGCGAGGCCCGGACCATCCGATCCGGGCCTCGCTCGTTCCTGTCGATCGCGGCGCCATCGCGATGAACGCGACGCCCGCTCATGGCGTTCCCATGCCGTCAGTAGCGCATGATCGCGGCCACTCCCTCGCCGGGGGAAAGCTCCTCGGGCGTTACCGGATAGACCTTGCCGGCGCCGGCGAGCACCATCCGGATCATCTCGGCGCGGTCGGTGTCCGACGTCGCGTGGTCGGCTCCGGACGGCATCGCCACCAGCAGCGTTGCCACCCGTCCCTGCCCGGCAAGATCGAGGATCTCCTCCGGCAGTCGCGAGGTGAGGCCGGTTCCCTCCATGTCGCGGAGCGCGCGGATCGCGCTCCGCCGCGGCGCGTCGAAGCCGGGCGACGCCAGCTTCCAGGCGGCGTCGCGCAGCTCGGCCAGGCCGAGCCGTCCGGTGCTCCCGACGATGCCCACGTCGACGATGTGCTGGTGGCGGCTCACGCCGCGATAGATCGCCTGCAGGTAGTCCACGCCGGCCAGCACCAGCGGCGTCTCGGCGACGCCGCCGATCCTGAGCACCTCCCGGTCCAGCTCGGTCAATAGCTCCTTCAGAAGGATCTTCGTCCGGTCCGGCACCGATCCGGTGCCGTGGTAGATCGCGTTGCGCTTCGAGCGCTCGCCGTGCGTCGGCGACGTGCCGGAGTGGAGCTGCATCTCGGCATGCTCCTCTCCTGACTCGGCTACTTCCTTCAGGCTTCTGACCGGCTCGGGCAGCGGGATCTCGACGAGCTCGTCGCGGTTGCCGCGGAACAGCCGCATCCGGTTCTGGTCCAGGCTCAGAAGATGGATCTCGCCGTCGCCGGCCGCCAGCGGCAGCATCTGCGTCAGGTCGAAGCAGGCGCCGACGCACACCTGTTCGGCGATCGGGATCGGAGTCCGGAATATCTCGAACGTGCCTGGGGCGATGAAGAGGGCCATGTCGTGCTCGGGATCCTTCCAGAACTCGAAATCGTTCAGCAGCTCGCGCGCCGGGCCAAGCATTCCCCGCGTCACGATCTCCGGCGTGCCGGCCAGAAGCGTCTCGGCCTCCCGGAGCAATCCCTTCAACCTCGTCATGTCCGTCGCGGCGTTGGCGCCGGTATGTCGCGCCGGCATGTACATCGTGACGCACGGTCCTTCGACAATCGCCGCCAGGCGGCGGAGCGTCTGTTCGGTAAAGCGTTCCATCTCCTTCCCCATCCAATGTTGGTTGACGTGCTCGCGGGCGCACCGACGCCCATGCACCGCAAGTTCACACGCCGCGCTGACGGCAACCATGACCGGTGTCAGGTTCCCGGAAGAATATTCCGGGGAGATGTCGCGAGAGCGCGCGCGGAGAGGGAATATCAACGGCGTCAGACGGAGTCGGAGATATCGACGGGATCATGATCTTGATCAGGGTACGTGGCGATCGCCGACACGATATTCGTCCGGATGCCCGATCCGCGGACACGAGCGATCGCGGAAGGCACGGGCGACTCACGAAACGATCATCGGCTCATGCCGCGTCGACGGCGCGACGTCGAAAGGAGAGTGACGACATGCTGGGAGAGCTCACCAGGGAGCAGATCGGGCAGGTGCTCATGTCCGAAGTGATTGCCCGGATCGGCTGCCACGCCGACGGGCGTACCTACGTGGTCCCGATCACCTACGCCTACGACGGTGGAGGGATCATCGGACACTCGAGGGTCGGAATGAAGATCGAGATGATGCGGAGCAATCCCCGCGTCTGCGTCGAGGTGGATCGGATGGAGAGCATGACCGACTGGCGAAGCGTGATCGCCTGGGGAACGTACCGGGAGCTGACCGGAGAGGAGGCGGCGCGCGGAATGCTGACGCTGATCGAGCGGCTCAGGCCCCTCGTCGCCAGCGGCACCAGCCGTCCGATGCATGGCATTGGGGAGGGAGCGGCGGTACCCACGTCGGCCGTGATCTATCGCATCGAGCTCGATGAGATGACCGGACGATTCGAGGAGCCGTGATCGATCGCGGGCGATCGTTCGCGATCGTGCCGGGTCATGCCGGAGCGTGAGGGGAGGTGTCGTCGCTCTCCTCGTCATCGACCCAACGGACGGCGTACAGCAGCAGCTCGCGGCCGGAGGAGACGCCGAGCTTCTCCTTGATCCGCGCGCGGTGGGTCTCGACGGTCTTCGGGCTGATCGCCAGCGCGGCCGCGATCTCGGAGGATGTGTGCCCGCGGCCGAGGAGCTCGAAGATCTCCAGCTCCCGATCGCTCAGACGGTCGAGCGGGTCAGACGGCGTGGCCGCCACGCGTCCGCCGCCGAGGCGGGAGAGGAACGAGGCGGTCATCTCCTCGCTGAAGTAGTAGCCGCCGGCGACGATGTGGCGGATGGCGTCGATCGTGGTCCGGTCGGCCTCGGATTTCATGACGTATCCCCGCGCGCCGGCGGCCAGCGCCCGCGGCGCGTAGAGCGCTTCCTGGTGCATCGAGATGATCAGGATCGCCAGCCCCGGATACAGCGCGGTCAGCTGCTTGGTCAGCTCCAGGCCGTTGGCTCCGCCGAGCGAGATGTCGATCACGACCAGATCCGGGCGGGTGCGTTCCAGGGCGCTCAACGCATCGGCGGCCGACCCCGCCTCGCCCACCACGACGAGATCCGGTTCGCTTCCGATCAGTTGCGCGTAGCCTCGGCGCATGATCGGGTGATCATCGACGATGAAGATCGTTCGTGACATGACGGATGTGTGCAAATGTTCACGCGGAACGGGGGGCGATCTCGGCGATTGGCACGATGCAGGTGACGGAGGTGCCTCCGGAGGGGAGCGAACGGAGGAACAGACGCGCGCCGATGGCGCCGGCGCGGTGACGCATGATACGAATTCCCATCCCACCCGCGCTCTTCGGCCCCACCCCGATGCCGACGCCATCGTCCTTCACGCGAAGCACCAGTTGCGACCAGGTGACGAACAGCCGGATCTCGATGGTCCTGGCGCGCGCGTGCTTCACCGCGTTGGCTACAGCCTCGCGCGCGATCCAGTAGAGCTGGCTTACCGTGTCCCGCTGAAGTCGCGGAAGCGTCTCGACTCCCTTATAGACGCATCGGATGCCGGAGTGTCGCGCCGTGCCGTGCGCCATCTCGTCGAGCGCCCTGGCCAGCCCCTCCGGCTCCGGCGCCACCGGCGCCAGGCCGTGCGCCAGCGAGCGTACCTGCTCGGCGCCGTCGCGCGCCAGCTCCGCGATCTCCTCAAGCTGCTCGGCCGTGACGGCGTTCCCAGCGCGCGCCGCGCGCGCCAGCCCGCGCGCCAGCATGGCGATGCCGGCCAGCTGGGAGGCCGGGCCGTCGTGCAGGTCGCGGCCGATGCGCCCCCGTTCCTGCTCGCTGATCGCCAGCAGCTCCCGCTCAAGGTGTCGCCGCTCGGTGACGTCGACCGCCATCGTGATCGCCACGCGCCGTCCGGTGGGATCGACGCCGAGCGGCGCCGACGACATGTCCCAGATCCGTCGCTCGCCGCTCCGGATCTTCACCACCTGTTCGCCATCGTGGCTCGGCATGCCGCGCGAATAGACCCGCTCGACCAGGGACCCCGCATGATGGCGGCGCTCGCCGAACGCGCGTCGGACCCATTCGTCGAAGGTTCTCACCTCATCCCGGGAGAATCCCGTCGCCTCCGTCCAGCCGCGGCTGAGGCCGAGAATCTCGCCATCATCGGCGTGGAGCATCGTCGGCACCGGCAGCGCGGCTATGGCGCGGCGGAACTGCTCGGCGGTGATGCGGAGCGCCAGCTCCGCGCTCCGCCGCTCGGTCACGTCCTGTCCGGAGCCGAGCAGGCAGAGCACCGCGCCGGCATCATCCCGGATCACGGCCGTGTGCCAGGCGACGAGCCGCTCGGCTCCATCCCGCGTGATCAGCGGACGCTCCACGTATCCGGCCGGCTCGTCCGCGCCGGCGATCCGGGCGCGGAATGCCGCGCGCGCCTCCTCGCGGGCCGAGGCGGGGACGAACTCCTCGAACCAGTTCTTGCCGATGATCTCGGACTCCTCGAGGCCGAGCATCCGGCAGCCGAGCCGGTTGATCAGTCGCACGCGCTCGTCGCGATCGATGGCGATGATGATCGCGCTGGCGATCTCCAGGTACTGGCGCGCCGTGTCACGCTCGTGGCGCAGCGCCAGCTCGGCCCGCCGCTGTCCGGTAACGTCGTGCGCGATCATCGAGATCCCGATGCAGGCGCCGGCCGCGTCCCGGATCGGGGAGAGGCGCACGAGCACGTTGATCTGCTCTCCGGCTTTCCCGCGATGCACCGTTTCGAACGGCTCCACCGGCTCATCCCGTCGCGCCCGCTCCAGGGCATCGACGAACCGGCCGCGGTAGTCGTCGGCCACGAGCACCCCGATGTCGCGCCCCGCCAGCTCATCGTGAGAATAGCCGTAGAGCCGCTCGGCCGCGGCGTTCAAGGTGGTGATCCTCCCCTCGACATCCTGGCCGATGATCGCGTCGAGCGAGGAGGCGACGATCGCGGCCAGCAGCGCCTGCTGCGTCCGGATAAGCCTTCCGGAGGTGATCTCCAGAAAGCTCACGGCCAGACGCTCCTTGTCCAGCGGCGTCGTCCTGATCAAAAACCAGCGGCCGGAGGTCGTCAACGTCTCCCGCTCGACCGGCTCGGATCGCCGGAATCCCTCGGCGATGTGATCGGTCAGATCGTACCCGTCGCTCAGGCGCGCCGAAAGCGCGTCGAGAAGCCGGTCGTCCGGGACCGGACCGGAGACGAGAGTCCGCACGGCCGGCGTGACTTCCACGATCTTCCTATCACGCCCCACGACGAGCATGCCGACGCCGGAGGCTTCCAGCATCGCGCGCGCGTCCCGATCGGCGCCATGGGCATCAGGGGCATGACGATTCACCGATCGCGCGGCACGCGAACGTTCATTCGAGTCCGCCGCTCGGTCGGCGTTCCCATCGTTGCCGGAGATCGAATCCGGCGTTTTCCAGTCGCTCATGATCGGCGTGGTCCTCGGAGCAGGGGAAGCATGTCCGTCGGATCGCCGCGCGCGGCTCGAGCAGACGCGCGCGATATCGCGGCATCATTATTACCGGCTCAAGCTATGAAATTCCGACGCGGATTCTCACCGACGAAATATGTCGGGAAAAACCTGACACGGAAATCAGTCGCGAACCGACCCATAATTTCATGCCACGCGGAAGTAGAAGGACGAAGGTCCGGTGTATATTGCGACACCCACGAGATGTCGACGCGAGGTCCAAGGACGCGTCCGCCCCAGCTTCCATAGAACGATATATTGTCACGGATCTATCCGCCCGTGATGCCATCGAGGTGTCGCCATGTCAACACACAACAGATCAGCAATCAGTCCGCAGTGCGAGCAGTGCGCCACGCGCGGCAGCACGGTCTTCTGCGATCTCTCGCCGGCCGACGTCGGCGCGATGAGTCACAGTAAAATCCATCGGATGCTTCGCAGAGGAGAAACCGTGTACTGCGAGGGGGACGAACCGGCCGGGATTTATTGCCTGTACGAGGGGGCTATCAAAATCTTCAGGAACGGTCGCGATGGAAGGGAGCAGATTCTCCGCCTGGTGCGGCCGGGAGAGATATTCGGATATCGCGCGCTTCTGAGCGCGCAGCCGCATACCAACAGCGCCGCCGCGCTCGACGAGGTGAGCCTGTGCCACGTGCCCCGCGCGATGTTCCTGTCGATGGCCGCCGAGAAGCCCGCGTTTTCCTTCAAGCTGCTGGAGCTGCTCAGCGGCGAGCTCCGCAATACCCAGAATCGGATCGTCGATCTTGCGCAGCGCTCGCTCCGTGAGCGCCTGGCCGAAGCACTCCTGTTGCTTCGCCAGACCTTCGGATTCCAGTCGGACGGCGTCACCATCGATACGCGGATGACCAGGATCGAGATCGCCGAGATCGTCGGCGCGGCCACCGAATCGGTGATCCGCCAGCTCGCTCAGTTCGAGCGGGAAGGGCTCGTGGAGCTGAACGGACGTCGCATCAAGATTCTCACGGCCGACGGGCTTCTCGAAGCCGCCAACGCCGACGAGTGAGATTCCCCGCATCGTTCGATGTCTCCTCTCCGAGCTTTCCGGTTCGACAGCCGCATCGCCAGATGTGATATCCCCGCATGATCCACGCGCCGGCGCCCGCGGCGCGCGATCGTGGAAATCATCCCCTCCCCCCGCAGCGGCCGTGTTCCAGCAACCGCGCCGCGCCGACCCGCTTGCCCGGCAGCCCACGCCAGCCCGCATCCGCCCTACCCCCCGCCCGTCGCCGACATCCCGTGAAGCACGGTGATATGCGCGACGGATAATCGCGTGCGGAATTATTCGCCCGGAAATTCTCCCTAAATCCTGATCCACGTCATGGTTGCCCGGAACGGGATGCCGTAGGTTGCGGCTGTCATCGATGGCGGCCGCGCGCGTTGCGCGTTGCCGGCGCGCGATGGAAGGTCCGGGGATTATTCTCCCCACATTCAAACAATCATGCGTCATGGAGGAGGCAATGGAAACGAAGAGCGTTACGGTGGAACATGGTGATGCCGTCACCGGCAAACCGGCATCGACACACCCGTCGACAACCTCGAAGGGGGAGCTGTTCCCATCGGTACGGCGTTTCTGGGACGAGGTGGATCGCGTGTTTCAGGAAGGGGCGATCGGCCGTGCCTGGCCCTCCCTGTTCGGCCGCGACGCGCTGAGCAAGCGTCTCGAGGATCTGGAGAAGGAAGCGTTCCTGCCGGCCATCGAGGTGGAGGAGAAGGAGGGGAGCATCGTTGTTCGCGCGGACCTTCCGGGCCTGGAGAAAAAGGATATCGACGTCGAGCTGACCGGCGAGGGGGTGATCATCCGGGGTGAGCGTCATGGTCGGACCGAGGAGAAGAAGAACGGGTATTACCGGAGCGAGCGGACCTACGGGAGCTTCTACCGCTACGTGCCGTTCCCGGCCGGAACCATTGCCGAGCATGGCGATGCCACCTACAAGGATGGCGTGCTGGAGGTGACCCTCGCCACGAAGAAGAACGGACGCAAAGTCGCGATCGATTGAGCACGCCCGTTACGCAGGCAGTGTGGCCGGCCGTCGGTCGAGCGGCGGAAGAAATGAACGAATGCCATTGAAATCCCTCCAGCCATGCAAGCGCTGAACGACATCCAGAGCGCATCGACGGAGCGTGCCGTCGACGCGGGAGACTATCTGATCGTACTTGCCGGATCGGCCGGCGCGCTCGACGGAATCAGAACCATCCTGGCCGCGCTCCCCACGGATCTCCCCGCGGCGGTCGCGGTGGTGCTCCATCGGACCGATAAGCCCCCGCTGCTGCTCGATCGCGTGCTGGGGCGCTCAACGCGTCTGAGAGTGAAGGGGATCGACGCCGGAGAAAAGCTCCGCGCGGGGACGGTCTACGTCGTTCCGCCGAACCTGCACATGACGGTCGATCCGGGGCATCACGCCGGACTCAGGAATGGCGTGAGGGTCCGCGGCGCGCGGTCGTCGGCGAATCCGTTGCTGGAGACCGCCGCGCCGGTCTATGGTCCGCGTCTGATCGTGGCGGTGCTCAGCGGAGGAAACGGCGATGCCACCGACGGCGTTCAGGAGGCGCGGAAATATGGGGGAGTCGTGATCGTGCAGGATCCCGCAACCGCTCAGGTCTCCGGAATGCCCAGTTCGGCGATCGGCACCGGCGCGGTGAACGCTGTGCTTCCGGTCGAGTCGATCGCCCCCGAAATTCTGCGCGTCATCGCCGGGGATCGCTTCCACGGCGCACTCGCGACCGGCGAACCGGATGCGGGTTAGACTGGCGATATCGGGCGTGGAGCAATAATCAGGTCGTCCTTCATGCTCGACGGCGCCATCCCGGCGCGCATGCGGCCTCGGACCGCGTGCGACGTGGAAGCGGTCTCCGCCGGTTTCCACCGGAAACACGACGTCGCGCAGCGAATCACGATGCGAATACTTTCGCCCGAATACTCATGTCCGAAGTACCATGATGGAGGAATCGACGTGACTGCCAACGACATCATGACCAGTCAGGTCCGCGCCTGCACGCCGCGGACATCGCTCGCCTCGGCCGGCGTGGCGCTCTGGGAAGACGATTGCGGCATCCTTCCGGTCGTCGACGAGCAGCGGCATCTGATCGGCGTTATTACCGATCGGGATATCTGCGTGGCCGGAGCAACCAAGGGACTTCCGCTCGACGAGATCGAGGTGGGAGAGGTGATGAGCACCGACGTGGCCACCTGCTGGCGGACTTCGACGGTCGACGAGATCGTCGAGAGGATGATCCAGGGCCGGGTGCGCCGCCTGCCGGTGGTCGACGAGGAGGAGGAAGTGGTGGGGATCGTCACGCTCAACGATCTGGCGTTGCGCGCCAAGCGTCGCGGCGGCGTTACCGACGGTCAGCTTGCCGAGGTGCTCCGGGGCGTCAGCCGTCACTGGAAGGCCGAGGGACCCACCGAGGCCGTTCAGGTGTCGGCGCCGGAGATGGGGCTGGTGGCCTGATCGACAAGGCTTACGCGATGGATGATCCGTCCGATACCGTCGGTGCATGGGGTCGGAACGATGATGGCGTGCGTTTCGTCGCTGCAGCGGGGAAGAGAGCGGCGGAGCGATGCCATCACCTCACCGGCACTCTTCACTGTCGGAGCTGTCGGGCGGATCATCCCTCATTTTGCTCATGACCGGATTCACGCGACCGGCCTCGAACGACCGGTCGCACGCGCCGTCACGCGGGGAGCCTCGATGGCCGGTGCTTCCCGTGCGTCGGCGTTTCCCGTGCGTCGGCGTTTCCCTACGCGGATGCCGCTTCCGCGCCCGGAGCTTCGGACATCGACCGCGCATCGCGCCGGAGTCGGCGCCTCCCGGAGAGTTGATTCGTCATCCGCCACGTGAGGATACCATGAAGCAGATTTTTGCCGATCGACGCACGGCCGGCCGCCTGCTGGCGCTGATGCTCGTCGCATATCGCGATCGGGACGACGTCACGGTGCTGGCGCTGCCGCGCGGCGGCGTTCTGGTGGCCGCGGAGATCGCCGACGCGCTCCGGGCTCCATTGGACGTGATAACCGTGAGGAAGCTCGGCGTGCCGGATCAGCCGGAGCTGGCGATGGGGGCGATCGCCGGCGCCGACGTGGTGGTGCTCGAAGCGGGTATCATCGACCATTTCGGCATCACCGGAACGGAGATCGATACGGTGATGCGTCGGGAGGAGCGGGAGCTGGAGCGCCGCGAGCGGACGTATCGCATGGGAGCTCCGCCGCCGCGACTGACGGGACGGACCGCGATTCTCGTGGATGATGGCATCGCCACCGGGGCCACGATGCGCGCGGCGATCCGGGCCGCGCGGGGACTCGGCGCCGCCGAGGTGGTGGTGGCCGTCCCGGTCGCCGCGCGCCAGAGCCGCGCGGAGCTAGAGCGCGAGTGTGATGGCGTGATCGTCGCCCGCATGCCCGGCGCGCTCGAATCGGTCGGCGCCTGGTACGAGGATTTTCATCCCGTCTCCGACGCCGAGGTGATCGATCTCCTCACGCGCCATCCTGCTTCCCGCTCCGAGCCGACCGAAACCTCGCCGTCGTGATCGGCGCCTTCGCGACCTACGGTCGTTGAGACCATGTCATTACGCGGAGGTAGCCGCACGTCTTCAGCGTGCGCCTCGATATACCGTTGTCGCGCCTCGGTAGCCGCGCGTCTTCAGCGCGCGCCTCGATATACCGTTGTCGCGCCTCGGTAGCCGCACGTCTTCAGCGTGCGCTTCGATATGTCGTGATCGCCACGCGTTTCGTGCTCCGGTGCGCAACGATGCTCGCCCCAGGATCTCTCCGGAAGCGGGCATTGCCGTCGAGCGCGTATCGCGAGCGCGCTTTGCGTGGGCGCGCCTTGCGTGTGCGCGCCTTGCGTGTGTGCGCCTTGCGTGTGCGCCGCGACCTGGTGGCTCAGTCCAGCAGATGGTACTTGAGCCGGGCCATCAGCAGCAGCGCGGCCAGAATGACCAGCGCCAGCATTCCGAGTCTCCGCCATGCGTATACCATCGTAATTCCCTCCCATGATGTTTGTCCGAGGCCGACGTGTGGTCGTTCACGCGTCGGCCCGATGTTCCGCCACGGTCAGGTCCGGCCGGAGCCGGTCGATGAGAGAAACGGCGCCTCGTCCCGCGTGGCGCGCTCTTCACGGGCGCGGCGCGGCCTGCGCGTGCGGTCGTAGTGGACCTGTCCGCTCCGGTCGCAGCCCCAGAACGCGGGACCGTACACGACTGGGATGATGCGGTCGATCCGCCCGGGCTCGATATCGATGGCCACGGAGGCCAGCTCGGCGCCGCGCAGCGTGGGAGCGCTCCCTTCGCGCGCCGATCCGCCGATCAGCGTTATCCATTCCTCGTGTCCGGCCGGACTCTCGGCCACGTCGGTGCAGATCACCAGGTCGATGCCCGCCTCGACGGCCCCAAGCGCCAGATCCTCCACGCCGATCGTATATCGGTCCGACGGTGTCACGCGGCGATGGAGCGCCAGCAGCACGATCTCAGCGCCGGCGCGCCGCGCGCGGTGGTTCAACGTCGCGATCGTGTCGAGCTGCGACGTGGTGCCGCGCATCCGGAGGAAGTTGATGCCGGGGCGTCCGATCGAGGCGGTGCTTGCGGCTTCCCCCTCGGTGAAGGAGATCAGCCCGACCGTGGTGCCGCCGGCGGCGACGATGGCCGGACGCATCGCGTCGTGGATGTCCGCGCCGGCGCCGGCGTGGGCAATGCCCGCCGCGTCGAGCGAGGCGAGCGTGTCGGCGAGCCCGTCGTTCTCGTAGTCGAGCAGGTGATCGTCGGCCAGCGATACCATCCGGACGCCGCCTGCGCGAAGGACCGGCGGAAGCCAGGCCGATGCGCGGCGCAGACCGGTGCGTGGCGTGCGGTTCCAGGCCGCGGTCGAGCCGGTCACCGGAAATCCGAAGTGCGCGATGGCGAGGTCGCTGGCCGGGGCAAGCGCGTCGGGATCGCTCAGGCCATATGCGGGGGGATGAAGGATGGGGGCCGCGACGATGCGTCGTATCGCGGCGTCTCCGAACAGTGTGAGCCTCATGGTCGTTTCCTCGACTCGTTCGTTGAAGCGTGGTTCGGGCAGTCGTCGGCGATGTCGGGCCGTGGGAGTCGACATCATTGCCATGGGTGGCGTGCCGAAGCGTATCGTGGAGGCCGGCGCGTTCAGCCGCGGGGCTCGGGAGGGGCCGATCCGTGGACTCTCTGCCGATGGCGTCGCATGCGCGCGAGCGATCTCTCCCCCTGGCGCACCCCCTCGCGCGCCAGCGCGAGCAGCGGATCGTTGCCGGTGGCCTCGATACGCGCGATGAGCGTCCTGAAGTGCTCCATCCCCTTGTCGATCATGCCGATCCGGATGTAGGCGCATCCGGCGTTGAAGTGCGCGCGGGAGACATAATCGCGGGAGCGCGCCTGCCGCTCGAAGCGCCGGATGATCTGCTCGTTGAGGGCCGCCGATTCCAGATCGCGGCCGAGCAGCATAAGCGCTGATGCGCGATGTTCGAGCATCTCGGCGGCGCAGGGCTCGCCACCGGAGCGGCCGCGCCTCCGTCCCAGCAGATCCCTCCCCTTGATGAATAGCGCGAACGGATCGGATATGTCTCGTCCGATCTCCGGCAACCGTGCCGGCATCTCCCGGGCCGCCGCGGCCCGTTGCTCGTGCCGCTCGATATCGCCGCCGCTCCGATCCGCGGAGTGTTGTCCGGTTCCGCTGGCGGCATCGTCATGGGTAAGGAAGAACATGGTCGATCTCATCTCCTTCCGGCCTCGGCGCTGGTGCCGTCGGCACGGAATATCAGTGGTCGTGGATGTGACGCAATCGTCGAATGGGCGTGATGCGAGGGCCGAGGCAACGTCGTCGCGATCGATCCGCTTCCGTGTCGGGATACATCCCGAATCGGGACCGAACGTGCATGTCTGGAGGGTGACAGTTGCTGGACCTCACGCAACTTAGCGGCCCAATCGCGCCGCGACCCTGACGCAGATCATGATTCGCCAGATACTACAATGGGATATCGGAGGAATTGTGTGCCGCGTGGAGTGGCGCATCATCCGGATACGCTCGGGCGGCCGAACGGAAATATTCCGAATCATGACATATGTCAGGATTCGCGTCCGACGTCGGGGATAGCTTGCTGACGGCACCGATAACGGCGCGCGATCGTTCGGAGCATGGGGAAGGGGGGAGCGAGATCTGGAGCGGGGGCGAATGATCGACGTGCGACGACAGTTGCCGAGATAGTGGATCTCGCGGCTCGGACGCCGCGGGAGCGATATCCGTTCGGTGGTATCAGGACACCTCGGACGGCTACGTGGGGCACGACGGGTCTCTGGGGGGAGCCCGCGTGCCCCACGCC